>JAETNP010000023.1 GCA_021768185.1 Oscillospiraceae bacterium
ACCGCAAACACCCGTATCGCAGGGTAAAAGGGAGATGCTGGGGGAACGGCCTGGGCAGCTTAGTCACCTGCCGCCACCGTCTGCTGGCACCGCGCCGCCACGCCAAAGGCGGGCTTACATACTCCCGTGCCGGGGGAGAGCAGCAGGGCGGTCATGCCGCCCGATAATACGGCACACATTTTTCAGAGAGGGTAATCAGGGAACCCGCGCCGGTCACATTTCCTCACAGAATGAGGACACAGCCAGGACCGGCGCGGTCCTTCCCGCCCGTCAGCCGGATGAAAGACCTGACGCCATAGGCAACTGTGGTCCCAGGTGTTCCATCCGGCGAGGATGAACGAAACTGCGGCCCATGGCCGGGGAGGTGAGGATACTGCTTGTTCCTATCAGCGAGATCACGGTCAATCCCGGTCGGCGGGAGGCCGCGCCGGGAGACGTGAAGGAATTGGCTGACAGCATTGCCGAGGTGGGACTGATTAACCCCATCATGGTGGATCAGGCCCATACGCTGATTGCCGGACTGCACCGGCTGGAGGCCATGAAACTGCTGGGCCGGACGGAGATTGAGTGTACCGTCAGCGATTTGGACGGTCTGCAAGTGGCCCTGGCGGAGATAGACGAGAATTTTGTCCGCAAGGATTTATCTGACGATGAATTTCGGGAGTTGCTTCTGCGGCGGAAGGAGATCTACGAAAGTTTGCACCCGGAGACAAAGGCTGGTGTTGCACAGGCTGTTGGAATGAATCGCGCTGTCGGCAACAACGTGGCGGACAAAATGTCCGCCACGTCAAAGAGCTTTGTCGATGATACCGCCGACAAATTAGGCGTTGACCCTCGGACTGTGCGCCGGGAGCTTCAGACCGCAAAAAACCTGACGCCAGAGGCAAAGGAGATCATCAAAGGCACTAAGATCACAAAATCGGATGCGCTGAAGCTGTCCCGGCTGGCCCCGGAGCAGCAGTCAGAAGCGGCCAGCCGGTTAGTATCAGGCGATATTCATTCCGTGGACGAATACCAGCCGCCCCCGACAGCCCCGGGGCCAGCGGAGCCGGAACCGCCAGCGGAGGCCCCACCGCCCTCCGTCCCCTACTCATCCAGCGGGAGACACTTCGCAACATTTGAGGAATCCATAGCCGATCTGAAAAATCCCGATAAGGATTGCAGCTATACCCCGGATTCCCTCTTGGCAGAGTTGGATTCGTTCATCGAAAAATTTCACCGGGAATTTGAATGGTATAGCGATCCCTTCTGCGTAGCCGCTTTCCCTGACATATCCCAAGTGCAGCTTGATTACCTGCAAAAGCGGTTTGACACGATTTCAACCGCTATCCATGATTTACTGAAACAAATGAAAAGGAGTATGAGGAAATGAACAGCCGAAGAAAACAGGCCCCGCCCAAAGCGGAGCAGCAGACCCTTTTTCCGCCCGCCGAAGTGTCGTACAGCAACCCCGGCGCTATCCGTACCCTCTCCACCAGCCAGTTGACTTCCGGTCTGCCCTACCAGCGGACGGTGAAGCAGCAGCGGGTGGATGAGATCGTCCGGGAGTGGAACGACCGGAAACTTACCCCGGTGGTGGTCAGCTTCCGGGACGGCAAATTCAATGTGGTGGACGGTCAGAATCGGATCGCCGCTATGCGCCAGATGGCGGGCGGCGGAGATGTGATCGTCCCCTGCATCATCCACACCGGCATGACCTATGAGGAAGAAGCGGATATGTACGCCAAGCTGGACACCGACAAGGCCCCGCTGACCCCGCGCCAGCATACCAAGGCTCTGGTGGAAGCCGGTACGGACGCAAAGGTTACGGAGGTCAAGCGTCTGGTGGAGGAAGTTGGCTTTACCTGGGCGCTGGATGAGCCGACCGGCGAACCCTTTGAGATCGCCCCCGTCCGTACCCTTATCAACGCCTATCAGTTTCTCGGCGGCGAGGCATTTGCCCGGATGCTGTCCCTGCTGGCCGGGGCGTGGCAGGGAACGCCCAATTCTCTCAAAGCCTCCATGCTCTCCGGCATGGCGCTGTTTGTCAAGACCTATGAGACGGAACTGCACGACCGGACCTTTATCCGCCGTATGGCCCTCGTCAGCCCGGAGGAAATCATCCGCCAGGGCCGCATTGAGACAGACGTTGGTCTGCGCTTCGCCCGTATCATCCTGGACAAGTACAACGGCGGGGGCGCGGAGCTGCCCTACCGCTTCAAGCGTTGAAAGGGGGCACGATCATGGAACAGTCTCTTTCTCCTGCTGGTATTCCCCTGGCTGACATTCGGGATGTGTCCGTGGACCCGAAGCTCTCCAAGGAGGAACGGATCGCCGAATTTCTCCGGCAGATCAAAAATCCCTACTGCTTCAAGTGCGGCAAATTCACCGTCCGGGCGCAGTTTGCCGACAACGGCGTGTCCCTGGAGGACTGCTTGAAACAGATTCTAATTTAGCACTTTAATGTGTTGACTTGCCCGTGGAGGTGTGCTATACTTGTGACTGGAAAAAGAATTGAATAAGGATGAATCAGTCACTCATTGCATTGCTGGGTAAGTACGGCATTTGCAAAGGAGTGATTTTTTCATGTCCAAATACAAGGCAGACGCTTACCTGCGCCTCTCCTACTCCGCTGACCACAGCGTAGAGAGTGACAGCATTGCTAACCAGAAAAAGCTCATCGAGGACTTTGTGGCCGCTCACCCGGACATTGAACTGGTATCGGAGCGGGTAGACGACGGTTACAGCGGTGTTCTGTTCGACCGTCCGGCGTTCCAGGAAATGATGAACGACATTGTTTCCGGCAAAATCAACTGTGTGATCGTCAAGGATCTGTCCCGCCTGGGCCGGGAGTACATCGAAACTGGCCGCTATCTCCGGCAGATATTCCCCGCTTACGGCGTCCGCTTCATTTCCGTCAATGACGGCATCGACACCGCCAACGAACAGAACGGGGACGATCTGCATATCAGCCTGAAGAATCTGCTGAACGATACCTATTGCCGGGATATTTCTGTGAAAACCCGGAGCGCCCTGCTGACCAAGCGGCAGAATGGGGACTATGTAGGCTCCTGCCCCATTTACGGCTATCAGAAGGACCCGGAGAATAAAAACCATCTTGTCATTGACGAGTACCCCGCCCGTGTGGTACGGGACATTTACCGCCGCCGCATTGACGGTGCCAGCGCCAAGCATATCGCGGAGGAATTGAACCGGCTGGGCGTTCTCTCCCCCATGGCCTATAAGGAGAGCCGGGGCCTGCCCCATCCCACCGGCGGCTTTGCGGATGTGCCGGATGCCAAGTGGTCCGCCCGTGCGGTGATCCGCATTTTGCAGGAGGAAACCTACACCGGCGTTCTTTTACAGGGGCGGCAGGAAACCCATAACCACAAGCTGAAAAACATCATCCACAAGCCAGCAGAGGAATGGGTCCGTATTGAAAACGCCCATGAGCCGATCATCCAGAAGCGGGACTTTGACCTGGTTCAGAAAATTTCCAGTCTGGACACCCGGACGGCCCCGGACGGCGAGGCGGTCTATCTGTTCTCCGGCCTGCTGGTATGCGGCTGCTGCGGCGGGCGCATGACCCGGAAAACCAACACGGTCAAGGGCAAGAAGTACATCTATTATCACTGTCCCACCGGGAAGAAAAAGGGCTGCACCCATCCGGTCATGCTGAAAGAGGCTGATCTGATCGACTGCGTTCTGGCCAGCCTGCAAGCCCATATCCGGCACGTTGTCTCTCTGGACGAACTGCTGGACAGCATCAGCGAGGAACAGATCAACCAGGAGGAAATCGCCAAGTTTAAGGCGCAGATCGCGGATAACGAGGTCAAGCTGGAAGAAGCCCGCCAGTTCAAGGCCACGCTTTATGAAAATTTTATCAGCAATCTTATCAGCAAAAAGGACTATCAGGATTTGAAGAACCTCTATACCGGGCGGGCGGAACAGGCGCAGGAGGCCATTAACCGTCTGCGGGCCGAGATGGAGCTGGTGACGAACAACAGCAGTTCCCGCCTGCGGTGGACCCAGCACTTCAAGGAGTTCTCCGCCATGACCACGCTGGACCGGAGGGCGGTGATCGCCCTGGTCCAGTCCATCCGGGTCAACGCCAAGGATGATCTGGTCATTACCCTGCGCTACCATATCGAATACGTCAAGGTGCTGAAGCGCCTGGATGAGATGGGGAAACTCCCGCCCGATTTGAAGGATATTCTGAACGACCTGACGGCCATGGAAAAGGAGGCGGCGTAAATGGCACGGAAAAGCAGGAAGGACGCTGCGGCCCTGTCAGCGCCGAAAAAGACTGCTATGAAAATCTGGCGGGCGGCGCTCTATATCCGGCTGTCGGTGGAGTTCAACGGCAAGCGGGGTGATTCCCTGGAAACACAGCGGCAGATTATGGAGGCGTATATCGCTCTCTGCCCGGATATTGAAATCGTGGAGATCTACACTGACAACGGCACCACGGGCCGAACCTTTGAGCGGGAAGCCTTTCAGCGGATGCTGGCCGATGTAGACGCTGGGAAGATCAACTGCATCATGGTGAAGGACCTCTCCCGCCTGGGCCGGAACACCATCGACACCGGCTACTACATTGAGAAGTATTTTCCTCTCCATAGGGTGCGCTTTATCGCCGTCAACGATCAGTTTGACAGTGAGGATTCGGAAAACAGCGGCAACCATCTGATTGTGCCTTTGAAAAACATGATAAATGAGGCTTACGCCGCCGACATCAGCAAGAAGGTCCGGGCGCAGCAGAATCAGGCCATGCGGGACGGGGAATTTGTAGGGGCGCGTCCGCCCTACGGCTACCGGAAGGACCCGGACAACTGCCACCGCCTGCTGGTCAACGAGGACACGGCCCCTATCGTCCGGCAGATTTTTCAGTGGACAGTTGACGGCGTTGCCTTGAATGTGATCGTGAAGCGGTTGAATGAGCAGGGTGTTATGACCCCCGGCTACTACCTCGCCAGCATTGGCCTGATTACCAGCAAGAAGCTGATGGGCAGCGGCAAATGGCAGACCTGGACAGTGGGGAAGATTCTTGCGGATGAGGTCTACACCGGCGATATGGTGCAGGGCAAGCACACCAATGTCGGCCATAAGCAGGTTGTCACCAAGCCGGTGGACTGGATCGTGGTACGCAATACCCATGAGCCGCTGGTCAGCCGGGAGATATTCGCAAAGGCCCAGGCCGTCCGGGAACAGATGGCGTCCAAATACACCAGGACTATGAAGGTCCCTTACAGTGAAAATATTCTGCGGGGGCGCGTGTTCTGCGCTCACTGCGGCAAGAATCTCCACCGCCAAAGAAGTCACGGGCATTACTTCTACCGCTGCATTTCCAATGACCGAATGGGGGAGGGGTCTTGTACCGGCGGCGTTCACCGTCTGCCGGAGCCGGAACTGTTCAATATGATCCTGACCATCATCCGGCAGAAAGCCGAGGTTGTGATGGGGGAAGCCCTGCGGCTGAAAAGCTGTGACAGCAAGATCGCCGCACAGAAGGCCCAGGTGGAGCAGGAGATTTCCGAGCTGGGACGGCAGATGCAGAAGGACAAGGCCCTCCGCGCTGGCCTCTATGAGAGTTTCGTCAAGGGAATCCTCACCAGGGCGGAGTACCTGGAAATGCAGGAGGATTACAGTCAGAAGATCAGCGGCGCGGTGGAACATGTTCAGCAGCTTCAGACCCGGCAATCCGAGCTGGAGCGGCAGGTGCAGCGGTATACCAGCATGGCCGACAAGCTGGCGGCGGTGGACAAGGATACGGCCCTTTCCTCTCTGCTGGTAAATCAACTGATTGAGCGGGTCACGGTGAACGGCCCGGATGATGTTTCCATCGACTTCGCCTTTGAAAGCGGCTTTGAGCGTGTGATGGAGGTGCTGGGAAATGAGTAGCAGTCCGATTCCCTATGTGATCGCCCTCTATATCCGCCTCTCCACCGAGGACAGCAAGGTGGGCAGTTTCAGTATTGAGAACCAGAAAAGCGCGCTCCACCAGTACGTTGACGCCATGGAGGGCGTCAAGAATATGGAGGTCCTGGAGTTCATCGACAACGGGTACAGCGGGACCAACTTTGAGCGGCCCGCCGTCCAGGAATTGCTCGACCAGATGCGGGAGGGCAAGATCAACTGCATCGTTGTGAAGGACTTCACCCGATTCGGGCGCAACAGCATCGAGGTCGGGTACTTTATGGAAATGGTTTTCCCTCTGTACGGTGTCCGCTTCATTTCCATCAACGACAGTTTTGACAGTGACACCCTCCACGGCGACACAGGCGGTATCAATGTGGCGTTCAAGTATCTGGTCAGCGAGTTTTACAGCCGGGACCTGTCCATCAAGTACAAGAGCGCCAAATATGTAAAGTTCCGCCGGGGCGAGTATCAGAGCAAGACCTGTCCCTACGGCTACCGGAAGGGCGCAGATGGCCGTATGGAGCCGAATGAGGAAACCGCCCCCAACGTGCGGATGATCTTTGAATTGGCGCTGGACGGGCGTACTCCGAATGAGATCGTCAAGGCCCTGTTTGAGCGGAACATCCCCACCCCTGCCGAGTATAAAGCGGCCCATGGGTTCCACGGCCACGACATTTCCCGGTGCTGCGGGATTTGGCCGGAATCCTCTGTGATTCACATTCTGGAGGATGAACGCTACACCGGCACTTACATCATGGGCAAACGGGAAGTGACGGAGGTGGGCGGGCACCGGGTAAGGATGAAGGATGAAAGCCAGTGGATCAAGATTCCTGACCATCATCAGGCGATCATCAGCAAGGAAGTGTTCGATCAGGTACAGGCCCAGCGGCCCAGGTTCAAGTGTCCGAAGAAAAACGCCAGGGCTTACCCCCTGCGAGGCAAAGTGTACTGCGGATGCTGCGGTCACGCCATGCCCCGGACGGCAAAGAAAAGCGCCACCTTTTACTGCCGGTACACACAGGTAAACGAATCCGCCCCCTGCCACGGCCTGACGATCTTAGAGGCGGAGCTGGAAGGGATGTTGTACGAAATCCTTTCCAAACAGGCACAGGTCATTTTGAATGTGGCTGATCTCTCCAACGCCGGGAGGCTGGATGTCCAGCTCGCGGAACAGGCCGAATATGATAAGCAGATCAATCGCTGTCTGGATCAAAAGCGGGCGCTATATGAGCGGTTTATATTGAAGCAGATCACCATGGAGGACTACAAAAGCCAGAAGGCCGCTGTTGACAGTGAGCTTGACCGGCTGCGGACAATCCACTCCGGTTTGAAGGTGCAGACCTCGCAGATGGAAATGGACGAAAAATCGAAAAGCGCAAGGACCGAGCTGGCGCGGGAGGTAGTCGGGGCCGGTGGCTTAACGGCTGGACTGGCTGACACGCTGATTGATCGGGTGTACGTCTATCCGAATAATCAGGTGGAAATCGTTTGGAAGATGAAGGACTTTTGTATGGAGGCGGCGTGATGGAACAGAAAAAGGCTTGGATTTATTGCCGTGTGGCTCACAACGGGCCGGACAGCGCGGAGGTATTGGAAAGGCAACGGCACAGGCTGGAAAACTACGCAAAAGAGCATGGCTTTGAAATCGTTGGTGTTTCCAGCGATATAGCAAGCGGCTTGACCTTTGAAAACCGCCCCGGTCTGCTGGAGTTTCATACGGAGGCGGTAGATGGAGACGTTGATATTCTGTTGCTCTGCGATCTCGCCCGCCTGGGCCGGGATTTGGACAGGAACCTGCAATACTGGTATTTGCTCCGTGATCTCGACGTTAGCATCCATACGTCTAACAGCGGCGAAGTGGATTTGAGCGTAGCCGCTATGCTCCGCAAGATACTTGAACAATAAGAAAGCGCCCCAGGTAGGAGCGCGAAGTGCGGCATTGAAAAATTTCTAAAAAAATTGAAAAAGTTTGTGTCCTGGGCTTGACATTTGGGTGGCGGAGATCGTGGAGCCGAATACGGGGAAGTCCCGCATCCTTCAGGATGCGCTTGTGGAGTGTGGCGATGGAGTCAGGATGGTACATCTCCCCGGTGGCGCCGGATGGGAACAGGTAGGGGCTCTCCGGGTGTTTGGCGTGTTCCTGGATGAGGAGGTCTACCGCTTCCTGTGGGATGGACACCTCGCGGATGGATGTCTCGGTCTTGGGCCTGGTGAGCTCCAGACTGCCGTCCGGATTGCGGACATACTGTTTGCTGACCGACACCGTTTTGTTCTCTGTGTCGATATCGTCCCAGCGGAGAGCGGCCAACTCACCCTTCCGCAGTCCGCTGACCAGCTCCAGATAGAACATGGGCAGGGCGTTGCGCTGCTCTGCTGCCTGGAGATAGGCTTTGATATCCTCCGGCTTCAGGATCTGCATCTCCTTCTTTACCAGCTTGGGGGCGATGCAGTCCTCGGTGGGGTTGTGGAGAATGAGCCGCTCCTTCCTGGCCCGATCAAAGGCGCTGTGAAGCATAAGGTGAACGCTGCGGATGGTGCTGGGGGCAAGCCCCTGCTTTTTCGTTTTCTCGATGTTCTGCGTCCGGCCATTTTCGGCCAGATCTTTATAGAGGCGCTGAAGGTCCCTGCCGGTCAGGTTTTTTAATTTGATCTTTCCGACTCTTGGGATAATGTAGTTTTCGATTTGCAGCTGATACCGGTTGGCGGTAGCGGTGCGGATGTTGGGTTGGGCATATAGGTCATACCAGGTGCGGAGCCAGGAGGCCACGGTGTAGTCCTCGCTGCTCAGGTCCAGTTCTGCGTTTTCAGCAAGGGCTGCTTTCAGCTTTTCCTTGACCTCTGCCTGGGTCTTGGCCAGCACGTTCTTGATGATCCGTTTGCCTGTGCTGGGATCATATCCCGCAGTGTACCGGCCCTCCCAACGCCCGTCTGCGCGCTTGCGGATACTGCCCTCACCGTTGGCTCGTTTTTTTGCCATTTTCATCACTTCCTTTGCAACGATTACAATACTCCGCCTCGGTTCGGAAAGCTACCAAACTGGGGCAGAGTTATCAGTACAGACATATCTTTTTTGCATCCCCTATCGTTGATTTCAGTGGGGCAACTGCTGCCGATAGGAAGGGCCAATGTTTTGGTGAGGGGAAAGTAAGACCCTCATTAAATGTAGGTACATTGTATTGACATTTTGAAAATTTCGGTTATACTATTAGACAGAAGGAGCTGATGATATGGATACCATCAATGTGACTGCGGCACCCAAGACCGCGACCTTTCAAATGCGGATCAATCCTGAGGTCAAGCAACAGGTGGAGAGCATTTATGCCAGGCAGGGATTAACCTTTACCGATGCTGTCAACATTTTCATTCAGCAGTCTCTGAATGTGGAAGGGCTTCCCTTTTTGGCCTCGCCCGAAAATGAGGCATACCTGAAGGCCAAGGCCATGCGGCGGCTGATGGATGAGGTTCAGAGGGGATGGGACACGGCAGAGCAGGAAGGTTGGGTTTCCGAAGAGGACGCTTACCGACAGCTTGGGGTAGATGAATGAAGCTGAAATATACGCCAGAGGCCATTTCGGATTTACAGGAGATCAAGCATTATATTAAAACTACCCTGCATAATCCAACTGCCGCCAACCGAATTTCAAAGAAAATCCTTGACGCCTGTTCCGACTTGAAGCGTTTTCCGGAAATAGGTATGAGCGTTGAAGCCAAAACCGGTTTTGAAACGGATCTTCGTATGTTGGTTTGCGAAGGTCAAATTGCGTTTTACCGTATGGATAGCCGTACCGATACTGTATCTATTGCCCGCATCGTCAGCGCCAGGCAGGATTATATCCAGCTTTTGTTTGGTGACATGGTTTTGATGCCGGAACAAACCTTGGAAGAGAATTTGGAACAAGAGCCGGCCTTGAATGGACCAACAATGACCTTTTAGTATCAGGCCTCCCGCTGATTGGCGGGAGGCTTTTTCATTGATTTGCGTATCAGTTTTTGACGGCCTATTCATCCCAGCCGTCTATAAAATATTCGCTGTCATCATCCTCCCGCATGGACTCGCTCTGGATCAACCTGGCCTCTTCCTCATTTTGAAAGTCGGCGATGGCCTCCAGATTGACCTTGCCCCTTGTCCGCCGCACATCCCGGATGGCACGGCGGCGCAGCTGCGCCACGTCGAAGGATTCCAGACCGTACAGCTTGGCCAGCATACAGAGGATCATCTCCTGACCTACCGCGTAACGGAACAGGCCCTTGGATATCTTCACCGCATTGTCGTCCGAGGCTTTGGCGATGGCAGCTCCCAACCGCTCGATGAATGTATCATCAAGCTTTCCCATCCGCATGGTGTCGATGTAGTGACGGATGGCTTCATTCACAAAAGTGTTTCGAGACGGGAAGCCGTAGGCCTGCCAGCAGGCATCACACTCTGCCAGCAGGTCGTTATCCAGGTAAAAACCGATCCTGGTGGTCTCATCCGCTCTGGACATAAAATCACTCCTTTTGGGGGCAGTACATACCGATTTCGGCAGTTACGCCCCCTATAATAATCTTGATAAATTGGGGCGTTCGGGGAATGGGGGCGTCTTTTAGTATGTATCGGAAGGGAAAAAAGCCCCAAAGAGCGCCCCAGGCCGAAAGTCTGCAAGCCCTTGAAACGCCCCGCACTGCGGGGCGATGTGACTGCGCCGGTGGTCGTCTACGACGTCGGCGCTTTATCCTGCTTTTTCTTAACGGTAGCATACCGGCAGGTAATCATGCGATTCTCTCCCTCGTCTCCTCAGTCTTTTCCTGATCCAACTGTTCCAGACACTTTTTTACCCGCGCCCGCTCTGCTTCCTCTTCGATGGCCTTGAGCTGCCGCTGATGGTACAGCTCAACCGCCTCCTGAATGGGGTGGATGGTGTAACGGAGAGAGCCGTTCTGCTTTTGACCGTCCTTGTTGGTGACGGTGGTGTTCTCCGTAGAAATGAGCCCCTTGTCCACCAGCTCCATTACATACTTCTTTACGGTGTTGACGCTCATATTTACATTGTGGCCTATCTTCCTGTAACTGGGGTAGCACTGAAAAGTCTTGCGGTCCTCACAGTAGATGAGATAAGCGTAGATCAGTTTGGCTCCTCCAGAGAGGTCAATTTGGAATACCTCGTTGGGCAGCAGGAAACAGTTTTTGATGGGATCCCGTTTGGGCCAGCGTTGGAACTTTGATCTGCTCACTGACCATCGCCTCCCTTCGCGTGTTCCTCCACCCACTGAATGAACTTCTCCTTGGGTACCACCATCCGGTTGCCGATACGGAGTGTCGGGAATTCCGGCTCGTGCATCAGCTCATAGCTGCTGGACGGGGCAATGCCCAGCACTTGGGCCACCAGCTTGGCGTTAAGGAACAGGGGCAGGTCATCATAGGACTTGTACTGTGATTCTTTCATTGCCTTCGCTCCTCTCAAATACTATCTGTCGATAGTCCGATTCTAACAGACTTTCTTGCGGTTCACATGGGCCTGAGAGGACTCTTATGAGTCCTTGTAGGACTCATTTTTAAGCTGCATAAAGCAAGGACCGGGGATGGAGTTGACACTCCGTCCCCGGCCTTTTTCATTGATTAGGCATAGCAATCTTTAATTTTCTCAGTCCAGCCAGCCTCCTCTGGCCTTCACCCCAAACCGTTCCTCCAGCAGGTGCATCTGCTCGTCGGAGATGGTGTTCTTGAGAGGCAGGTGGGCGATCTTCATGTAGATCTCGGCGGCCTTCTCCGCCGTCTCGATGAGCCCGAAGGTCTCATCCAGGTCTTTGCCCGCACCGTAAATGCCATGCTGGGCCCAGACCACCAACCGGGCAGTCTTCATCTTTTCCGCCGTGGCAATGCCGATCTCATTGGTGCCGCAGAGCATCCAAGGCAGTACATTCACCCCGTCGGGGAACACCACGATGCACTCAGTACACATCTGCCACAGGGTGCGGGTGAAGACCTTCTCGTCCAGGTCATGGACGTATGTCATGGCCAGCAGATTAGCCGGGTGGCAGTGCATCACCACCCGGTTCTGAGGATCCACCTTCAGACGTGTGGCGTGGCTCATCATGTGGGCGGGAAACTCGGAGGTGAACTTTCCGCCGTCAGAAAAGCCCCACAGAAGTTGGGCGGTCTTGCCGCCGTCTGTGAGCTTCACCAGGCCCAGGTTGACCTCCGGGGCATATTGCACATTCTTGAAATATTTGCCCGTGCCGGTCACCAGGAAGCATTTGCCCTCCAGCTCAGGGGCCTCAAACCCGGTGGAGATCTCCCGAAGAACGGTACCGGGGTCAAGGTAATCCTTGACTTCCTCCTCACTGAGCAGCAGGGAAATGTTGCCGCCGTTGCGCTCGTCCCAGCCGTGGGCATACATATTGGTGGTAGTGCGGACCATCTCGATCAAAAAGGGCGCTTCCAGAATGTTTTTCATTTCCGACTCACCAGCACTTTCTGTTCATAATCCTTCACCATGGGCAGCCACTCTCCATCGGCGGGAACACCACACTGACGGCAGTATTCTGTCCAGATCTCGCCAAAGGGAGCGGTCTTCAGCTCCTCCTGGAGCACCATAAGGGTGGTCCAGTCGTCCTTATTCTGGAGTTCCTTCAGCTCCCCGTTGGGCTGAAGAAGGGCAAAGAGAAGGCCCTTCTGGAGGTTGCGGAAACCGATGGTCCAGGCCGAAATGCGGTTGATGGAGGCGTCAAAATAGTCCAGAGCGATGTTTACCCGCTCTGTGCCGCAGCGGACGATCTCCCGGCAAATTTCCTTTGTCTCATCATCGAAAAGCACCACATGGTCGCTGTCCCAGCGGATGGGCCGGGTGACATGAAGGGCGATCTCTGGGAAGAAGGCCAGCAGTGCCGGGATCTTATCGCTCACCACCTCGGTGGGGTGATAGTGGCCGTTGTCCATGAGGGGAATGCACTTATCCCGATTGAAAGCGGCATAGCTCAGAGCAAATTCTGCGCTGCCCACGGTGTAGGCCTCCACCCCAATGCCGAAGACCTTGCTTTCAATACAGGGCTTCACCAGCTTGAAGTCGTATGGCTCACTCAGAATTTCATCAATGGACTGGCGGTACCGCTCCCTGGGGCCTATCCGGTCGCCGGGGATGTCCTTGAAGCCGTCCCCCGTCCAGATATTCATGACGCAGGGCTGGCCCAGCTCTTGGGCCAGATAGCTGGAAATGCGGATGCAGGCTTTTCCGTGGTCGATCCAGAACCCCCGGGTCTCCTCATTGGGAGAGGAAAGGGTCAGTGGGTCGCATTTGGGATGGGAGAAGAAAGTGGGGTTGAAATCGCAGCCCAGGCCCCGCTCCTTGCAGAAATCCACCCACTTTTGGAAGTGCTTGGGCTCCAGCTTGTCCCGGTCGGCCCACTCCCTCTCCTCGAAGATGGCGTAGCTGGCGTGGAGATTCAGCTTTTTCCTGCCGGGGCAGAGCTTCAGCACCTGGTCGATGTCGGCCATCAGTTCCTCTGGGGTCCTGGCCCGGCCGGGGTAATTGCCGGTGGTCTGGATGCCTCCGGTGAGGGGCTTGCTGGGGTCGGTGTCAAAGCCCCGCACATCGTCCCCCTGCCAGCAGTGGAGGGAGACCGGGATGGTCTTCAGTGCTTCGATGGCTTTGTCTGTGTCCACCCCATAAGCGGCATACTTTACTTTTGCTTTCTGATAGCTCATGTTTCATCAGCCTCCATCTGTATTTTCAAGTTACCAAGGGCCGTGGCCTCGATGGGTAATGCAATAGCTTTCTTACCCGTGGTCTCCTGGGTCAGACGGTTGAGAAATTGATTCTTGGCCCCGCCGCCCACGATATAGAGCTTTTCATAAGTGCGGCCCGTGTTTGCTTCCAACTCCAAAATGGCCTTGCGGTAGCTCTCCGCCAGGGAGCGGTAGGCACAGCGGAAGTAATCAGCAGTAGACTCTGGAAGCGCATAGCCGCCTTTTTTAAGCTCCTGCCGCATGGCTTCTGACATGCTTTTGGGGGCGAGAAAAGCGGGGGCATTCGCATCGACCAAGCCGTCATAGCGGCTATTTTCAGCGCTCCGCACAAGACTGTCAAAATCGGGGCCTTTTCCCAACTCCCGGCACAATTCGTTGGGGAGCCACATACCCATGATGTTCTTCTGATAGCGGTTGTAGCCCACGCCGCCTTCGTTGGACCAGTTCCCGGAGCGGCTCTTTTCATCCGTGATGGGCCGCTCTGTTTTTACCCCCAGCAAACTCCATGTGCCCGAGGAGATGTACGGTTGGTTTCCTTCCATAGAAAGGCCCTCTACCGCCGAGGCAGTGTCATGGGTGGCACAGAGCATTACCTTGATGCTCCTATACTTCCCCAGCACTTTTCCCGGCTTCCAAAGCCAGGGAAACAGGACGGTGGGCAGTCCCAGCCGCTCCAACAGGCTGCGGTCGAATTCTCCCGTGTTGGCATTCACAAGGCCTGTGGTGGTGGCGTTGGTGTACTCTTTGGCTTTCACCCCGGTGAGCTTCCACATGAGGTATTCTGGGATCATCATAAAGTCCGTGACCCCCTCCAGCCTCCCGGCCATTTTGTCCCCGTAGAGCTGGTAGATGGTGTTGAAGCTCTGAAACTGGCAGCCGGTACGCTCGTACAGCTCTTCAAAGGGAACCTCCCTGTGGACGGCGGGGACGGCAGCCTCGGTGTGGCCGTCCCGGTAGGCGTAGCAGGGCCAGACCTCTTGATCTCCTCGGAGGAGCACATAGTCACAGCCCCAGGTGTCGATGGAGAGGCTCACGATATCCGGGAAGCTCTCCAGGGCCAGATCAATGCCCGCCTTCACGTGGGAGAGGAGGGCCTCCATGTCCCAGATGAGGTGGCTGTCCTGTTCGGTCACGCCGTTGGGGAAGCGGTAGACCTCCTGGGCCTGAACTTCTCCATTCTCCCGCCAGCCCACGATATGACGGCCCGAGGAGGCCCCAATGTCGATAGCGAGATAGTATTTCATAGGCTCCCCTCCTTGCTCGGGATAATATTACTGGAAACGATAGTAGGTCTTTTGATGATACACAGTATCCTTCTTCAGCACGGAACTGGGAAAAGCCGGGTGGTGAGGAGAATCGGGGAAGAACTGGGTCTCCAGACAGAATCCCCAGCGCTTGGCGTAGGGCGCGCCACCCTTTCCGGCCGGGCACCCATCCAGATAGTTGCCTGAATAGAACTGAATGCCGGGCAGGGTGGTCAGCACCTCCAGCGTAATGCCGGTGCGGGGAGACCAGGCCCTGGCCGCCGGTCTCAGGGTCCCATCCCACCCCTTGATGACCCAGTTGTGGTCATAGCCGCCGGCCAGCGTGAGCTGGTCAAATCCATCGTCCACATGGTCCCCGATGGGAGTGGGCACCCGCAAGTCCATGGGCGTCCCCTCCACCGGGGCCAGCTCTCCGGTGGGGATGGAGCCCGGGCCGGTGGGGGTATACCGGTCAGCGAAGACCTGGATCTGCTGATCCGAGATCGACCCGCTGTCATGGCCGGAGAGGTTGAAATAGCTGTGGTTGGTCAGATTGCACAGGGTGTCCCGGTCACTCTTGGCCTCATAGTCGATCTCCAGCCCGCACTCCGTCAGGGTGTAGGTCACCTTGATATCCAACTTGCCGGGATAGCCCTCCTGTCCGTCCGGGCTGGTGAGGGTCAGGACAAGGGTGTTTTCGGTCAGGGCCTCCACGGTCCAAAGTTGTTTGTCAAAACCCATGGGGCCGCCGTGGAGGTGGTTGGGGCCGTCGTTGGCCCGGAGGGGATATTCCACACCGTTCAGGGGGAAGGAGGCCCCGCCGATCCGGTTGGCGTACCGCCCGATGAGGGCCCCTATATATTTGTCCTGGCGGATGTAATCCTCCAGGCTGTCGAACCCCAGGACCACATCGGTCGGCCTGCCATTTTGGTCGGGGACACGCAGCGTGCGAACCGCCCCGCCGTAAGTAAGGATGGAGCAGGATAGCTCCCCGGCCCGGAGGGTCACTTCTTCTGCGGCCTTTCCATCCGGCATGATACCGAAAGATCTTCTTTTCTCCATATTGCTGTACCTTCTCAATTCCAGGGATTTTCGGTGGGATAGGGCAGGCTCTTGGGCTGATTCCAGGCGATATCCTGCACGCCCAGGAATTTGAAGACCTCAAAGAGAGCCTTGCCGTAGTGGCCGAAGGCCACCGCTCCGTGGTGAGGGTAACGCTTCTGGATCAGCACATGGCGGTAGAACCGGCCCATCTCATGGATGGCGAAGACCCCGATGCCGCCGAAGGACCCGGTCTTGACGGGCAGCACCTCGCCCTGGGCGATGTAGGAGCGCAGGTTCCCCTCACTGTCGCACTGGAGGCGGTAGAAGGTGATGTCGCCGGCGGCGATGTCCCCCTCTAAAGTGCCCCGGGTGAAGTCGGGCTCGCTGTCCTGGGGTTCCAGCAGGCGGTGCTGGATGAGCTGGTACTTCACCGCCCGGTCGGCGCACATCTTGCAGCTGGGGGTGTTGCCGCAGTGGAAGCCCATGAAGGTGTCGGTGAGGGCGTAGTCAAATTTGCCGCGGATCTCCTTCTCCCACATGGAGGCGGGCACCGAGTTGTTGATGTCCAGCAGGGTCACGGCGTCGCCGGACACACAGGCCCCGATGTACTCGCTGAGGGCGCCGTAGATGTCCACCTCGCAGGCTACGGGGATGCCCCGGGCGGCCAGCCGGGAGTTGACGTAGCAGGGCTCAAATCCGAACTGGGAGGGGAAGGCGGGCCAGCACTTGTCGGCAAAGGCCACATACTTGCGGGAACCTTTGTGGTTCTCCGCCCAGTCCAGAAGGGTGAGCTCAAACTGGGCCATCCGCTCCAGAAGGTTCTCGTAGAAGCGGCCCTCGCCCATCTCGGCGCGCATCTCGGCACAGACGCCGGGGATACGGGGGTCATTGGTGTGCTCCTTGTAGCTTACCAGTAGGTCCAGTTCGGAATTCTCCTCGATCTCCACGCCAATCTCATAGAGACCCTTGATGGGGGCGTTGCAGGCGAAGAAGTCCTGAGGCCGGGGGCCAAAGGTGATGATCTTCAGGTTCCGAACGCCGATGACCGCCCGGGCGATGGGGACGAACTGGGCGATCATCTTGGCGATGTCGTCGGCGGTGCCCACGGGGTACTCCGGGATGTAGGCGCTGAGATGCCGCATTCCCAGGTTGTAGGAGCAGTTGAGCATGCCGCAGTAGGCATCGCCCCGACCGTTGATTAGGTCGCCGTCCCCCTCGGCGGCCGAGACGAACATGCAGGGGCCGTCGAAGTTCTTGGCAATCAGGGTCTCGGGGGTCTCGGGGCCGAAGTTGCCCAGAAACACCACCAGGGCGTTGCACGCCTTCTCCTTCACATCGGCCACGGCCCTGAGCATATCCTGCTCATTCTCCACAGTGACGGGGCACTCGTAGAGGTCGCCCCCCTTGTAGGCGGCGGCAATGGCAGCCCGGCGCTTCTCGCTCAGGGCGATGGGGAAGCAGTCCCGGGAGACGGCGATGAGACCCAGCTTGACTTCAGGAATGTTTTTCATAAAGACTCCTCCTATTCTTGTTTGAACCAGCCCTTCAGGGCCGGATAGAGTTGGCGAAACTTCCGGTAACACTCTTCGTACCGTGCGGTGAGGGCCGGATCGAGCTCCACGGTGCCGGCCACCTTCACCAGGGCATGGCAGGCTGTTTGGACACTCTCAAATGCTCCGCAGCCCACCATGGCCAGCAGAGCGCCGCCGTAGCCGGGGCCCTGCTCAGTCCGGGGCAGATCCAGAGGGATCCCCAGCACGTTGGCCAGAATGGTCCGCCACAGGGGGCTTTTCGCTCCGCCGCCGCAGAGCATACTGCGGGGGATGGAGATGCCCAGGCTCTTTGCCACCTCGAAGCTGTCCCGGATGGCGAAGGCCACCCCCTCCAGTACTGCCTGGACCATGTCGGCCCGGGTGGTGTCCATGGTCATGCCCACAAAGGCTCCCCGGGCGTCGGTATCGTTGATGGGGGAGCGCTCCCCCATGAGGTAGGGCAGGAAGTACACCTGGTTCCGGCCCAGCCTGTCGGTCCCGATGGGCTTTTGCTCCGCCGGGTAGTCGTCTGTGTTCAGGATCTCCTCACACCACCACTTGTTGCAGGAGGCTGCCGAGAGCATACACCCCATCAGGTGCCAGCCACCGTCGGCGTGGGCGAAGGCGTGGAGGGCGTTGTTGGGGTCCACGCCGAACCGGTCTGAGCTGATGAAGATGGTACCCGAGGTCCCCAGGGAGATGTTGCAGCCCCCGGCCCCCACTACGCCGGTGCCCACCGCCGCGTTCGCATTGTCCCCGCTCCGGCGCACACCTTCGCGGAGGTTGGCAATCCCAGAGCCTTTGCCGCGTCCGGCTTGAGAGTGCCCACCACCTCCCAGCTCTCGTACAGCCTGGGAAGCTGCTGTTCCGTCACGCCGCAGAGGGCGCACATTTCGCGGCTCCAGCGCTTATGTTCTACGTCCAGCAACAGCATCCCGGAAGCGTCCGAGTAGTCCGTGCAGTGGACGCCTGTCAGCTTGTAGTTGATGTAGTCCTTGGGCAGCATGATCTTGTGGATCTTGGCAAAGTTATCCGGCTCATGCTCCCGCATCCAGAGGAGCTTGGGAGCGGTGAAGCCGGCGAAGGCGATATTGGCGGTGTATTGGCTCAGCTTGTCCCGGCCGACTTCGTTGTTGAGGTAGTCCACCTGGGCCGCCGTGCGGCCATCGTTCCACAGAATGGCAGGGCGGATGACTTCATCGTGCTCGTCCAGCGCCACCAGGCCGTGCATCTGGCCGCCGCAGCCCATCCCGGCCACCTGGTTTGGATCGAAGCCGGTAAGTAAGTAGGGCACACCCTCCAGCACCGCATCCCACCAGTCCTCCGGCCGCTGTTCGCTCCACCCCGGCTGGGGGAAGGACAGGGAGTATTCCCGGGTCACTTCGTTCAGGACTGCGCCATTTTCGTCCACCAGCAGCAGCTTGCAGGCCGAGGTACCCAGGTCGATGCCGATATACAGCTTGTCTCTCATTCGGATCCCTCCCATTTTGCGTATCGGGGCTATCCCTGTCCATAATAGGCGTTTTTGCCGTGCTTGCGGAGGTAGTGCTTATCCAGCAGCTCCTGCTGCATGGGGCCTTTCTCTGGCTCCAGCATCAGGGCGTGGAAGTCCATGAAGGCCACCTCCTCCAGCACCACGGCGTTGTGGACCGCCTCCATGGGGTCCTTGCCCCAGGCGAAGGGCCCGTGGCTGTGGACCAGGACGGCCGGGATGGCCGCCGGGTCCTTGTTCCGGAAGGTCTCGATGATGACCTTGCCCGTCTCCTTCTCATACTCACCCCGGATCTCCTCCGGGGTCATTTTGCGTGTGCAGGGGATCTCCCCGTAGAAATAGTCCCCCTGGGTGGTGCCCATGGCGGGGATGCCCCGGCCGGCCTGGGCAAAGGTGGTGGCCCAGCGGGAGTGGGTGTGGACCACCCCGCCGCACTCCGGGAAGGCACGGTACAACTCGACGTGGGTGGGGTGTCGCTGGAGGGCTTCCACTTGCCCTCCACCACTTTGCCGTCCAGATCGACCACCACCATATCCCCGGCGGTCATGCCCTCGTAGGGCACCCCGGAGGGCTTGATGACAACCAGGCCACGGTCCCGGTCCACGCCGGATACGTTGCCCCAGGTGAAGGTGACGAGGCCGTATTTGGGCAGAAGCAGATTTGCTTCCAAAACCTGTTGTTTCAGGGCTTCTAACATCATTGCACCTCGTTTCATTGTGTAGGGGCGCACAATGTGCGCCCGCAGGGTGGGCGGACACTGTCCGCCCCTACATACCCGGTTTTACAGGACAGATACAGCGGTTTTCTCTACGTCCAGCAGAGCCTTATACCGCTCCATGTAGGTGTTGAAGCCCGCCACCGTCTCAGCGTCCGGTGAAACCGTGGAACCAGTCACGTTACGGAATACCCGGATATTCAGGTAATTCTCCAGAGTCTCACCCGCCGCCTTGTTCCGCATGTAGGCGGCCAGGAGAGCCATGCCGTAGGGCCCGCCCTCCCCGGCGGTGTCCATGCAGGTCACCGGGGACTGGCAGGCGGCGGCCATGTACTTCTGTCCCACCAGGGACGTCTTGAACAGCCCACCGTGTCCGGTGAGGGTGTCGATGGCCACCCCCTCGGCCGCCAGAATATCCATCCCGATCTTCAAAGTCGCCATGGTGGAATAGAGCTGGGCCCGGAGGAAGTTGGCCAGGGTAAACTTTGCTTCTGGGCCTCTAACTACCAAAGGCCGGCCCTCGTCCATGTGGGTCACGCCCTCTCCGGCCAGGTAATTGCACACTGTGACCCCGCCGCAGTCCGGGGCCCCTTCCAGGCTCTTTTCGTAGAGTTTTGTGTAGAGTTCCCCGGTGTCAGGGGAAACTCCGAAAAGCCCCGCGGTCTCTTTCAGGACTCCCGCCCAGGCGTTGGTATCATTGGTGCAGTTGTTGCAGTGGACCATGGCCACCGGCTTGCCGGTGGGGGTGGTCACCAGGTCGATCTCCTCGTAGACCTTGCGGAGGGGCCGCTCCAGCACTACCATGGAGAAGATGGAGGTGCCGGCAGACACGTTCCCCGTCCGGGGGGCCACGGCGTTGGTGGCCGTCATGCCGGTGCCCGCGTCCCCCTCCGGGGGACAGAAAGGGATGCCCGGAGAGAGCAGGCCTCCCAGCAGGGTGGCACCTTCTGTTGTCAGGACCCCGGCAGGCTCTCCCGCAGTCAGCACCTGGGGAAGGATGTCCTCCAACTTCCAGGGGAGGTCCCGGTCCCTCACCAGGTTGGCGAACTTTTTCAGCATCTCCCTGTCATAGCACAGCTTGTCGCTGTCGATGGGGAACATGCCGGAGGCCTCGCCAACCCCCACGGCGTTCACGCCGGTGAGCCTATAGTGGACATACCCGGCCAGGGTGGTAATATGGGCGATGCGGGAGACATGTTCCTCTCCGTTCAAAATGGCCTGATAGAGGTGGGCGATGCTCCACCGCTGGGGGATGTTGAAGCCAAAGAGGGCGGTCAGTTCGGCCGCGGCCTGGGCGGTCATGGTGTTCTGCCAGGTACGGAAGGGGGTGAGCAGGTTCCAGTCCCTATCGAAGGCCAGGTAGCCGTGCATCATGGCAGAGACTCCCATGGCCGTGATCTGCTCCCGGTGTTCCACTCCGGCCAGGGTCGCCTTCAGCCCGGTCCAGACCTCTTTTAGGTCATAGGTCCAGACCCCGTTTTCATAGCTGCTGGCCCAGGTGTAGTCCCCGGATGAGACCGGCTTAAAGTTGTTATCGATGGCCACCGCCTTGATGCGGGTGGAGCCAAGCTCGATGCCCAGGATGGTGCTTTCCGTGTCCATTTGATCCCCTCCTAATTGAAATCTTCGATCCTCCACTCCGCGTGCCAGCGAACGATCGGCTTGTCGCCCTCCCACTCCATGGGGATCCAGACATAGCGGGAGATGGCGATATTCTCTTTGTGGCGCTGCTCCGTTTCGGGCAGGGGGACTGCCTCCTTGGGAGACGGATCCGGCTGATAGTCCTTGAAGTGCCGCTCCATGCCGGAGATGATCTGCCTGGCCATGGGCTTGATATACCACTGGGGCATCCAGCGGTCGGCGCAGGCGATGTACCGGCCCGTGCCGGGGAGGCGGATCACGCTGGTGATCTGAGAATTAAAGGTGGTAGCGCTCTTATCGCCGATGCAGGGATCTCCCAGGTCGGTGTATTCCCCATGGGGGTCCGTGAACACGCAGACCTTAGAGGGATTGGGGTAATATCCGCTGGTGCCCGAGGTGAACAGGTAGCGCTTCCCGTTCCGCTCGAAGTAGGTGGGCGCCTCCCGGGTGAGGGGCGGCCGCAGGCCGTCATAGTGGACGGAATACTCCCCGGTGACGGCGGTATAATCGTCCGTCAGGGTGGCGCAGATCAGCTGGAAATGAGGCCGGTCAAACCAGATATAAGCCCGCCCGTCCGGGTCGGCATGGAGGCAGAAGTCGCCGGTGTCCATGTCCAGAGGCTTGTGGATCTTCCGGACGAAGGTGTACGGCCCTTCCAGCCGATCCGCCGTCAGCACAGACATGAACTGGCTGATCTCACCCCCCATGATCTTCAGCCAGGCCACATATTTCCCGGTTTTCTCGCAGTAGAGAATGTGAGGACGGTCCATGCAGTAAGTGGGATGAAGCGGACTGGTCAGATCGTTCGGCTGAGGCGGGATGATGAGGCCCTTGTCCGTCCAGTTGTAAAGGTCGGGGGAGGTATAAAGACGCACGCCCCAGTGCCAGATATTTCCCTTGCCGTCCGACTTTTCCTTATTTTCGCCGTACCAGTACCAGAGCCCTTCTGTCTCGTTCCGGAAGACGGAAAAGCCGTGGGCCTGGATGGGCTTGCCGTTGGTGTCCAGCCAGAGCTGGCCGGGCCGGATGCTTTGATATGCCATACGTTTATCCTCCTATATCGTAAAGCTGTGGGGCCCCGCAACTACGTTGTACTGTGTTCCATCGGGCAGCAGCACCTCGGCTGTGGTGTTGGGCGGGACGGTGACGGTGAAGGTCACGCCGCCTTCCGTCTTTTCCCAGCGGCTTTTCACCTCGCCGTAAATGCTGCGGTAGATGGCCTCGGCGTGGGTGAGGGTCCCGCCGGGGATGGGGGAAATGGTGAAGCGGTTCTCCCCGGCTACCCGGATGCCCGCGCAGGTGTCGAAGAGCCACTGGCACACCGCGCCGGGGGAGTAGTGGTTCTGGCTCAAATTGCCCTCCCAGTTCTCCCAGATGGTGGTGGCTCCATCCAGCACCTCGGCCAGCCAACCGGGTTTTTCGGTGTTCTCCAGCATTTTGTAGGCTGTTTCCTCCTCCCCGGCTTCGGTGAGCACCGGGAGGAGGAAGGGGGTGGAGAGGAAGCCTGTTCCCACCCGGTAACGGTAGTGTTCCGCCGCCTGGACGAGCCGCCGCTGGGCGGCTTTTTTCGTCTCGCCGTCCAGCAGACCCAGGGCCAGGGGACGCACCAGCTTGGCCTGGCGGTCGGTATCCAGCTGGGCGAAACGGAGATAGGCCCGCCTGGCCCCCTCGGCATAGGGGGCCAGCTTGGCCGCATAGTCCGGTTTGCCTAAATGCGTTGCGATCTCCCCCATGGTGGTCATGGCCAGGCAGAGGTAGGCGGTGCACTCCTCCGGGTGTTTGGCCTGGGCGCCGTAGACCTTGTCCCGGAATTCCTCCGGCTCCAGCCACTCCCCCAGGTGGACGCCCTTTTCGTAGGTATAGGCGTTGTCCGGGTCCTGTTTGGCCTGCTTTTTGTCCGACAGGCCCAGGTGGGTCATGAGATAGTCGGCATACTTTTCCATCATGGGCCAGCACTGCCGCAGAAGGGTGTCATCCCCGTACCGCTTCCAATAGCGGTACGGGATCAGATACACTGCGTCCGCCCAGCCCACGGACGAGCCGGTGGCCTTATACATGATCTCTGCCCCCTGGTAGGGCAGAACGGCGGGGAGCAGACCGTTTTCGTACTGGGCGTCCGCCATGTCCTGTAGCCATTTGCGGAAGAAGGAGGCGGTGTCCATGAGGTAGGCCCCGGTGTCGAAGAAGATCTGGGCGTCCCCCGTCCAGCCCAGCCGCTCCCGGGTGGGACAGTCGGTGGGCAGATCCAGATAGTTGCCCTTCATGCTCCAGCGGGTGTTCTCCACCAGCTTGTTCACCAGCTCGTTGGAGCAGGTGAACTCCCCGGTCTGCTCCATGTCGGAGTAGACGGCGATGGCGGTAAAGGCGGCGGGGTCGATGGGAATGTCACTTTCCACCTGGACGTAGCGGAAGCCGAACACCGCAAAGCTGGTTTTATAGTGGTCCTCCCCGCCGGAGCAGGTGAAAAGGATCTCCTGCTTGGGGGTGGGAACGGTCTCCCCGCCCGCCTTCCCGGTCAGCAGCTTTTTGACCAGGCCCAACTGGCTCCAGCCCTTCACCGGGCGGCTTTCCTGAATGTGGGACAGGTCCACGCGGCCGGCCTTGTCCAGGATCTCGCCGCAGGTCAGCTTTAATGTCTGGCCCGCTTTGCCCTGTACCGTGAATTCCAGATAACCGGCGATGTTTTGGCCGAAATCCAGCACATTCCCCGGGAACAGGGTAGCACTCAAACGCTCCTTCTCCCGCACGGGCACGTTGTCGGAAGCACAGAGGACGGCGCCCTTGGGGGGAGTGGCCTCCCGGGCCCTGCCCCCGTAGGAGGGGGACAGGCGGGCGTCATAGACCTCGCCGTCCTTCAGGTCGGCGAAGCGGATGGGACCATCGTTGCTCCAGGCCCAGCTCCCGTCGGTGGAGATAGTCTCTGCCGTGCCGTCCGCGTAGGTCACCTCCAGCTGGGCCATGACGCTGGTCCCGCTCCCATAGACATTCGTGACCCCGTAGGCGGCGCAGCTGCCCCGGAACCAGCCGTCCGCCAGGCGAAGCTCTACCCGGTTCTGCCCGGAGAGCAGGGCGGTCACGTCATAGGTCTGGTACTGGATGCGCTTGCGGTAGTCGGTCATGCCGGGGGCCAGGATGAAGTCCTCCAGCCGGCGTCCGTTCACCGTCACGTCGTAGATGCCCCGGGCGGTGGCGTACAGCCGGGCGCGTTTCACCCCCGGTTTCAGGGTGAACTCCTTCCGGAAGCAGTCCACGGGATAGCGGACGTTCTTTTTCGGCTTGTAGTCCCCGGTGATCCACGCTGCCATCCAGTCCGAGGAGGAGAGCAGGCCCAGCTCGAACCAGCTTTGGGCGGGTTCGCCGGGGATGTCGTTCTCGTCCCAGAGCTTCACTGTCCACTCTACCCGATCCCGGCTGCGGAGGGGTGCGCCCTCATAGGGAATATGGGTCATGCGGGAGGAGGCCACCTTGCCGCTGTCCCACACGGTCTCGCCGTCCCGCGTAGCGGTGATCTGATAGGCGGTCTGGGTCACGCCCCCCTCGCAGTTCCAGTAGAACCGGGGTGCGGCGATGCCCAGGCCCAGGGGCTCGGTGAGATATTCGGTCTGTAAATGGATGGCTTTCATTGTTCACCCCTCCTGTGCCGTGATCTCCGCCGTTCCGGTCTGCTTGCCGTCGGTGACTGTGACGGTGGTCTGGCCCTGAACCCGGACCACAGCCAGGGCGCGGCCGTAGTAGGTGGGATAGCTGCCGGCGTGGAAGCGCTCCTCGGTGCGGGGGGCGGCCGAGCCGAAGGCCAGCAGTTCGCCGCCCTCCACGGTGACGGTCAGTCTGCGGTCGGCGTTGCGCTCCACCTCGCCGTTCTCCCCCCGGAGGGAAACCGGCACATAGACGAGGTCTCCGGCCCGGACGGTGTTCTCCTCGGGCTCCACGCTGATGTGGACAGGGCCCGCGGCGGAGGTCAGGGCGCTCCGGCCGGTCTCCCGGCCGGCGGCATCGTAGGTCACGACCTCCAGGGCGCCGGGGGCGTATTTGGTCTTGAAGATGGCACGGCCGTCCTTGACCTTCTTTTTGCCCAGGCTCTTGCCATTCAGCAGCAGCTCTGCCGCCGCGGCGGCCGTGTAGACCTCCACCAGGGCCTTGCTGCCCTCGCAGCCCTGCCAGCTCCAACTGGGCAGGGCGTTGGTGCCCCGCCAGACCGACTTGGCGGGCTTGACGCCGGGGTGGTTCACCGGCTGGACGGCGATGGCGGGTCTGTCCAACAGGCCCCAGGCCGCCTGGGCCCAGTACAGCTCCCCGTTGGGGTCGCCCAGAATGTCCATGGCTCCCACGTCACCCAGCAGCCAGGGGTAGGGCTTGTCGAAGGACTTGCCGTCCGGGGTGTAGGCCCAGGCCCCGATGCCCGCCTCGCCCAGGTAGTCCCAGGCCGTCCACATGAAGTCCCCCACCAGGTAGGGGTACTGCTTCACCATCTGCCAGTTTTTCCAGATGTCCTGTGGGAAGGTCTCCGAGCCGAAGATCACCCGGTCAGGGTGGGCTTTGCCCTCCAGAGGGTAGCGGCCGGAGGCGTAGTTATAACCCGCAATATCCAGCGCGTCCAGCACCGGGGTGGTTGCCAAGTCGGTTTTCTTCGAAGTCGTGTGTCTGTTCATGCCGGTGCCCACCATGCTGGTGATCATGTTGAACATGGTGCTGCTCATACCGCCCATGGCGTTCTGCTTGCCGCCGTCGTCCCGGCCGCCGTCCTCCTTGTAGACGCCGTTGCCCTTGGCCGAGCGGGTGATGATCATGAGATTCATGCCGCCGGTGACCGCCCGGTTTTGATCCAGGCTGTGAATATAGTCCACCATCTCCTTCGCCAGGTCCACCCCCTTCTGCTGGGCGGGCTCGGACACCTCGTTGCCGATGGAGTACAGGATCACGCTGGGGTGGTTGAAGTCCCGGTCCACCATGGCTTTGATATCGTCCTTATAGTGGGCCATGAAGTCCCCGGCGTAGTCGAATTTGCTCTTGTGGCTGTACCACATATCCCAGGTCTCGTCCATCACATACATACCCAGCTGGTCGCAGGCCTCCAGCAGGGCCCGGGAGGCCGGGTTGTGGGCGGAACGGATGGCGTTATACCCCGCCTCCTTCAGCTTCTTCACCCGGCGGTATTCGGCCTTATCGTAGGTGGCGGCGCCTAAAATGCCGCTGTCATGGTGGACGCAGCCACCCCGCAGGAGGGTCTGTTTGTCGTTGACCAGCATCCCCTTGGGGCTCCACTCCACCTTACGGATACCAAATGTGATGTCCTCGCTGTCCTCCCCATGGGTGACGTGGGCGGTGTAGAGGTTGGGGGCATCCTCGCTCCACAACTTTGCGTTGGGGATGGTGAGCTGGAAGTTGGTGCCCTCGCCGGAGGTTCCCTCCACCTCTACCTTAACGGCCACGGGAGAGGTGACCCGGATCACTGCCGGGTCATAGGACACTGTGCTGATCTTCACGCTCTCGGGCGCTATGGCGTCCTTGGGGCCCGTCCACAGCCACACAGGACGGTAGATCCCCGCGCCGGAATACCAGCGGGAATCGGGCTGATCGGCGTTCTCGCACTCCACCCGGATGATGTTTTCGCCGCCGTAATTGAGCAAATCACCTGTCGGGACGAAGAAGGGGATATAGCCGTAGGCCGCGCCTCCGGCCGGGGTGCCGTTGATGGACACCTTGGCGTGCTTGTAGACCCCTTCAAACTGAAAGAGCACGGTCTGCCCGGCCCATTCTGCCGGGGCGGTAAAGACCTTCTCGTAGACATAGCTTCCGCCGGAGAAATAGGCCCCGGCGCTGCCGGAGGGATTGTCCGCCGCCCGCTGCCCGTGGATCATGGCGTCGTGGGGCAGGGTGACGGTCTGAGGGTCGGTACAGCCCTTTTTATGAAATTGCCAGCCGTAGTTAAATTCTTGTCTGCGCATGATATGTCACCATCCATCTAATGAATTGTAAACTGTTGGAAGTCAAATGCACCGCTCCCCTCAAACACAAAGTAGAGCGGCCATATGCCGGTTGGAACAGAAAGTGCGGCGCGATAGGCGGCGTACCCGGCGGAGGGCTTGACTTCGATTTTTGCGGCACACTCGCCATCGCGCTTGGTCAGCACCTTGAGCGTGCCGGCTGCCGTGCCCCGCAGCATGACGGTGATCGTGGTTTCATCGCCGTCGAAGGAGAAATACTTGAATCCGGCCCAGGCGCCATCGGTCATGTTGGCGATATACTGGTCACCCTTTTCCTCCCGGTCGGTACCGCTCTGGGTAAAATAGGGGTGGATGCTCTTCTTGTCCTTTTCCCGGACCCGGAGATAGGGAAAGGTCCCCTGCCTGCTGCTGAGGTTGCAGGCGATCCGGGCCTCGTAGCTCCCTTTGCCCGCCAGCGGGCCGTCATTGAGGCCGCAGCTGGTGGTCTCCGCCTGGGAGATGAAGCCATCGGGATCGATCGTAATTTTTTCAGCGCAGCCCTGCCGGGCACATTTTTGCCTGTTGGTCTGGCGGTGATAGAAGATGTACCACTGGCCGTTGACCTCCACCATGCCGCCGTGGGTGTTGCCGGTGTAGTTGTTCGGCACGGTATTCCCCTGATAGCCGATGTCGCCGATGCTGATCAGCGTCCCGCCGTATTGGAAGCCCCTGTCCGGGTACTTGCTGGTGGCATAACACAGCTCATGGCTCAGTTCGGAGGAGTAAACCAGGTAATAAGTATCGTGAATTTTGCGAATACTGCTGGCCTCAAAGAAGCCGTGTCCCTCAAAGTCCGTGCCCGCTGTGATGGCTGGGCCGGGAATGACCATTTGGGGTTCGCCCTTCATGGTGATCATATCAGGCTCCAGCTCCACGCAGTACCCCGCATCGATTTTGAGGCCGCGCATCCCCATGGCGATTTTCATCCAACCGGGTGTCGGTGCAAAGCCGGTGTACATATAGACCTTGCCATCGTCATCTACCAGTACGCCGGGATCAAACAGGTTGACCTCCCCCTTCTTCTCTCCGTAGGGGATACCGTCCGGTCTCTGAACATAGCCATAGAACTCATATTTCCCGGCGGGCGTGTCGCAGACGGCAACACTGGTGACGGTCAGACGATGGAACTCATAGTAGAGGTAATACCGCCCATCGGGGCCCTGGACCACATCAGGGGCGCACATATGCATATTCCCCCTGGCGTTGCGGGCATCTTGGGACGCTTGATAGATCACGCCCTCATACCGCCAGTCGCCCAGATCGTCCAGCGGGGCAGACCAGCATACATAGTCATTGACGCAGAAATCCGGCCCATCGAAGCGGTCATGGCTGCCGTAGACGTACAGGCGGTCACCAAACACGCGGGGTTCGCCATCTGGGACGTATTCATAGCTGGGCAGATAAGGATTCAATGCCTGATGTTTCATACGCTACTCTCCTTTATTTCGGACCGTTTTCCCGTCCCCTGGCCGTTATTCGTTCAGTTCGTATCCATTTGTTCTCTGAAAAAGGCATAGGCCAACTCCGCGGCCCGGCGCTTGCCCTTGCCCATGAAGCCGTGGATCTCGCCGGGGAACAGCTCGAACCGGGCGTTGGGGTAGACTTCCGCCGCCCGCCGTCCGTAAGACACATCCACCACCGTGTCGGCGTCCCCGTGCAGGATGAGCACCGGCCCGTCATAGGCTGCGATCTCGGCATAAATGTCGTAGTCCAGCAGCTTTTCGTTGTAGACCTTCCCCACGTCCAGCTTGAAGGTCTTGCTCACTGCGGGGATGTCCTCCACCCGGGCAAACTTTTTTTGTGCGTCCTCCGGGATGCAGAAAGCGGGGTAATACAGCACCATCGCCTTCAGCTTATCCCGGTGCCGGGGGGCGGTGATCCCGGCCACACAGCCGCCCTGGCTCTCTCCCAGCAGGAACAGGTTGTTTTTGTCCACACAGTCCAGTTGCCACACCGCGTCGATCACCGCGTCCAGATTCTCCCGCTCGGTGAAGATGGACATTTCCAGCATGGAGCCACCGCTGCGGCTTTTTTTGCTGCCGCCGTAGAAGTCGAAGCAGTACACTGCGAAGCCGCTCATGGCGAAGCACTTACCCATGGTGTCCCGACAGAGCTTATAGCTGCTGCCGAAGCCGTGGCAGCAGATGACGGTGGGCAGGGGGCCGGACGCTCCCTTGGGCAGCAGCAGCTCCCCGTACAGGGTGTGCTCCCCCGCCTGGACCGGCAGGGGGCGGATCTCGATCTTGTTCCCCGGCGTACAAAGGGGCCGGGGCTTGGGCATGAAGCGGCGGTAGTTCCACACCGACAGGGCCACGAAGCCGCCCACGGCCGCCGTTCCCAGCAGGTAACCTTCTATCATAGTATCCTCCTTACTGATTCAGCCTGGCGATCAGCGCCGCCAGCTCGTCCTTCTTCTCCTGGGGCAGGAAGCTGTTCAAAATGCTCAGGGGCTGGCCCATCAGGGTCTGCACGCCGCTGGTCCCTCCAGCGGCATTGCCCGCCCGCTGCGCCAGCATGTCGATCACGGCCAGGTTGATTCCACCGGGGATGGTGTCGGCCAGGGTCAACATCTCCTTGGGGATAAAGCCAGCCATGGCCATGCCCCGCACCATGTATTCGATATTTTCATCCAGGAATTTGTGTCCTTTCAGGCTCTTGGAGAATTCCCCCATGGGCATCCCCACAGTGTACCCGCCCACCGGCGGGATGGGTTCGGCGGATAGCTCCACTGTCCCTTCCAGCGCGATGTCGTGGGCGCTTTCCCCGATTTGGACGGCGTACTTCCCGCTTTCGCACCGCCAGTTGTGGACCGTGGGATTCCAGTGGGCAAAGGCCCGCTTGCCCAGAGTGAAGGTGACGGTTTTACTCTCGCCGGGAGCCAGCTCCACCTTGTCAAAGTCCTTCAGCTCCCGCACCGGGCGGATCATCTCCACCTTCTCCGGGGCGATGTAGAGCTGCACCACCGTCTTGCCCGCCCGCTTTCCGGTGTTGGTCACCGTGACCGAGGCGGTCAACGTCTTCCCCTCCTCCATCTTTTCCCTGTCCAGTTTCAGATTGCTGTACTGGAAGGTAGTGTAGCTCAGCCCATAGCCGAAGGGGAACAGCACCTCCTGCTTTTTGCTCTCGTAGTAGCGGTAGCCCACGAACAGGGCCTCGTTGTAGTTGGCTACGCCACCCTCGCCAAAATAGTACAGATAGGACGGGTTATCCTCCAGCCGCTTGGGGAAGCTCTCGGGCAGACGGCCGGAGGGGTTTACATTCCCGTACAGCACGTCTACCACGGCCTCGCCCACAGCCTGCCCACCCAGATATGCTTCCAGGATGGCTCTGGCCTGCTCTACCCAGGGCAGCTCCACCGGGGAGCCATTGTGAAGGACCACCACCGTGTTGGAGTTGGCTTCGCAGACAGCTTTTACCAGGGCGTTGTGGCCCTCGGGGAGGTTCATGTGGCGGCGATCCACCCCCTCGGACTCCATGGCGTCGGTGAGGCCCACGAACACCACGGCTACGTTTGCAGCCTTCGCAGCTTCTGCGGCCTTGGCCAGCAACTCGTCTGTGGTGGAGCCGTCCTCGTTACAGCCCACCGCGTGGCGGACAGAGAGCCCCAACGCTTTCGCGGCATCTATAGCGCTGGACACCTTGAAACTGTTGATGTGGCTGGAGCCGCCGCCCTGATACCGGGGGGCGGCGGCGAAGGGGCCGATGAAGGCCACGTCCGCCCCCTTGTCCAAGGGCAGGATGTTCCCCTCATTTTTCAGCAGCACCATGGACTCCCCGGCGATGGTCCGGGCCAGGGCGTGGCCGCCCTCGTAGTCGAACGCCGCGCCCTTCTTCCGGGTCTCGGCCGCCCGGAAGGCCAGCTTCAGCAGCCGCTCACAGCACGTGTCCAGGTCGGACTCCGCCAGACGGCCCTCCTGAACTGCCTTGACGATTTCCCCATCGGTGTCCTCGGCGGGCATGGTGAGATCGCACCCGGCGGCCACGGCGGCGGGGCGGTCGTGGGTGGCCCCCCAGTCGCTGGTGACCAGGCCCTCAAAGCCCCACTCCCGGCGAAGAAGGTCGGTGAGGTATTTCCTGTTGGTGGTGGAGTATGTCCCGCCGATCTTGTTGTAGGAGGCCATCACCGTCCAGGGCTGGGCCTCCTTTACCACGGTTTCAAAGGCAGGCAGGTAGATCTCCCGCATGGTGCGCTCGTCCATCTCGGAGGAGACGCCCATCCGGCGGTGCTCCTGGCTGTTGGCGAAAAAGTGCTTCAGGCTGGTGCCCCGGCCCTGGCTCTGGACGCCCCGGACGAAAGCCGCGCCCAGCTCCCCGGCCAGCAGGGGATCTTCGGAGAAATACTCGAAGTTCCGCCCGCACAGGGGGCTGCGCTTGATATTCACGCCGGGGCCCAGCAGCACATCTACCCCCAGGGCCTGGCACTCCCGGCCCAGTTCCTCGCCCATCTGACGCAGCAGCTCCCTGTCGAAGCTGGCGGCGGTGGCGCAGGCGGCAGGAAAGCAGACGGCGGGAACACTGGAGCCCTCCGCCAGAGAGTTGGTCTCGCCGGACTGGGTGCGCAGACCATGTGGGCCATCGCTGGTGCGGACGGCGGGAATGCCCAGCCGCTCCACCGCCTTGGTGTACCAGTTATCCTTGCCGGAGGTAAGCCCGGCCTTTTCCTCCAATGTCAGTTGAGCGACCAACGCATTAGTCTCTTGTCTTGTCATAGCAAAGCTCCTTTCCAAAATGGGGGAATGGGGCGGCGGCACATGCCGCCGCCCCTCTTTTTTACTTCTTCTTTTTCTTCGCGGCCTTGGCTTCCTCTTTGGCTTTTTTGTCTGCCAGCTTCTGCTGATACTTGGCTTCCTCAGTCTCAAAGCTCAGGCCCTTCTTGGCGCACTTGTTCTTCAGTTCTTCAATGCGCTTCTCTTCCGCGATCCGCTCGTTCTCCTCCTGCTCCATGCGGGCCTTCTCCTCGGGAGAGACATAGACCTCGCCCCGGGCCTCGGCCTCGGCCTTATGGCGGGCGGCGATGTCAGCGGAGATCTGGGGAATCTTCTCTTCCACATCATAGCGCAGCATGAGCAGGGAGCCGATGGTGTAGCCGATCATGGGGATGCCAACAAAGCACCAGTTGAAGAAGGTCTGCATGGCGGCGGGCTGGGTAATGATCTCTGCGGTGGAGGAGGGCGGGATATACCCAAAGGCGCTGATGCCGCCCAGGATGATGGACTGGCCGATACCGGCGGACACCGTGATGATGATGCTCATGACCGAGGCGGAAAAGCCATCCGCCCGGTAACCGCTGCCCCATTCAATATGGTCCAGAGCTTCGGCCAGCATAGCCGCCATACAGTAAGTAGGCAGAGCGCCGAAGGACTTGATGACCAGGCCCAGGAGCAGCAGGGGCACATTTCCCGGCGTCAGCAGTACAAGCAAGCTGCCGATGGCCCCGATGCCGAAGCCGAACATGGTCACCATCCGCTTGCCGAATTTGCCCACCAGGGGACACAGGATGAAGATACCCAGGCCCAGGGGCGCCTGGCCGATGGCGTTGATGAGCACCTGCATGCCGGTGCCGCCGTCCACGGAATTGGCTACCACCCAGTTGGAGTAATAGATCATGGAGTTGGTGGACAGATAGTTCATGATCTGATAGACGATGTTGAAGCCGATGACAATGAGCCAGTAGGGATCGGAGAAACAGACCTTCATCTGCTGCAAGAAGGACACGGTATCTTTTTTTGTGTCCTCTCCGGCGGCCATCATGTCCTCAGTGACTCGTTCTTTGGTGAAGTAGTACTCCAGCAGGGTGGCGGGAATGGCCAGGATGGACAGCACGCTCATAACGGTGATCCAGGCCCCCTGAGCTGCGGCACCCACACCGATGGTCTTGATCATAATGGGAAGAATGATAGTCACCAGCAGGCCGGGCAGCATAGAGGTGCCGGTACTGGTCAGCATGGCCAGACCGTCCCGCTGCTTGGTATTCCGGGTGGACAGGGGAACCATCAAGGTGTGGCTCATGTTGTAGATAGTGAAAGCAAAGGCAAAAAATAGGTTGTAGCTCACCACGATCCACACCAGCTGGACCTGCATACTGGCTCTGGGTACCGTGTAAAGCAGAATGCCGCAGATGGCCATCAGTATGCCGGAAATTAGAATCCAGGGGCGGGCCTTGCCCTGCCGGGTATGGGTCTTGTCAATGATGCGGCCCATAACGATATTGGTAATGGCATCAAAAATCTTGCTGAATACGGGCATCATGGTCAGGAACGCACCAGTCACGCCCAGCACATCGGTATAGAACTGGGTTAGATAGGTGCCCGCAATGGCATAGTAGGCCATATACACCAGGCAGGGACCAAAGAAATATCCCAACGCTTTTTCGCTTCCTTGGGTATTGGCCGATTTGATGCGGGAGTCAAATGCCTTGGACGAGAACAGACCCTTTTCCCTCTTTGTCGCAGATGCCATACTGATTCCTCCTCAAATTTTCCGCCCGCCGCGTATTTTGTGTGTTATTCACAAAGCAGGCTTCTCTCTCCCCAATTTGATTGGGTAATTTAAGCATATCAAAAAGCATTGCGACAATCTATCAATTTTGTTATACTATTATTGAATTCGTCAGGTCATTTGGAGGATGTTATGAAAATTTCTCAAATCCTCAATTCCCTTTCTGCCATTTCCAATATTCCAGTCACTTTGTATGAAAACAGCGACACCGTCTTCTACTTTCCGAATTTGACTTACCTGCCCAAGCTGGCTGGACAGGAATTAGAGGCCCTGCACCAAAAGCGTACAGGTGGATGTCATGCTGTCTGCCTGTTTACCGATGACCTTTTATGCTATGGTCTGATAGACATGGCGGACGCCCCCGGCCAGTACGCCATCTGCGGGCCGGTATCTGCCATTGACTGCGACAATCGCCGGGCCCAGCGTATCTTAAAGCGGTACGGCTTGCCTACCACCGAGGCGGGGCTCCTTTTGAGTTATTTCAAAGATACCGCCACATGCTCTCTGCTGCGGTTTTCCGACTTCCTTATGTTAGCGGACTATACCCTCAACCATGAAAGTCTGGATATCTCTCAGCTGCTGCCTGAAGGTTATCAAGGGGAGGAGGAAATGCTCTCCTCGCCGCCTACGGTATCTCAAGTGGTCTCCACTCCTCATGATGCCAGTGCTTACGAGCGGCAACTCTACTCTCTACTTCGCTTTGGCAAATATCAGGAAATGGTTTCCTTTCTGACCCATGTAAACTTCACTGGCAATCAAGGCTCTCTGGCTGGCACCCTGCTTCGGCATCAGAAAAACATGGTCATATCCTCCGCTACTCTGGCGTCCCGCGCGGCGGTGGATGGCGGGCTGGATTACGACACCGCCATGACCCTGGCTGACAGCTACATCCAGAAGGTTGAGCTGGCCCCCGACCGCGCAGCCTTGCTGGTCCTCCACAAAAATATGCTGAAGACCTACACCAAGATGGTGGCGGAAAAGCGGTCCAACAATCCCAATTCCGCCCTTGCTACCAAGGTCAGCAGCTATGTCGAACAGCACCTGACAGACCCCATCTCCGTTCAGGATCTGGCGAATGTCTTGGAACTGAATCGTTCCTATCTTTCCTCCCAGTTCAAAAAGGAGACCGGCATCAATCTCAACGACTACATCAACCGCATGAAAATCGATGAGGCCACCCGGCTTTTGCTGACTACCGACCGTTCGGTGGCTGACATCGCCTCCCTGCTGGCCTTTTCCTCCCAAAGCTATTTCCAGGCGGTCTTTAAAAAGCAGATCGGTGAAACTCCCGCGAAATACCGCGCAAAGGGGTATCCGATTTGAAAATACTCGCTGAATAACTAAAAGCTGCTGAAGGCGACAAAAAAGGCCTCGGAGGAGATCACCGAGGTCCTGGGCTATTCCTCCCAGAGCTATTTTCAGAGCGTGTTCAAAAGGAGTACGGGAAAAACGCCGGGGGAGTACCGGGCAGAGGGGAAGGGGCAATAGAAAGGCTTTTTCATTGATTAGGCGCATCAGTTTTTGAGCAATTCAATAATGGCCATGATGAATTTGACCCACACCGTGACCCACACGGGGAAACGAGCGGGTGGAGACAGTGGAGAAAAGAGGTCTGGAGACCTTGCCCTTCCGGGGCAAAAACGCCCGGAAAGGCTTACAAATCAATGGCTGGAAGGCTCTCAAGCTGTTGGTAAGGATGAGGTCGGCAGTTCGAATCTGCCCAGCAGCTCCAAAAATCCTCTGAAATCGGTTGATTTCGGAGGATTTTGCTTTGTTTGTGGAATATTTTGGGCGGGTTTATTTTGGCGGGTTTTGTTTGACCCACACGCTGACCCACAATAGGATGAAACACGACGGAGGGGAGAGGTCTGGATAGGAACCTCTCCCCTGCTTTGGGTCAATATTTTCGATTTATTTTGCTACATGATTTGGGCCATGAAATTTCCCATGGTTTCTGCGGCTTGGTTCTGGACTTGGCGTGTGGCGTGGGTGTAGGTGCGGAGGGTGAAGCCTGCGTCGTAGTGGCCCAGCATACTGCTTACCGTTTTTACGTCGATGCCATTCTGGAGGGCTACTGTGGCGAAGGTGTGGCGCAGGGAGTGCAGAGGAATGTGCTCCAAATTGGCATCCTTGAGGATCTTCTTGTGGAGCTTGGCTACGGAGTCTGGGTGGTACATCTCGCCGGTGGCGGGGGATGGGAACATATACTGGTTGTCAGGATGTTTGCTGTGCTCTTGGATCAGGAGGTCTACGGCTTCCTGCGGGATGGACACTTTGCGGACGGAGGTTTCGGTCTTGGGACGGGAGAGGGTCAGTTCGCCGTTTGGGTTTCGGACATACTGCTTACTGACGAATATGGTCTTGTTTTCGATGTCCAGGTCATCCCAGAGGAGGGCAACCAGCTCACCTTTCCGGAGGCCGCTGACCAGTGCCAGATAGAACATCGGAAGGAGCCCTCTGGCGTTGGCTGCATCCAGGTAGGCTTTCATGTCCTCTGGGTGAAGTGTCTTTGGCTGCGTCTATCTCCAGTTTTCGTAGTTGCCGTTGGTGGTATGATTCTACGACTTCTTGAATGGGACGGATGGTATAGCGGTAGCTGCCATTGCGCTTTTGACCGGTTTTGGTGATGACACTGGTGGGCTTGATGGTGATAAATCCTTTGTCTGCGAGCTCGAAGATGTACTTCTGAACTGTGTTCGTACTCATACCAACTGCCTGCCCAATGGTTTTGTAGCTGGGATAGCATTGATACGTTTTGCGATTTTCGCAGTAGAGCAAGTAGGAGTAGACGGCGATCTCTCCAGGGGACAGACCGAGAGAGAAAATCACATTCGGCAGAGGGAAGTAGTTTTTATATGCTTTACTCATGCGCCGCCTCCAGTGGTATTTTGTTCAACCCAAGCAGCGAACTTTTCCTTCGGCACGATCATGCGGTTGCCAATTTTTAGAACAGGAAAATCTTTTTCATGCATCAGCTCATAGCTGCTGGCGGTGGAAATGCCTAACACTTGAGCGACCATGGCTGCATTGAGAAATAGCGGTAGGTCATCGTACGTTTTGTATGTGGATTGTTTCATGTGATCCT
>JAETNP010000024.1 GCA_021768185.1 Oscillospiraceae bacterium
GGTCGGCAAACCTTGACTTTACTTTATCTTGGAGGTCTTTTCTTGTCTACTTTTCCCCTCGCTTTAAGCTCTTTTTTCCCACTGGCATAGCCAGTGGTTGCCTTTGGCAACGACAACGCGAACCGGCGGGGATGCTTCCCCGCCGGTTCTGTTTTAATAGCGGTATACCTTCCGGTACTTTACCAGCAGTACCGCCGTTACCAGAAGGGCCAGGGCCTCCGCCACAGTGATGGCCAGCCAAATGCCGTTCACCTCCAGGAAGATGGGCAGGATCAGCACGGCCGCGCACTGGAACACCAGGGTCCGCAGGAAGGAGTTGACCGCCGAGGCCAGACCGTTATTCAGGGCGGTGAAGAAGGAGGATCCAAAAATGTTGAGCCCGCACAGCAGATAGGAAATGGCGTACAGATGGAACCCCTGCACCGTCAGCTCATAGAGCTCCTGGTCGTATCCCACAAAGATCTTCGCCAGCGGTCCGGCGGCCAGCAGGGCCAGTACCGCCATGGCCACTCCCACCACCTCGGTGAGGATGATGCTCTTCACCAGCAAACTGTGAAGCTCATCGCTGTGCTCCGCGCCGTAGTGGTAGCTGACGACCGGGGCCGACCCGATGGCGTAGCCGATGAAGATCGCCAGGAAGATGAAGTTGACGTACATGATGGCCCCATAGGCCGCCACGCCGTCCTCCCCCGCCAGCCGCAGGAGCTGGAAGTTGTACAGCATGGACACGATGGACCCGGAGATGTTGCTCATCAGCTCCGAAGAACCATTGGTGCAAGTCTTCCACAGCACCCGGCCGTCAAACCGGGGCCGGACCAGATGCAGCAGGCTGCTGTTCTCCCGCAGGAAGTAGACAATGGGCGTCAGACCGCCCACCGCCTGGCTGAGGATGGTGGCAAGAGCCGCTCCCGCTACGCCCCAGCGGAACACCCCCACCAGCAGCGCGTCCAGCACGATATTCGTCAGGCCCGCGCCTACGGTGACATAGAGCCCCAGCTTGGGCTTTTCCGCCGTGACAAAGAAGCTCTGGAACACGTTTTGCAGGATGAAGAAGGGGTTGGCCGCCAGGATGATCCGGGCGTAGAGTACGCAGTACTCCAGCATCTCCCCCTCCGCCCCCAGAATCGAGGCGATGGGCCGGGCGAAAGCAAAGCCCAGTGCGCCTACCGCCGCGCCGCCTACGGCGGCGGCGCACACCAGAAAGGAAAAGTACCGGTTCGCCAGCTCCGGCTTTCCCTGCCCCATGGTCTTCGCCACGATGGCGGAACCGCCGGTGCCTACCATGAAGCCCGGCGCGCCGGTGATGATCAGCAGGGGCATGATGAGATTTACCGCCGCGAAGGGCGTCTTCCCGGCGAAATTGGACACGAACACGCCGTCCACTACGCCGTAGATGGAGGTGAAGATCATCATGACAATAGACGGGAAGGTAAAGCGCAGGAGCTTCCCATAAGTAAAATGCTCGGACAGTTGGATTCTCATACAGAATTGTTTTCCTCTTTCTCTGACAGATTTGCTTCCATAGCCGCCCGGAAACGGGCGCAGTAAAATTCCACCGCGTCCACAAACTCTGGACCGAACCGATCTACTGCCGCGGACATGGCCTGGTTCTCAATGACATACAGCTCCCTCATGGCCTTTTTCGCGTAGGCCATCCCCGCCGGAGTAAGACACAGCTGCCGCTGCCGGGGCTGGTCCGGCATGGGCTCCAAGGTGATGTAGCCCGCCGCCCGGCAGGCTTTGACCACCGTATTGATCGTGGTCTTGGGGATCGCCCACGCCTCGCAGATCTGCTTCTGGGAGTGGGGCTGCCCGTCGTCCAGGGCGTAGAGCAGGTCCAGGGTGTGGGGCGTGACCCCCGACCGGACCGCCCAGCGGTAGTACGCGCCGTCCGCGGCGCTGGTGGCGGCAACAAACCGCCGGTTCAATTGGTGAAGGTCTTCCATACGGCATCTTCTTTCAGTACGATTTCGGATTTTGAACGCAAGCGGTATTATAGTACGGTTCCGTACTAAAGTCAAGAGGGAAATTTCATAGGCTTTTCCTGTTGGCGCAGATTGCTAAATCCTTGACAGTGTACTGTCAGACAGCTATAATAGGCATCAGGAAGATTGAAATCCTGAGAAAGGACAGCTGTTTATTATGTTTACTATTACCTTCCGCTTTGAATCCGGCGAGCCGGTGGTGATCGACGCCAACCCCGGCGAGAAGCTCCTGGACGTGGCCAGAAAGGCCAATGTGGCCATCGACGCCCCCTGCTCCGGCAACGGCGTCTGCGGCAAATGCCGGGTCCGCTTGGCCTCCGGCAGCCTGGACGCGCCCATCAACCGCCATATCTCCAAGGACGAGTACGACGCCGGATGGCGGCTGGCGTGCCTGGCTACCGTCACCGGCGACGCGGAGATCGAGGTGCCCGACATCGCCTCCGCCTACCGCTCCCGGATGAAGATGGCCGACCTCAGCTCTCCGGAGGAGATCGCGATTTTTGAAAATCTCCGCAAACAACTGGAGGACGCGGGCATTGCCTTCGGCAGCGACCTGTCCTTCCTGAATCTGGAGCTGGACGAGCCTACCTTGGATGACACCATGCCCGACAACGAGCGGCTTCTGCGGGCGGTGGAGGCCGCCACCGGCGTGGACGAGAGCGCCATCATGCTGCCCTACGCGGTGCTGAAAAATCTCAGCGAGGTGCTGCGGGAGAGCCATTTCAAGGTCAAGTGCGTCATTTCCCGGGACGGGGACCGGATCCTCATGCGGGACGTGCTCCCCGGGGACAGCACCGACCCGCTGGTGGGCTTCGCGCTGGACTTGGGCACCACCTCTCTGGCGGGGGTGCTGGTAGACCTGGAGAGCGGGAAGATCCTCGCCAAGGCCAGCGGCGGCAACGGGCAGATCCGCTACGGGGCCGACGTCATCAACCGCATTATCGAGTCCGGCAAGCCCGGCGGGCGCAAGCGGCTCCAGGACGCGGTTATCAAAGAGTCCATCATCCCCATGCTCTCCTTCATGTACCGGGAGGCGGGCGTCAATCCCCGGCGGGTATATCGGATGGTACTGGCGGGCAACACCACCATGAACCATCTGCTGCTGGGCCTCCACGCCGACCCCATCCGGATGGAGCCCTTCGTGCCCAGCTTCTTCCGGACGGACTATCTGTATGTCCGGGACATCGGGCTGAAGATGAATCCCCTGGCGGAGCTGATTGTGGCGCCCAATATCGGCAGCTACGTGGGCGGCGACATCACCGCCGGGGCGCTGGTATCCATGATCTGGAACGATCCGGCCATGAGTCTATTCATTGATTTGGGGACCAACGGGGAGCTGGTGTTCGGCAACAGCGAGTTTCTGATGAGCTGCGCCTGCTCCGCTGGTCCGGCCTTCGAGGGCGGCGACATCTCCTGCGGGATGCGGGCCACCGACGGCGCGGTGGAGGCGTGTACCATCGACAAGGAAACTATGGAACCCACAATGACCGTAGTGGGCGGGGTGGCCCCGGCGGGCATCTGCGGCAGCGGCATTATTGACGTGATTGCTGAGCTGTTCCGCTGCGGGATCATCAACGGCAAGGGGAAGTTTATACGGGAGGGTGAGCGGGTCCTCCACGATGAGCACGGCATGGGGTCCTATGTGCTGGCCTGGAAGAAGGACACCGGCGGAGCCAAGGACGTGGTCATCAACGAGGTGGACATCGACAACTTTATCCGGGCCAAGGGGGCCATTTTCTCCGCTACCCAGACCATGCTGCGCTCTCTGGGCTTCGACACGTCAGTGATTGAGCGGGTTTATGTGGCTGGGGGGATTGGCAGCGGTATCAATATGAAGAACGCCGTCACCATCGGCATGTTCCCGGATATTCCCCTGGAGAACTTCCACTACATCGGCAACTCCTCCCAGACGGGGGCGTATGCTATGCTGCTCAGCGCGCAGGCGCGGGAGAAGGTGTTTGAGCTGAGCCGGTCTATGACGTATCTGGAGCTGAGCAACGAGCCAGGGTATATGGATGAGTTTGTGGCCGCCTGCTTCCTGCCCCACACCGATGCTTCACTGTTCCCCTCTGTGGAGATCGGATAAGCGCCGCTATGGAAGAAACGCTGACAATTTCCTACATGAACTGCGGTTTCTGCACCGCTAAGAACCACTGTGCCGCCTGCGGCTCGGAGCTGGAGCAGTCCCTGATGGGAAAGCCCGGGATCACCTCCGCGAAAATCAACATCCCGGACCACACCGCCAGTATTGAACACACGCTGGACGACGATGATCTGGAGGATCTGCTGGATGGCATGGGGCTGCTGGTAGATTAAAACGGCTGCAAAAATGCCCGGAACGGCGAAAATCCCACCGTTCCGGGCATTCTTATGCAAACAGCAGTATCCAAAGCAGGAACAGTCGTCCAGCTCAGTACCAGGTCTGATAATTATCGACCTCCATTTGCCGGTCAGAGCGATATGGCTGCGTATAGTACCGGGCCGTACTCATCCACACCGAACGATCCGTTCCAGCCGGATAGATGTCGATCTGTATGTTGGACATATGCTGCATGACGCCAGCACTCGCGGCATCCTTCTCCGCTTCTCCACGGGCATATGGGACATATTCGTCCAGGAACCCCTCGCTGGACAGGAAGGTCTGCAGCTCCGTTTTCAGAGCCGCCATGTCGGCTTCTGAGATATCTTTGAAGCCACACCGAATGAAAAGTGTAGCAGGGCCTTGTTCCGCCTCCAGCCGGACAATATAGTCTCTGGACAGCATTTCCTCCCGAAATGCCTTCTAGGCTGGAAGGTCCAGCCGTGTCGTAACCATACACGCGGTCAGACACAATGACATCAAAATAAATCCGGCGACTGCATATGCGCGCTTTGACACACCGGTCTCCCCTTTCATGCCGGGTTTATCGCAACGACCTTTCTACTCCTCCGCAAACGGGTCGCCGATGACGGCGGGTTCCGCAGGCGCAGGTGCTTCCGGCTGCTCCGCCGGGACGGGCGCTTCTTCTGCGGGAGCGGGCAGCTCCTCCGGGGCGGGAACTTCCTCCGCCGTCTGATCTGCGGGGGGAACATTCTCCGGCACCGTAACGGCGGGAGGCGCTGTCTCCTCCGGCTCGGACTTCTGCGGATACTCCAGATTATAGCCCGTCTCCACGTCGAAGACGTGGGCCGCGCTGCCCCGGAAGGTGAAGCGCACCGGCTGGCCCATGGGCATGTTCTCCGTCTCTTCCTCCTCGCTGAGGGGCACCACGATGACCACATCCTGCCCGCAGGCGCTGACGTGGATATGCACCGCGCTGCCCATCATCTCCGACACGTCCACGGCGGCGAAAACCGCGTCGTCCCGGTCCGTGAGGGTGAGGTGCTCTGGCCGCAGGCCCAGCTTCACCGGCTGGGACGCCACGTCCCAGGCCAGCAGCCGGGCGGTCTTCTCCGCGGACATCTCCACCCGTAGACCGGCGAGTTCCACAAAGTACCGGTCCCCCTCCCGGACAAGCTGCGCGTCGAAAATGTTCATCTGGGGCGTGCCGATGAAGCCCGCCACAAAGAGGTTGGCCGGGTGGTGGAATACTTCCTGGGGCGTACCCACCTGCTGGACGAAGCCCTCCTTCATGATGACGATCCGGTCCCCCAGGGTCATGGCCTCGGTCTGGTCGTGGGTGACATAAATGAAAGTAGTGTTCACCTTCTGGCGCAGCTTGAGGATCTCCGAGCGCATCTGGTTGCGCAGCTTGGCGTCCAGATTGGACAGCGGCTCGTCCATAAGGAACACCTGAGGCTCCCGGACGATGGCCCGGCCAATGGCCACCCGCTGGCGCTGGCCGCCGGAGAGGGCCTTGGGCTTCCGCTTGAGCAGCTCCGAGATATCCAGGATCTCCGCCGCCTCCCGGACCTTCTGGTCGATGACCCGCTTGGGGAATTTCCGCAGCTTCAGGCCGTAGGCGATGTTGTCATAGACGGTCATATGTGGGTACAGCGCGTAGTTCTGAAAGACCATGGCGATATCCCGGTCCTTGGGGGGCACGGTATTGACCTTCCGGCCCCCGATGTAGATCTCCCCCTCGGTAATGTCCTCCAGGCCCGCCACCATCCGCAATGTGGTGGACTTTCCGCAGCCGGAGGGCCCTACCAGCACAATGAATTCCTTGTCGGCGATCTCCAGGTTGAACGACTGGACCGCCACCACCGTGTTGTCATAGATTTTCTTTACGTTGCGCAGGCTCAGGTCGGCCATTGCTTACTCCCCTCCCGCTTTCTTTTCATAGGCTTTCTCCAGCCGCTCTTCCCTGTGCTTCTCCACGGCGGCGTCCACCTTCTCCGGGATCTTGGCCTTGGCGAAGCGGTAGGCCCGGCGAATGTCGCGAATCGACAGCACCAGGATAAAAATCACCGGACAAAGTGCCAGCAGCACCGCCAGCAGCAGCAGCAGCGCGGCGTAGTCCTCCGTCAGGCGGGCGGCGTTCTCCCAGTAAGGGTAGATCACGCCGTTGGAGCGCATGGAGCGCTGGCCGAAGGTTTTGATGACCTCCCACAGGTGGGGCAGGCCGTAGCGGCTGGAATTCTCCACCACGTCGCCTGTCCCTATGGGGAAGGTCTCGGATACCACGCCCTTGGCGTAGTTGGTGATGGGGTCCGGCATGACGATCTCGTAGCCAGTAATGGCAGCGCTCTCAATAAGGCGCTGCATGGCGGAGAAGGACATATACACGCCGCCGTCCCCGGTATAGGCCCGGTTGGTGGCAAAGTCCGTCTCACGGGTGATGACGCCCCCAATGACAAAGTACTCCCCGTTGATGGTCACCGGCAGGCCCGTCAGGTCCGTGCCGCCGTAGAGCCGCCAGGCGATTTCCTCGTCCAGCACCACCAGGTCATCCATCAGGTCGTCGCTGTTAATATAGGCGCCGCTCCGGAGGGGCAGTGGGTGGAAATAGAAGAAGTCGCCGCCTACGCCTACAGCCTTCACGGCGGCATTGCCGCTGTCGGTGCTGATGGTGACGGACTGAACACCGTAGTAGGCGTCCAGGTACAGCTTCCCCCCCTCCGGGGCTTCCAGAGACTGCTCCATCAGCTTGCTCTCCAGGCTCCGGCGGAAGGAGAAGATATCCTCCTCCGTCTTGCCGTCGTCCACCGGCAGATAGCAGGCCAACTGGGAAAAGCGGGTCTCCCCCTCCCCCCGGAAGCGTCCGGCGGCGGTAAGGGAAGTCAGCGTGCCGCTGACCGTGTTCAGCCCCACAACGCATCCGATAGAAGCCAGCACCAGCACAATATTCAAAATCAGCAGGAACCACTGTTTAAACCCGAAAGCTTTGATAGCCGCCAGCATCCGCCGGGGCAGTTCCCTCAGATGCTTCATGACGGGTTCTCCACCATCCTCACCTGGCTGCCGGCGTCCAGCGGCTTGCTGGAGGTAGTGATCACGTAGTCGTTGGAGGCCAGGCCGGACACGGCCACGCTGGTATCGTCCTCCGCCAGAACCTGGACGTCGGCCCGGGTGGCGGTGTAGCGGTTGCCCAGAGGCGTGCTCTTACTTGTCACGATCAGAACAAATTTGCCGTTGGAGTCCTCACGGATGGCGCTCTTGGGCACGATGGCGTCCATGGGGGCGCTGCGCTGGCCCACGGAGAGGGTAATATTCTGGCCCGCCTCCACGTCGCCGCTGACGCGGAAGACCAGCAGCTTCTTCTGGCCCGCGCTGGAGGGATCTGAGGTGATGGACTCCAGCACCGCGTTGACCTCGCTGCCCCAGTAGTAGTTGGTCACCTCGGCGGTGTCGCCCACCCGGACCTGCTTGGCCTGCTCGTTGGTGACGGGAATCTTGATGATATACCCGCGGTCCACCACGTCGATGACGGCCATAGCCTGATCCGGCGAGGTCTCCTTGCCAGCGGAGACGTTGATGGCGCTGATGACGCCGGAGACGGGAGAGGTGATCTCCGCGCCCACGGAGTCCTTGGTGTACTTGTCCACCAGCTCCTGCTGCTTTTCAATCTCAATGCTCATGGACTGGAGCTCCAGATTGTTGAGCTGCTTGTCGATGTCCTTGCCGGAGAGGGTGCTCTCCAGCTCGCGCTGCTTGGCGTTGACGGTCTCTACCGCTGTCTTATAGGCGGTCTGCTTCTCCTGAAGGGCCGCAAGATTCTCTTCCAGAGTGGTGATGGATGCCTCCTGCTGCCGCTGCGTGGCTTCCCAGGTACGGATCTGATCCTTCAGCTGATCGTTTGCGCCGGAGGCGGCGTCCAGCTCCTGCTGGGCCGAACGCAGGTCCCGCTGGGCGGCGGAGAGCTCCGCGCTGGCCGCGTCGATTTTGTTCTGGATGGCCCGGCGCTGCTCGTAGGCGTTGCCGGAGGAGATGCTGCTGTCCTGCTGGAGGCGCTGGAGGGTCTGCGTTTTGGCCGCTACGTCCTGCTGGTCGGCGAGAAGCGTGGTATAAGCCGTATTCCCTTCTGAAATAACCTTGTCTGAATCGCTGTTGTTATCTACCTGTTCCGTTTCGCCGTCAGCCTGTTCTGTAGGATCTTTTGCTGGAGTTTTAGGCGGAACATATTTGTCCGTGAGGTACGCCTCGATGTACATTTGCTGCTCACTGGTTAATGCAACAGGCTGGCTTGGGGAAAAGTCAGGAATACTCCCTATTCCACTATATCCCTCCTCATCAGCAACGAACTCCATCAAGGCATGGAGCTTTGAATAATATGCCATCCAGTCGCTCTTCCACTTGGTCTGCGCGTCCCGCAGGGCAGCCTCCGCGTCCTGGATCTTCCGCTGGGCCGTCACATCCATTCCCGTTTCCAGCTTTTCCAGCTCTTCCTGGTGGCCGTCAAGGGTGGTTTCCAGAGACTTGATCTTACTCTCCAGCTCCGTGACCTTGGCCTTGGCGTTGGCGTACTCCTCGCTGTCCGCCTGATTGGCGTTCAGCTCCTTCAGCAGCGCCTGGGTCTGGCTCAGAGCGCTTTTGGCGGCAGCCAGATCCCCTTTGGCGAAGGTGACCTCCTCGTCCGTCACCTGGTTGGCATCCCGCTGGGCGATGGCGCGCTCCAGATCCTCGCGAAGAGTCTTCACGTTCAGGTCGTTATCGGCGTAGCTCTTGCTCAGCTCCAGGACCTTCCGCTGGTAGGCGATCCGGGCGTTCTCCAGAGCTTCCTGGGCCGTGCGGAGCTCCTCGCTTTCCACGTCGCCCAGCACGAACAGCAGAGTCCCCTCCTCTACGGTGTCGCCCACTTTCACGCACACGGAGCGGACCTCCCGGGTCTGTTTGAGGTTCACCTCGTAGCTCTCGTTGGCGGCCAGGGTGCCGCTGCCGCGGACCTTCGCGTTGATGGTGCCGGAGGTAACCATCTGGGTAGCCACCTCGGGCAGGGAGTAGTTCATGATCGTCTGGGAGAAAAAGGTCAGCAGCAGGAGCACCGCCAGGAATACAATGGCGATGGTCTTGATGAGTTCCCTCTTCTTGGATTTTTCCTTTACTTCCATAGATTCATCGTCCTTTCGCTTGGTTTGCTTCCAGGGGAATCAGCTTTTGACGGAGGTCGCTTCTGCGGCCCTTCGGGCCGCCTCCGAATGATTTCTTATCGACAGCCCGGGGGCTCCGCGCCCCCGGACCCTGCGCCTACTTTTTGTGTGAACAAAAAGTAGGCAAAAAGTCACTTAAACCTGGCGGTTTAAGAATCCCTAATTTTTTGATTAGTTTTGCGCCCGAGGCACAGCCGGTTTTGCCTAAACTGACTGCCGTCCGCTTCGTTCCCCTTCTGCGTCTATTTCAGCGTGGTCATCGAAGGCCCCTACCGTCTGGCGGGGCTAACTCCCCGGGGTGCGTGATGGAGTTCCCCTGTTCTTCCGCACTTCCGGCAATGGTGACAGACTGGTCATAGAAGCGGCGCCGCAGCGAAATCTTTCGTTAGAATCCGTGGGTAGCCGCAGAAGTCCGGCGCACCAACGAAGGCATCACCGACAGAAGCAGCCCGGTACGTCGGAGGGCAAATAATCACCCCCGTAGTCAGGAGGATTCTTAAGGAACGTAGTTCCTTAAGCGATCTTTTGCTTCTTTTCGTTCGCACGAAAAGAAGGCCCCGCGCCGGCGAGGCGCAAATCTAAAACAAGATTTAAGCCGGGGCCGCCCCGCAGGGGCGGCAAAAAGCCCTCTACCCCTTTACGGACCCCTGGTGAGCAATCCCCTCCACCAGATAGTCCTCGCCGTGGAGGAACAGCAGCAGCGAGGGCACCATATAAATGGTGGCAATAGCAAACGCCAGCCCCACCTCGCTGGTGTTAATGGTGGACAAATACACGCTCAGCGGCTGCAAGTCCGCGTTAGGCAGCAGAATAATCGGCTGCTCCACCATGTTCCAGTAGTCAATAAAGACCAGGATGGCGATGGAGTACAGCGCGCTGCGGCACTGGGGCAGGCAGATATCCTTGAAGATCTGCCACTCGCTGGACCCGTCCAGCTTGGCCGCCTCGATCAGCGACACGGGAATCCGCCGCATGGATTTGGTCAGCAGAAACACAGAGAAGGGCGCGAAGGTCCCCGGAAGGATAATGGCCCATCGGGTGTTCAAAATGCCGAGCCAGTCGCTGACCAGATAGTTGGGCACCAGCGTCACCTGGGTGGGCATCAGCATCAATATCACATAAAAGAAAAAAAGGAAAGACCGAACCTTGCCCCGCCAGCGGGTGAAGCCATAGGCAGTGACGGAGGCCACCACCAGCTGCAAGAGAACGATGGGCACCACCAATATCACGGAGTTCCAGAATTTCAGCAGATATTCCGGGCTGCGGATCAGCACCGCGATATACTGGTGGAACGTCACCTTGTCCGGAATGAATTTCAGGTTCACCTCGTCGGCAATATATGCCTTGCCGTCGCTGCCGGAGACGTTGGCGAACACCTTGCCGTAGTTGGCGCTGATCTCGCTCTGGGTCATGAAGGAGTTGGTAATGGTCAGTACCGTGGGCAGCAGAAACCACAGCGCGAAGAATACCGCCAGCAGCGTCAGGGCAAAACGGCCAAAATAGCGGTTCTTTTTCATCCCTCGACATCCTTTCCGAACACGTCCTCCACCTTGAACAGCAGCGCGATGAGCGCCACCATCACCAGGGCCATCAGCACCGCCGCCGAGGACATCTTCTGGTAGTCCAGGTTGCCGAAGGTGTTGTTCATGAAGTGCTGCATCATATACAGCCCGTCATAGGGGTAGTTCCCCGTCAGCAGGTAGATCTCCCGGAACACCTTGAAGGAGTTGATGATGGAGAGGATGGCCACAAACAGCACCGTGGGCGAGAGATACCGCAGCTTGATGTTGAAGAACTTGTGGGCCGCGGACGCCCCCTCCACGTCGGCCACCTCCAGCAGCTCCTTGGGGATGTTGTTCAGCGCCGCCATGAAGAGGATCATGTTGTACCCCAGGTTCTTCCACAAAAACAGCACCACGATCACCAGCAGGCAGTAGGGGCTGTTCAGCCAGTCGATGGGGTCCACGCCGAAATTGGACAGGATGACGTTCAGTGTCCCCCGATAGTGGAACACCACCTGCCAGATGAGCACCACCGACGCCACCGGCACCATCATGGGGCTGAGGAAGAAGGTGCGCAGCAGGCTCTTGCAGGGGATGCGGCACTCCAGCATCAGCGCCAGCACCAAACTCAGCACGACAGCCAGAGGCACCGCTATGGCGGAAAACATAGCGGTGTTCTTGGCGGCGGTGCGGAAGGACGAGTTCTGGAGAACGGAAATGAAGTTGTCCAGAAACACAAAGTCCGGATTCATGGGCGAGCGGATGACGGAGTAGTACACCACCACCAAAAACGGCAGGATGAAAAACAGCGCCACTCCCGCTACGCTGGGGGTCAGGAAGGCGACGGAGTGCAGGACGTCCCGCACTCTGTCGTTGCTCACCTTCCACGTCCGCCGGACCTTGGCCGGAACCGCCTTCTTCTGTTTGATTTTCTTCTCTTTAACGGCTTTCATTGACATATGTAGTCACTTTATTCTGAATGAGGCCCGCCGCATCGTCCAGGGAACGGTCCCCGGCGAAGTAGCTGCCCGCCACCTCGGTTACAATATCAAAGACATTATTGTCCATACCGTACATTTTGTCCACCTTGTTGTAGAGGTCCATGATCTGGTCATATTCCTCCTGCTTGGTGGCATAGATGTCAACGGTGAGGTTGTTGCCCCAGCCCCAGCTGCTGTGGCTGACCTCGATGGGGTTGCCGTTTTCGTCCAGGACCTGGTTGCCGTTCTCGTCGGTCTCATAGCCGTCGGGGGTCATGGCATCCTTCACCACCCACTCGAAGTCCGCCTTGTTGGCGGGGAATCCGTTGTGCATCCCATAGTACTCCGTCTCGTCCCCGTACTGGGGCAGGAGCAGCTCTCGGATGAACGTCCACGCGCCCTCCTTGTCCTTACAGGCAGCGGACATCGCCACGCCGCCGTCGGTGATGAAGCAGCTGCCCACGCCGCCGTCCTCCACAGGGAAGCCGACGAAGGACACCTCGCCGCCGAACATCGCCTTGTACATCTGGATACTCTGGAAATCGGAGAGGGATGTCTGCATCAGCATCTGCCGTCCCTCGGAAAGGCGGGTGTAGTCGTCGTCATACTCCTGCGTTCCCCAGTCATATTCCTGGGGGAAATTGTCACAGAAGGCCAGCAGGTTCTTAAAGCCCTCGCTGTCAAAATGGCACGCCCCCGCGTCCCAGTCCACGAAGCTGTCCAGGTTCATGCTCAGCACCATCTGCAGCATGGAGTCCTTGGTGTTGTAGGCGCTGAAGACGGAGCAGCCCTCGGGCATCTTGGCCAGGGCGTCCTGCATGTCCTGGAGCGTCCAGGTGTTGCGGTACCCCACTACGCTGGGCGCGCCCAGAACGGTGGAGATGGAGAAGGTGCTGAAGATCTGGTAGAGCTTCCCGTCCTGCTCGGCGGCGGTGAACACACGGTCCATGAGGCCCTCCCGGCCGCCGATGTCCGCGTCGTTCTCAATGAAGGGCCACAGGTCCTCCAGAATGCCCTTGGCGCCGTACTGCCGGATGGGCAGCTGGCTGGTGCTGATGATGTCCGGCACCTTCCCCGCCAGGATCTCCGTGTTCAGCTTCTGGATGCCTGCCTGATAATCCTCGTCCGTGTTGAACTCGGAGTAATCCTGCACCGAAATGCGGTAGGACGCATTGCTCCGGTTAAAGTCCACGATCCGGTTGCGCTCGTCCTGACCCAGGTACATGGTGGCATACGTAAGAATGGTCTTCTCCGGCAGCTGGGAGCGGTCCGTAGGCGTCAGCACCGCCAAAGTCTCCCGATTTCCGCTGTTCATGCCGTAAGCCTCGGCCATGATCACCGCCCGGCCGTCGGCCAGGAAGGAGACGAAGGTGATCTGGTCTGCGGAGATGTCCGCGTCCAGCAGGTTCAGGAGCTTTTCATCCTCCGCCCCCTCCTCCGCGTCGGCCTTCCGGCCGTAGAGGGTCTCGCCTCTCATATAGTAGAAGAGATACTCCCCCGTCCCGGAATAGGCGTCATAGGCGTCCCGGGGCAGCTCATAGGCCGCGCCCCAGTCCTTGGCAGCGGTGTCGATGGTCCGCAGCTGGCGGGTATAGGTACTGTTGGTCACATCCTGAACGGTGGTCACCGCGCCCACCGTCCCGTCGGACAGCAGGGTCAGCCCGCCGCCCCAGAAGTTCTCGTCCTCCACGGTGAACAGGACGTTCAGGGACGAATCCAGCACGACGATCTTTCCGTCGGCGCTCACGTAAATATTCCCCTTGGGATCAAAGAGTGTGCCGCCGGAGTACATGGTGTCGATCCCAGCCTTCTCCTGGAGGCCACTGACGTCCACGCGGGTGATCTCAGCGCCGGTGGAGTCCAGCTGGATTTGGTAGGTCTTATCTATGCTGTCCTTCACCTCGTACTCCCAGATATTGCCCGTCTCCGGATCGAAGTCCTCCGGCACGTCGTAGGAGCGGGCGCTCATGCTCTCCTCCACCCACAGCGACCCGTCCGCGCCGGCGCGAATGCCGCTGAGGTAGACGTAGGATTCCTGATAGCCCTCGGGAGCGGCGTCCATCTGGAAGTTCGCAAGCTCCTCCGGCTCCCCGCCGTCCAGGGAGAGGCGGCGGATGGCGTAGACTGTGTCGCCCTCCTCGCCCGCCTCCCAGTCAGGGTACCTGGCCGTCAGCAGATAGACGTACGTCCCGTCGGTACAGCCGCCCTGCACATTGCTGTTCTTTCCCAGGTCCAGGTCAATGAACTCCGGCACAAACACCGTGCCGGACAGCTGCTCGGCGTCCGCGTCCTTATCCTTTCCGCAGGCCGCCAGGCTGAGCAGCATACACGCAGCCAGCAGCGCCGTCAGAACCCGTTTTAGCGTTCGATTCATTTCTTGGTTCCTCCTTGCTCTTGGAATCTGGACACAATTTACCAGCCCCGTGCATCATTTTTGCATCTTACTCTCATCACTTTTGTTTTCTTTCTTCCCAAAAGCGGCATACCGCCTTAAGAAAACCTTACGTTTGCCCTTATTTGTTCTCGTTGACGTACAGCGTCACCTTGTTCTGAATCAAAGCCGCCGCGTCGTCCAGGGGCTTGTCGCCCGCGAAGTACTGGGTCGCCACTTCCTTCACGGATTCCATGATCTTCTCGTCCCTGCGGTAGATGGAGTCTATCTGCTCGTAGAGGGCCAGGACCTTGTCCACGTCGGCCTGGGTGGGAGCCTTCATCTCGATCTGCGTGGTGTCGTCCACCCAGATGGAGCCGTAGTACACCGGGATGGGGTCGCCGTTCTCATCCAGGATGTTGTTGCCGTCGGCGTCGGTCTCGTACTGGGGCGTCAGGGCCCGCTCCACCGTCTTGTCAAAGTCGGCCTTGTTGACGTAGAAGTTTCCGGAGTAGGCGTAGCGTCCGTTCCCGCTCTCCTCCACCTGGGGCAGGAGCGTCTGGCGGAGGAAGGACCAGGCGCCGTCCTTGTCCTTGCAGCTGGAGGTCATGGCCAGGCCCTGGTAGAAGTAGAAGCTGCTGCCGCAGCCGCCGTCCTCACGGGGATAGCCCACGTAGCTGTATTCGCCGTTGAACAGGGCGTTCAGGGACTGCACGGTCCAGTCGAAGTTGCCCAAGTAGCACTGCATCAGCATCTGCTTGCCGTTCAGGATGCGGGATTCCTCCCCTTCCCACTCGTCCCAGTCGTAGTTGTCATAGTCAAACTCGGCGGCGAAGGTGTTGCAGAACTCCAGCAGGGACTTGAACTGGTCGCTGTCAAAGCTGCACTTGCCGGTCTGCCAGTCCACGAACTCGTCCATGTTCAGGCTCACCACGGTATCCAGCATAGCGTCCTTGGTGTCGCCCTCACCGAAGATGGCGCAGCCCTCCGGCATCTTTGTCAGCGCCTCCCGCAGGTCCGCCAGGGTCCAGCTCATGCGGTCCCCTGTGATCTTCGTGGGGCCTGCCACGGTGCGGATGGAGAAATTGTTGAAGATTTCATAGAGCTTGCCGTCCTGCTGGTTGGCCTCCAGGGGACGGATCATCAGCTTGTCGCGGCCCAGTTCCGGGTCATTGTCGATGAAGGGCCACAGGTCCTCCAGAATGCCCTTGGAGCCGTACTGCCGCAGGGGCAGGCCGGTGGTATCCAGAATGTCCGGCACGTTGCCCGCCAGAATTTCGGTGTTCAGCTTCTGCAGGGAGGCCTGGCCGGTGCCGTCGGTATCAAACTCGGCATAGTCCTTGACCTCGATGCGGTGGGTCTCGCTCTTCTTGTTGAAGTCGATAATCTTCCGCCGGGCGTCATAGGAGAGATACAGGCTGGCGTACACCAGGGTGGTCTTCTCCGGCAGCTGGTCCCGGGGGGTGGGGGTCAGGAGGGCCACGCTGACCGTCATGTTCTCATAGTTGTCATCGTACTCCTGGAGGACCGCCGCCACCCGGCCGTCGGGCAGGAAGAAGAAATTGCGGACGTTGTCGCTGCTGATGTCCGCCTCGATCCAGGAGAAGAGGCGCTCGCCGGTGCCGCCGCCTTCCGCGGTCTCGTCGGCCTTGAAGCCGAAGACGGCGTCGTTCACCTGGTAGTAGAACAGGTAGTCCCCGCCGCCGGGGTAGATGTTGGAGGCGTTATTGGGCATCACGTACTCTGTGCCCCAGTCCTGCTTCTCGGGGTCGATGGTCATGAGCTTATTGCTGCTTGTCTGGGTCTCCTCGTCGTAGTTCCGCTTCTGCATCCCCATCAGGCCGCCGCTCAGGGGGACCAGGTTGTACCACATGTCCTCCCCTTCCACCGCAAAGCGGACGTTCATCTGGTCGTCCAGGGCGTAGATCTTGGTCTCCGTGCCCACGTAGAGGTTTCCGGCGGCGTCAAAGGACTGCGTGTTGAGATACTCGTCCTCGCCGATCACGCTCTGCATATTCTCCTGGAGGTTGGACATGTCGATGCGGGCCAGCTCATTGCCGTCCTTGTCCAGCTTCCGCCGGACGATGGTCTCGCTGGACTCGTCCACCGGCTCGTCCACAGGGGCGTCCGCGTCGCCCACATCGACCTCCACCGTCACAGGCGCTTCCGTGTACGCATCCACGGAGGCGGTGGCCATGGCGGTGGCGGGTTTCACGTTGGGGCTGGGCGCCGACGAGTTGCCCCAGATGTAGAGGCTCTCCGTCACCCAGAGAGAGCCGTCCTCGCTGACGGCGATGTCGCCCACGTTGCTGCTGCCGTCCTTCCCGTCGGGGACCTCCGGCGCCTGGTAGTTGGGCAGCTTCTCCGCCTGGCCGCTGCCGTCCAGGGCGATGCGGTAGATGTCAAAGAAGTTTCTATAGGTGGTGTATGTCGTCGATTCGCTGTCCTCGCTGCCCGGGATCTCCTGACGGATCTCCTCACTGCGCTCCCCGATCAGGTAGATGTTCTCCCCGTCGGAGCAGCCCCCGCTGATGTAGTCCACATCTATGTTCAGATCAAGGTACTTGGGTACGTAAACGGTGGCGGAGAGCTGCTGGGTGTTGTCTTTCTTCCCGCAGCCCGCCAGCAGGCTCAGCAGCAGGCACACCGCCAGCAGCAGCGCCAGGGTCTTTTTTCCAGATTGCTTCATGATGGTTCCTCCTCATCCATATATGCCGTTGTACATCATTTCATACCGGCTTGTTTTCTTCGTTCATAATAGACGCAGACGGATGGCGGATGGTTCCGCCCCGCTACAAATATTTTACAGAGGCGTGTATCATTCTTGCATCTTTTTAAAGTCAATCCGGAAACAATTTGATGACAGGAATACCGTCTCCGCCCATGAAAACGCGGCGGCCTCTGTGAAGAGGCCGCCGCAGGGGTGCTGGAGCTTGCGTGTCAGGCAAATCGGTCTGACGCGGTATGACGGGGAATCGCCGCCGTCATGCCGCGGGCGCGGAGAGGAACTGCAGGCCCTTAGAGCGCCTCGTCCAGTCCGTACACCTGGACCTCGTAAATCCGGGCCGCCGTATCGGAGCCCTGGGTGGGCTTCTCTACGGACAGCTTCACATACCGGGCGTTGACCACCGGGAAGGCGTCCGCCGTCTCGCCCAGCATGTTCTTGGTCACCTTCGCCACCTCGGTGAACTCCTCGCCGTCGGTGCTCACCAGGATGGTGTAGGCCTTGGCGTTCATGCTGCTGCTCTCTCCGCCGGCCTCGGCGTGGGCAATGCGGACCTCGCTGACGGCCTTCACATCGCCCAGGTCAATGGTAATGGCATGGGGCGGGTTGCCGGTGGCGCACCACTTCTTGGTCACGTCGCCGTCCACGGCGAAGGGAGGCGCCTCGTTCTCGTTGACGTAAGCGGTAGCCTCGGTGTCCTTGCCCTGGCTCAGCAGGGCGAGACCGTCCGCCGCCCTGGAGGAGATGGTGATCAGGCCCTCCTTCTCCGCCACGGCCTCGCCGGAGGCGTTCTTGGCGGTGACCTTCACGGTGTAAGTGCCCTCGGCGGCGTAGCTCACCTTGGGGGCAGCATCGGAGCTGGTCTCCACAGAAGCGCCCGGGAACTCCCAGGCCAGGGTCTCGGTATTGGCGGAGCACAGGCTCTCAAAGGTGATCTCCTGGCCGGGAGCCGCCAGGGTGGCGGATGCCTTGAAGTCCGCCTTGGGCAGGCTGTTGTCGGGCCAGTCCATGACGGCGGTATCGGACGCGCCGCCCCGCTGACCGGTGATGCTCACCGGAACCACCTGGAAGCTGGTCTTGTTGGTGTCGTCGTTGCGCTCCAGGCCGTTGATATAGAAGCTGGTACCGGGGGTGGCCGCCAGGAAGGAGACGCTGCCGTCCTGGTTCACCCGGTAGATCTCGTAGTGGTCCGCTGTGCCGGTCCAGGTCAGGCGGACGCCGGTGTACATGCAGTCGTCGTCGTCAAAGCTGGTGCTCTCCACCTTCAGGCCGGAGGCCTCCAGGGAAGGAGCATCGCCGGGGGCGGTCACCGCGATCTGACCCAGAAGGAACTTCAGGGCCATCACGTCCTCGGAGGCGGCCAGCCGGAAGCCGATGGAGGTGACGGTCTTGCCGTCCAGGCCGGAGACGTCATAGCTTACGCTGGTCCACTCGGCCCCCACCTTCTTGTCGCCGCTGATGGTCTCGGTACCGCCGTCAGACAGGGAGACCACCAGGTCCAGGGAGGTCTCCACGGCGGCCTTGGCCTTGACGGTGAAGGACAGGTCCTTGGTCATGGGAAGCTGGGCGCTGTAGAGGGTGATGGTAGAGGGCTGGTCCTTGAAGGCCTTGCCGTTGAGTCCCACGCTGGTTCCGCCGTAGTAGGCGCCGGAGTAGTCGATGGCTGCCGCCAGGGTATTGCCGCCCTCCTGCTCCACGTGCCAGCGATAGGTGGGCATGACGTCCTGCATACTGCGGTTGTTCCAGTCTTTTTCGGAGATCTTCACGCCGTCGATATAGAAGTTAAACCCGTGGCCCATGTTGAAGTTGGTGACGAAGGGGACCTGGTTGACCACGGTCTGCTCCACCGCGTAGGTGGAAATGCCCCGCCACTCAAATTCTCCGGTCTCCACCGCCGCGAAGGGGTCGCCCTTGGCGTTGACCCACAGGATGCTCTCCTTCTCCTGGTAGTCGGTGAAGAAGTCCTCAGCCGCAAAGTAGGTCCAGCTGGGGCAGTAGAGGCCCAGGGAGGTGTAGGGCTGATCGTTGGGGGCGAACAGGTCCCAGTCCACCCGGGTGTTATAGCCGTTGGCCTGGACGTCGATGCCGGCGTACAGGGAGTAGGGGTCGATGCCAAGCTTCTCGGCCAGCTCTCTGGAGCTCTTCAGCAGGGGGGCGTCATACAGCGCAGCGAGGCGCTTTTCATAGTATTCCCGCTGCGTATCGTTCATCTGGGCCACGATATCGTCGGGATACTTCTCCAGCGTCCACCAGAAGTTCAGGAACATACTGTCGGACACGGGGTTTCCCTGGCTGTCGATGAGGGCGTACTGGTTTTTCTCGGTGAGGGCGTTCTGCCAGTCCATTTCGCCGTCCACGGTAGCGGAGTCATACCACATGATCTCCAGCTTGCCGCCCGCCTTGGCCTTGAACGCCTTGACAAACTCCTGCATCAGGGCGGCGTGCTCCGCCGTCAGCGGACCGTTGGGGTCGCTCTCGCCGCCCTCGGTCTCCTGATTGAGGAACCAGCCGTCGAAGCCGAAGTACTCTGCAGCCTCGATGAGCTTGTCAACGATGGGGAAATTGCCGCCGGCGTCCTTCTGAAGGAAGTCGTTGAGCCATTCGATCTTTCCGCCGTGGCCCGCCTGGGGGAAGAATATGGTCCCCATGACCGGCACGCCGTTGCGGTGGGCCGCGTCGATAACGTCCGCACTGGGCGCCACGATCAGGCCCTCGCCGGAGGAACCGCCCCAGTACACCAGCTTGTCGATGTACTGCCAGTAGGAGAACACGTTGGCGTTGGCGGTGTTGAGGCCGTGGGGCGCGTTCCCGCTGGTGCTGGCGTTCATAATGGAGATGGCCACCACGTTTACATCGCTGTTCTGGGTGGCGTTAACAGTCGCGAGCTGATCCTTGTCCACCCGCTGGGCCAGGGGGACGGCGCTGACGTTATAGACGGCGTCGGGGTCCTGGGCGGGGTCCCAGCTCAGCAGGTCGGCGGGGAACCAATAGGGAACCTCGGGAAGATTGGGCAGAGGCTTGCTGTAGGTGTTCTCCTCCGTTACGGACATCGCGGTCTGCACGGCGTTTGCACCGCCTGCATCGCTTCCGGTATTAGCGTCTGGAGTCGCACCGGGACTGCCGGAATTGCATCCGCACAGGCCGGCCAACATTGCCGCCGCCAGGAGCAGCGTCAATGTTTTCGTGAAAATCTTTTTCATCTCAGGGGCTCCTTTCCAAATCTGACATAATCATCGGTCTTCGCGGGGATCGAGTAACGCCGGGTATGCTCACAACCTTCTTTGCCTGACCGCTCCGAGGCAGATGGAGCGCCGGCCCCATCCCCCAGTGCGAGGTGATGCTATCATATATTGGATAAAGAAACAAGTTGTAAATGCACAGGAAATAGTATGGATTGGAACGATTCCGGCAGGGACAAAAAGGGGCCCGGCCGCTTCCGGCCGGGCCTTCTTCGGACATTTTATACTTTGGCTCCCTGTTCCTCCTCCGGCTTGGACGCCGCCTTGGCCTCGGGGGTCTCAGCGGCCTTGACCTCCACGGTCACAGGCTGGCTGGCGGCCATTTTGCCGCCTACCACCCCGGCCAGCAGGGCGGTGAGGTCCAGTCCGGTGGACTCCCGCACGCCGTCCATGACCTGGCTGGCGGAGGACATGACATCCTTGACCAGCTTGGTGGAGTTGCCGTCGCCGTACATGACGATCCGGTCCGTCTGGGCCAGCGGCGCGGCGGCGTTCTTCACCACCTCGGGCAGGGCGTCCAGGTACATTTCCAGCACGGAGGCCTCGCCCATCTTCTTCTGTGCCTCCGCCTTCTTCTCGATGGCCTCGGCCTCCGCCAGGCCCTTGGCCCGGATACCCTCGGCCTCCTGCTCCATGGAGAAGCGCAGGGCTTCCGCCTCCGCCTTCCGGGCCTCCGCCTCCTTGACGGCCTCATAGGCCTTGGCGTCGGCGTCCCGCTGGCGGCGGACCAGCTCGGCCTCGGCCTCCTTCTCGGCCTTGTACTTCATGGCGTCCGCCTGCTTGCGGACCTCGGCGTCCAGGCGGCGCTCCTGGATGGCGATCTCCCGCTCGGCCAGCTCCGCCTCCTTCTCCTTCCGGGCGATGTCGGCGCTGACCCGGGTGACCTCGATAGTCTTGCGCTGGGTCTCCTGCTGGATGGAGTAGGCCGCGTCGGCCTCGGCCTTCTTGGCGTCGGCCTTGACCTTCATCTCCGCCTGCTGGATGGCCAGGGCGGCGTCCTGCTCCGCCATCATCTTCTCCGCCTGGACCTTCACCGCGTTGGCCTCCTGCTGGGCCTGGGAGGTGGCGATGGCGATGTCGCGCTGGGCGTTGGCCTTGGCGATCTGGGCGTTCTTGCGGATCTGCTCCACATTGTCGATGCCCATGTTCTCGATGGTTCCGGCCCCGTCCTTGAAGTTCTGGATGTTGAAGTTCACCACCTCAAGACCCAGCTTGCGCATGTCGGGGACCACGTTCTCGGTGATCTTCCGGGCCACGCCCTGACGGTCCTGGACCATCTCCTTGAGGCCCACGGAGCCCACGATCTCCCGCATGTTGCCCTCCAGGACCTGGGTCACGAGACCCACCAGTTCCTCGGGGCGCTTGCCCAGCAGGGCCTCGGCGGCCAGCTTCAGCAGCTCCGGGTCGGAGCTGATCTTCACGTTGGCCACGCCGTCCACGGTGACGTTGATGAACTCGTTGGTGGGCACCGCCTCGCTGGTCTTCACGTCCACCTGCATGATGCGCAGGCTCAGCTTATCCACCCGCTCGAAGAAGGGCACCCGCCACCCGGCCTTACCGATGAGGATGCGCTTGCGGCCCAGGCCGGAGATGATGTACGCGGTGTCCGGCGGCGCCTTCAGGTAGCCCATGAAGAACAGCAGCAGCACCAGCAGTACGATGACAGCGGGGATGATGAATTTCATTAAATCAGGCATGTTTTCTCCTCCTTAAAAATATCCCTTTTTGTTTCTTCCGTCTCTTTGTCAGAGGGAGCCGTTTTCCGCACCCGGGTACGAAAAAACGAGACCTCTGCCTTCCGGCAAAAGTCTCGATTAAAGTCCCAGCTGGAGACTTCCGCGCTTCCCGGGTACCGAAGTACCGTCCTGACGGTGCGCGCTTAGGCGGCGCTTGCACCCGGCTCGCGTCATTGGACTTCGTCCAACGACCGCTCGGGCAACGCACGCGTTGCCTAAGAACTACTCCCTTTTGACACTGTTATCATACCACATCCTTGCCCTGTGTGCAATAGGCATATTGATAAAAGTTTAACGGAGTTTTTTGTGGATTTTGCGAAATGGCGCTTTACATGAGAAATTTCTCCTTTATTATTTTCTTACATTATATTATACAATAATCCCTGCGGGGTGATACGAATGCCATTTGTACCAAAGAACACAAGAGAAAAGGTAAAGGCCGGCTATAAGACGATCTATCTGCGTCAGAGCGTAATTGACACCCTGGAGCAAATGGCCAGAGAAAATTCCACCAGCTTCAATAACGTGGTGGTCAGTATGATCGACTATGTAAACGAGGTGAGGACCATGCCGGATTGGAAAGAGATGTACCTTACATTGTTCCGGGAGACCGAAAAGGCCATCAGCATCCTGACCGACGCCCAGCGCCGGTGCGAGGAAATGTACATAAACGCGCCGGAACCGGAAATCAAGTTCCTTTCGCCGGAGGACGCCTCCGAGCCCCAGGATCAGAAAAACTCTCAGGCTTGAAAACACAAGCCTGAGAGTTTTTATTTTGTCAGCCAATATGTCGTATACGGCTCTCCCCGGTGATAGCCCAGCTTCTCCGCCAGAGCCACGCTCCGCAGGTCGATGGCGTCCCAGCTGGGGTACAGGCCCCGGTCCAGACATTCCAAAATCAGCCGCGCCCCGCAGGCTGCGGCCAGACCACGGCGGCGGTGGTCCTCTCGGGTGTCGATCTCCACCTCGATCCCCCCGCGGTACACGCAGTAGGCCCCCGCTCCCGCTACGGGGACGCCTTCGTACATCGCCGCGACGCCCACACCCCGGCGGCAGCAGTCGGCGGGACCGTCAAAGGCGGCGCAGAAATCTTTGGACCACGGCTCCCCCAGAAGAACGGGGACCAGGGGCTCGTCGATCAGGCGCAGGGTATAGCCCTCCGGCAGAGCGGCCGCCATCTGCTCCAACTGCCGGCGGTCAAAGACGTCCGGCTCCTTTTTGATAGCATAGCGGGTCTCCTTGGCCGCCCGCTCTCCGAAGACTGCTTCTATTACCCCGTTCCAGTCCTCCGTCCGGGGGACCAGGATGGGACCGGGCGCTCTTGCCAGCAGCGCCCGGTCCGGCCTGCCGGCGAGGAAGGTGAAATCCTGATGTACGATCATAGCGGCGGTCCCGTCCTCGTTGGCCTCCGCCCGGCCCATGACGCCCTGGAGGCAGGACCAGACCATGGTCTCCTCCCAGCCGTCGAACAGCGGGGCGATCCGTTCCAGAATCGTCATGGCTTCCTCCTGAAAGATTACTTTCTGTTCGGCTTCCTTTTGATCTGCAGAAGTCTCATGAAATCATCAAACAAAGAAGCATCCGCCGGCTCAAACATGATCCACTTCCCATCGTGGTAAGTTTTCGCTTCGTCATATATTTCCTGCACTTCTTTGGTGTAATGATCTCTGTCTGCTTCAAACTTCGTCCGCTCGTCTTTCCCCAGGATCACCATAAAGCCCACGCAGTTTTCTCTTGCGTATAACGCACACAGCGTCTTACCGCCCCGGCGATATTTATATTCATATTTCCATGCTTTTCCGCCCTTATCCCAAAGACGGTCCACATCGTATTTCTCATCTATTAAGGCACACAGCTTTTCCCATACATTATATAGAGATTCTCCAACCAAAGCCGTCATTTCTTCTTTGTTCGGTATTGTATCAAGCATATCAGTCCTCCTTGCCGCTCTGCAGCGATATCCCGGACTTGACAAAGCAGGTCCGGGCGGGTATAATAAAGATAACTTTTAGGGGCGCTGCGATAAGCGGTCGGTCTTGAAAGGTTCAGGTTATCTTAATGAACGACAACCGTCACCGGGCCGGGTGGCGGTTGTCCTTTTCTACGCGAAACGTCACGATGTAACCGTGCCATTTGATCGTAATATGGATGGACATTGCCTCACCTCCTTTCGGAGGTTTTGACCGGCCGCCTACCGTTTATGCAGCGCCCCCCAGGATTCCGTTTCCGGCGCCTGGCCCCGTACATAGGTTCGGAACACCGCTATTTTAACAAACCCGCCGGGACTTGTCAATTCTTATCGAAAAATTCTTCCCGGGAATACAGGATGTTCAGCGCCTCCAGAAGGGCGTTGGCGGTCATATGCTCCGGCAGGCCCAGCCTTTGCAGCAGCGCGGCGCGTTTTGCTCCGCTGTCCGGCCTGCCGCTGAGGCCCAGCTCATAGAGGTCCGCTTTGGTGATGGCGCTCCTCGCCGTAACGGCTTCGCCGTCCTCAAAGGTGGCCCCCGCCCGCTCCAGAGCCTGCACCAGAACCTCCGACGGCATTCCCTCCACGCCCAGCTTTCCCTCTCTGCCGGGGGCGGTCTTCCGCCGCTCCTTGCCGTAAACGTCGGGGATATAGGCCTGCTTTAAGCGCTCCCTGGGAATGGCCCCCTTTAAAAAGTTCCGGATGACGAAGCCCGCCCCGTCGCTGTCGGTGAGCAGGATCAACCCCCGCTCCTCCGCCAGACGCCGCAGCAGCGCCAGCCGCTCCTTGTCATTAAATACGCCGAAGCCCCCGGTCTCCACCACTGTGGCGTTCACCGCCTGCTTGAGGGTATTCTTATCGTAGCGGCCCTCCACCACGATAACCTCCCGGACTGTTCTCATTCTCCTTTTCCTCCGCTTATCCGGCCTCTGTTCAGCCCTGCGCCAGTTCCATGAGCAGCAGCTTCAGCTCCTCCGCGCCGTCCACGCCGCTCACGCTCTTCATCCGCAGGTCTGCCTCATAACACCGCTTCACTCCGTTGGCGCACCACTCCCGGCTCACCTTTCTGGCGTTGTCCAGCAGCAGCCGGGCGGGGTAGTCCGAGCGCATGTTCCACCGCTCCATCAGCCAGAATTTGTCCCGCCCCGTATCCAGGGCGATGCGGGCTGTATGGAGCTTGCGCAGCTCCTTGCCGATGAGGGCCAGCAGCATGATGGGCTCCTCCTGGAGCTTCAGCAGGGTCCCCAGCACCTCCGCCGCCCGGTCGAAGCTGCCCTTGGACACCGCGCCCGTCATCTCGAACACCTGGGCCTCCAGCACCGGCGCGGCTACCGCGTCGATGTCCGCCTTGGTGATCCGCTCCCCCTTGGCGTAGGCGGCGATCTTCCCGATCTCCGGGATCAGGCCGTTCATAAGACACCCGCAGGTGAACAGCAGGTGCTCCGCCGTGGGGGCGTCGATGGTGTGGCCCGCGGCCTTGAACCGGCGGGAGACCCATTTTAATATCTCGTTCTGACTCTGCTCCTCGAATTTTACCGCCTGGGTATGCTTGTCCAGTGCGGCGTAGAGCTTCTTATAGGTCTTGTTGGGCTTGTACTCGATCTGGTCGTAGACGATCACCAGACAGCAGTAGTCCGGGAAATCCTCCAGCAGGGCGATCAAGGCATTCCGCTGCTCCTCCCCCAGCTTGTAGAGGTCCCAGTCCACCACCTGCACCATGGTCCGCTGGGCCATCATGGGCAGGGCCTCCACCGTCTCCGTCAGAGCCTGCACCGTCAGGCTCTTGCCCTCCAGGCGGTGGTAGTTGAAGCTCTCGAAACCGGCCACCAGCTGCTTTTTCATCTCCGACAGGTAGAACTCCCGCAGGTAGCTCTCCTCGCCGTAAAAGATATAGGCCGGCCCCAGCTCCCCGGATGCCAGAGCTTCCTTTAACTTTTCCAGTCCGCCGGCGGCGGCCCTGCGCTGAACTGCCATGCCCGCGCCTCCTTAAAACCGTTTTGCGCCATTATAGCAAATTTCAGGTCCGGGCGCAAGGGCGGGCCGGTCATTTCATAGATGCCGGACAAGCGTAATGGGCATAATCCACAAAAAATCTTCACGAAAATTGTTCAGTTACCACGAAACGCAAAAACTTTCGAGAAAAAGAGACATTTGTCCTATACTATTGAGGGGACATATGGTATAATTCATTTATTCGTCCGGCCCCGCAGAAGTGGAGGGAATGCAGAAGAAACGCTTGTCACGAAGCAGCCGCAAAACGGCCTTCGCCGGATACCGGCGGATATGGTGCGGCAAGATTCCATGACCAACGCTTTTCGGCCCGGAAAATGGAAATCTTTTACTTTTTTAAGGAGGAACATCCCATGAAGAAACTCATCGCGGCCATCCTCGCCAGCCTGATGGTCCTGTCCCTCGCCGCCTGCGGCGGAGGAGGTAATGACAAGGGCTCCAGCGGGGAGATGAACATCGCCATGGTCACCGACTCCGGCGACATCACCGACCAGAGCTTCAACCAGACCACCTATGAGACCGCAAAGGCCTGGAGCGAGGCCAACGGCGCTACCTTCAACTACTACAAGCCCGAGAAGGACGCCGACGAGGCCCGCAACGCCTGCGTGGATCAGGCCGTGGCCGCTGGCGCCAACGTCATCCTGCTGCCCGGCTTCATGTTCGCCGCCACCCTGGTTGCCAAAACCAACGACTACCCCGATGTGAAGTTCATCGGCCTGGACGTGGGCGAGGGCGACCTGTGCGAGAAGGGCGTAGGCGAGGGCTACACCTATAATCCCGCCGATTACAACGTGGGCGACTACTACAACACCGCCAATACATACTGCGCCACCTACCAGGAGGAAATCTCCGGCTTCATGGCCGGCTACGCCGCCGTCAAGCTGGGCTACCGCCATCTGGGCTTCCTGGGCGGCATGAGCGTGCCCGCCGTCATGCGCTTTGGCTACGGCTATGTCCAGGGCGCCGATAAGGCCGCCGCCGAGCTGGGCTGCACCGGCGACGTGACCGTGGAGTACGTCTACGGCAACCAGTTCTACGGCGACGCGGATATCACCGCCGCCATGGATACCTGGTACAACTCCCTGGGCGTTGAGGTTGTCTTCGCCTGCGGCGGCGGCATCTACACCTCCGCCGCCGAGGCCGCCGCCAAGGTGGGCGGCAAGGTCATCGGCGTGGACTCCGACCAATCCTCCAAGATCAATGAGTACGGCGCCAACATGACCGTCACCTCCGCCATGAAGGGCCTGGACGCCACCGTCAACATGATCCTCACCGCCATCAAGGACGGCAAGTGGAGCGACTACGCCGGCAAGATCGACACCCTGGGCATGGTCTCCGACGAGCCCGGTGAGAACTACGTCCAGCTGCCCCGCGCCACCACCCAGTGGAGCGACGGCTTCAGCGAGGACGACTACCTGGCCCTGGTCAAGGACATCCACGGCGGTAAGATCACCATCTCCAACGACACCACCGCCATGCCTTCCGTGGGCATCACGGTCAACGAATACGGCAACATCAAGTAATCACATACAGGACGCGAAAGACAGCGGGAGCGCGTTGAAGCTCCCGCTGTCTTTCCTTAAAACCCGTTTCCCTGGCGCAGCCCCGCCGGGGCGGGAATTTTCCTGCTCCGGCGAAAAATATTCCTGAATAAACCATCAAACAAAGGAGGCGCGTAAGGTATGGCCGAGTATGCGGTCGAGATGCTGAACATCACCAAACGGTTCCCCGGCATCATTGCCAATGACAACATCACTTTGCAGCTTAAAAAAGGCGAGATCCACGCCCTTCTGGGTGAAAACGGCGCGGGAAAGTCCACGCTCATGAGCGTGCTTTTCGGTCTGTATCAGCCGGAGGAGGGCGAGATCCGCAAGGACGGGAAGAAGGTCGAGATCAACGACCCCAACGACGCCAACGACCTGGGCATCGGCATGGTCCATCAGCACTTCAAGCTGGTGGAGTGCTTCAGCGTCCTGGACAACATCATCCTGGGCGTGGAGACCACCAGGGGCGGCTTCCTCCAGAAGGACGAGGCCCGTAAGAAGGTCCTGGCCCTCTCGGAGAAGTACGGCCTGTCGGTGGACCCGGACGCTCTGATCGAGGACATCACCGTGGGTATGCAGCAGCGCACGGAGATCCTGAAGATGCTGTACCGGGACAACGAGATCCTGATCTTCGACGAGCCCACCGCCGTGCTGACTCCCCAGGAGATCCAGGAGCTCATGGGCATCATGAAGAACCTGGCGGCGGAGGGCAAGAGCATCCTGTTCATCACCCACAAGCTGGCAGAGATCATGCAGGTGGCCGACCGGTGCAGCGTCCTGCGCAAGGGCAAGTACATCGGCACCGTGGACATCAAGGACGCCACGCCGGAGAGCCTGTCCGCCATGATGGTGGGCCGGGACGTCAACTTCGTGGTAGAGAAGAAGCCCGCCCAGCCGGGGGACGTGGTGCTGGACATCAAGGACATGACCGTGGCCTCCAAGCGGCACAAGAACAACGCCGTCAGCGGCGTCTCCATGCAGGTCCGCCGGGGGGAGATCGTGTGCATCGCCGGCATCGACGGCAACGGCCAGACGGAGTTCGTCTACGGCCTCACCGGCCTGGAGCCCCTCAAGAGCGGCACCATCACCTTGAACGGCGCGGATATCACCACCGCCCCCATCCGCCGGCGGCTCACCTCCGGCATGAGCCACATTCCCGAGGACCGGCACAAGCACGGCCTGGTGCTGGACTACACCCTGGAGGACAACATCGTCCTGCAGCGGTATTTCGAGCCGGAGTTCACCAGCAAGGCGGGCTTCCTCAAGCGGAAGGCCATCCGGGACTACGCCAACCGGCTCATCGAGCAGTACGACGTCCGCTCTGGCCAGGGCCCCGTGACCAAGGCCCGGGCCATGTCCGGCGGCAACCAGCAGAAGGCCATCATCGCCCGGGAGATCGACAAGAACCCGGAGCTCCTGGTGGCCGTCCAGCCCACCCGTGGCCTGGACGTGGGCGCCATTGAGTACATCCACAAGCAGCTGGTAGCCCAGCGGGACGCCGGGAAGGGCGTGCTGCTGGTGAGTCTGGAGCTGGACGAGGTCATGAACGTCTCCGACCGCATTCTGGTCATGTACGAGGGCGAGATCGTGGGCGAATTTGATCCCAAAACCGTCACGGTGGAGGAGCTGGGCCTCTACATGGCCGGCTCCAAGAGGAAGGAGGCAGCGGTATCGTGAGTCAGGATTTGAAGAAAAAAGAGAGCATTCTCCGCAACAGCGGATTCCAGACGATTCTGGCCTCCCTGCTGTGCATCGTACTGGGCCTGCTGGTGGGCTTCATCGTGCTGCTGATTATCAATCCCGGCGGCGCGGCGGGCGCTATCGCGGCCATTTTGAAGAACTTCCTGTACTACCCCAGCGCTCCCGCCGCCATGAAGTACTTCGGCACCACCCTGGTCAACGCCTCGGCGCTGCTGATGTGCTCCCTGTCGGTGCTGTTCGCCTACAAGGTAGGCCTGTTCAACATCGGCGCGGCGGGCCAGTACGTGGTAGGTGCGGGCGCGTGCCTGTACTGCGCCCTGGCGCTGAAAATGCCCTGGATCGTGTGCCTGATCGCGGCCGTCATCGCGGCGGCCCTGGTGGGCGGCATCTCCGGCGCGCTGAAGGCCTACTTCAACGTCAACGAGGTCATCTCCTGCATCATGCTCAACTGGATCTCCCTTTACTGCGTGAACATGCTTCTGGTCAACGTCAAGGAGCAGTCCACCCCCTATACCACTCCCCTGTCCAGCGGCAACAAGAGCGCCCTGCTCCCCAACCTGGGGCTGGACAAGCTGTTCAACAACAATGAGTTCGTCACCATCGGCCTGCCTCTGGCAGTCATCATGGCGATCCTGGTGTGGGTGCTGCTGGAGAAGACCAGGTTCGGCTACGAGCTGAAGGCCACGGGCCTCAACAAGAACGCCGCCAAGTACTGCGGCATGAAGGAACAGCGCAACGTGATCCTCACCATGATGATCGCCGGCGGCCTGGCCGGGTTCGCGGCGGGGATCTACTACCTCACCGGCATCGAGCAGTGGATGGTGCAGCAGACCAGCGTCCCCGCCATGGGCTTCAACGGCATCGCGGCGGCGTTCCTGGGCGGGCTGAACCCCATCGGCACCATCTTCTCCTCCTACTTCATTCAGCACATCACCAGCGGAGGCACCTATGTGGACAAGAGCATGTACTGCTCCCAGATCTCCGATCTGATCTCCGCGTTCATCATTTACCTGTGCGGCTTCGTGCTCTTCTTCCGGCTCTGGCTCAACCGCTGGCTGGATAAGAGGGACGAGAAGGCGAAGAAAGGAGGCAACGCATAATGCTGCTGCTGATTCAGTATACTTTGATCTTTGCGTCCGTCCTGGTGCTGGTGGCGCTGGGCGGGTGCTTCTCCGAGCACAGCGGCGTCATCAACATCGGCCTGGAAGGCATCATGGTCATGGGCGCTCTTGGCGGCGCGCTGATGATGAAGTACCTCCCGGCGGGCACCCCCGCCTTCTTCATGATCCTGCTGGTCATCCTGGCGGCGGTGGCGGTGGGGATGCTGTTCTCCCTGCTGCTGGGCGTGGCGGCCATCCGGTTCAGCGCGGACCAGACCCTGGTGGGCACGGCCCTGAACCTGCTGGGCCCCGCCGCCGCCGTGGTGCTGGTGCGGGCCATCAACATGGCCGAGAGCGCAGACAACGTGTCCTCCACCGTCATGTACGGCCAGGCGAAGAAGGCGTTCCTCATGAACATCGGCAAGTTCGAGTTCAACTGGTTCATGCTCATCGCCCTGCTGGTGCTGATCGCCTCCTATATCGTGCTGTACAAGACCAAGTTCGGCCTGCGGCTCATGGCCTGCGGCGAGCATCCCCAGGCGGCGGACTCCGTGGGCATCAACGTCTACAAAATGCGCTACGCGGGCGTTCTGATCTCCGGGGCCCTGGGCGGACTGGGCGGACTGGTGTACATCACCGCCGGCGTCAGCGAGTGGAAATTTGAGAACGGCGTAGCGGGCTTCGGCTTCCTGGCCCTGGCGGTCATGATCTTCGGTCAGTGGAAGCCGGTCAACATCGGTCTGGCGGCGCTGCTGTTCGCCCTGTTCCGGGCGCTGAGCAACGTCTACACCGGCATCGGCCTGCTGCGGGACCTGAACCTGCCCAGCACGGTGTACAACATGTTCCCCTACATCATCTCCCTGGTGGTGCTGGTCTTCGTCTCCAAGAAGTCCCGCGCACCCAAGGCGGAGGGCATCCCCTACGACAAGGGACAGAGATAGCATATAAGGATGGGTGAAAAACGATGAAAAACTATTCCGAAGACGCCAACCGTCTCTATCACATCCAGGTGGCTCCCGGAGAGGTGGGACGCTATGTGATCCTCCCCGGCGACCCCAAGCGGTCGGTGAAGATCGCACAGTACTTTGACAACCCCGTCCTGGTGGCGGACAACCGGGAGTATGTGACCTACACCGGCACCCTGGACGGCGTGAAGGTCAGCGTCACCTCCACCGGCATCGGCGGGCCCTCGGCCTCCATCGCCATGGAGGAGCTCTATCGCTGCGGCGCGGACACCTTTGTGCGCATCGGCACCTGCGGCGGGATGCAGACCCCGGTGAAAAGCGGCGACGTCGTGGTGGCCACCGGCGCCATCCGCATGGAGGGCACCAGCCGGGAGTACGCCCCCATCGAGTTCCCCGCCGTGGCGGACCTGGAGGTCACCAACGCTCTGGTGGCCGCCGCCAGGGCGAAGGGCTTTGACTTCCACACCGGCGTGGTCCAGTGCAAGGACTCCTTCTACGGCCAGCATGAGCCGGAAGTGAAGCCGGTGAGTTATGAACTGCTCAATAAGTGGGAAGCATGGAAGCGTCTGGGCTGTCTCGCCAGTGAGATGGAGTCGGCGGCGCTGTTCGTGGTGGCCAGCGCCCTGAAGGTGCGCTGCGGGTCCTGCTTCCTGGTGGTGGCAAACCAGGAGCGGGAGCGCCTGGGGATGGAAAATCCCGTGGTCCACGACACCGACAGAGCCATCCAGGTTGCCGTGGAGGCCATCCGGAACATGATCAAGGCAGACCAGAACAACAAATAAGTCAGGAGAACGCAAGAATATGGACAACAAGGAAATTCTCAGGCATGTAGACCACACCCTGCTTCTCCAGCCCTCCACCTGGGCGGAGATCAAGCAGATCTGCGACGACGCGGTGGCGTACGGCACCGCCTCCGTGTGCATCCCCCCCTGCTACGTGCGCGAGGCCAGCGAGTATCTGGGGGATAAAATGGCCGTGTGCACCGTCATCGGCTTCCCCAACGGCAACGTGACCACCGCCGTCAAGGAGTTCGAGACCAAGGACGCCATCGCCAACGGCGCGGCGGAGATCGACATGGTCATCAACATCGGCTGGCTCCGGGACGGGAAGTACGACCTGGTAGAAAACGAGATCCGCACCCTGAAGGCCGCCTGCGGGGACAAGATCCTCAAGATCATCATTGAGACCTGCCTGCTGACCGAGGAGGAGAAGATTAAAATGTGCGAGCTGGTGACCAATGCGGGGGCGGACTATATCAAGACCTCTACCGGCTTCTCCAAGGGCGGGGCCACCTTTGCCGACGTGGAGCTGTTCGCCAAGCACGTGGGCCCCAACGTGAAGATCAAGGCCGCAGGGGGCATCTCCTCCCTGGACGACGCGGAGAAGTTCCTCGCTCTGGGGGCGGACCGCTTGGGCACCAGCCGGATCGTCAAGCTGGTGAAGAACGAAGCCGCCTCCGGTTATTGAGAAGGGCGGAGCGCTATGGACAAAGTGCTTGCGGAGAAGATGATCGGCCTCGCCATTGAGCAGCTGAAATTCTCCTATACCCCCTATTCCAACTTCAAAGTCGGAGCGGCTCTCCTGACCAAGGGCGGGAAGCTCTACGGTGGCTGCAACATTGAGAACGCCGCCTACAGCCCCACCAACTGCGCCGAGCGCACCGCCTTCTTCAAGGCCATCAGCGAGGGCGAGCGGCAGTTCGACGCCATCTGCATCGTGGGCGGCAAGAACGGCGTACTCACAGAGTACGCCTCCCCCTGCGGCGTGTGCCGTCAGGTGATGATGGAGTTCTGCGACCCGGAGACCTTCCAGATCATCCTGGCCACCAGCGTGGAGCAGTACGAGGTCTTTACCCTGCGGGAGCTGCTGCCGCTGGGCTTCGGGCCAGGCAACTTAGCATAACGCAAAAACGAGGTAAAACGGTATGAACGAATACAAGCGGGTATTCGTCATCGTGCTGGATTCTCTGGGGATCGGGGCCATGCCCGATTCCCGGAAATTCGGCGACGTGGGCGTGGATACCCTGGGACACATTCTGGAGCGCATGGGGACGCTGGACATCCCCAACCTGCAAAAACTGGGGTTCCTGAACCTCCACTCCGGCGGCAGAATGAGGGGCGCGGAGCGTCCTCTGGGCCGCTACGCGCGCCTGGCGGAGGCCAGCAACGCCAAGGACACCATGGCCGGACACTGGGAGATGATGGGCATCAGGACGGAGAGCCCCTTCCACACCTTTACCGACACCGGGTTCCCCCCGGAGCTCATCGCGGAGCTGGAAAAGCGCTGCGGCAAGCGGGTCATCGGCAACAAGAGCGCCAGCGGCACCGCCATCCTGGACGAGCTGGCGGAGGAGGAGATCAACACCGGCGCCATGATCGTCTACACCTCCGCCGACTCTGTTCTGCAGATCTGCGGCAATGAGGAGACCTTCGATTTACAGAATCTGTACCGCTGCTGCGAGATCGCCCGGGAGATCACCCTGTCCCGGGAGGAGTGGCGGGTAGGCCGGGTCATTGCCCGCCCCTACGTGGGAAAGAAAAAGGGTGAGTTCAAGCGCACCAGCAACCGTCACGACTACGCTTTGAAGCCCACCGGCCCCACGGCTCTGAACGCTCTGAAGGACGCCGGGCTGGACGTCATCGGCGTAGGGAAAATCAACGACATCTTCTGCGGCGAGGGCATTACGGAGACCTTCCACTCCGACAGCTCCGTCCACGGCATGGAGCAGACCATTGACATCTGTGGGCGGGACTTCCGCGGGCTGTGCTTCACCAATCTGGTGGACTTCGACGCCCTGTGGGGCCACCGGCGGAACGTGGAGGGCTATGGCCGGGAGATCGAGAAGTTCGACAGGAATCTGGGCGTGCTGCTGGAAAGGCTGCGTGAGGACGACCTGCTCATCCTGACGGCGGACCACGGCAACGACCCCACCTACACCGGCACCGACCACACCAGGGAATACGTGCCCTTTGTGGCATATTCCAGAAAAATGGCGGAGGGCGGCCCCCTGCCGGAGGCGGAATCCTTCGCGGTCATCGGCGCCACCATTGCGGAAAACTTCGGCGTACCCATGCCGGAGGGGACTATTGGGCATTCCCTGCTGGAGAAGCTGGTCTGACCGTTCCGGGGAGGAGAGGAGGCTGACGGATGAACAAGTACTTATACAACGCGCTCCCCTTCCTCAAGGACATCGACCGGGGACGGCAGGAGCAGTTTGAAACCTACTTCCGCAGCGCGCCACTCTGGCTCATGGAGATGTTCCAGGTGGTGGAGCTGAAAAGCGGCGACGTGTTCATCCGGGAGGGCGACAGCGCGGACACCATCTTTTTTGTGGGCCGGGGCGTCATCGAGGCCACAGACTACCGTGTGCTGGGGACTCTCTACGACTACATGCGCTTCGACAAGGTGTACGCCTTCGGCGGCATGGAGTTCATCATGGAGCTGGACACCTACAAGACCACCCTGCGGGCCGTCACGGACTGCACCATCGTCAAGCTGCCCCGGTCCCAGTTCGAGAAGTGGATGTGCTCCGACATCCAGGCCCTGCGGTACGAGGCTAAGCTGGTGGGCGAGTACTTAAATACAGAGGCGCGGCACAACCGGGTGCTGCTGTTCCTGGAAGGCGCCGATCGGCTGGCTCTGCTGCTCATCGGACGGTATGAGCAGTACAGCGTGGACGGCGTTTTGCAGCTCCGGGAGAGCCGGCAGCGGCTGGCCAACGAGAGCGGGCTGTGCGTGAAGAGCGTCAACCGGGGCATCCAGAAATTTGTGGACGAGGGCCTGATCTCCAAGGAGGGGACCAGGATCAACGTCACCCGGGCCCAATATGAGGCGCTGCGGGACTTCCTCTCTCAGAAAGTTCACCTGGACCCCAGCGGAATGTCATTCAAATAAGGAGGAGATGCGTATGAGCGAAGTTTATCAGAAATTGCAGGTATGTCTGGAGAGCGTCCGGGCCAAGACGGATTTTCAGCCGGAAATCGCTCTGATCCTCGGCTCCGGCCTGGGCGACTACGCGGACGAGATCGACATTGAGCAGACCATTGATTACACGGAAATTCAGGGCTTCCCCACCTCCACGGTAGCCGGGCACAAGGGCCGGTTCGTCTTCGGCCGGGTCCAGGGCGTCCCGGTGGTCATCATGCAGGGCCGGGTCCACTACTATGAGGGCTATCCCATGTCGGATGTGGTGCTGCCCACCCGGCTCATGGGACTGATGGGCGCAAAGAAGCTGGTCCTCACCAATGCGGCGGGGGGCATCAACCCCGGCTTCCAGCCCGGATGCTTCATGCTTCTGACGGACCACATCACCACCGGCGTCCCCAGCCCCCTCATCGGGCCAAACCCGGACGAGCTGGGCCCCCGGTTCCCGGACATGAGCGAGGTCTACAGCCACCGGATGCGCTCGGTGGTCAAGGATGCCGCGGCGGAGCTGAACATTCCTCTCCACGAGGGCGTCTACGTCCAGCTCACCGGTCCCGCCTATGAGACGCCCGCTGAAATTCGCATGTGCCGGGCCTGGGGCGGCGACGCGGTGGGCATGAGCACCGCCTGCGAGGCCCTTGCGGCCAAACACATGGGGCTGGAGATCTGCGGCATCTCCTGTATCACCAACATGGCTGCCGGCATGTCCGGCAAGCCCCTGGACCACAAGGAGGTCCAGGAGACGGCGGACCGGGTGGCGGTTCAGTTCAAGCAGCTCATTACCGCCGTGATCGGCAGGATATAATACTATTTCTTGATAAAAAGATTTAAAAATCGTTTTATGGAGAATTAGTATAAATGTGAATCAAAGGTTGGTCATTAAAAGTTTCGCCGGCCAAGATTTTGCAACGGCCACATCGAGTGGCCGTGCAAAATTCAATTGTGCATGACCCCTCGATGGGGTCATTGCACAATCTACAAAGGCCGCAGAGTCCGCCGGGAGTTCCCGTCAACCCTTGATTCGCATTATAAGTACATACATAAACCGGCCCCGCCGGATATGAGCGCCTGCTGCGGCGTTCATGTCCGGCGGGGCCGGCTGTTGGTTTATGGGTGGTCCGGCTGTCCCTGCGCGCCCCGAATTTCGCTGATATCGAAGGGCGTGGTCTGGTAGACAAAGTAGTTCAGCCAGTTGCTGTAGAGCAGATTGGCGCAGGAGCGCCAGGTGACCCGGGGCGGCTGGGTGTCGTCGTCATCGGGGTAGTAGTTCTTGGGAATTTCGATGGGCTTGCCCTGGCTCTTGTCCCGGCGGTACTCCTGGTCCAGGGTATCCGCGTCGTACTCGCTGTGGCCGGTGATGAAGATCTGCCGGCCGCTCTCGGTGGACAGCGCGTAAATCCCCGCCTCCGGGGAAGTGGCCAGGATTTTCAGCTGAGGCACCTTCTCGATGTCCTCCCGGCGGACGGTGGTGTGCCGGGAGTGGGGCACCATGAATACGTCGTCGCTGCCCCGGAAGAGCATATTGCTCTTCCGCTCCACGATGTGGGGGAATACGCCGAAGAGCTTCTTTTCCAGGGGATATTTCTGTACGCCGTAGTGGTAGTACAGCCCCGCCTGGGCGCCCCAGCAGATGTGGAAGGTGGAGTGGACGTGGCTTTTGGACCATTCCATGATGCCGCACAGCTCCTCCCAGTACTCCACCTCCTCGAAGGGCAGATGCTCCACCGGCGCGCCGGTGATGACCATGCCGTCGTAGTTGTTGGCCTTTACGTCGTCAAAGTGGCGGTAGAAGGCCAGCATATGCTCCTGAGGGGTGTTCTTGGGCACATGGCCCCGGGGGGCGATGAGCTCCAGCTCCACCTGGAGCGGCGTATTGCTGAGCAGGCGGCTGAGCTGGGTCTCGGTGGCGATCTTGGTGGGCATCAGGTTCAGCAGCAATATCCGCAGGGGCCGGATGTCCTGTCCCATGGCCCGCTGCTCCGTCATGACGAAAATATTCTCGCTTTTCAGCGTCTTGGCGGCGGGCAGTTCGTTGGGAATTCGGATGGGCATGGCGATCCTCCTTTATTGGGATGGAAATACGGTGGTTACACGGCGCTGAGCGCCTGCTCCAGATCGGCGATCAGGTCCTCCCTGCTCTCCAGGCCCACGCTCAGGCGCACCAGGTCGGCGGAGACCCCGGCGGCCTCCAGCTCGGCGTCATTCATCTGCCGGTGGGTAGAACTGGCGGGGTGGAGGCAGCAGGTCCGGGCGTCCGCCACATGGGTGGCGATAGCTCCCAGCCGCAGATGGCCCATGAAGGTCTCGGCGGCCTGCCGCCCGCCCTTCACGCCGAAGCTCACCACGCCGCAGGAGCCCTTGGGGAGATACTTCCGGGCCACCGCATAGTAGGGGTCCCCGGGAAGGCCGCTGTAGCGGACCCAGGCGATCTTAGGATGGTTCTGCAGATATTCCGCCACGGCCTGTCCGTTCTCACAGTGGCGCTCCATGCGGACATGGAGGCTCTCCAGACCCAGGTTCAGGAGGAAGGCGCTCTGGGGGCTCAGCATGGAGCCGAAGTCCCGCATGAGCTGGGCGGTAGCCTTGGTGATGAAGGCCCCCTCCCTGCCGAAGCGCTCGGCGTAAGTGACGCCGTGGTAGCTGTCGTCCGGGGTGGTGAGGCCGGGAAATTTGTCCTTGTGGGCCATCCAGTCAAATTTGCCGCCGTCCACGATGGCGCCGCCCAGGGAGGCGGCATGGCCGTCCATGTACTTGGTAGTGGAGTGGGTGACGATGTCCGCCCCCCATTCGATAGGCCGGCAGAGAACCGGGGTTGCGAAGGTGTTGTCCACGATGAGGGGTACGCCGTGGCCGTGGGCGGCCTTGGCGAACTTCTCGATGTCCAGCACGGTCAGGGCCGGATTGGCGATGGTCTCGCCGAAGACGGCCTTGGTATTGGGCCGGAAAGCGGCCTCCAGCTCCTCCTCGGTGCAGTCCGGGGCCACGAAGGTGAATTCGATCCCCATGCGCTTCATGGTGACGGCGAAGAGATTGAAGGTGCCGCCGTAGATGGAACTGCTGGCGACCACGTGGTCGCCGCAGGAGGCGATGTTGAACACGGCGTAGAAATTGGCCGCCTGACCGGAGGAGGTGAGCATGGCCGCCGTGCCGCCCTCCAGCTCCGCAATCTTTTTCGCCACATGGTCGCAGGTGGGATTCTGGAGACGGCTGTAGAAGTACCCCTCGGCCTCCAGGTCAAAGAGCTTCGCCATATCGGCGCTGGAGTCGTACTTGAAGGTGGTGGACTGGACAATGGGGATTTGCCGGGGTTCGCCGTTGCCAGGGTGATAGCCGCCCTGGACGCAGATGGTTTCGATATGATTGCTCATGCTTCTTCTCTCCTTAATGATTCTTTGATAAAACAGGCGTGGAAAAATACTGGTTCAGACGGTCCACCAGTTCTTCGCCGCTGTCGCAGTCGGTCACATTGAACCGGCCCATCATCCGCAGGCACCCCTCGTCCCCCGCATGAAGCCAGTTGATTCGCTCGTCAATGGTGACGGTAAGCTGATAGCCCGCCTCCTTCATCACCTCGTCTGCTTCCAAGTCATAGTAGCCGAAGGGATAGGCCAGCGCCAGCAGCTCCGTCGCCACCCGGCCCTCCCGCCGCCGGCGGAAGGCCTCGGCATCGGCCAGCAAAGCGCTGCGGTATTCCGAATCGCTCTCTCCCGGAATCCGCCGCACGCCGTCCCGACCGCTGTAGCCGTAGGATTCCAGCTGGTGCATGTCAAAGGTATGGCTCTGTACGTCAATGATCCCCTTCTCCACCCAGGGGGCGGCCTCCTCGAAGGCGAAGCGGTGCTGCCACATGGGCTCTCCGGAGTGGACGTAGTATTCCTCCCCCTCGTTGATGCCGATGACGAAGACGGTGGCCCGCATTCCGGTCTCCTCCAGAATAGGGGCGGCAATGGTCAGGTTGCTGCCGTAGCCGTCGTCCATGGTAATCAGGACCGGTTTTTCCGGCAGGGGCGTTCCCTCACGGACGAAGCCGATGACCTGGGAAACGTTAACAGCCTCATATCCCGCCTCACGGAGGGCGGACATCTGCTCCCGGAAGCTCGCGGGGGTCACCACAGTCCCGCTTTTGCTCTCGTCTGCAAAATGGTGATACATTAAAATTGGCAGCGGCTGGCCGCCGCCGCCGTGGGTCAGGCGGTACATGTCCGCCACTTCAAGGATCAGAAGCAGCGCCAGCAGCACAATGACCGGAAGTCTCCAGTCAATTTTTTTCTTCACACGCAGCAACCTCCCGGATGCCAGTATAGACGTTGCTTTTCACTATATCACCATATCCGGGTTCTGTCAATCGCGCAAGATATCAGTTTGCGCCAGTTTTTGCCCCGCTCCACGCGGCACGGAAGCGGTTTCCCGCCGATAGCCGTGGGCTTCCCGCGCAAAATTTTGCACGGCCACATCATCCAGCGGCCGTGCAAAATCAGATTGTGCATACTCACACTTATTCTCGGCGGTTATCGTGCGGAATTTTGTTATTCCGCATCTCTGTTCCAGAAAAACCGCAGGGCGTTATCCATATATTCGTTGGCTGCATTCCCATCATGGGCATAGCCCTCCCGCTCCCGGAAGGAGAGCTTGCCCTCCTGTTCGCTGTCGGCAAAGGTGAAAACATCCGTCTCCCCCATAGCCATCACACCGTTTTTGAAGCCGGAATAGGCGAAGTCGTCCGTGCCGGAGGCGCTGTAGATGAAGAAATCACTGGCGGAGTGTCCGGAACTGCGCACGATGTCGGCCATATACACCCCGTCTCCGATGGGGCCGCCGCTGGAGGGCGCAAAATAGCGGAAATAATCCAGGCAATGCTCAAAGGTCCTCCATGTGTTCATGGAACCCATGGAAAATCCGCCGAAGGCCCGGTGGTCACGGGATGCGGCAAGGCCCTCCCGGTCTGTGCTTTCCGCGACAGTCGGGGGACAGCAGAAAGGTACCGATGCCCGCCATGGGCATGACTGCTCCGTTGTTCAGTTCCAGAGTCATTTGTTCGCTCATGTTCGATTCTCCTTAAAATAAAAAGATGGGGTACTCTTGCAATCAAGAATACCCCATCTTTACCGAAAACAGAAGTATCGGTTTGTTCATGAGTATCAACCTTTGACTTATAGCTGTGTATTCATCACCTGAGCTACCGTATGGATCAGCGTTTGGACAGCGGGCGATGGTGTTGGCGAGTGGAGCAGTCCGAAGGGGATCGAGTGGTTCCATTCCACAGGAAGAATTTTCAGAAGCGGGTGTACTCCCTCCCACTGCAGAACCGCCATCAGCAGTGCGTTCTCATGCTCGCATTGATTAAACACTTCCAGATTATAAAAAGAGAAATCAATAATTTGAATTTCCGGGTGCTGCTCCCATAGCTCATCCCGCAGCTGATCCACATATTTGCTCCAGTTCCGTTTGATGAGCATGAGCCGCTGTCCGTATAAATCCTCCACCGCGAGTTTTTTCTTCTGGGCCAGCGGGTGGTAGATGGACACCGCACAGCAGATGGGAACCCGCATCAGTTCCAGCGCGTCACAGGCGCGCAGAGCCAGCATGGTTTCATCAAAAACTCCCGCTACCAGGTCGATGTTCTGTCCCAGGTTCGCCAGAATTTCCCGCGCGTTCTCCGGGGTATTGTCGAAGTTCACCATCTGGAATTTCAGTTCCGGATGTATCTCATGGACCTGGGGCCACAGGTCCATGAGGAATTGGCTGGGCGTCATCAGAGACGTACCGATGCGGATCACGCTCTCGTTGCTCTGCATGGCGTTCCTGGCCCGCACCTGGGCGTCCCTGGCGTACTGGATCATGTACTTCGCATCCTGATAGTAGGACTTCCCTGCATTGGTCAGTGTCAACCCACGGGGCGTTCGGTTGAATAACTGGACTTCCAGGCTGCCCTCCAGCAGATTGATTTGTTTCATTACCGCCGTGGAGGAAATAAACAGCGTCTCCGCCGCCTTGGAAAAGCTCCCGGCGTCGGCGACCTGGATGAAGGTGTCGAGCTGATGATTGTACATGACAGACTCCTCGCTGCATACAGCGTCTCTGTGAATCGTGAGAGAAACGGAGGCAATGCCCTTCCCACGAAAAAGTACCAGGAATGCTTCCAGCTCCGCGCAGAACGCGGTCAGCCGTTCCGTCCGTCGTTTGGTTTTCGATATCGGGCCAGCAGCGCGCCGAAGTCCTCCTGCCGGAGGAGGAGCAGGAGCAGGACGTACACTACTGCCGCCGCCGCGCCCAAACCCACGCATTTAGCCACCAGCAGCAGCTTGCCCTCCCCGCCGCCGAGGACCATGTCCGTGGCCAGCCACAATACGCCGCCGGAAATCAGGGTGGCAAGGAGGCTCTTGCACAGGGGCAGCACCTGGATGCCGCCGGTCTTCCACAAGAACAGGACGGCCATCACCAGCGCGCCCAGGGTGATGGAGGCCGCCGTGGCGGCAGCCAGCCCCGCCCCGCCCCAACGGGGGGCCAGGAGCCGGTTGAGCCCCCAGTTGCACGCCAGGATGCCGCCGTTGACCAGCAGGGGGATCAAGGTCCGCTCCATGGTGTAGTAGGCCTTGCTCAGCAGGTCCAGCACGCAGAAGCCCGCCATGGACAGCGCGTAGATGGTAAAGACGCTCCCGGTGGCGGCGGTGGAGGCCGCGTCGAAGCTCCCGCCCTCGAACAGCACCCGGACGATGGGGGTGCCGAACACCGCCAGGACGGCGGAGACGGGCAGCATCAGCAGCAGGGTGCTCCGCAGCACGCCCCAGATATACCTCCGGTAGGCGGTCTGGCCGCCTGAGGCATACTCCTGGCTGAACTGGGGGAAGAGGACAGTGCTGATGGAATAAATGAGCGTAGTGGTCAGGGGGGTAAACAGCTTATCCGCGTAATAGAAGGCGCTGGTGGGACTGCCGGTAAGCCGGGCCGCCATGGACGAATCCTGGAGGTAGCAGAAGAGGAAAATGGACGTGGTCAGCACCGTGACCAAGGCGGTCTTCAAAAACGTCTTCACGTAATCCGCCCGCAGGTTCAGGACAGGGCGGTACCGGTAGCCCTCCTTGAGGGAGTAGGGCACCGTCATGGCAAACTGCAGCAGCCAGGCCAGCGCCACCGCGATCACGTACCCGCCCACGCTCAGCCGTTCGGCGAAGACGGCCAGGAAGGCGATAAGGGCCAGATTGTAGGGGATGGACATGCTGCCCTGGAGGACGAAGTGCTCCAGGGACTGGAACAGGGCCACCAGCAGATAGGTCAGCACGATCACCGGCAGGGTGAGGATCATCACGCGCATATAGCCCGCCAGCTGGAGGGACTCCGCCCCGCCGCCCTCCCACAGGGAGCCCGCCAGGGAGGGCAGGAAGGTAACTCCGGCCCACACCGCCGCCGCAGCGGCGCTGAGAAGCACCGAGACGGTAATAAGATTATTGGCGGCGGCAAAGCCCTCCTTCCGGTCCCGGCGGAGCCGGGGGGTGAGGATGGGCACGGCGGCGATGCACAGGGCGTAGGCCGCGGTGGTGAAGAGGTAGATGGTGTTGTTGTTGGCGGTGGTATACAGGTCCGCCGCGATCTGTGTGCCGAAGGTCCTGGCCTGGAGGGACTCCCGGACGATGCCCAGCAGCTTGGCAAACAGCGTGACCAACGTCACGGTGCTGATGACATGAATGGTTTTGTTTTGTTTCATACTATTCCTCGATTAGAAGCGCAATTCCGTTACCGTGTGGAGATCCTGGAATCATAAGGCAGTACAGAGCGCATGGACCGTCATTAGGCTTCGCCCAACGACCGGTCCGGCAGCCGTTTACGGGCCAAAGGCCCGTTTTAGGCCTGGGGCGGGCAAAGCCCGCCTAACGGCGCACGCGCTGCCCAAGTTCTTTTTGGTCCTTTTTCTTTCAAGAAAAAGGACGCTCCATAATAGCTCTGATAAGCTCCTCGTTTTGATCCAGCTTGGCGATCAGGCTCTCCAGACGGCGGGCGGTGGATTCCCGCAGCTCCTCCCGGCGGTCCAGGGTGTCCTGAAAGACGGCCTGAAATTTCTCCAGCGTAAAGTTCTCCACAGTAAAGGGGGCGGAGCGGCCAATGGAGGCCAGGAAGGAATCCACCTTGGGATCATAACTGATCCCGATCATAGGGACCCCCATGATGGCCGCGTAAATCAGGGAGTGAAGCCGGACCCCCACCAGTACGTCCATACAGCCGATGATGGACAGTGTCTCCTCGGAGAGATATTTTTTCCGCAGGCAACCGGCCTGTCCGTCCAGGGCATCGGCCACCGCCTCGCACACCCAGAGATCCTCGTCATAAAAAAAGGGGATCAGGATGGAATCCGCGCCGCAGGACTCCCGCAGCCACCGGATGCACCGCTGCACCTCCTGGAGGAAGGCCTTGCCGGGCTTCCGGGCCTTGACAGCCCAGCCCACCACCAGACGTCCCGGCTGGCGGGGACAGCCCTCCTCCTCCAGAATACGCTCTCCCAACTCCGTTCCCGGCGCCCGGACCCGTATCACCGGGTCGGCGGTCACATGGATGAGATGGTCCGGGACCCCCAGCTCCAGCAGCAGGTCCCGGCTCTTGGCGTCCCGGACGACGATGCCGTCGGTCCGGCGCAGCACGAAGGCGGTGAACCGCCGGTTCCGGGGAGAAAGGATGGGGCCGATGCCCTGGCTGTAGATGAACGTCCGCTTGCCCATCAGCTGGGCCAACCGCAGGATAAACAGATAGTAGAGGATGCTGCGGCCGGAGGTGGCGTCCTGGAGCAGGCTGCCGCCGCCGGAGAGGAGCATGTCACAGCGCCGGACGGAGCGGAAAATCGCCCAGAGGTTCATCCGGGCGGCGGCCTTGACGCCGTACTTTTCCGCCGTCTGAGCGGGTGACTGGGAGAGCACGGTGATATCCACCTGGGGCAGCTTCTCCCGCAGGTTGTCGATGACGGTGCGGAGAATGGACTCATCGCCGATGTTGTTGAAGCCGTAATACCCCGATATCAGTATGTTATACATGTCTATCTCTGCTCCGCCCTGCCGTACTTTCCCGCGATTCTGCGATAGAGCCGAAGAAGCAGCTCAAAGCAAGCGATCATCACCGCGCCCACCACAATACCGAGGAGCAGTGAGTAGGCCGTGCGGACGAACCCCAGGTACAAAGGGGTACGGATGTGCATGAAGGTGTTGCACACGCTGGTCAGACCGATGGTGCCCGCCAGACCGAACAGGGCCGTCCAGAAGGGCAGCCGCCGCACGGCGCAGTACACCGCCAGCATGATCCCCGGGAAGGCCACCAGGAACTCCTTGGTCCGGGGGCGGGCCAGCAGCAGGTATTCCAGGTCGTTGCGGAAGATCATCTCCGTGTCGGAGATGGTGACGCCGGTCTCATGGCCGGTGCGGGCCAGGTAGTAGAACCCCGCCAGCCCCACCGCCGCCAGCAGCAGCACCGCCCACACGGGGATGGTCCAGTTCAGGGCTGTGCCGATGTCCCGAAGGGCCAAATGATCGCTCTCCCGGTCCTTCTCAAAGATGCCGTAATAGGACACGAACAGCAGGCAGAAGAAGGCCAGGGGCAGCAGCTGGGCCGCCTTGACGCCCCGGAAGATGCCCATTTCCAGCATAAAATTGGTGGAGGACAAGGGGGCGGCGGTCATCATGGCTCCCGCCAGGGAGATAGCCACCGCGATGACCAGAATGACGATGGAGCGGGGCAGAATTTTCAGAAGTCCGGCATTCTGGTCCAGCTTTCGGCCGGACTGTTTGGCAGCTTTCAGGAAGAAGGCCGCGGCCAGGCAGGCGAACACCACCGCGCTGGCAAAGCTGGCCAGCAGCCGGAAGGAGTTGGGCAGGACCCGCCACGCGGCCGCCACGCACACCGCCGCCGCGCCCGCCAGCAGCAGCGTCCACTTGCGCTTCATGGGCAGGAAGGTGTCGGGCAGCAGCGCGCCGCCGATGCCCGCGCCCAGTCCGATGGCCAGCATAGCCAGGGAGGGGACCTGATAGTTCTCCATAACGGAGGCCCGGCCGGGGGTGATGCCGTGGGCGGCAAGGCGGTGGTTCAGGCTCTCAAAGAGGTCCCTGTAGACTTCCGGGTCGGTGATATAGACGTGGTTGTCGTCGGTATCCTTCACCATCTTGAAGTAGACCACCCGGGCGTTGCGTTCCACGATAGCGCGGTAGATGCAGTTGGCCACTTCCTCCGCGCCCTCGTAGCCATAGTATGCGTAGCGGTACTGGACATAGTCCCACATGGAGAAAACGCGGACGGCGTTGCAGCCGGAAGCCTGGGCGGTCTCCTCCACGCCGGTCTGCTTGATGTTTTCCCGCTGGACGTTGGTCTCGATCATGCCCACGGAGGCCCCGGTACGCTCCATGTAGTCCCGGACGAAGTCCCCGCCGTCGTCATAGCCCAGCAGGGCCTCGCCGCCGGCGATGAGGTAGGCGGGGGTGATGCCGTACTGCTCATAGCCCGCTACCGCCGCCTGGGCGTAACGGGTGTCGTTGTGTCCGGCGTAGCAGAGGGTCCGGGGGACGATGTCCATTCCGGCGGCCTGGATGGTCTCTGCCTTTTCCGGCAGGAGGCCCAAGGAGACATACATAAGCTTGGAGGAAAGCAGATCCTCCCGCTCCACGAAGCCTTTGTTCTTGGTGTTGGTGTAGGCTCCCTTGCCGCCGTAGAGGGCATCGGCAGCGACACCGTTGAGGAGGATATAGGCCGAATCCCCCGCCTGGAAGCAGAAGAAGCTGCCGGCGGGGAAACGTTCCTCCAGGCCGGTGACCACGAAGTCTATGGCATCGCCGCCCTTGGCCTCCACCAGAATATCGAAGCGGTCCGCGCCGAAGTCCTCAAGGCCGGAGACAAAGGCCGCCGGGTAGTCCTCCCGCCAGTCCGCGTCCTGCATAATCTCGTCCATCACGGCGGCGGTGACATTCAGGGGGGAGTTTTCCATAAGGGTGGTGAGATTTTCTTCCGTCAAGCCCACCTGGGTGATGCCCATGGATTTGAATTCGTTCAGCCACCAGGCGACGTCGTGGTCGCTCTGTTCCGCCATCCACTCCAGTTCCGCGTAGTCCAGGATGACGTCATAGGTTTTGTTGGCGGATTCCACCTGCCACCGCCCGGCGACAACAAAAATGCTTACGATCACTGTCAGGGCCAGGATACCCAGGAGGATGGCGTTTCTCTTAATGTATTGCTTCATTTTGGGTCCTTTCTCTGCCGCCCTTCGGGCGGCACGGTAATTGTTTCTATTCGATAGCCCGGGGCCTGCGCGGCCCCGGACGCCCTGCGGTCACTTTTGCCGCGCGGCAAAAGTAACCAAAAACGCGCTTAAACCTACGGTTTAAGAATCCCTTCTCAGCCCCGCCTGACCGGCGGGTCCTCGGCGAGGGGTTTGCGAGGGTTCGGTGGCGGACGGCAGTACGGTAGACCAAGCCGACTATGCCTCGGGCGCAAAACAAATCAAAAAATGAGGGATTCTTAAACCGCCAGGTTTAAGTGACTTTTTGGGTACTTTTTGTTCACACAAAAAGTACCCGAGGAGTCCGGGGGCGAGAAGCCCCCGGGGCAGGTCAAGAAGTGGTCCTCCCACTGCGGCGAAAGGTAAGATACCCTTCGAGGATCAGCGCCGCCGCCACCGCGTCAACGGTTTTCTTCCGTGCCTTCGCCCGCTTCCCGGAGGAAGCTAAAATATTGTGTGCGTCGATGGTGGTGCGCCGCTCATCCCATAACCGCACAGGGAGGGAAAAGGTATCCTCCAGTATGTGGGAGAAGGCCTCCGCCTTCTCCGCCCTGGGGCCCAGGGTCCCGTCCATGTTCTTAGGATACCCCAGCACCAGCTCCTCCACCCCGTACTCCTCGATCAGCTCTCCCAGACGGCGGACCACCTCCGCCTCCTTTCGCGTGTGAATCACTTCCGTATACCCGGCCAGCAGGCCGGTAAGATCGGAAACCGCCGCTCCCGTGTGGGCGTCTCCGTAATCAATGGCCAGAATGCGCACAGCTTGCCTCCTTTTTATACCGGTATCGCGGCCGTAACCGCATACGTTTTTTATTATACAATATTCCTACAGGAAAAAAAAGTAGGAGAATTGTAAATTTTCTGTTGACCTTGGGCAGAATTGGTGATATAGTAAGCAATACCTGTGGAAATGGGGCTTTCTTTTTGCGCGCTTTTCGCTTCCGCGTCAAAAAGCGGCTCCTTCCCAACAGGGAGGCAATCGTCATTTCGCGCGGCCGCCCGATACGGCTGCTGCGAAATCAGTACAGGCCACTGAGCCTGCATACATCTATAAGGAGGTGCCGTTAGGAATGCGCGTGAAAATCACTCTGAGATGCAACGAGTGCAAGCAGAGAAACTACAACACGGTCAAGAACAAGAAGAACGACCCTGACCGACTGGAGATGAAGAAGTACTGCCCCTTCTGCCGGAAGCACACGGTCCACTCTGAGACCAAGTAAAGCAAGTAAGGAAAGGAACATTCATCATGGCTGAAGAAAAGAAAGTCAAGAAGGATCGGGGCCGCTGGTTCCGCGAAATGAGAAGCGAACTGAAAAAGGTCGTATGGCCTACCCCCAAGAAGGTCGCCAAGAATACCGGTACGGTCATCCTGTACAGTATCATCTTCGGCGCCTGCATCTGGATCTTTGACGGCGTCGCCGCCCTGTTTATCAAGACCCTGCTGAGCCTGTTCGCCGCGTAAGAGGGCGAGAGGACATGTCTGATAACGCAAAGTGGTATGTCGTCCACACCTACTCCGGATATGAAAACGCCGTAAAGACCACCATCGAAAAGTTTGTGACCAACCGCCATCTGGAGAACATGATCGTGGACATCCAGATCCCCCTGGAGACCGTCACGGAGATCAACGAGAACGGCGTGGCCAAGGAAGTGGAACGGAAGATCTTCCCCGGCTACGTGCTCATCAAGATGGTAATGACCGACGACACCTGGCACCTGGTCCGCAACGTGCGCGGCGTGACGGGCTTTGTCGGCGAGGCCAACAACAAGCCCATCCCCCTCTCCGAGGAGGAGGTCCTCGAGTGGGGCATGGAAAAGCACGAGATCGTGGTGGGCTACAAGGTGGGCGACACCGTCCGCATCAGCGACGGTCCCCTGGAGTCCTTCAGCGGCATCGTGGAAGAGATCGACGCGGAGAAGAACAAGGTCACCGTGGTCGTCTCCATGTTCGGCAGGGAGACCCCCGTCGAGATGGAACTGGAGCAGGTGGAGCTGGAGCACGAGGCGTAAGCCGCCGTCCTTCCGGCCCCCAAATTACTTTAGCATCCGCCCGGAAGCGGTCATAAGGCCGCCCGGCACCGTGGGAGGAGTCCGCCGGGGCGCGGAGTCCGTCACCACCACATTTTATCAAGGAGGTGCCTACACATGGCACAGAAAGTCGTAGGATACGTCAAACTTCAGATTCCCGCGGGCAAGGCAACGCCCGCTCCCCCCGTTGGCCCCGCTCTGGGCCAGCACGGCGTGAACATCGCCGCTTTCACCAAGGAGTTCAACGAGCGCACCAAGGGTGACATGGGCATGATCATCCCCGTCATCATCACCGTGTACTCCGACCGCTCCTTCACCTTCATCACCAAGACTCCCCCCGCGGCGGTCCTCATCAAGAAGGCCTGCAACATCGAGTCCGGCTCCGGCGTGCCCAACAAGACCAAGGTGGCCACCATCAGCAAGGCCGATGTGCAGAAGATCGCCGAGACCAAGATGCCCGACCTGAACGCCGCCAGCCTGGAATCCGCCATGAGCATGATCGCCGGCACGGCCCGCAGCATGGGCGTCGTCGTGGGTGAATAAAGGAGGGCTTGAGAGATGTTTAGAGGCAAGAAATATCAGAACAGCGCCAAGCAGATCGACCGCGCCACCCAGTACGAGGCCAAGGAGGCCTTTGAGCTGATCTGCAAGACCGCTTCCGCCAAGTTTGATGAGACCGTGGAGCTCCACGTGAAGCTGGGCGTTGACTCCCGTCACGCCGACCAGCAGGTCCGCGGCGCCGTGGTCCTGCCCCACGGCACCGGCAAGACCGTCCGCGTCCTGGTGTTCGCCAAGGGTGACAAGGCTGACGCCGCCCGCGAGGCTGGCGCCGACTACGTGGGCGAGATGGACATGGTGGAGAAGATCCAGAAGGAGAACTGGTTTGACTTCGACGTGGTGGTCGCCAGCCCCGACATGATGGGCGTTGTGGGCCGCCTCGGTAAGCTGCTGGGTCCCAAGGGCCTGATGCCCTCCCCCAAGGCCGGCACCGTCACCCCCGACGTGGCCAAGGCTGTGCAGGAAGTCAAGGCCGGTAAGATCGAGTACCGTCTGGACAAGACCAACATCATTCACTGCCCCATCGGCAAGGTGTCCTTCGGCGCTGAGAAGCTGAACGACAACTTCAACACCCTCATGGGCGCCATCATCAAGGCCAAGCCCGCCGCCGCCAAGGGCCAGTATGTGAAGAGCTGCGTCACAGCCTCCACCATGGGCCCCGGCGTCAAGGTCAGCACCGCCCGTCTGGTGTGATCTGTCCATAACAGGATGATAAAAAGCTCCAGGTCTGCGGACCTGGAGCTTTTTTGCGTGCCGGGAAGGTTTTAATCAATTAGGTGCCGTTTCCGGGCCTGACGCTCTTGATCATATCATATTTTTGTGCGGCAATGGGGCAAAACTACTTGCAATTCCGTCCAAAATCCGATATAATACTCCCTGTATGAAAATTTCGCCGGAGCGTGCCCGGACAATATACAAAGAGAGTGTGATAATTTTGAAATACGATTTCGCAGCCATTGAGCCCAAATGGCAAAAGCGCTGGGAGGAGGGCAAAGTTTTTGCCGCCGCCGATAAGAGCGAGAAGCCCAAGTTCTATGGCCTCATTGAGTTCCCCTACCCTTCCGGCCAGGGGCTCCACGTGGGCCATCCCCGGCCCTATACCGCTATGGACATCGTCACCCGCAAAAAGCGGATGGACGGGTACAACGTCCTCTTCCCCATGGGCTTCGACGCCTTCGGCCTGCCCACGGAGAACTACGCCATCAAAAACCACATCCACCCCGCCATCGTCACCAAGCAGAACATCGCCCGCTTTACCACGCAGCTCAAGCGTCTGGGCTTCGGCTTCGACTGGGACCGGGTAGTGGACACCACCGACCCCAGCTATTATAAGTGGACCCAGTGGATCTTCCTCCAGCTCTATAAGAACGGCCTGGCCTACAAGGCCACCATGCCGGTGAACTGGTGTACCTCCTGCAAGTGCGTCCTGGCCAACGAGGAGGTGGTGGAGGGCGTCTGCGAGCGCTGCGGCAGCCCCGTCATCCGGAAGGAAAAGAGCCAGTGGATGCTGCGCATCACCAAGTACGCCCAGCGGCTCATTGACGACCTGGACGACCTGGACTTCATCGAGCGGGTGAAGACCCAGCAGAAGAACTGGATCGGCCGCTCCACCGGCGCGGAGGTGGTTTTCAAGGCCACCACCGGCGACGACATCGTGGTCTTCACCACCCGGCCCGACACCCTCTTCGGGGCCACCTATATGGTCCTGTCCCCGGAGCACGAGCTGGTGAAGAAATGGATGCCCCTGCTGAAAAACAGGGACGAGGTCCAGGCCTACCAGCGCGCCGCCGCCTCCAAGAGCGATCTGGAGCGGACGGAGCTGAACAAGGAAAAGACCGGCGTATGCCTGGACGGCGTGAAGGGCGTGAACCCGGTGAACGGGCGGGAGATCCCCATCTTCATCTCCGACTATGTGCTGGCCACCTACGGCACCGGGGCCATCATGGCCGTGCCCGCCCACGACGACCGTGACTGGGAGTTCGCCAAGAAGTTCGGGTGCGAGATTATTGAGGTAGTTTCCGGCGGCGAGGACGTGCAGAAGGCCGCCTTCACCGCCAAGGACGAGACCGGCGTCCTGGTCAACTCCGAGTTTTTGAACGGCCTCACCGTCAAGGACGCCATCCCCGTCATCACCAAGTGGCTGGAGGAGAAGGGCATCGGCGAGGCCAAGGTCAACTACAAGCTCCGGGACTGGGTCTTCTCCCGCCAGCGGTACTGGGGCGAGCCCATCCCCATGGTGTACTGCGAAAAGTGCGGCTGGCAGCCCCTGCCGGAGAGCGAGCTGCCCCTGCTCCTCCCCGAGGTGGAGAGCTACGAGCCCACCGACGACGGCGAGAGCCCCATCAGCAAGATGACCGACTGGGTCAGCACCACCTGCCCCTGCTGCGGCGGCCCGGCCAAGCGGGAGACGGACACCATGCCCCAGTGGGCCGGGTCCAGCTGGTACTTCCTGCGGTATATGGACCCCCACAACGACAAGGCGCTGGCCTCCAGGGAAGCCCTCGAATACTGGTCCCCGGTGGACTGGTACAACGGCGGCATGGAGCACACCACCCTCCACCTGCTCTACAGCCGGTTCTGGCACAAGTTCCTCTACGACATCGGCGTGGTCCCCACCAAGGAGCCCTATCAGAAGCGCACCAGCCACGGCATGATCCTGGGCGAGGGCGGCGAGAAGATGAGCAAATCCCGGGGCAACGTGGTGAATCCGGACGATATCATCCAGGCCTACGGCGCGGACACCCTGCGCATGTATATCATGTTCATCGGCGATTTTGAGAAGGCCGCCGCCTGGTCCGACAACGCGGTGAAGGGCTGCAAGCGCTTCCTGGACCGGGTGTGGAACCTCTCCGAGAGCTGCAATGACAGCCTGGACTACACCCCCACCAACGAGTCCGGCATCCACAAGACCATCAAAAAGGTGGCCGACGACATCGAGGCCATGAAGTTCAACACCGCCATTGCCGCCATGATGGCCCTGGTCAACGACTTCTACGCCAACGGCTGCTCCAAGGGCGACATGAAGACCCTGCTGCTGCTGCTGAACCCCTTTGCCCCCCACATGTGCGAGGAGCTGTGGGAGACTATGGGTTTCGCCGCCGCAGAGGGCAAAATGGCCTGTCAGATGAGCTGGCCCGCCTACGACGAGAGCAAGACGGCGGCCTCCTCTGTGGAGATGGCCGTCCAGGTCCAGGGCAAGCTGCGGGGCACCATCAGCGTCCCCGTGGACAGCGAAGAGACTGCGGTGGTGGAGGCCGCCAAGGCCGTCGATAAGGTGGCCCGGGCCATTGAGGGCATGGACATCGTGAAGGTGATCCACGTGAAGAACAAGCTGGTGAACCTGATCGTCAAGCCCAGGAAGTAAGAGAATGTACGGCGGCGCGGTATGCCCAGACATACCGCGCCGCTCTTTGCAAGGAGACGTTGAAATGGAGTACACAAAAGAGGACCTGCTGGAAGCGAAACGGCAGATCGACTCCACGCTGCACAAACTGGAGGAGGTCATCAGGACCCTTGAGGCCAAGGAGAGCCGGCACAAGTCCCAGATCACCCTGGCGCAGAGACGGATAAAGGCGTTCACCATTGCCGGCGGTTTGATCGAGCGGGAGCTGGAAAGAAATTTCCGGGAAAACAGGAAATCCTCTTGACTTGGAGCCTGCTCCAGATGATATGCTGAAAGGCAGCGAGAACTGAGACCGGAATACGGAAAGGAGACAAACCAACATGCAATACCGTACATTAGGCCGCACCGGCATTCAGGTGAGTGAGATCGGCATGGGCTGCGAGGGCTTTTCCGGAAAGACTGCGGAGCAGGTCCGGGAGATGGTGGACCTTATGGAGTCCGCCGGGGTCAGCTGCATCGACCTGTACACCCCGGAGCCGGCTCTGCTGGACAACCTGGGCCGGGCCATGGAGGGCCGTCGGGAAAAATTCGTCCTCCAGAACCACCTCTGCGCCGTCTGGAAGGACGGCCAGTACAAACGGACCCGCCATTTGGAGGAGGCAAAGGCCAACTTTACGGAGCGGCTCCGGCTCCTGCGGACGGACTACACGGACGTGGGCATGATCCACTACGTGGATGCCATGAGCGACTGGGACACCGTGGTGCAAAACGGCATCCTGGACTGCGCGCTGGAACTGAAAGCGGCGGGGACCGTGAAGAGCGTGGGCCTCAGCAGCCACAATCCGGAGGTGGCCCTGGCGGCGGTGAACACCGGAAAGATCGACGTGCTCATGTTCAGCGTCAACCCCTGCTACGACCTCCAGCCCGCCAATGAGGACGTGGAGGAGCTGTGGGCGGACAAGAACTACGAGAAGCCTCTGGTCAACATGGACCCCCAGCGGCAGGCGCTGTATGAGACCTGCCAGCGGCTGGGCGTGGGCATTACGGTTATGAAAGCTTTCGGCGGCGGCGACCTGCTGAAAGCGGACATGTCCCCGGCGGGGATGGCGCTGACGGCCGCTCAGTGCCTCCACTACGCCCTGACCCGTCCGGCGGTGGCCTCCGTCATGTGCGGGGCCCGGACCATGGAGGACCTGCGCGCCAGCATCGCCTATGAGGACGCCTCCCCCGAGGAGCGGGACTATGCCGCCGCCTTCGCCGCCATGCCCAAGATCAGCTGGGTAGGCCACTGCATGTACTGCGGACACTGCGCCCCCTGCCCCCAGGGCATCAGCGTGGCGGACGTGACCAAGTTCCTGCACCTCTGCGAGGCCCAGGGAGAGATCCCGGAGACCGTCCGGGAGCACTACGCCGCCCTGCCCCACAAGGCGGGAGAGTGCGTCCAGTGCGGGGCCTGTGAAAAGCGGTGTCCCTTCGGCGTTGCCGTGACAGAGAACATGAAGCGGGCTGCGGCGCTTTTCGGCGCATAAGGGGGCCGGGAACGTGACCATTGCGGAAACCAGCAAAAAATACGGCCTGACTGCCGATACCCTGCGCTACTATGAGCGTATTGGCCTGATTCCCCCGGTGCCCCGTACCAAGGGGGGCATCCGGGAGTATGACGAGGAATCCTGCCGGTGGATCGAGCTGATGAAGTGTATGCGCTCCGCCGGGGTGCAGATCGAGGCGCTGATCGAGTACAGCGCCCTGTGCCGCCAGGGGGAGGGCACCGAGGAGCGCCGGAAGGAGATCCTGATGGAGCAGCGGGCGCTGCTTCTGGGGCGGATGGAAAGGATGCAGCAGTCCCTGGACCGGTTGGACTACAAGATTGCCAACTACGACAAGATCCTGCGGGACAACCAATGCTGAAAGTCCATAAAGCAAGCGGTCCGATGGTAACATCGGGCCGCTGTTTTCTGCTTGACGGCTAATTTCTGAAGGAAATCAAAGGCAGCTTTCGATTCGGGCCAGCTCCTCCTGGGCCAACTGCTGTACGCCCGCGAAGTCCACATGGGGATGATAGACCGCCTCCAGCTGGTCGTGGGCGGCCTTGGCCTCACGGAGGGCGTCCAGCCCCTCGTCCCGGAGGGCGGCGGCCACCCGGGACGAAAAGCGGAGCCGGGCTTTGAACCGCTTGGCGCAGGCGGGGTCCACCATAGCATCCAGACGCACCCGGCGGTAAGCGGGGCCGGTGTAGGCCATGCCCTCCCGGCTGGTAACGAAGGCCAGCCCCAGCTCCGGCAGCAGCAGATGTTGGATAATCTCCGGATGCTCCGGGTCGGGGCAGATCACCGCCCGGAAGCCCCGGGCCGCGGCAGCGGCATGGATCCGCTGGAGCATGGGCGCGGCCAGGCCGTAGGCATCCTGGAGCTGGTAGACCTTGGGGCAGAGCGCCTGAACGGAGTCAAAACGCCAAACGGGGCCCTGACAGGTGAGGCTGCCCAGGAAGCGGAGGGCGTCCGCGCCGCCGCTCCCCTTTCCCCGCAGCTCCCGGCCGATGATCCCGTCGGTGCGCCGCAGGAGCTTTCCGGCGTCCAGTCCCTCCCGCATCAAAGCGGAGGCGCTGTCCGACATCTGCCGCGCCGCGCCCAGGGCCCGGTAAGCCCGCTGGTAGGCGGCGGATACTGCGTCGGTGTAATGAAGAACGTCAGGCCGGGACTTCTTGAGGGCGGCAACATCGTAGAACTGCCCCAGATTGACGTAGCGATCGGCGGCGGCGGGGTACTTGGGTTCCACCACATGGGGCGCTGTAACGGCAGGACACTTTTCAGAATTTCCAGGTGATGCGTACTTGCTGTTTTCCGGTATCCGGGTTTCTTTCGCCAATTTCAATTTTCTCTACCAGGGCTGCGACCAGCTCCCGCGGGACGGTTTCCAGCTTTAAGAGTTCCTTTGCCCGCGCCGTCAGATCGGCTTGCTGCCGGGGCTTTTCCTGGGAGAGTTCTGCTTCGATTTTTGAAAGGCGCTGTTCCAGGCGGTTTGTTTCCTCCAGAAAGGAGTGGTTCAGGTCGGTGAATTGGCCGTCTGTCAGGATGCCGGAGACTTTATCTAAGTATAGGGTTTTCAGCGCCTGGCTTCGCTTTTCCCACTGCGCCTTCAATGTTTTCTGTTCCTGCTCCAGCGCATCCCTCCGGGTGTCCCGAACAGGCTGGATGTCCAGCGGTTCCAACTTGTAGTAGGTCTGGACATAATAGCGGATGCGGTCCGATACTAACTCCTCCAGTTTGTCGAGGCGAATAGCGTGGCGGGTGCAGCGTTTTGCTTTCCCGCTGTCAGCGTAGAGCTTACAGCGGAGATAGGAGACACGGGGCCTCCCCTGCTGGCAGTTGGTGGTTTTGCTCATTGTGCTGCCGCAGTCCATACATTTCACCAGGCCGGACAGCAGATGTACTTCCCCGCTGCCATCGGTTTTGGATCGCAGCGCCAGATTTTTCTGAACCATATCAAAGGTTTCCCGATCAATGATCGCCTCATGCGTTCCTTCTACCCGGTACCACCGGTCCGCCGGCATGTCGATCAAAACCTTGGATTTATAGCTGACCTTCTTCCGCCGCCCCTGGATCATGACGCCGGTGTACATCTCGTTATGGAGGATGCGCCAGATCGTGGTCTTATTCCAGAGGCCAAGGTCGTTTTTCACGGGGTGGTTGCAGGTCCAGCCTCGTTCCGCTTTATAGCGGGTAGGATTTGGGACGCCTGCATCATTGAGCATAGCCGCGATATTCTGTTTCCCATGGCCTTCCAGGGACCACCGGAAAATTTGGCGGACCACTTCGGCTGCCTCAGGATCAATGATAATGTGGTTTTTGTCAGCCGGGTCTTTCCTGTAGCCATAGATTGGGAAGCCGCCAATGTACTGCCCCTCCCGGCGCTTCAGGTCAAAGACCATGCGGACGTTTTCGGAGAGATCCTCTAAGTACCACTCATTGACCAAACCGTTGATCTGGCGGGCCTTCTTGTTGCCCTTGACCTCGGTATCGGCATTGTCAGCTACCGCAATGAAGCGGATGCCCCATATAGGGAACAGTCCGTGGATGTACTTTTCCACCAGTTCCATGTCACGGGTGAAACGGGACTGCGATTTGCAGAGAACGATCTGGAACTTCTTTGCCTTCGCCGCAGCCAGCATCCGGTTAAAATCCGGGCGGAGGCCATCGGCGCCGGAGTAGTCTTCGTCGCAGTAGATGGAGTAGATGTCCCATCCATGGTCGATAGCGTAATGGGTCAAAAGAGACTTCTGGTTTTGGATGCTCTCGGACTCAAGCCGCTGTTTCTCTTCATCCTCCTTGCTCAGACGTACATAGATTGCACAAAGGATTTGTTACACCTCCTTCAAGGCATAACTGCTCATGGCCATCATACTTTATGAGCGGCCGCCTGGCAAGGATTTATTGTAAAAGTCCGCGCCGATAAAACGGCGCGGGCATCATTGGTGGGTGTGTTTAGTTCTTTTGTTAGCCAAACTCTGACGGCTTGTTGGATGCTGTCTATATCAACAGATACCTCAGAATTAGATTTCCATTCTTCTTTCAGGTCATAAAAAGTACCCTTCATATAGATTACCTCCCTCCAAATTTTATGCAAAAAAGTGATTGGATATGAAAAAGCAGGCGCAGCTCTGCATCTGTTTTTTCATATCCAATATCGTTTCCTTCAAAACGGCCTCGCTGTCCCCGCCAAAATGTCCTCCAGCGTTCCATCCCTCAAGCCTTCTCCGACTCCTCCTCCGGGAACCAATGCCCACCGCCATTTAGGCAGCAAAAAAGAGGCCCACAGCAGCGATTAAACTGCTGTGGGTCTCTCATTTTTATCTCTCTCAAGAGGAAACGCCGGGACAAATTGAGAGGGACAAAGTGGTCATTTTGCGGGGGACAACGACAAGCGCAAGGAATCTTACTTCAGCTCGACCTTGCCGCCGGCCTCTTCGATCTTCTTCTTCAGCTCCTCGGCCTCGTCCTTGCCCAGGGCTTCCTTCAGGGTCTTGGGGGTGCCCTCGACGGCGGCCTTAGCCTCGGCCAGGCCCAGACCGGTAATCTCGCGGACGACCTTGATGACCTTGATCTTGGCGGCGGCGTCGAAGCCGGTCAGGACCACGTCAAACTCGGTCTTCTCCTCGGCGGCGGGAGCGGCAGCGCCGGCAGCGGGGGCGGCCATGGCGGCGGCGGAAACGCCGAACTCTTCCTCCAGAGCATGAACCAGCTCGCTCAGCTCCAGAACGGTCAGAGCCTTAACTTCTTCGATCATAGCGGTGACTTTCTCACTAGCCATTGTTAATTACCTCCTAATAATGTTTCAGTAAAAAATTTTTGTGTGCTGCCGCACCTTACTCGGCGGCAGGAGCTTCCTCAGCGGGAGCTTCGGCAGGGGCGCCCTGCTTCTCAGCGATCTGCTTGAGGACGCAGGCCAGGCCGGAAATGGGAGCCAGCATCGTACCCAGGACCTGGGCGCGCAGGACGGGCAGCGGGGGAATGGCGGCCAGAGCCATGACCTCGTCCAGAGGCATGGGCTTACCGTCCATGAAGCCGCCCTTGATCTCGAAGTGGCCCTCGATCTTTTTGGCGAAGTCGTTGACCACCCGGGCGGGGGCCACGGGGTCGTCATGGCAGATGGCCATGGCGGTAGCGCCATTGAGCAGGCTGTCCAGCTCGTTCATGCCGCAGTTGTTGACGGCGAACTGGAGCAGGGTGTTCTTCACCACGGCGTACTCGACGTTGTTCTTGCGCAGCTCGGCGCGCAGAGCGGTGTCCTCGGCCACAGTGATGCCCTTGTAGTCCACCAGCACACCGGCGGCGGCGTTCTGCAGCTTGTGGGTCAGATCGGCCACGATGGCCTGTTTTTCGCTGAGAACCTTTGCGTTAGGCATTCTTGTTTTCACCTCCATTAGATTTTGCTGGGGTATCAGGTGCGTTCAAGAAACGGAAAACGGTCCCCGCGTCAGGACGCAAGGACCGTGCTAATCATAAATGATCGGCAATCCTCGGCAGGATTTACGGGCAGAGCCCACCTGCTGTCTTTGGAACGCAACGTTTATTATACGCACAGACTTATGATTTGTCAATAGCAAATTGTAATTTTTTAGGGCATTTTTCCGCCTGCCGCCGCAAAAAGCCGCCCGCGCTGTGCGCGGGCGGCCCATACATACAGCCTCGGAACGACCGGACTTACTCCTCGTCGTCCTCATCATCCTCGTCTTCGTCCTCGTCGTCCTCACCGCAGGCGCCGCAGCACCCGCCGCAGCCGCTCAGGTCGGAGAGGTCGAACTCCAGCTCCTCGCCGCAGTTGGGGCACAGGACGCTTCCGTCGGCCAGGATATCCTCATCAAAGAAGATCTCCTCATCGCAGTTGGGGCAGGTGGTCTGATAGACCTCGCCGTCCTCCTCATCGCCGTCTTCGTCCTCGTCCTCATCCAGGTCAAAGAGGTAGGTCTCCACGTCAGCCAGATCCTCGCTGACGGCGTCCAGGCCCTCCTCCAGGTCTCCCTGCTCGTCCCGGATATCCTGCAGCTCCAGGGCGACGTCATCGAGGATGTCCATCATCACCTTGAGGAGCTTGCCCTCCTTGGACTTGACATCCAGGCCAATGCCCTCCGCCAAACCCTTCATATACGCGACCTTTTCCAGAATCTCCATAGCAATTCTCCTTTCAAAAAGTCATGTTGTCAGGTTCTCCTCTAAACACACGGCCCCCGGCCGATAGGACACAGAATTACTCCTTGCAGCGGGACAGGTACTCACCGGTACGGGTATCGATGGTGATCTTGTCGCCCACGTCGATGAACAGAGGCACCTTGATTTCCGCGCCGGTCTCCAGCACGGCGGGCTTGGTAACGTTGGTAGCGGTGTTGCCGGCGAAGCCGGGCTCGGTATCGGTGACCACGAGATCCATAAAGTTCGGGCACTCCAGGCCGAATACGGTGCCCTTATAGGAGAGGACCTTGCACATGGTATTTTCCTTCACGAAGCGGAAGGCGTCGCCCAGAAGATCCCGGGCCAGGGGCACCATGTCGTAGGTCTCCTGATCCATAAAATAGTACAGGTCGCCGTCGTTGTAGCTGTACTCCATATCCTTACGCTCGACGAATGCCTCCTCGAACTTGGCGGTGGGGTTGAAGCTGGTCTCGGTGACCGCGCCGGTGACCACATTTTTCATCTTAGTGCGCACGAAGGCGGCGCCCTTGCCGGGCTTGACGTGCTGGAACTCGATGACCTGCATCACCTTTCCGTCCATTTCAAAGGTCTTGCCGTTACGGAACTCGCCGGCAGTAATTGTAGCCATATTTTGATTTCCTCCTGTTGGAATAATTTACACGGGATATCTTACCTACCGGACATTTTATCGTATTCCCGACGTAATTGCAAGCATTTTGCAGAAAAAATGGGATAAATTTTTTCTTAACCGGTTCTTAAAGGGATTGGACGGTCAAAATCTCCAACAACGAGGTCTATTCTTCCGCAAAATTCTCCAAACCATTCATAGAAGAAGGGGTTTTCTCTGCCGCGCTCCGCGCGGCACGTGAGCCGTTTCTTATCGTAACCCCGGGGCCTGCGCGGCCCCGGACCCTGCGGTCACTTTTGCCGCGCGGCAAAAGTAACCAAAAACGCGCCAGAACCTACGGTTCTGGACTCCCTTCTCAGCCCCGCCTGACCGGCGGGTCCTCGGCGAGGGGTTTGCGAGGGTCCGGTGGAGATGAAGAGTTGCGGTGCCACATGAACGACAGGTCCTTCGGGCATCTGATCTAGGGGACTGGTAGTTGACTAACTCCGGCTGACGCCCTTTCAAAGGGGTAGAGCCATCTACAGGGATTTGGTCTAACGGAACAATCTGCAAAAACGCACCCCGGGGAGTTCGCCCCGCTACACGGTAGGGGTTCCCGATGACCACGCTGAAATAGACGCAGAAGGGGAACGAAGCGGACGGCAGTAAGTTTAGACAAAACCGACTGTGCCTCGGGCGCAAAACTAATCAAAAAATGAGGGATTCTTAAACCGCCAGGTTTAAGCGCGTTTTTAACGGCTGCGGGGCGGCCCGCAGGGCCGCAGAGAAAAAGCAACCAAAGTTGCCGCCATGTTTCACGTGAAACATCAGTTCTAAAATAAAGCTATGAATTTCTTCCCAGCGCCGCCCGGATGGCCTCTCCGATGTTGGCAGCCTCAATGACCCGCAGCCCCTCCTGGGGCGCGGGCTTCTTCCCCCGCCGAAGGGGTACAATACAAGTCTTGAATCCCAGCCGGCAAACCTCGCTGAGCCGCTGGTCCAGATTGTTCACCGCCCGGAGCTCGCCTGTGAGCCCCACCTCCCCAATAGCGGCCAGATCAGCGGCAATAGGCTTGTCCAGATAACTGGAGGCCAGCGCCAGAATAGCGGCCAGATCAGCGGCAGGTTCGTCCAATGTCAGCCCGCCAATAATGTTAATATACGCGTCGCAGGCAGAAACCTTCAGTCCGCCCCGCTTCTCCAGTACCGCCAGCAGCATGGCCGCCCGGCCAAAATCAAAACCGTTGCTGGACCGTCTGGCGTTTCCATAAGATGTCGGAGCCAGCAATGCCTGAATCTCCGCCAGCACCGGTCGCACGCCCTCCATCACGCAGGTGACGCAGGTCCCCGGCGCGCCGTCCGGACGGCCGGACAGCAGCATCTGTGAGGGGTTCTCCACCTCCTCCAGCCCCGCGTCCAGCATCTCGAACACCCCGATCTCATTGGTGGCCCCAAAGCGGTTCTTGGCGGCCCGAAGGATTCGGCAGGTGCTGTGCTGCTCCCCCTCGAAGTAGAGCACACAGTCCACCATATGCTCCAGCACCTTTGGCCCCGCAATCGAGCCCTCTTTGTTGACGTGGCCGATGACGAACACCGTCACGCTCCGGCCCTTGGCCAGCTGCATGAGGGCCATGGTGCAGTCCTTCACCTGACCGATGCTGCCCGGCGGGCTGTCCAGCGCGCCGTTGTACAGGGTCTGGATGGAGTCCACGATGAGGATGTCCGGCTCCTCGTCGGACACTGCCTGCAATACGTCCTCCAGCGCCGTCTCCGACAGCACCAGCAGACTGCCGCCCTCCACGCCCAACCGCTGGGCCCGGAGCTTCAGCTGCCGTACCGACTCCTCGCCGGAGACATACAGCACCCGGTTCTTTTCACACAGGCTGCCGCAGATCTGGAGCATAAGGGTGGATTTCCCCACCCCCGGCGCGCCGCCCACCAGGACCAGTGAGCCCTTCACCGCACCTCCCCCCAGCACCCGGTCCAGTTCTCCCATGCCGGTGCCGAAGCGGATTTCCTCCGTAGTGTCGATATCCGTCAGAGGCGCCGCCTTCACGGAATGGAACGCGCTCCTCACGCCGGAGGACCGGCCCGATTTGGCTTTAGGCGCGGTCTCCTGCTCCACGATGGTATTCCATGCGCCGCAGGCCAGGCATTTTCCCGACCACTTGGGCGTCTCGTTGCCGCACTCCGTACAATAAAATATGGTCTTTGCCTTTGCCATAGCCCTTCTCCTTTGTTGACGGCGGGCAGACGGGATTCCAGGACGCCTTCCGGCGGCCCCGGGGCCCGTCTGCCGCGTGTCTTTCCTGCCACCATTATACAACAGCCGCCCCCGTTTGACCAGCCTTATTTTCCTGCTGCCGGGTCGGGCTGGGTGAGGTGGCCCAGGGCGGAGGCCAGGATGGTGACTGCCAGCCGGTTCTGATGGGCCTGGGTATTCAGCAGGGCGGTCTCCTCGCTGTTGGACAGAAAGCCGCACTCCACCAGGATGGCAGGGATCTCCGCCTTTTTCAGCAGATAGACGCCGCCGCCCGCTGCCTTGACCTCCTTGGCCCGGTCGTTGACCGTCTGGTTCAGGGCCGCCTGGATGGACTCCGCCAGCTCCCGGCTGCCCTCAGTCTCGCTGTAGAACACCTGGGCGCCGTGGACGCTGGGCACCTGGGGCAGGCTGTTCTGATGCAGGCTGACCAGCACGCCGCCGGAGACCCCGTTGATCTGCGCCACCCGGTTTTGCAGGTCGGAGTTCTTCCGCTGCCGGACGGCCGCCGTGGCGTCGCTCTCGGTGGAGACGTCCTCCCGGCGGGTCATGTCGGTCTTGACGCCCAGCAGCCGGGCAATCTCCTCCATTTGAAGGGCCACCTTCAGATTGATCTGGGACTCGGCGGTGCCGTCCGAGGCCACCGCGCCGGGGTCGAAGCCGCCGTGGCCCGGGTCGATGACCAGTACCAGCTCCTGCTCCAGAGCAAGATTTTTGGACGCGTTGACGGCTGCTCCCTGCCACAGGATCGCGGCAAAGACAGCGAACAGTGCCAAAAGCGTCACTACATACAGTGCAGTCCATTTTTTAAAGGTAAGAAACATGCGATCACCCCCTCCTACCCTATGCCTGTACGGGGGAAAGTATGCCGCACATCCTGCCCGGTCCGGCATAGGATGGAGTACGGACGCGCCGCGTCCCGTCTATTACTTCCAAACCAAAAGGCAGGAAGTAATGGCTGCCAGGTTTTGCGTCTGCCGCCGCTTTGCGGCGGCGGGCAAAACGGCTCAAATTATACATGAAGGAGGAATCTTCCCTTGGAGAATCCCAATCCGAATCCCACCGCCTGCGGCGTTATGGAGGGCAGCCTGCCCGGCAAGTGCGCAAGCATGGCGTTTCCTTACATTCCCATGCAGGAGAACAGCGCCGAGCGTTACGACCAGACCCAGGCCCTGGCTGCCGGCACTCTATTTCCCGGCCTGAACCTGCCCTTCTTCCGGGCGGTCAAGAGCAAAATGAACTGCCCCAACAACGCCCTGTGCGAACTTATGGCGCTGGGCTTTACCATCAACGAGCTGGGGCTGTATCTGGACACCCATCAGAATGATAAAGAGGCCCTGGCGCTTTACCTGGACTATGTCAAACTGGCGAAGGAAGGCCGGGCCCGCTATGAATCCATGTACGGCCCCCTGCAGCAGACCAGCGTTACCGCTTCCGGGTACACATGGCTGAACGATCCCTGGCCCTGGGAAGTGACCGAAGGAGGTAAGCAGTAATGTTTGTCTATGAAAAGCGCTTGCAGTATCCTATCAAGATCAAGAACACCAACCCCAAGCTGGCAGCACTGATTGTCAGTCAATACGGAGGTCCATACTTCAATAAACTATAAAAAACCGCCGGAGCATTCGCTCCGGCGGTTTCCTGTTCCCTTATCACCTCAAGCTCGGCAAGCTGAGCCCCGTCAGTTGGGAAGTGCTTTCCTCGTCTTCTTCCGGCTCCTCCCGGTTCAGCTCCTGGTACACCTCTCGGCCCACCTTTTTATTGAATGGGTTTTTGTCCGGCTTCCAACTTTTGTTCTGGATCTGCCACAGTGCGGCCCTCTGCTCGCTGGTCAGACCATCCATGGACTTGATGGCCCGCTTGGCCTCGTCCTGAGAGATAGAGCCGTTCCCGTTCTCATCGTACCCGGCAGCGGCTTCCTTGGCCCTCACGTACAGCTCCGGCGTTACCCCCTGCTCGTACCCGGCCATAACCTTGGCGTACTCTCCCTCGCTCATGACGGCCTCCATGGCATTCAGTTGGTCGCTTTCGCTCAGTCCCGCCGATACGATGGCCTGGTATTTCTGCATGTTGGAAACCTGTTTCTTCCCCGGTTCCGGCTCCAGAGCGCCCAGTATCTCCGACAGCCGGTAGGCGGTATCCGTCCCCAGACCCGCGCCGGTGAGCTTGTCATACCGTCCCGCCTGGGCCGGTACCATAGAGTAGTATACGAACTGCTCCCGCACGGCCCCGGCCTGCTTCGCCGGGTAAGTCTCGTCTGCCCACCGGGCGAACGCCGTTGCCTTCTCTCCGGCGGTCATGCCCTCCCGGCGTTTGATCTCATCGTACATGGCGTAGGCCCCGATAGCCCCGTCCCAGTCCAGTCCGGCGTTCAGCAGAGCCTCCAGCTGCTCCGCCCTTGCGGTCGCTGTTGGGTTGAGCCCCTTGTAAAATTTCAGCTTTTCCCGGTCGGACAGGTCTGTCTCCCCCACGATCTCCTCGCCCAGCCGCGCCTTTTCCTCGCTGGTGAGCTCGTCGTCTCCTTTGACATTCCTCCAGTCCAGGATAGCGTTGTAGATCTCCTTCCGGCCTCCACCCGCGGCCACGGCTTCCTTGTATACCTTCGTCTGTTCCTCCGACAGAGCCTTGTTCCCGCTGGCGTAGTACTCCCCCGTCTCCTCCAGGGCGGAGTTGCCGAACAGAGCGGCCCTGAGCGCGGTAAACGGGTCCTCGTCCACGGGGTACATGAGCTTTTCCTTCTTCCCGTACCCGCTGAAGCGCCCGCCCCGCAGGGCAGTGTCCAGCCCCTGGAAGGTCTTCTCTGCCTGCCGTCCCCCGGGGACCACGTCCCCGGCCAGGCCCATGAGCTGCCGCGCTATCTCCCACGGAAATCCGCCCTCGCCATTCTCCTTGTAATCATCGTAAGCCTTTACTATCTTCTTTCCCGTGTTCCACAGGTCCGGCATAGGCAGCGTCAGATCCCCGATGCCGAACAGCGCCCCGGCGTTCTTGAGAATCGGCGTATCGTTGAGCGCGTCGCTTCCCGCCGACTTCGCCGCTTCCGCCAAGTCGAAGGGCTGCTCCTCCTCGTCCTCGTCATCATCGTCGTCAAAGAGCTTTTCGCCCATGACCTTCTCCCACCCCGCGTTGATGAGCTTCTTCAGAGCGGAGATCGTGACGGCGTTCAGGGTGGTCCCCGCGCCGCTGGCCACGAAATTCCCGATGATGCCGAAAACGTCCCCCTGGGCCGGGGTGCCGCCGTAGAGCATTTCCGAGGCCCGGTTGAGCAGGAAGTTCCCCAAGAGGATTTTCAGCGCCGTACCCGCAAGAGCCCTCGCCGCCGCGTTCTTTCCCCTGTCCTTCGCGATGGCCCGGTAATCCCTGGGCAGGTCCTGGCTGATATGCTCCCAGGTGTTCAGCGCCTCCAGCTGGAAAGCGTGGATCATCCGGTTGAAGACGTTCTTCGACTGGAAGGCCAGCGGCGCGGACCCTTTTGCCCGGCTGCCCATGACCTCCCGCCCGTATCGGTCCGCAATGCGCATGGCCTCCGTCTCGCTGCGCCCCGCGTCGATCTCCTTGAGATACCGTCCCCGCACCGCCAGCGTTGACAGGAACCCGTCCACAAAGCCCATCGGCTTGAACATGGCCCCCACGATCATGTCGGACGGCGACGTGGTGATATAGTCGATGCCGTTCTTCTCCGTCAGGAAGTCGCTTTTCAGCGCCCAGTCTCCCTTCCGCAGGTTTCCAGAGCCCATGTCCCGCATGGCGTGCCAGAGATACTTGCTCCCCACCTCCGCCTGAATGAGCGGGAGCTGCGATGTCTGGTTGAGCACGCTGCTGAGGTTCCCGGACACCTGCGCCCGGGTGAACGCCCTCGTCAGCTTGTTCCCCAGATTCAGACTGGTCCGCCCGAAGGAACGTTCCATGTCCCGGTCCGCGAAGACCTGCTTCCCCGCCAGCATGTTGGCGTAGTCGTCCAGCCATACGGCAAGCTGTCCATACCGGCTGGTATTCCGGACGTTCTCGTAGAGCCTGTCCGAATACTCGTCCATGCGCTTTTCGATCTCGTCCGCCGTCAGTGTCTTTCTTGGGTCCAGCTCCCCCTGATCGACGAGGAAGTCCCGTTTCTCCTTGGTGGTCCTGTACCGCAGTTCCCTGGCTTGGCTGATCCGCTCGTTGATCTCCTCCTGGTCGTACATCTTCCGCAGGAACTTGTTGGCCTCCCGTATCCTGGTGATGTCGTCCGTGTGATAGAGCACGTCGCTCAGGTGGTCCACGTATCGCTCGAAACCCTCCGTGATATTGTAGTCCGTTGCCTCTCCCCGCCTGGTCTGGAAGAAGGGGCTCCAACGCTTCCCCGGCTTGAAGTCCTTCGTCAGCCCCGCTATGGCGGTAGGCAGCCCTCCGGCGTCCGCCCCCAGCCCCAGAGACTGGAACGCCCGGTTCAGCGCGCCCACCGTCTCCTTGGACTGCATGTGGGGCGCGTATCCCTTGATGAACCCGATGGGCTCATACCCGTGTACAGCGAGAAAGTCGTTTATGGCCTCATAGAACTGCCCGTACAGGTCCGAATAGAGCTTCACAGCGTTGTCGATCTTCACACTGTCCGCGCTCTTGATCTCCTCCTGGGTCTCCAGCCACATGGCGTACTGCCGCGCCAGCCGCCGGTTTTCCTCGTCCAGTCGGAACTCCCGGGCCACGTCCTTCATATCGCCGCCCTCGTTGAGCTTTTTGGCGGCGTTCTGGATGCTCTCTCCCATCTCCATGGAGGCAACCGCCTCCGCCGCCGCACGGCCTTCTATCGTCTTTTGCACCAGGGCGCTCTCCGCCTTGGTGAGCTTCCGCTTCTTTCCGTCCGCGCCCTCGATCTCCCGCACCTGGTCCAGCATCCGGTTGACAAAGCGGTACCGCTCCCCCTCGTTCTCCGCCACAGGGGCAAAGAGCCACCGGTTGATCCTGTCCCCGGCCTCGTCTCCGAAGATGGCGCGCATATTCCTCTCCGCCGTCCGGTTGTTCAGCGCGAAAGCGTCCCCCAGAGCGCCCATCACGCCGCCCGCCAGCTTTCGTTTTCCTTCGCCTGCCTCCAGCGCCGGGCCGAAGATCTCCTTCGCCTTCTCCTGCTGGGCGCGGCTGATGTCCGCTTTCCGCTGCCGCAGCATGTCGAAGCCGAACGCCCGCTCTCCCATGTAGTAGTCCGCCAGCTCCATGACCCGGTCCGCGTCCATGGTCCTGGGGATATCGCTCTCTGTGTAGATCCCGGAGGTGATCCCGGCGGCGAATTCCTTTTCGGCCTCCGTCGCGTTCATCCGTTTCTCCGCTCTGCGAACGGCCCTCCGCGCCTTCTCCGCCGCCTCCTGCCTCCGGCGCAGTTCCGGCGCGTTCTGATAGTCCTCGGTCACCGCCCCGGATATTTTTACGCCCAGCTTCTCCATGGCCTCGCTGCCCCTGAAGTCCTCCCGCTGGAGGTCTCGCAGCCGCTCCTCCCTGGCCTGGGCCGCCCGCTGCTCCAGGCTCTGCACGTACTCGTCTATGGTCATGCCCTCCGGCACGTGGGTGCGCGGGTCCGTCCTGCCGGTGTCCTTCCCCTGGGCCGCCCGGTCCCGCAGCGTCCGGCGCGCCTCCTCCAGATAATCCTCCAGCTCCTGCCGCTGGCGCCGCCGCGCATCCTCCCGAGCCTTCCGCTGGTCCTCCGCGATGCCGGACATGGTATCCCGGTAGCCCTCCGCCGCATCCATGAACCGCTGCCGGTAGGCTTCCCGGAATTTCTGTACGGCTTCCTCGCCGCCGTACTGCCGCGCCTGCTCGTCCAATGTAATTTTCTTGGCATCGCCCTGCCGCAGCACGTATTCCAACCGACTGATAATATTTCCCTGGTCTGTTTCGTCCTGTTTGAATTTGTCTCCAAATTTGGATGCCAGCTCCTTGTTCAATGCATCCAGGCCCATATCGCTGCTGTCGTCGGAGATATGCAGCCCTCTCCTTGCGAAGAACCACCACATATCTTTCCAATCATCCCCGAAGACTTCCCTGACGTTCTCGTCTGCGTAGACTCGCCGCCCTCTCAGCTCACGGGCAATATCCCGCAGTTCCGCTCCCTCCGGACTGTCTTCATATACCCTGGCTTTTTTGTATGCCTTCTTAGATAACTTTTCGATCTCCTTTGTATCTGCTCCTGTTCCCTGCTTCCCGGAGCGGATCTCATCCGCCAGATCCCGCAGATACTTCCTGGAGGTTTCCGGGAAGATCTCTGCCAGATCGTCCGCCAGCTTCCGGGACGCCGCCTTCCGCCGCTCCGCCGGCGTGGCGCGCTGTCCGGTATCCTCCTCCGCCGGTGGCTTGGCCTTTTTCCCGCTGTCCTCCAGCGTTGGCAAACTCAGTCCGGCAGGCTCCTCCGTTCCGGTCGTCCTCTTTCCGTCCTGACTGTATCCCACGTCGAACCGCGCCGCCTCCGGCGCTCCCCCGGTCCTGTATCCCTGCTCCTCCCGTCGGGAGGCGATCTCCCGCACGGTGTCTCGGTACTTCCCTGTCCCCGCGCGGAAGGTGTCCTTCCCCGCGTAGGCGTCCGCCAGCAGTTCCTCCAGGATGAGGTCCATGTCCGCCTCCGACAGGTCCCACAGCCCCTGCACGGTCTCCATGCCGTAAGCCCCCCGGTATTTCTCCAGGTAGGTCTCCATGATCTTCATCAGCTCCGCCTGGTCGTACTGCTGCAGCAGCGCGTCCCGCACGCTGGACCGCAGTCCCGGATCCTCTGCGCTCAGGATATGGAATCTCTCGTGCTCCCAGATGGCGTCCGCGTCGTACCGCCCCTGGTCGATCCGGATGTACACGTCCTCCCCGTTCACCGCTCCGTCGAAGACCAGGTTCGCGTCCGCCAGCTCCGGGCTGCCGGTGAACATGTGGGGCCGGTACCCCTCCTCCCAGATGGTATCGTACACCTCCGACAGGATTTTGTCCGACCGGATCACTTCCTCCGGCGCGTCGAAGAGGCTCGGCCTGTCCGAACCGATGTCCAGGCCCATGTAATTTTTGGTGCTGACCATCTCCGCGCCGCTTTCCGTCACCGCGTTCTGGCGGGCGATGGCGCGAAGGGACTGCGTACCGCTCGCCCTGTCCGGAATGGTTCCTTCTCTTACAGAGACCGGAATTTTTCCATCATCCTCCGCAGCTCCGCCTCGCTGGCCCTCTGCGTTCCAGCCTCCTGCGCTTTCTGATACTGCTCCAGCCGGTCCGCCGGAATCCGCACCGATTCCCCGCTCTTTTTGTCCGTCAGGTACAGATGCTTCCCCAAACTGTTCTTCTGTCCGGATCGCGTCTGTTCCTGTGCGGAGCCCATACTGTTCCGCCGCAATACCTGGTTCTCCTGCTTTCTGTTCTCCCGCATTCTGCTGTCCTCCTGTCGTATCCTCCGCCGCCCTCCTGGCGGCGATCTCCTGCACAGCGCCGATCAGCTTCGCCCCGCTGGGATTGCTCCGCACTTCGTTCAACTCCGCTTCTGTCAGCGTCCGGCCGTCCTTCACCCGGCCCAGCAGTTCCCCGATCCGCGCCGCCATCTCTGCCTGCTCTCCCATCCGTACCAGCCGCCCGGTCATCTGTTCCGCCGACTGCGAAGTGGCGGCAGCGGGTTCCGCCGGCGCCGCAGTGGTAATGGGGGTCTCCTCCGCCGGTGAGGAGGGCGCTGCACCCCTGTTCTCCCGCGCTTCCGCCTTGGCCTGCACCTCCGCCGCCTGTTCTTGAACGTCCTTCTGGACGGCTTTCCTGGCCGCGCTGTCTATGGCGGCATTCACTGCCATCTGACCGCCGCCCAGCACGCCGCCCACCACCGCGCCGCCCGCGAATTCCTCCGCCATGCGGCCCGGGTTCACCACGGCGTTCTCGTCCGTCATGCTGAAAATCGGGTTCTCCTTCTGATAGACGCCGTTCTGCATCATCTGGGAAATAGCCCCCTGGACCACTTCCTCCTTGCCCTCATCGAACATGCTCTTGACCCACTCCAGGAGCTGGCCCTTGTCCTTTCCCCGGACCGCCTCCGGCAGGGTGTCTATGCCGCCGCCCACTTCAACCACAGAGTTGGCCAGCGAAGACAGCGCCGCGTAGGCGTAAGCGGTTGGTGCGTCCGCGCCGTCCTCCAGTGCCTGCTGATATTCTCCGCCTACGGTGTTGAGGAAAGAGTATTGAAAGGACGGGTTTGCCGCCATCCCCTTCACGGCCTGCAAAACTGTATTTGCCGCCGCCGCGCCTCCGGTGAGCTGCGCCGCCGTACTGGCGGCCTGCAGTCCCGCCGTGCTGGCCTGCGCGGCCAGGCTCTGCCCAGCCGTCAGATACGCCAGCGCCGCCTGCGGGAGCGCAGCCACGGTGGCCGGGCCGAACTGGGCGATCAGCTCCCCTGCCTTCCCCGTCTTTTCCGCCGAACCGGCCAGGTCCTCCTGAATTGCCGCCACGTCCTGGTCCACGGCCTTGTCCAGCTTGTAGAGCGGCGCGTCCTTGTATAGCTCCGGGTTTCCCAGCAGCCATCCCAGCGGGCGGCTCACCAGCTGCTCCGCCGTCGAGAACAAGGAGGAGCTTGTCTTTGATACCTGTCCCACGCCGGCCATCAGCGTGTTTCCTGCCAACCCAGCCCAGTCTCCCGCCGACGGCTTTTTCTCCGCCTTGCCGCGCGCCAGCTTCTCCGCCTCATACTGCGCTACCGGGCTCAACGGGCTGGATGCGCTTTTCGGGCGGTATCGCTCCGCCATCTCCTGTGCCCATGCCGGTCCCCGGTAAGATCCCACCGCCTGCTCGGTCTGGACAGGCGCACTCGTTGTTTCCGCCTTTTTATCCTTCGCTTGAGCCTTCCACTGCTCCGCAATAGCTTCCGACAGCGTTCTGGGCCCGGCAACGGATGCCTTCTGCATGACGGAGGAGGGCAGCCCCACAGGACTGTCCTCCCGTTTTTTCTTCAGCGCCATGTACTGCTTCGCAAACCCGCCGCCAACCGTCTGCGCCGTCCCGCTCTCTTTTGTACTGCTTTTCTTTTCTGGTTCTCGTTTCTTTTGCAGCTCCCTGTATTTTTCCTCAAAGCTCGCCATGACTGCCTCCTTACCGTCCGAAGCTCCATCCGGTTCCCGCCAGACTGCCGAGCGCCCCCGCGCCTGTCCTGCGGAACTTTGTCTTTCCGCCCTCCTGGTACTCCTCCACTTGTCCGCTCGCGACCAGTTGGTCAAGTCCTTCCGGGCTCAGCGGCCCATATCCAAGATCGACGATCGACGCCATGTCGATTCCTCCGCTTCCTCCGCTACTGCCGCCGAAGCTGCCCTCATCCACCATCTCGCTGAAATACCCCGCCAGCTTCCCGGCCTGCGTGGTGTTGTACCCCATGGCCAGGAGTGCCGCATAAGCATCCCGTTCTGTCCTCGCCCCGCTGGTGTAGAGCTTCTGATAGATGTCTCCTTGCTCCTGGCTGCCACCTGTTGCTCCGCCGCCGGACTTTCCGCTGCCGCCGGAGCTTCCGCCGCTCCTTCCACCGGCCCCGGAGAGCGCCTGTTGCTTGTACAGATTCTCCAGCGCCTGCACATACTCGTCGGGGTACTCGCTTCTCGCCACCAACTCCTGGCTGGGGCTGGCTCCGGACTGGAGCATGGTGTCCAGCACCTGCTGATAGAAATTCTGCTCGTTCGCCTGCCGCTCCCGGGTCAGCGCGTCCAGCTGCAGCGCCCGGTCCACGCTGTCGTTGTATACTCACCATAGTTGAAAAGCGGTACAGAGGGCATCATCAAAGGAAGGAGCAGAAGGGAGGATTTTCCTCAAAAAGCGTTTCAGCCAGGCCCAGAATTTTTCAATAGGATTG
>JAETNP010000085.1 GCA_021768185.1 Oscillospiraceae bacterium
GCCTCCTGAACACACTGTACACTGTAGGTGGAGAAGCTCTCCGCTTCAGCCTCGTTTTCGTCATGGCAGTGAAAGGTATATTCCAGATGCACCATACGGCCATCAAAGCGGAAATTGAGATCGCTGGAGACATAGCCGCTGCCCAAGGTGTTGTCCTTCTCATAAACTTCCTTAACGTGCTGCACAAATTGCTTCTGCACATCCGGGAGCAGCAGCATATTGAATTCGCCAGAACCGTCAAAGTCGAGACGGAAACTCACTTTAGTCTGAACATCATAATCCATTCCGTCATCCATTGGAGCGGTCACCTCCCACAGCGTCCACCAATACGGCGGCCCGGTCCGTCTGCTCCCAGGGGGCGTCCCGGTGAGTGAAGTGGCCGTAGTTACAGAACCGGGCGAAGATGGGCCGGTCCAGCCCCAGGGCGGAGATCATCCCGGCAGGAGTCAGGTCGAATACAGCCCGGACGGACTGCTCCAGCACAGGCTCCGGGTATTTCCCGGTCTGGTGGGCGTCGATATCCACAGCTACCGGCTCGGCCCTGCCGATGGCGTAGGCGAGGCTGACGGTACACTTCTCTGCCAGCCCAGCGGCCACGATGTTCTTGGCGATGTACCGGGCCATGTAGGCCCCGCTGCGGTCCACCTTACTGCCGTCTTTGCCGGACAGCGCCCCGCCGCCATGGAGGGCCAGTCCGCCGTAGGTATCCGCCATCAGCTTCCGGCCCGTCAGGCCGGTGTCCGCCTCGAAGCCGCCCAGCACAAACCGCCCGGAAGGGTTGATGAACACCTCGGTTTTCGGGTCGGGATATAGATCCCGCAGGGCGGGGACGATGACGTGCCGGGTGATCTCCCGACGCAGCTCGTCCAGATCCTTGTCCGCGTCATGCTGGCAGGAGACCACAACGGCGGCGATCCGGCAGAGCTTTCCGTCCTGGTACTCCACAGACACCTGGGCCTTGCCGTCCGGCCCCAGGCCCTGGATGGTCCCGGTTTTCCGGGCGTTGGTGAGCAGCAGGGTCAGCCGATGGGCCAGCACTACGGGCAGGGGCAGCAGCTCCGCCGTCTCCGAACAGGCAAAGCCATACACGATGCCTTGGTCGCCGGCGCCCATCTGGGTCTCCTGAGCCACAGCACCGGCGATATCGCCGCTCTGGTCATGGGTGATGACCTCCACCTCATAGTCCGATCCATAGCCAGTTTCCCGAACAGTCCGGCACACGATAGCGGGGATGTCCGGCAGCTCGGCGGCGGTGATCTCCCCGGCCACGATAATCTTCCCGGCGGTGGCCATGACCTCGCAGGCCACACGGGCGGCGGGATCGTGCTTCAGGCAGGCGTCCAGGACGCTGTCGGCAATGGCGTCGCACAGCTTGTCCGGGTGGCCCTCGGTGACCGACTCGGCGGTCAGAATGTAGTTATCTCTCATAAAAGATATTTTTCCTTCCTTTTTGTTTTTTGGTAGGCGTCCCCACATCAGGCTCCCGGCATTGGGGCAGATCGAAGCCCAGAGAGCGGATCTCTTGATCGGACATTTCCAGGGTGTCATGGAGAATGCCGTACAGCTCGGCGCTGTCATACCGCTCTCCCATATAGCCGATGATGGCCTCCATCAGTTCCCGCTGGGGTTCCAGGGATTCCGCCGCCTTGGTCAGCGCATCGGCGTAGCCGTGGAGCCATGCGGCATTGTAGCTGTCCTGGTTCGGCTCCTGATTGGCGCGGATATGGGCCAACTCTGCGGATGCTGAGACCGCTGCGATGCTGGACAGGTTGTAGTCAGGCATATGGCCCCTCCCATCTCACGGCGTTATCGGTCATGACAGTGTCCCTTCTTCTTTTTTTCCTGATTCCCACGGCCCTTGTCCGGCTCTCTTACGGGGTCCGGCTCCAGTTCCTCCGCAAAGCACTTGATCTTTTCTACTTTGCAGCCAAATCCCTCCAGCCGGTCCTGCACATCCCGCACACACTGTTCCGAGAATACCTCGGCGCTTGCCTTGTCTTTCTCCTGACTGGCAAACGTATAATGTACTTCAGCACAACCATCCCGGAAATCAAAGTCCAAACCCCCGACCGTCCGTTCCGACAGAGCTGTGTCCTCGTTAAACACTTCTGTGATGTGGCTGATGAACGCATCTTTCGATTCAGCGGCTTCCTGCCCGTCACGAGCAAATCGGAACAACAGCTGACAGTCTACGGCAAAGTTCAGCATGACGGAATCAGGCGCGATCTCTGCCTGGGCGGCAGGGCACTCCTCTGTTACGACCATGACGTTGTCATAAAGGGCCTTGTATCGCTGGATCTGATCATCCGTAAGAGAGATGAAGTCCTCCGGGCCAACGCCAGCCAGAAAAAATGTCCCGCAGATCATATCGTAGGGGACGCCCCGGTCGTTGGTCAGGGGGCGGTTATAAGGCAGGCCCAGATTCCGCCCCTCCTCATTGCACACCAGGGCCACGTCATCCCGGAAAGGATAGACGGCCTGGATGTGTCCGCCCACGAGCGCCTGCATAGCCTCCAGCGTATCGGGGATTTCCCGCACCTCGCAAGGCTTCATCGGCTCCACTACTAAAATTTTCATGTTCGTTCACCTCGATTTTTCTTCTTTTTTATCTTCTTTCGATAGGTATAGTTAAAATCCGGCTTGGGCAGATCCTCCCTCATCCGGTCAACCTGATAGCAGAAGATGTGGAATTTCCTCTTTTGCGGGAAAAAACGCAAATGATAGCGATGCCGCTGGGTGTCGATACGGAAGGCGTAGAAAGTCTGCCTGCCGCAAATCCGCGCCTGGGGATGCTCCAGGCAGAATTGCCGCATAGATTGAAAATCCTTCAGCGGCCCATCCTGCTGCAATGCTTCAAACAGGTCCCGCAGTTCCGTATCAAAAGCGGGGGATTTCAGGGCATCGTTTCCCCTGATCCAATCGGTTGTTGTCCCGTTGCCGTCAAACACACCCCGCAGGCAGCCCACATGGGCGGCCTCCTGGAGCTTGGTCGTGAACAGCGGAGAGACATCGTCCTCCGGCACATCGAAAAACGGATATTTTTCACCGATCATGGTACTTGTTCCTGTCTTTTTTGGGGTCCCGCGCCGGTGTTTGGGGAACAGGCGGACGCTCCTGTTCCCGGTCCATCTCCCGCAGCATCTTCAGTGTGTCCCGGAAAGCCAGATACCGCTGGATCTGCCGGGGGTCATCGGTCAGGGTACGGACCGTCTCCCACAGGGGACTGCCATGGTGGCTGATGTCCTCCTGTACAACAAGGGCGGGGCGGTCCCCGCTCTCATCCAGCGCGACACATTGGTCCCTGCTCTCCTCAGCGTGGCTGTAGAGGCCGTAGGCCACGCCAATGACCTTCATGGCCTCCAGCGCGTCCACGGTGGTATAGACGCTGCCGGTGCTGATATGCACCTCGCCGGTCAAAGAGATTTTTTTACTGGACATAGTGTTTCTCCTCCCATCATGACCTCAGCGGTCATGACCGTCCCGCCGTTTCGGCGGCTTGGGGCGGTCAAAAATGCTGGCGTTGATCCGTTCCGTCTCCTGATGCACCTCCTGAACAGCGTGTTCCCACGCCTTTTTCAACGCAGACACCGGCAGTCCGTTCTGTTGGTAGCCCTCCAGGATACCGTTGTAGTAGGACTCGGCATAAAAGCGGGGATAGCCCTCGTAGCGATCCAGGGAGCGCTCACACTCCGGGGTGATGCTCCACAGCAGACCCTGGACGGTCTCGCCCTCCTTGGGCGCGATGGTGGCGAAGCCGCCCCTGCGGAACAGCAGTTCCCAGCCCTCCAGCACAACCGGCCCCACCACCGAGGCGTCCGGGCAGCGGTACTCCATCTGGCCCAGGTTGATATTGGACCCATAGGCGAAATACAAGGTATTTTCCATAGTCACTCCTCCAAAATGACCAGCGCCCCGGCCTTAGCCAGATGGGCGAACATGGCCTGGGCCTGCCGTTCCACGCCGGACTCTGGCAGGTCGCACTCCAGATCGGTGGCCCGGATGAAGTTGCTTCGAAGCTGGTGGATGTAGCTCTCCGTATCCGGGTACTCGGTGGGATCGAAGGTCTGCTGTCGGAGCTGCTCCATGATCTCCGCAGCGCTGCCCTGGTAGGCGCGTTCGTCAATGCAAATTTTCATTGTCATCTCTCACTTTCACGGCGTTTTTTCTTCTTTTGATTGGCCGGGTAGCTGTCCTTATCGTGGCGCCACGCGCGGGACGGTGCTGCGCTGGGCGATGGCCTGGGCGGAGATGGCGAGGCACAGGTTGACGTATGCGGCCACCTTCCCGGCGTGGAGGGTAGAATTAAAGCACCGCCATTCCACGGTGCCGCGGTAAAAGACAGAATGCAGGTTTAAGGCGTAGTAGCGCGTCCAATTGTAATGGTCTGTGTTCTCCACATTGCCCTCGTACCAGACCTGCTCCAGCTGGGTGAGGTCATTAGTCTCGTCCGAGGACAGCGTCCGGGCCTGCCGCAGCATGGGTTCCCGCACTTTCTGGCAATAATCTCTCGCACGGATCGGATCAACCTGCAGCGCTTTAAACAGAATATCTTCCTTGGAGTACATAATGCCGATCAGGTTCTTCAGGCTCTGGCGGTTGTGGTTGGCGGCGTCCACATGAACATGAATGCCGCAGGAATTGTTGGCCTTAGCCCCGGCTTTACGCACCCGGCGCACACATTCCTGGAGCTTGGGCAGTTCGGCGTAAGTCAGCTTGGGGGTGACCATCTCCACCTGATACTCGCCATCACTGGTGGATCTGTAGCCGAAGTCTATTTTCCGCTCCCCACGGATACTGCTGTCGCTCATCAGCTTCCACTCTTTGCCCTCCGGGTCGGTCACACCCCAGGTGTCGTAGTAGGTGCCGCAGTAATGGACGGATGTTCCGAAATACGCGGCCAGCGCCTCGGCGGCCTGCCTGCGGGTGATGCCCGTCATCTCCACCTCCACACCGAAGCATTGGTCCTTGATGCCGATCTCACTCATGCGGCCGCATCCTCCCTTCGGAGCTGTTCATCCACCGCCCGGATTCGGCGGCCTATGGCCTCAATCACATTGACGGTGACAGAATTGCCCGCCTGTTTATACGCCTGGGCGTCCGAGGTGATGGCCAGCAGGCGGTCGATCTGATCTTCTGCGAAGCCCTGGAGGCGGAGGCACTCCCTGGGCATCAGGCGGCGGATGCGCCCGCCCTGGTCCACAATGCCCTGCACACTGGCGGCGTCATGAGCCAGCTTGCTCACCCGGCCCGCTCTGGTTCTGCTGTTTGGAAAGCCCAGATCCACGCTGTCGCCGGGGGCGGCCTCCGCATAGCCCTGTTTGGTTCCCTCTTTGATCAGCAGCACCCCGGATCGCTCGGCTCTGTGGTTGGAAAGGGTGGTCTGCCCGTACCGGGCGGTGAGGCACCGGGCGGTATCGGTCCGCCTGGGTTCCCCAACAGACAGATCCACAAAGGCGGCGTCAGGCGGAATCAGGTACAGTCCTGTTTTGGCTCCGGTGCCGCCTGAGCCTGCGGTTTGGGTGCAGGCGACTCCTGCGATATCGTAGACCCGGTATCCCTGCGCTCCTCCAATGAGCTGTATAAGAGCCTTGCCGTCATTTCCGGGGAGAGGAAATACCTGGCCGGCGCATCGGGGATCAAGATATCCGACAAGGAACAGCCTTTTCCGCGATTGAGGAGTCCCGTGGTCTGCGCTGTTGCACACATTCCATTCGAGACCATACCCCAGCTCATGAA
>JAETNP010000025.1 GCA_021768185.1 Oscillospiraceae bacterium
GCGCACAATATTTACTTTTTCTTCAGGTCCTAATCTCTTGTTCCTCGACATAACGATGCTCCCTCCATGAGGACAGTTTTATTTTTCACTGTCTCTCATAGAGGGAGCATATCAAATCCAACCCGCTGTTTTCTCCTCTGCGTTCCGGTACAATAGAGATACTAAAACAGGAAGGGCGGCGGTAATTTGCAGCAATTGGAATTTTTGAATGAACAGGGTGATTTCATCCTGCATTGCGCACAGGACCATGCAGGCATCTATTTCCCGCTGGTCAATGAAAGCGGTATGATGTCCAGCGTGACGCCCCTGCTCTCCGGGGACTGCAAGACAGGACAGAGTACCTTCCTTCTGGCCCCCGCCAGCGCGGAGACGCTCCATGAGAGCCGGGCAAGCCGGAATTTTTGGGTTCAGATCGACGGCTGGACGCCCTGGTCCGCCGCCGGACAGAGCGCGCCGCAGCAGGCCCTCCGCTTCATGGAGGAGGCAGAGGAGGCGGTCCTGACCGGCGGGCTGTTGTGGCAGAAGGTCAGCCGGAAGCATAAAGCGTCCGGCCTGTACGCGGAGATCCTCAGCTTTGTCCCGGCGGGGCGGGAGAATATCGAGATCATGCAGGTGGCCCTGAGCAACTGCGGCACGGCGGCGCTGAGGCTGGCCCCAACGGCGGCTATCCCTGTCTATGGGCGCAGCGCCGACAGCATCCGGGACCACCGGCATGTCACCAGTCTGCTCCACCGGGTGGAGCTGCGCCCCCACGGCCTGGACGTGACGCCCACCATGGTCTTTGACGAGCGGGGCCACCGGCCGGGGCAGGTGACCTACCGGGTGTGGGGCGGCGACGAGACCGGAATGCCTCCCGCCGGCTTTATTCCCCTGGTGCAGGATTTCGTGGGCCGGGGAAGCTACGACTGGCCGGAGGCCGTGGTGCGTCCGGAGCCGGAACGCCTGCGGCACGCCGGTGAACGCGCCCAGGGGGGAGAGGTCGTCGCGGCGCTGTTTTTCCCCGCAGTGACGCTCCTGCCCGGCGAGAAACGCCGGTATCAGATTGTCCTCTCGATAGACGATAACCCCGCGCCCTATCTGACGCCCGACGCGGTGGAGGCGGCTCTGGAAAAAACCAAGCAATGGTGGCAGACCCGGACTGCGGCGGGCTTCCGCACAGGCAGCTCCCAGTTTGACACCTGGATGCGCTGGGTATCCGTACAGCCCACCCTGCGGCGGATCTTCGGATGCAGCTTCCTGCCCCACCACGACTATGGCCGGGGCGGCCGGGGCTGGCGGGATCTGTGGCAGGACAGTCTGGCCCTGCTGCTGACAGACCCGGGCAGCATCCGCGAGGACCTTCTCAGCTATTTTGCGGGCGTACGGACGGATGGCACCAACGCCACCATTGTTGGGTCCAGACCCGGAGAGTTCAGGGCGGACCGGAACAACATTCCCCGGGTCTGGATGGACCACGGCTTCTGGCCCCTTCTCACCACGGCCCTTTACCTGGACGAAACGGGGGATGTCCGCTTCCTTTTGGAAGGGCAGACCTATTTTACAGATCTGCTGCCCTGCCGGGGCGAGGGGGAGCGCCGGGCCCAGCCCGGTCCCGCCAGGAGCGGAACGGTTCTGGAGCATTTGCTGGTTCAGCTGACGGCGGCTTTCTTTGACGTGGGGGAGCACGGGCACATGCGCCTGCGGGGTGCGGACTGGAACGATGGACTGGACATGGCCCGGGAGCGGGGGGAGAGCGTGGCTTTCACCGCCGCCTACGCCTATGGCTTTGAGCTGCTGGCCGGCCTTGTGCATTCCCTGTCTGAACAGGGTACCGCGGAGGCGGTCATCAGCGCCGCGCTGGCGGAGCTTCTTGACTTTCCGGAGGAAAAATACGGCAATAAAGAGGTTATGTGGCCGGCCTTGGTCCGGTACTGCGAGGCGATCGACCGCAGCGGCGATGTCATCAGCGTTCCCATGGAGGAGCTGGCCGGAAAGCTGCGGACTATGGCCCGCTGGCTGCGCTGCCACATTGCCCGGACCGAGTGGGTCGGGGACGGCGCGGACCTCCACTGGTTCAACAGCTACTACGACAATTCCGGCCGCCAGGTGGAGGGCCTGCGGGGCGAGACGGTGCGCATGATGCTCACCGGGCAGGTATTCTGCATCCTCTCCGGCACGGCCTCTGAGGAACAAGTGCGGGAGATCGTCCGGGCGGCGGACTGGTACCTGTGCCACCCCGCCAGGGGCGGGTACTGCCTGAATACGGACTTCGGCGAGGTCAAGCTGGACATGGGGCGCATGTTCGGCTTCGCCTACGGCAGCAAGGAGAACGGCGCGGTGTTCAGTCACATGGCGGTGATGTACGCCTACGCCCTCTATGTCCGGGGCTTTGCCGCGGAGGGCTGGAGGGTCCTGGATCTCCTGTTCCGCCAGAGCTGCAATTTTGCCCGCAGCGAGATTCTGCCCGGCATTCCGGAATACTTTGACCTCCGGGGCCGGGGGATGTATCCCTACCTCACCGGCGCGGCCAGCTGGCTGCTGCTGACTATGCAGACCCAGGCCTTCGGCGTGCGGGGCTGCGGAGGGAACCTGGTGCTGGAGCCCAAGCTGACGGCGGAGCAGTTTGACGCCGAAGGAATTGCGGAGATATGCTGCACCGCCGCAGGCCGCAGGCTTCGCGTGCGCTATGAGAATCCGGAAAAGCTGGACTGGGGGGCGTATCAGGTTGGTACGGTGACCGCCGGGGACCGGCAATGGACGCCGGAGGCGGGCCGCATCCTGCTCCGGCCTGAAGAGCTGCCGGAAACCGGCGGCGCGTTAGAGCTCACCGTGACGCTTGTGCCGCTGAAAGGAGGAACAAAGGATGTTTGACCAGCAGGGGCGTTATGTCATTCGGGATTACCAGACAAAGCCGCCCTTTTCCAGCTTCCTTCCCGGCATTGCCGGACCTATGGGGGTGCCGATCTGGTGCTACTACAATAACCGGGGCCAGGCGGTGTGCAGCTTCGGCGCAAAGGACAAGGACCACGCCATCATGGAGTTCTCTCCCGCGCACACCGCGTACCAGAATGTGAGCCGCACAGGCTTCCGGACCTTCTGCAAGACAAACGGCGCATATCGGGAATTGTTCACCGGAAACTGCGATATGCACATCGGAATGAGCGAGGTGGAGATCACCTGCCGGGAAAGCGGGCTGGAGGCTTCCGCCCTCTACTTCGGCGTCCCCGGCGAGCGGACGGCAGCGCTGGCCCGGGTGCTGACTGTGCGGAATGCCGGAGAAGCGCCCGCCGCGCTGGAACTGCTGGATGGGATGCCCGCCGTGGTACCCTACGGGGTGGACCAGGACGCGCTGAAGAATATGGCGAACCTGGCGAAGGCGTGGATGCAGGCGGAGGATGCGGACGCGGGCCGCGCCTGCTTCCGTGTGCGGGCCTCCATGGCGGACACTGCCCAGGTGACGGAGGTGAAGGGCTGCAACTTCTGTCTGGGCCTGGACGGGGCCGGGACGCTGCTGCGCCCGCTGGTCCAGCCGGAGCTGGTGTTTGGACAGGATACCTCTCTGGCAAGACCGGAGGGATTCGTGAGTACCTCCCTGGAAAAGCTGACGGCGCTGCCGCAGATGACGGAAAACCGCTTTCCCTGCTGCTTTTTGCCCATGGAGGCAGTCCTGGAGCCGGGGGAAGAGATCGAGCTGTTCTCCCTCTACGGTCAGGCGGAGGACAAGGGCCGCGTCGCGGCGCTGGCGGGCCGGGTGAACGGCAAGGACTGGTTCGAGGCAAAACGCCGGGAGGCCAAAGCGCTGGTGGACGGCCTTTGCGCCCCGATTGCCGCCAAAACCGGCGACCCCGTTTTTGACGCTTACTGCCGCCAGAGCTATCTGGATAACCTCCTCCGGGGCGGCGCGCCTGTCTTTTTTGAGAGCGAAGGGAAAAAAGCGCCCTTCTATCTCTACTCCCGGAAGCACGGCGACCTGGAGCGGGAGTATAACTACTTCTCCCTTGGCGGCGAGTATTATGCCCAAGGAAACGGGAATTTCCGGGATGTCAACCAGAACCGCCGGTGCAGCGTCCTGTTTGCCCCCGATATGGGCGCGGAGGATATCCATACCTTCTTTGATCTGATTCAATCGGACGGCTATAATCCGCTGGTGGTCACTGCCAGCACCTATACGATTCCCAATGAGATCCTGGGCCAATTTCTGGAGAAGCTGCCGGAGAACCGCCGCGCCCAAGCGTCGGCGCTCTTGTCAAAGCCCTTCACACCCGGTACGCTGGCTATGGCGCTGGAGGACTGGGGGCTGGGAGAAAGCGTGGGGACGCTGACAGCGGCTGCCGTCTGCGCCGCCGGCAGCGAACCCAACGCCGCCTTTTCCGAGGGCTATTGGTGCGACCACTGGACCTATAACCTGGATTTGATCGAGAGTTATCTGTCCGTCTACCCGGAGCAGGCGGAGAAGCTGCTGTTTGAGGACCGCCGCTGCCGCTGGTATGAATCCCGCGCCCTGGTCAATCCACGGGCAAAACGGTATTGCATGACAGCCAACGGCCTACGCCAGTACCATGCCCTGGATGAAGATACAAAGGCGAATACTACCCGAAAGTGGATGTACGCTGGTGAAGGGGAGGCCCGCAGTACGCTGATCGAGAAGCTGCTGCTGCTCTGCGCCGTCAAAACGGCCACCCTGGATGCCGCGGGCATGGGCGTCGAAATGGAGGGCGGCAAGCCCGGCTGGTATGACGCGCTCAACGGCCTGCCCGGCCTGCTGGGGTCCTCCATGGCAGAGAGCTGCGAGCTGGCCCGGCTGCTGGCCTTCACACGTAAGGCGCTGGCCGGGTATGGGCGGGATATTTCTATCTATGAAGAGATCGCGGGCCTGCTGGAGGCGGTAAACGGCATCCTGCAAACTGAGGACGATCCCTACGTCCGGTGGGACCGGATGAACCGCGTCAAAGAGAGCTACCGCGCGCAGACCGCCTTTGGTTTCAGCGGAGAGCGGCGGGCACTTGGCAGCCGGGCCCTGACGGAGATGCTGGAGCGGATGGAGCGGGCGGTCCTCTCCGGCATTCAGAAAGCGGAGAAGCTGGGCGGCGGCATCTGCACCACCTATTTCACCTTTGAGGCCGCAGGCATAGCCGATACCCCCGATGGCCCCATGCCGCTGGCCCTGGAGCCCCATCCGCTGCCCCTGTTCCTGGAGGGCCCGGTGCGCTGGCTGAAGCTGGACTTCCCCCGGGCGGAAAAAGAGGCGCTGGCCGGCAAGGTGCGGGAGAGCGGGCTCTATGACCAGGTACTGAACATGTACAAGGTCAATGAAAGCCTGTCCTCCGTCAGCTATGAAGCGGGGCGCGCCCTGGCCTTCCCCCCTGGCTGGCTGGAAAACGAATCCATATGGCTTCACATGGAGTATAAATACCTGCTGGAGCTGCTGAAAAGCGGATTGTACCAGCAGTTCAGCGAAGCCTTTCATGACGCAGCCATTCCCTTCCTGGACCCGGCACGGTACGGCAGAAGCCCCCTGGAGAACGTATCCTTCCTGGCCTCCTCCGCCAACCCGGACCCCTCGGTATGGGGACGGGGCTTTGTGGCGAGGCTGTCCGGCTCCACGGCGGAGCTTCTGCAGATCTGGCAGCTGATGTTCTTTGGCCCCGCGCCTTTCCAATGGGATGGAACCGGCCTGCGTCTGCGTTTTGCTCCCTTTATCCCTGCTTATCTCATGCCGGGGGACGGCGTGATAGAGGCCGCGTTTTTAGGCGGCGTCAAGGTGGTCTACCACGCCGCCGGACTAGCGGAGCTGGTTCCCGGAAGGACGGTTCCCGTCCGCTGGGAACTGACGGACCGGGACGGCGGGAAGCGGATCGTGGATGGACCTGCGCTTGGCGACAGGGATGCCCGCGCGGTGCGGGCGGGACACATCAGTGAGATCAACATCACAATGAAGTGAGGGAAAGCTATGAAAGCGACCTTAACCACTACAAACCTGAAAGAGGGCCAGCTCTGGCGCCAGGAAGAAATCGCCGGTGGAGCGGTGGACTGTGTCCATCAGGTGACCGTCTATCCCTCTGCCCGGTATCAGACCTTCGAGGGCTTTGGCGGCGCGTTCACCGAAGCCGCCGCCCACGCCTGGCGGCAGCTGCCGGAAGAGCGGCAGACGGCGTTTCTGAACTGCTATTTTGGCGCGGAGGGCCTGCAGTATACCCAGGGACGGGTTCACATCGGCAGTTGTGATTTTTCTCTGGGCAACTATGCCTGTCAGACCGGTCCGGAGGATCACGGATTTCACACCGAGCATGACGACAGGTACTTGATCCCGATGATCCAGGCGGCGCAGGCCGTGGCCGGACGCCCCATTGCGCTGCTGCTGAGTCCCTGGAGCCCGCCGGGCTTCATGAAGACCAACGGAGAGATGAACCACGGCGGCAGCCTGAAGCCGGAATACCGTGCCCGCTGGGCGGAGTGCATGGCAAAATACGCCGCCTACTACCGTTCCGCCGGATGTGACGTGCGCAGAATGTCCATCCAGAACGAGCCCGCCGCCGTGCAGACCTGGGATTCCTGCATCTGGTCGGGCGAGGAGGAGGGGATCTTCGCGGCGGAGTACTTATCCCCTGCGCTGAAAAAGGCGGGATGCGGCGACGTGAAGATCCTGGCCTGGGATCATAATAAGGACCTCCTGGTGCAGCGGGCCCGGGAAACGCTGTCCGTTTCCGGCGGGGAGGGGGCCGTTGCCGGCTTTGCGGTCCACTGGTACACCGGGGATCACTTCGAGGCCCTGCGCCTCGTAAAGGAGCATTGGCCGGATAAGGAGCTATGGTTCAGCGAGGGCTGCGTGGAGTACAGCCGCTTTGACGGCATGACGGCGCTGGAAAAGGCGGAGATGTACGCCCACGACATCCTGGGAAATCTGAATGGCGGCATCTCCGGGAGTATCGACTGGAACCTGCTGCTGGACGCCAAGGGCGGGCCGAATCATGTAGGAAATTTCTGTGAGGCGCCCGTCATGCTGGCGGAAGGCTGTTCTGATTTTACACTGCAGAGTGAGTACTATTACATCGGACAATTCAGCCGGTTTATCCATCCGGGCGCAGTACGGCTGGGTACCTCTGCCTGGACCAGCAGAGCGGAGGTTACGGCCTTTGAAAATAGAGACGGCAGCAGAGCAGCTGTCATCCTTAACCAGGCAGAGGATGAAATGGTGGTCTCTGTGACGGAAGATGCCCAGTCGGGGTGGAATTTTGTAATAGCTCCCCATAGTATTGCAACCCTCAGATGGCGGTAGCTGCCTGGCAAATTGGGGTTTGCAGCTGATTAAAGCACATTTTACTGTCTCATAGCGAAGCCTTTTTATTTGCAGCGAAGCAGATTTCGATAGGCAGTATCTTCTTCCTTTTCTGCGGCTTGTATTCCGGCATCTCCGCCGGCAGAAGCCGGTTCAAATATTGAAGCTGCTCAATTCGGTTCATGGCGCCTTCTGCTCACCCCAGCTTTGTCACAGCTTTTACCGGACAGACGCGAAAACAGCTGCCGCAATGAATGCAGTGGCTGGAATCAATCACGCGGGGAATCGTATTGCTGATACAACCCTGGGGACATACACTGTGACAGCCCTGGCAGCCGATGCACGTTTCCGCATCGATCCGGTAGCCTGTCTCATGGACGGCCTCGCCGCCAAAAGAAAACGCTTGCCGGAAGGGAGGAAGCTGGGAAAGGTCAAAATATTCTCCCTCCCCCTTGTAAAGCTGGAACACCTCAAGGGCTTCCCGGCTCTTTGGGGTAGGATAGATCTTTTCCATGTAGGGATTCTTTTCAAAAATCTCCGTCAGCCGGTCTTTCCCGATGTTCCGCACCGCTCCCCGCACAGAAACAGCTACGGTAGAAAGGGTGCCGCTGCCTTTCATGCCGGAGAGGGCCACGAACGGGCGGGCCGTCAGGCGGTCATAAAAGGATTTCCCTTTGGCGGTCAGGAAATACAGGCCGCCCTCGTCTGCCAGCATCAAGTCGATCACGCAGGTCTGAGGCAGGCCGTTCTGGTCCAGGGTCGCGAATACGGTGGAGTGAATCTCTCCCTGCAAGATGTTGAAAATATCTGTTGTTGTCATAATGGTTCCCCCCTGTAGGAGTATCAGCGGGTATGTCCGCGAAGGATTGGAGTTAATTTGGGAAAGGCAAGCATGGTCACGAAAGAGATGCCCAAGCCCTTTAACAAATTAAACGGGACGGCGTTCCAAAGAACTGCATCTAATTTTGTGTGGATGAAAGGGATAAATTCCGTGAAAGACGCAATCAGAGCGTCCAGCGGCATAAAACGCTCAAACAGCGGCAGCAAAATGAAATAGTTGGATAGCGCCGCCATGACAGCCATAGCCGCCGAACCGAGCAGGCACGCCAGCCATGCCCTGCCGCGCCATCTGTAAAAAACAAAGCCAGCAGTGAAGGATAGTGAGCTGCCCATTAAAAAGTTCGCCAACTCTCCAATGCCGCCTGTGCTGGTGGAGAACAAGCCCAGCAGATTTTTTACAAGCTCGACCGCAATTCCCGCCCACGGCCCCAGCGTCATAGCGCCAACCAGCGCGGGAAAATCGGAAATGTCCATCTTGGCGAAGGATGGGGACAGCGGAACAGGAAACTCAAAAAAGGCCAAAGCGAAGGAAATTGCGGCCAGAATTGCCGCGCTGGTAATGGCGTGGATGCTGCGGATGGACGCCGTTTCACGATGCACACTGGGATTGATCGAAATGGAATGGTCGTTCATAATGCTCCTTTTGAGATATGGCTTGGAATTAAGGCCGTCCCGCATCGCGGCGGGACGGCCTTGGCCTATCTTCTTTCATCCAGACTATAACTGTCGGTCACGGAATTACACCGTATCCTGCCTTGCGGCTCGCGGACTGTACCGCCGGTGAGGAATTTCACCTCGCCCCGAAGATCGGTATTGGGTTGTTTGCGTCTTACAGGTCAAATTCCTGGGGCGGGTTGCCGGAGAAGTCGGCAATCACAGCGTGGGCGTCTGCCAGATAGAACACCTCGAAGATGGGGTTGTCGGCGGTCTGGTACTGGCTCTTCACAATGGGATTCTGGAGGCACATTTCCTTGACGGCCATATTGTTCTCAAACACAGCCTTGCCGTTGAGCCGAATCCAGGCAAAAGTGGGGCTGGACACGGACAGTTCCACATTGGGATTGGCCTGCATATCCTTGTAGACGTCCTTCTGGTTGTTGGTGCAGAACCACAGCTTGCCGTCCTTTTCTCCGGCGAACATGAAGGGCCGGCACTTGGCTTTCCCGTCCCGGCCCACGGTAGCCAGATACTGGACAGAATTCTCAGTCAGGAATTTTACGACTTCGTTCATGATAAATTACCTCCCAAATGTTGTTGTGCAGATTGGTTTTTGCGGGGGAATGTTTCCCTTTGATGATTGCATTGTACCAGCAATTCCAAAGCCTGTGAAGTAGGCACAATATTGTGGTATAGGCACCTCCAGGTAACTATTGGGTAGTTACCTGGAGGAAACAAATGGGTGATTTCAAGGGTTTCCACGATTCCCGGAATGTAAAAAATTTTTGAAATTTTCATTTGACGCCTTGACGGCGGCGCGGGAGATACCATAAAATGAGGCGGTAAGGGTTATTTTGAAACTATGGAGTTGGAGGATGTGACAATGGAGGTTAAAACCCTGCCCGCCTGTCCGGTAGAAACAACGCTGATGTTGATCAGCGACAAATGGAAGGTTTTGATCCTGCGCGATCTTATGCCGGGGACAAAACGGTTTGGAGAACTGAAAAAAACCATCGGCAGCGTGAGCCAAAAGGTACTGACCGCTCAACTCCGGCAGATGGAGGACAGCGGTTTACTGATCCGAACCGTTTACCCCGAAGTTCCTCCGCGAGTAGAGTACACGCTAACAGAACTGGGATACAGTTTGAAACCAATTCTGGATGCAATGTGGGCCTGGGGTGAGGATTACAAAGCGAAGAATTCCTGAAATGTATACGATGATCTCGGCTATTCAGGCAGTGGTGAGCAATGTCTCGGTATATACCAAGGCGCGCTTGTTGGTGGCTGACTGCCCCCAAACCCCTGTAAATCCGGGCGCACTTGCGCCCGGATTTTTAAGCCGCCTCCGGCGTCTGCTGTTACCCGCAGGGAGAGTAAAATCTTCATTTACCACCAGACTATCATTGAATTTTCGTTAGTAAATCTTATTAGAACAACTGCTTATGGAGGAAGAGATTGAGCACGCTATGAACACAGATCAGCAAACATCCAAAAAAGTCTTGAAAATATCAATATATTGCTTAGCTGAATCATAGGAGCCGGCTTCGGCAAAAATTCGCAATAGGGGTTCCGTTCCGGAGAAACGACAAATCACAAAACTGTTATCAGCAAAATAAATTTTGCATCCATCATCATAACTTACTTTTGAAATTTCACGATCAAATTGGGGCAAGCGGCGGTTTATGATAAGACGACTTTCAATTTCTGACTTCTTTTCCGGAGGAAAACGGAGATTATCTTCAACCATAACAAATCGGCCATACTGGGTCTCCAGTTCGTTCATAAGTGCGGATGGACTTTTCCCGGTGACGCTGACCATCTCCGCGAAAAGCGATGCGGCATATATGGAATCCTTACCGTGAATGTGCCCGCGAACAGTCAGACCGCCGGACGATTCTCCACCCAGTACCGCCGATACCTCATCAATCTTTGCGGAAATATATTTGAACCCGACTGGCACTTCATAACACCTTTCTCCAAAGCCGGCGGCAATGAGGTCAAGCATATGCGTTGTAGCGCAGTTGCGTACGACCGGGCCTTTCCACCCTTTGTACTTGACTAAGTAGTAGTATAGCAGACACAGGACTTCGTTGGCGCTGATGTATCGTCCATTGCTGTCAATGATGCCCAGCCGGTCTCCATCGCCATCTACAGCGATGCCCATATCATACCCGCCCCGCACCACATGATCTTTTAAGCTGCTGAGCCGCTCCTCGCTGGGAGCAGGCATCAGACCGCCGAAGTACGCATCCTTATTGCTGTTCATAGTATCAATTGTGCAGCGGGCTGTATGGAAGATTACGAGAAGTGGATATGTGCCGGAACCGTGCATGGAGTCAAGCAGCACCCGAAGTCCACGCCGGCGCAAAGCATCCATATCCAGCAAGGCGATCACATCATCCAGAAAATCGTTAAACGGATTGGTCATGTACTTCACAAGTCCTGCTTGAACCGCATTCTCAAATGGCATAAAGGCCGGTACAGACGTTTCGATCAGCTGCTCCAGCCGTGTTGTTGTATTCAGGGGTGCGTCCCGCCCATCTTCGACAATCAGTTTGATCCCATTGTACTCCGCCGGATTATGGGACGCAGTGATTTCAATTCCATAGTGAAGACCTTTTGATTTTACTGTGTGCATGATAAGCGGCGTTGGTGCGGAGCGGTTCAGGAACCAGACATGGACGCCGCAGCAGGCGAAAACCTCCGCAACCCATTTTGCGGCGTTTTCAGACAAAAAGCGGCGGTCATAGCCGATGATGACCGGCCTGTCCATTTTTCCCTCTTCCCGGGCCAGACGGAGTATTCCTGCGGCGATTTTCCGAATATTCTCACAGATAAAATCTTCTCCAATCAATGCTCGCCAACCGCCAGTTCCAAATCGTATCATTGCTGAACCTCCATTTCTATATCGGATAATCAGATAGATAATATTTCAACATAGGAAATTGAATTGATTGCCCGAAGTACCTGCAGTAACTCTTGCTGTGCCATTCCATGCTGCCCCTGCAGCGCAGCGACAAATGAAACATGTCCGTTTTCAGAACGATACTCCGGTTCGATCCCATCAAGCGTCAATCCCCGCGCATAAATATCTTTAAGCGTTCCTGCAAGGGATACGTTTTCCTTCAATTCGATCAACACCACTGCTGCCTTTGCTTTTTTTGTCAGAATGACGTCGACCTTTTGCATGACAGCCAGGATAAAAAACACCATAAGCGCACCAGATACCGCAACCTCATACAGACCAATGCCAACCGCAAGTCCAATGCAGGCGGAGGCCCAGAGCCCTGCTGCTGTGGTAAGTCCTTTGATCCCATTGTGCTTTGTCACAATAATGGTTCCAGCGCCCAGAAAGCCAATCCCGCTGACTACCTGGGCGCCAAGCCGGGCTGGATCTCCGATGCCATAGGCTTGAGTTACATATTGATTCACCATCATGATCATACAGGCGCCAAGAGAGACCAGCATATATGTCCGAAGCCCTGCAGGCCGGTTTTTCAAACCTCTTTCAAACCCAACGATACCGCTGAGAAACACAGAAAGAAATGTACGGAAAATAACGGAGTAGAGCGTCAGTGGATAAATCGTGGATAACTCGTAATTCATAACAGCATACTCCTGTAAGGGCAGCCTTATAAAAATATGCGGGAGGCGGAGGCCTCCCGCACAATAACGGCGGCTAGTAATTGGCGGAGAGATTTGTCAAGTACCGCTGAATCCTGCCTTCGTCTGTGTTGATAATCAATTCTTCCGGAAAGCTGATTTGGCGGAGCATGTTCAGCGCTTTATCGACCGCGCCAATTTCAAATTCCGAATGTGCATCAGAATTGACCATGATCGGGACGCCATACCGGGAACACAGCTGAGCGATCTGAATGCAGTTCCTGACAGATTTCTGACGGCAGATAAAAGTATGGGCATTGACTTCCACCGCTTTTCCGTATTTCCCAAAGATAGGGATCACCTTCTCATAATCATACCGGAATTCCTCCGTTCCGGAATGTCCGATCATATCCACATCAGGATTTTTGGCAATTTCGATGTACGCGCGTGTATGGTCCTCCACGGTCCCCGGCACGGTGCATGACGTATGAAATGAGGCGATCACAAAATCCAGACGGCGCAGCACCTCCGCAGGCATATCGAGATGCCCGTTATAATCCATAATGTTTGCCTCAACGCCGCGCAGGATCTGAATCCCATCAATAGCAGACGGCAGGGATGTGAGATTTTCAAAGTATGTCAATGGTGGAGAATCTGCTGTTCCGATCGCATGATCCGTAATAGCCAGCAGCCGCAGACCCTTCTTTTTGGCAGCTTCAATGTTCTCACGCAGGGTACTGTATGCGTGCATGGACGCAATGGTGTGACAATGAAAATCCGCCAAAATCGCCGTATTTTCATTTACATACATTTCAGAAGCCTCTCCTTACAGGCCCGCAGATTTTCAGGGGTACAGGTGCGGATCTCCATCATATAAAGCCCGGGATATTCCACTTGTTTCAGAGCATCACAGAAGGGCTTGTAGTCAATGCTGCCCGCACCAATCTCCAGATGCTGGTCGCCTTTTCCATCGTTGTCATGGAGATGCAGATGGCGGAGATGCTTTCCGCAGGTCAGAACTTCGGAGGGAATATCCCCGCCCATCTGGTGACAGTGTCCGATATCAAACACGATTTCTACGTTATCGCGGTCCACCTCTTCTACAAATTTGACCAGAGTATCACACCGGATCGTCAGGCGGTCCATGTTCAGATTTTCTGTGTAGATCATAATGCCATACTCCTTAGCAATATCGCAGCAGGTTCGGAACAGCTGCACCGAAAGGACCCATGCCCGTTCCTGTGCGCTTTCGACATAGACCGAGCTGTGCGGAGCCAGCGGAACATGCAGAGCGTCGCGGGGTCTGCCGCAGTGCATCACAATCTCCCGCCCGCCCAGTTCCCGGGTGTACTTGCAGCAGTTGCGGAACTCGTGAAGGATGGCGCTGCGGAGGGTGCTGTTTTCCTCTGACAGGTTGAAATCAGAAATGTGAACAACCACCTGCGGGTGGTAGGCATCCACGATTTGACGGATGGCTTGATTGTACGCAAAGGTATCCACATCCTGCATGTTTTCATAATAAGTCACTTCTATTGCGTGATATTCCTGTGTAGCCAGCATGGCGTCTGCTGCTGCATGGATATCAGCGGGCGTTGCCCTGAAGTTGATATTGTAGCCAAAACGATTCATAACAGATATTATCCTTTCCACTTCTCAAGATTTATTTTTTATTCCGATACTTCTGCGTTGCCAACAGGGTAATTGCCGAAATGAGCATCAATACCACGATATAGACCAGCGAGTTGGCTTCGGTGTTGGGGTCGTTGCTCATTTCCGGAGAACGGAGGACAATGCCCAGCGGGATATTGTTGACGTTATAAAGCAATGCGCTCACGGTGTACTCCGACAGCAGACCATTGAAGGAAATCGCTCCCACAGAGATCGCAGTGGGGAAAATGACCGGCCATACGACTCTGCGGAAGGTGTAGAATGCGCTGCCGCCCAACGAGTGCGCGGCCTCCTCGTGGGAGTCATTGATGGCATAGAGCGATGCGCGGACCAGCCGCATGGACGAAGGGATCTTACCCACTGTATAGGCAATGGGCAGCAGCCAGAAGCCGCCCAGCAGGACCTGCTGGAAGACCAAAAGCCGGGGTTCGGAGTAGGTCGTGATCATACCGACCACCAGCATCGTACCAGGTAAAATCCAAGGAATCAGCAGTGTCATTTCCAGGATCCGGGTGGCCCGTCCAGGGTGTTTTTTAATGGCCAGTGTGGAGGGAATGGTAATTGCCATGACCATCAATACAGCAATCAGACTCAGCTTGACGGAGTTCAGGAAGGGCTTCAGCGTCGCGCTGGTGGAAAAAACGCGGATATAATTGTCCAGCGAGAACGAACGGGGGAACGTATTGGTGATAATGCTCTGCACATCACCCAGGGAAAACAGAATGATGATAACGACAGGCAGCAGATAGATGGCCGTGAGCAGGTATGCCAACGCGTGGACAATGATATTGACGACAGGATTCCGTATTTTCGTCTTGCGCAGCCGGGTGGAGACCTTGGAGACGGACAGGTAGGTATTCTTCTTCTCCAGATAGTTCATAATCAGCAGCAGAATGATGCAGCTGGCTGCCAGGATCAGTGACAGCAGAGCGGACAGGTCATAGCTGCGCAGCCCGTTCAGCGAGAGGATCATGCTGTTGATCATATAGAAGTTCTTGCCGCCCAGCATGGAGGGAGCGGCAAAAGAGTTCAGCGCACTGAGGATCAGCAGGATGGTTGCGGAAAAGATAGCGGGCTTCACAACGGGGAGGGCAACCTTGAAGAATGCGCCCATACTGCTGCTGCCCAGGCTTCTCGCCGCCTCAATGGTGGAGTAGTCGATATCCCGAAAAGCCGTTTTGACAAACAGGATATGATTGGTGGTCATCGCGAAGGTATGGACAAACAGAACGCCGGTAAATCCGGTGAACCAATAGGCGTTCATGTGCGGAAACACCCGGAGCAGCAGCTGCGTGATATACCCGTTTGCAGAATACAGGTAGTTGTACCCGGTCACCAGCGAGATGCCGCCATACATCAGCGGTACCATAAACGCAAGCTCCATAAACTTTGCGCCTTTGATGTCAAAGTACTCAGTCACCAGGATTTGGAAGATGCCGTTGATGGTAACGGTGATGACGCTCCAGAACGCCATTTGATAGGTGTTGGAGAGGGACCGCCGTACACGCTCCGATTTGATCAGCTTCTCAATTGCCTCAAAGGAAAATGTACCATCAGTGAAAAATGTAGTCCGAAAAACGCTGATAACGGGGACGATAATGAATGTCACCAGAAACCAGGCAATGACTGTAAACATCAGGAGGTTCCGCACAATGGACAGTTTCTTCTTTACACTCATCCATCACACCTCCTTCAGCGCCAGAACATCCCCCACATCCAGAGAAACATATACGGATTCATCCACCTCAAAGTCGGTTTCCGAACCAAACATCAAGGAAGTGATAAAAGCGTTGTCTTCTGTCCTCGCAATGATTTTTGTATATGCGCCCAGGAACTCAAAGCAGTCGATCGCGGCGGGGATAGAGACAGTCTTTGCTCCGGTATCCGGCGTTCTGGTGATGCTGATTTTATGAGGCCGTACATAGAAACGCGCGTTTGCATCACAGTCGATCCTGGAGCGCAGCATCTTATCCGCGCTGCCGGTGAAGCAGTTGATGTCGCCGATAAAGCGCGCTACCGCGCTGTTGGCCGGATGGTTGTAGATCTCCTTGGGCGTGCCGATCTGCTCCAGATGTCCCACATTGAAGACCGCGATCCGGTCAGAGATTGCCATCGCTTCTTCCTGGTCGTGGGTCACATAAATCGTCGTGATCCCCAGCGACCGCTGCAAACGGCGGATCTCTTCGCGCGTGCTGACACGGAGCTTGGCATCCAGATTGGACAACGGCTCGTCCAGCAGCAGAATTTTAGGCTCCACTACCAGCGCGCGGGCAATGGCAATGCGCTGCTGCTGTCCGCCGGACAGCTCGTTGATCTTCTTTTTCAGATGCTCCGTGATGCCGGTTTTTTCAGCGATGCTCTGTACACGATCTGGTATTTCCTTTTTGGGGACTTTATGTGCCCTCAGGCCAAAGGCAATGTTTTCATAAACGTTCATGCTGGGGAACAGCGCATAGTTCTGGAACACAAAGCCCAAATCACGCTCCTCCGGCAGAAGTCCGGACAGCTCCCTGCCGAATGCAGTGATCGTACCGGAAGCGGGTTTTTCAAACCCGGCGATAGCCCGCAGGGTGGTTGTTTTCCCGCAGCCGGAGGGTCCCAGAAAGGTAAAAAATTCTCCCTCATGGATCTGAATGTTCAAATCATGAACGGCAGTAAAATCGCCGTATTTTATGACGATGTCCTTTAATTCAATCATCGCTGTACCTCATCTTCTCTTATTTTACGGAAACGGGGCCATTATCGCAGCGGATAACGGCCCCGTTTTCAGGCCCGGCACAAGGGATTACGGCATAATCTCCAGCTCAATTTTGACAAACCAGTCGTCCATCTTCTCAGAGCAGACGGCCCAGTCAATATTCTGTGCGGTGAACATTTCGGCGTCCGCCTTGATCTCGTCGTTGCACATGGTGATGGCATCGGGGTGGGCAGGCGCCTGGCCGAATTCATTGGCGTAAGCCGCCATGGTCTCGGGAGAACCCCACCACTCAACAAATTTTTGCGCCATCTCCTCATTCTTGGAACCAGCCACAACAGCAATGCCTTCGGCAACTACGGGCGTACCCTCGGCAGGAGCGACATAATTGATCGGTGCTTCATAAGCGGCGGCTTTGCTCTTCGCGCCGCCAAACCAGTTCAACGTTATAGGCAGCGTGCCCTCCTTAAACAGCGCCCAGCTGTCGGAGTCGGTGGGCAGGGAGTACGCGTTGTTATACAATGTACGCAGGAAGTCCCAGCCCTCCTCGGATATTTCACCGCTGGCGGCATCGTAATAGGGCCACAGCATCCCAATAATGTAGGTGCGGACCGTTTGGCTGCTGGTCTTGCCGATAGAATAAAGGCCGGCGTACTCATCCTTGATCAGGTCCTGCCAGCTGGTGGGCGGATTGGGAACAAAGTCAGGATTATAACCAATAATAATGGGGGTCTGCCAGAAGCTGTTAAAATAGCCGTCGGGGTCCTTGTAAACCTCCGGGAGGCCGTCTGCCCAGGAAGGCGTGTACTGTGCCAGCAGTTCCTCATCTTTCAGCTGATACATAGCGGTCTGTACCAGTCCCATAATAACGTCCGCCTGGGGATTGTTTTTCTCAGCGCGGAGCCGCTCGGCCAAGTCTCCGCCGGTAGCACACAGAAAATCAATTTCGATGCCCAGAGCCGCCTCGGCCTGCTCTTTGATCCAGGGACCGCGATCGGCATCCGCCTGGGGAGAGTAAACGGTCAGCTTCCCGCCGGTGCTGGGAGCAGCGGTATCGCCAGATGCGCCGCTATTGTCGGCTGGCTGGCTGGTGGAAGGGGTGTTGTCGGCAGAGGGGTCATTGGCGGGGGTGTCTTGTCCGCCGCAGGCGGCCAGGCCCAGAACCATGACTATGGCCAGCAGTGACGCGAGTAACTTTTTCATGTTTTCGTTCCTCCTCATTTCTCTGTTGATATTGAGCAAAAGCTCCTTGCATGATCAGGATACATCTTGATTAGTAAATTGTCAAGCTGAATTTACTTATTTTACCTACATTTTACTTATATCTTGCTCGATGTGGCGGTCAAAAAATTGCTTCTCTGTCCTTTTTGTTGTATATAGCGTACAACTTTGTGCCTGCATATATGTAAGTTCCTACAAGCATTATGGTAAAAGTCACAAGAAGGCGAAAAAGATAATTAGAGGGATTTACAAAAATAGCGCAGATCATAAAATATTGATCTCCATTGAAGATTTAGTAAATTTCTAGTAATACTACCGCAAAATAGTCGACTTTTTATTGCATTTGGGGCGGCGACGGTATATAATAAGAAACAGTTAATTTGAGACATAAAGTGAGGGCTTCGTTATGGTTACGATCAAAGAAATTGCGGCGAGAGCAAATCTATCGCCTGCCGCAGTTTCCCGCGCCCTTCGCAACGATGAAACGCTGTCCATTGCGCCTGAGACCCGCGCAAGGATATGGGCAGTAGCTACCGAATTAGGCTACGTGCGCCATTCCACTGCCAGTACAGAGAAGTCCAGCAAGTCGATTGCTATCGTCCATAAGCAGCAAACTTTCCGGAACCAGATTGATTCCTCCTACTACTTTGCGGTCCGTTCAGGAATTGAAGACATGTGCGCAAAGTCCAAAATCAGGTTGAGTGTGGTGGCTATGGAGGATATGCTGCCGGGAAGCTTGGACTGCGATGGCGTTATCTTTGTTGGTAATTATACAAAGCAGCAATATGACATGCTGCTGCCGCAGTTGAAGTCCCGTCCGGTTGCCATTGTGGGGATCGTCGCACACTATCGAAACCGCTTCGATCATGTCTCATATAGCAACCGTGACTCGACAGAATTAGCCCTGGAGTATCTATTCAAAAATGGCCATACAAAGATTGGCTATCTAGGGATAGAGGAAGCGCCGGGGACGGAGATGTTCGGTTCCCGGAAGGCTGCCTTTATCTCCATCATGCAGCAAAGGGATACGTATAATCCGGAATGGGTTATGGAGAGTGACCACGGCGCAGATCGTGTGGAGCAGGGGTATTTTATGGCTAAGGCACTGGCCTCGCTCCCATCTCTGCCCACGGCGGTGTTTTGTGCCAATGATCCCACCGCGTTGGGGGCAATCAATGGCTTTCTGGAATGCGGATTGAGGGTGCCGGATGATATATCCATTGTTGCCCATGACGGGTCTTACCCTACGCAGCATTCCATTCCGCCGCTGACTACCGTTGATGTGCATCCGCATCAGCTTGGCGTGGAAGCTGTGCGGCTCTTGATGCAGCGAATAGAGAAGCAGACTTCGGGTATTGCGCGGCAGCTGCTCCTGTATCCTGCGCTGATCGAACGGGGAAGCGTTCGGAATATTAGCGACTTGAGTTGATAAGGTTAAAGGCGGCTGAATTTATATTTCGGCCGCCTTCTTTCGGCCTTGTTTGAAAAAATATTAAGGAAAAATCGTTTACGCAGCCCAAAGGGCCTGCCGCCTGCAATTCACGGACGGCAGGCCCTTCATGCTCCCTCGCTATGTTTGTCACAGGACGCCTGATATGCGGCAAGTTCCGGCTGTTTTCCGGGGAAATGCACAAAAATCGACGGCATAATTTGGGCGCACACAAATTTTGATACCCATTGCTTTATCTTCCAAATCTGTTAGAATAGAAATATCATGCATTATGACAGGAAGACGGCGCATTTGATCGGCCAAAAGGAGGAAGAGCAAGTGGATCAGGTGATTTTGGCTGTGGCCGGAAAGGGCGGCGTGGGGAAAACCTCCATTGCCGCCATGGCGGTCGCGCAGCTTATCCGGGATCATCCGGAGGCAAAAATATTGGCCATCGACGCCGACCCCGCCGTAGGGCTGGAAACCGCCCTTGGCATCACCCACCGCTGCACCGTAGACGATATCCGCAAGCAGATCGTAGCCGCCGGTCAGGCGGACCCGGAAAAAAAGCAGGCCATTGCGCTTCTGGGCGAGAGCCGGTACCGGATTTTGGACGCGATGGTGGAAGAAGACCGGTTCGCCTTCCTCGCCATTGGCAGACCGGAGGCTGCGGGCTGCTATTGCAGCGTCAACGCCTGCCTCCGGGCGGTTATCAGCGCCTGTTCGGCAGGGTTTGATTACGTGGTCATCGACGGCGAAGCGGGGGTGGAGCAGATCAACCGCCGCGTCATGGAAAAGGTGACGCATCTGCTGCTGGTGACGGACCCCAGCCGCAAGGGCACGCAGGTGGTAAAGACGGTCAAGCAGGTTGCCGATGAGCTGACCATGTACGAAACCTGCGGCGCTGTTGTCAACCGCATGAACGATGAGCAGCTGCTTGGCCTGATTGATCTGGGGGACATTCCCCTGCTGACCTGCATCCCCGACGACCAGGTGCTTGCCCTCAGCGACGTGAAGGGGGGAAGCGTTCTGGAGCTTCCCGAAGATGGAATTCTGGCATCCGGCGTCCGCAGGGCTCTTTATGCAATGGGCATCAATTAAGGCAGCGCCGCATCATTACACCTGAAGACGCTTGCCGGACCGTGCGGTGAAACTTGAAATCCGTGCCAGACAATCAGAAAGAGGTGAAACAGTGAAAGATCTCAAACACTTATACTATTTTGAAAACCTGCTGACCGAGGCCAACAACGAGCTTGTGCGGCAGGCCAAGGCGGAGGGCGGCATTGCGGTGGGGTATACCTGCTTCCATATGCCGGAAGTGCTGCTGAATCTGGACCGCTGCTTCTCCGTGCGGCTTCGGGCGCCCAGAACCGGCTCCATGGAGATGGCGACCTACTATATGTCCAACTCTACCTGCGAGTATGCCAGAGCGCTGCTGGAGCGGGGGCTGGAGGGCGGCTACAGATTTCTGGACGCCATGGCCGGCGTGGATGTGTGCGAGTGCATGAACCGAAGCATGGAAAACATGGAGCTGCTGGACGTGGCCGACCCGGACAAGAAGGGCTTCTTCTGGTGCAACCTGGACTCTCCCTGTCATGACAATGAGGATGCCGTGGCGCATGTGGTGGAGCAGGTCACGCGGAAGGTGCTGAAACCGCTCCATGAAAACTACGGCGTGGATATTTCCGATGCCGCGATCCGAAAGGCGGTGGACGAACACAACGAAATCTGCCGCCTGATCACGCAGATCGGGGAATACCGAAAGCTGGACAATCCGACCATCACCGGCTATGAATTCCACATTCTCACGCTGGCGACCTATGTCTGCCCCAAATATCTCATTGTGGATAAGCTGAGGCAGACGCTGGAGGAGCTGAAAACCCGCGAGCCGGACAGCAAAAAGCGCTTCCGCGCCAAGGTGGTTCTCGTCGGCTCGGAAATCGACGACCCGGAGCTGATCTCACTGATCGAAGACAGCGGCGCTCTGGTGGTCGCCGACCGTTTCTGCTACGGCAGTATTCCGGGGCGTCAGGAGATCCGCTTAACGGACGGCGAGGACGCCTTGACGCAGGTGGTGCGGGACTATCTCCATGCTACGCTCTGCGTCCGGCATGTGGAGCCTCACAAGATCCAAAAGCGGCTGGATACCGCGGCGCAGCTCTGCCAGGACTTCCATGCCGACGGCATCATCTATGAACAGATCAAGTTCTGCACCTACTGGTCCTATGAGCGGGCGCTGGCCAGCCATATCATGGCGGATGAGTACCATATTCCCACGCTCTCCATCGACCGGCCCTACATGTCGCGGACCAGCGGCCAGCTCCGCACCCGTGTTCAGGCGTTCGTAGAAAGTCTGGAGATCAAGAAAATCCGCGCTGCCAAGGCGCAGAAGGAGGAGGCAAGCCATGGCGTATGATCCGAAAACCGGAAAGGGCCTTGGCCGGCTTTATTCCGGCGATATGCACTGTACCAAGCGCCGGGAGTGGAAGGGGCTGAAGGATACCCTGTACGACTATTTCCGCTGGCTCAAACTTTTGTGGCTGCTGGGCAGCACGCTGGCTCCGGTGCTTCCGCAGCTTATGAAAGCGCTCAAGCGCTACCGCTGGATGGCGTCTTACTTAACCACCCCCGCCTTTGTGGACCGGCACACCATCGGCCTGCGGGGCTATGAGCTGCGCTACACACACATGCAGTTTTACGCCGTTTTGCAAAACTCCGCCCGGATGATCAAGGAAATGCTGGAGCGGGACGAAAATCTGAACCCCAAGTCGAAAAAGGCGGCCGCGCTGCGCGCAAAGACGGTTATCTTCGACGAAATGATGCCCATTCAGATCATGAACGGGTTCCCCACCTTAAAGGGCATTCTGATCCAGATGGTTCCGGTGTTCATGGCCGGCGAAGTGGACCAGCTTGCCAACATGTACTATATCGACGCCATCGAGCACTTCGGCCTGGCCCCGGACGTGTGCCCCCTGCCGGCGGCGGAAGCCGGCTGCTGCGTCGTGGACGATTATCCCAGGATCGGCGCCGCGTATATCGGCAGTTCCATGCCCTGCGACGGCTCCGTAGCCACCAACATGTACAGTCAGCGCTACTTTAAGCTCCCCACCTACACCATTGCGCCGCCCCAGCGCTTTAACGAGCCGGAGGTACAGGAGTACGCCGTGAAAAACCTGTGGGGCGCGGTGGAATTCATTGAAAAGCAGTTCAACGTCAAGTTTGACTGGGACGCTTTCTTCGCAGGGGTCAAGCGCTACAACACGGAGACCAAGTATATGCTGGAAAAGTGGGACGTGAACTGCACCCCGTATCCCCAGATCTGCGGCGCGGCCCTTGCCCTTCACCGGGAATATGAAATGCAGATCGCCAGCGCGCTGGACCCCCGGATGGCAAAGCTGGACGCCAAAACCTGCAAATTGATGCAGAAGGGCTACGAACACGATAAGAAAAAGGATCTTCAGGCAAAATACCGCGCGATCGTCTGGTCCTGCCCCGCCCACTATTACTCCAATTTCACTTACTGGGCGGAAAATTGCTGGGGCATTAAGACGCTGGTGGATATGGAGTGTATGCTTTCCCATCATTTCTACGACGAGCACGACAAGAAGCAGGTGCTGGTCGATATGGCCAGAGGCTATGAGCGGATGACCATGCGTTCCCACTCCAACGGCGGCTATATCAACGCGCTGGACGAATGCTGGAAAATGTGCGAAAAGTTCAACGCCAATATCGTTTTTATGTATAACCATGTATCCTGCAAAAACTTCGCGGGATTGCAGGGCTTGTTCGAGGATCAGGCCCGGGAGCGGGGGATTCACCTGATTTGGGTGGAGCATGACCTGATGGACCCCAGAACGGTATCCAGAAAGGCTATGCGGGACCGGGTCAACCGATATATGACCACGGTTTTCCGGGCGGAGCCGCTTGATCCCACCCTGATGGATTACGACGACGAGCTTACTTGGTGAGGAGGAACGAATATGAAATACTTTGGCGGGTGCGACGTAGGCTCCACCTACACAAAATGCGTGATCCTGGATGAAAAGGGGACCATGGTCAGCGACGTGACCATCCGCAGCAAGATCAACGCCGAGAAAAGCAGCGCCGAGGCGCTGCGAATGGCATGTGAAAAGCTCCCGGAAGTGAAGACGCCCGAGAAGCTGGCCTACCTGATCGGCACGGGCTACGGCCGGAACAAGGTTCCCTCCGCCGATGAAAACATCTCCGAGATCTCCTGCCACGCCATGGGCGTACATGTGACGGATCCCACCGTGAAGGCCATTATCGACATCGGCGGTCAGGACGTAAAGGGCATTGCCATCGACACGGACGGCACGGTGAAGAATTTTGCCATGAATGACAAGTGCGCCGCCGGTACCGGCCGGTTCTACGAGGCCATGGCGAACGCCTTTGAGCTGAGCCTGCCGGAATTTTCCCAGCTTTCCCTGACTGCAAAAAACGTCATTCCCATTACCGCCCAGTGTACCGTGTTCGCGGAGTCGGAGGTCATCACGCTGGTTGGCGAGGGAAAGCCCATGGATGAGATCGCCGCCGGCATCCAGATGGCGGTGGCCAAGCGCTGCTTTGTCATGGCAAAGAAAGCGGGCGCGACCGACCGCGTGACCCTCACCGGCGGCTGCGCCAAGAACGCGGGACTGAAAAAAGCCATTGAACAGGTTCTGAAGCTGAAAGTCGTTGAACTGAAAACCGATCCTCAGCTGATGGGCGCCCTTGGCGCTGCGGAATATGCCCGTCAGAAGGGCCTTGAGAAGGAGTGAGCTTATGGCATGGTATTGGATTGTTTTAATTGTCATTGCCGCCTTGTTCCTGCTGACCTTTCTTGTGTACATCACAAATGCCGATATGAAGCTGGTATCTAAGATCTATGACAAGCTGATGGCATATTTTGATAAGCAGGAAAAAGAAGAGAAGCTCTGATGAAGCTGTACGACGACTTGATTTCCGAGGCGCTGGGGCTGCTTACGCCGCTGGGGCTTACGGAACTGCCAGTGGGGGAAAACCTCGCTGCCCGGGAGGGCGACCCGAACGAGCTGATCTTAAAACGGGACACGGCGTTTGAACTGGGGGAAGGCTCGTATCCTTCTGTTTCTGTTACCGCCGTCACCCAGTCGGAGGCCCTCGTCCTGAAGGACAGCGTCGTCCTCTGCGGCGCGGATTTGGACCGTATCAAGGGCGACTGCGCCTATGCCCGCGTTACCCTGCTGCGCACCGACGACATTTTGGAAAAGGGAGAGCAGGCCGCCTATGCCCGGATCAAAAGGCTGGAAACGCAGAAATTCCGGGTTGGCGCGGAAGGATATATGATGCGTCCTTCCGCCATGACCAACCGGGAACAGGTCCGCGTATCCCGCAAGGCAGTCAAAAGCGGCCTCCGGTTTCAGGGCGTAGGGAACCTGCTGGTGCAGGCATACCACCGGGATCCCCATGTCCGCGCCGTGCAGGTGATTTTTGTCACCGCCCCCCAAGCCCCCTACCGGGCCCTGGACACGCTGGCCGATCAGATCGCGGTCAGGACCAAGATGCTGGACCATGCTTTGGCGGACGTCTCCATGAACTGCCGCGCCTGTGAGTGGAAGCCCGTCTGCGACGCCGTGGAAGGCATGAAAGAGCTGCATCAGCAGCGAATGAACAAGGAGGAAACGCAATGAAGGAAAGAACTCCCGAACCAACCGTCCAGAAGCTGATCGACAGCTACGGAAACTGGTTCCAAGGCGGCTGCGCCAACCAGCGAGGAAACGCGGCCCGCATGACGCGGCAATTATACCCCTATACCTCTATCTTCTCTCCGATCCGGGTGGGACGGCTGACCATCAAAAACCGCGTCGTGATGGCGCCGATGGGCAACCTCATGATGTGCGAAGAGCTGGGCCGGCCCAGCAGTAAAATGATCGAGTATTTCACCGCCAGAGCCAAGGGCGGCGTGGGCCTGATCACCTCCGGTCTGATCCCCATCAGTCACGGCATTGATCCAACGGTGTCGGAGATCAGAAATGAGGTCATGATGCCCCGGGTCAGCGGCAGCCGTACCCTTATGTCCGGCTGGCGCGCGCTTGCGGAGAACTGCCACAGCTACGGCAGCCGGTTTTTCATCCAGCTCACCCCCGGCCTCGGCCGCGTAGGCCCGCCCACCTGCCTGGTGCAGCGCAAAAAATTCCCCGTTTCCGCCTCCTTCAATCCTAATTTCTACATCCCTGAGCTGCCCTGTATGCGTCTGAGCGACCACGCGCTGACAAACATCGTTAAGAACGCCGGCCAGGCCGCCGCGGACGCGAAGGCGTGTAAGATCGACGGCGTATACCTTCACGGTCACGAGGGCTATCTGCTGGAGCAGCTCACAAACCCCGCCTTCAACCGCCGGAAGCTGGGCAAATACGCGGACCTCAACCGGTTTGGCGTGGATATGGTCAAGGAGATCCGCCGCAGGGTGGGACCCAACTATCCCATTATGTACCGGATCGATTTGACGCTGGCCCTGGAGGAGACCTACGGCGGCAGAATGGACGAGGTGCGTTCCTTGAAGAAATTCAAGGGCGGACGCACCATCGCGCAAACCCTCGCCTATATGGAGGAGCTGGTGAAGGCGGGCGTGGACATTTTTGACGTAGACATGGGCTGCTATGACAACTGGTGGCTGCCCCATCCCCCCGCGGGAATGCCGGCCGGGTGTTTTTTGGAACTGAGCCGAATTGCCAAGGCGCATTTTGCGGAAAAGAAGATCCTGTCCAATCTGGGCGTGCCTGTCCCCATCGTGGCCGTCGGCAAGCTGGGCTATCCCGATCTTGCCGAGCAGGCGCTGCGCGACGGCATGTGCGACATGGTGATGCTGGGCCGGCCGCTGCTGGCCGACCCGGAATGGTGCAACAAGGCGTACGCCGGGAAGGTTTCGGAGATCTGTCCCTGCATTGGCTGTCAGGAAGGCTGCGTCAATGAATTTGTGGAGGGCGGCCACATCAAATGCGCTGTCAACGCCCGCACCGGTTATGAGGATATCGTACCCCAGGACCCCGCGAAGACGGAGCATTCCAAACGTATCGGCGTGGTAGGCGGCGGCCCTGCCGGCGTGGTGTTTGCCTTGAATGCCGCCCGCCGCGGTCATACCGTGGAGCTGATCGAGGCCTCCGGCGCCATTGGCGGAAAAATCCGTCCCGGCAGCGTGCCCGCTGTGAAGTTTGATTTTGCAAACTACCTTACCTATCTGGAGCATCAGGTCGCAGAAGCTGAAAAGCTCCCCAACTTCACCCTGCGCCTGAATACCTCCGCTACTGTCCAGTGGCTGAAGGAGCAGCAGTATGACGCTGTGATCTTCGCCATCGGCACCAAAAACGTCTGTCCGCCTCTGCCCGGGCTGGAAAGCGCCAACGTCGTTCAGGCGACGGATCTGCTGGTAAAGCCGGAGCTGATGGGCAGCGCCAAAAAGATCGTGGTGGTAGGCGGCGGCGTCGTGGGCTGCGAGACGGCCTACTGGCTTGCCTATGAACACGGCAAAGAGGTTCAGGTGGTGGAGATGCTGCCGAACTTCATGCAGGGCGCGTGTACGGCCAACCGCGGGCACCTGATCCACTACATGGAGAAAGCCGGAGTCAAGCTCTATAACTGCACCAGAGTGGACTCCTTTGCCCCGGGCAAGGTGACGGTAACATGCAACGTGTCCAAAACCGTTCCCGACCCCTACAATACATGGCAGCCGCTGCTTCCGGAAAATATTCCCAATCCCCTTGCCAAGGCTCCCGGGAAAGAAACCGCGCAGAAGGAGCTTGACGCGGATCTGGTGGTGCTTGCGATGGGCGGACGGGCGGACGAAAGCCTGTATCATGAAGCCCTCGCCGCGAATGCCGCGCCGGAGCTGTATAACATCGGCGACAGCTTTGCCGCCGGACGAGTGCTGGAAGCCAACCGCGCCGCGTTCCAGCTCGCCATGAAAATTTAACACGTCCCCATGATGGCCCGGTTCGGTTTCCGCCGAACCGGGCCATCGCGCAGGATACGGGCGCACCGGCGGGGACTGCGCCTGCATACGCCGGGGACTGCGCCTGCATACGCCGGGGACTGCGCCTGCATACGCCGGGGAAAATCCTTGCAGGACTGAGGAGAATACTTATGCTGTCAAAATGATTTGCCGCAATGGATAAAACGCAATGCGCTGTCCGGGGCGTGTGTGTAAATATCTGTCCGATGAGAGCGGTCAAGGTATCCGGCTGTCCCCGTACAGATACTCCTTCATGGGACTGGAAAGGACGCCTTTTCTGTGGTATACTTTCAGCAGGAAAGGGGGCGGAGACATGCGGGTCCTGATTGTGGAGGACGAGCGGCTGCTGGCGGATTCCGTCAAGGCGCTGCTGGAATCCCGGGGCTTTACGGCGGAGACGGCCGGCGATGGGGAAACGGGACTGGCTTACGGGGAGCTGGGGGTATATGACCTCATCATCCTGGACGTGATGCTCCCCGGCCTGGACGGGCGGCAGGTGGTCCGGCGGCTGCGGGAGAAGCACTGCGGCACACCGGTGCTGATGCTGACGGCCCGATCCGGTCTGGAGGACCGGGTGGAGGGATTGAACGCCGGAGCGGACTACTATCTCACCAAGCCCTTCGACGCCCGGGAGCTGCTGGCCTGCGTCAACGCCCTGCTCCGCCGCCAGGGGGGACAAGTGGACGAGCTGCGGCTGGGAAACACCTCCCTGGACCTGGCGGCGGGGATGCTGAGCTGCGGGGAGGAACAGGTGCGGCTCTCCGCCAAGGAATTCGGCGTCATGCGCCAGCTGATGCAGAGCGGAGCCCGCCATGTTTCCAAGGAGTCCCTGCTGGAGAAGGTATGGGGGTATGAGTCCAACGCGGTGGAGAACCACGTGGAGGTGTATGTGGGCTTCCTGCGCAAGAAGCTGCGCAGCATCGGGTCCAACCTCCGCATTGAGGCGGTGCGGCGGCTGGGCTATCATCTGGAGGTGGACGGGGAATGATCCGGCGGCTGCGGCTGAAATTTGTTTTGATGAATATGGCCTTCGTCACGGCCCTGCTGGGGGCCGTGTTTGCAGTGGTATTGCATACCACGCGGAACGAGCTGGCCCAGGCCAGCCTCCGGGCCATGGAACAGGCCGCTCTGGAGCCGGTGGAGCCGGGCCGCCCGGACCGGCATCCGGGGGAGCGGGAGGGCGTGCCCTGCTTCGTCCTCCGGACGGGCCTCCGGGGAGAACTGGTCGTATCGGGGGACGGCTATTATGATCTCACAGACGAGGACTGGCTGCGGACGCTGCTGGCCGCCGCCCTGGACCGGGGCGCCCGGGAGGGCGTGCTGGAGGACTACGGCCTCCGGTTCTGCCGGAGCGGGCCGCCGGATCGTCCGGTGGTGGCCTTCACGGACCTGTCCGGCGAAACGAGGACCATGCGTGCGCTGGCGCGGACCTGCCTGCTGGCGGGAGCTGCGGCCTTTCTGGGGTTTTTGGCAGTCAGCGTATTGCTGTCCCGGTGGGCGGTGGGGCCGGTGGAGCGGGCCTGGGAGCAGCAGCGGCAGTTTGTGGCCGACGCCTCCCATGAGCTGAAAACGCCCCTGACGGTCATCCTCACCAATGCGGAGCTCCTCCGGGAGGGGCCCGCCGGAGAGGAGGAGCGGCGGCGCTTCACGGACAACATTCTGACCATGGCACGGCAGATGCGCGCTCTGGTGGAGAGCCTGTTGGAGCTGGCCCGGGCGGACGCCCATCCGGCGGAGGGGGCCATGGAGCCGGTGGACATGAGCCGCTTGATGCAGGAGGCGCTGCTGCCCTTTGAGCCAGTGTTCTTCGAGGCGGGGCTGACCCTGACGGGAGAAATTCAGGAGGGCCTCCGGGTCCGGGGAGCGGAGGGGCAGCTGCGGCAGATAGCGGATATCCTGCTGGACAACGCCCGGAAGTACACGCCCTCCGGAGGCGCTGTGACGCTGGCGCTGACCCGGAGCGGGCGGAGCTGCCTGCTCTCCGTCGCCGGGCCGGGGACGCCCCTCACCCGGCAGGAGCGGCAGGATGTGTTCAAGCGCTTTTATCGGGCGGACCCGGCCCGGCGGCAGGAGGGAAGCTGGGGTCTGGGCCTGTCTATTGCGCAGGAGATCGCCGCCCGCCACGGCGGAAAGATCTGGGCGGACAGCAGCGCGGAGGGCAACCGGTTCACGGTCCGGCTGCCGCTGCTGCGGGAGTAAAAAACAGAACTGCCGGAGGCGGAACGCTCAGCGTTCCGCCTCCGGCACAGTTGTTTATGCGTCGAATACCTATTGATTTTTGATCCGCCCCTGCAGCTCCCGCAGGGTGGTCTCATAGGCCGAGCGCTGGCGGGGCTGCTCCGGCAGGGTTTCCGGACAGTCCCAGCCCTTCCGCGCAAAGAGCCGCCGGACAAAGAAGTCCAGCATCTGCGGATTCTTCACCAGCACCGGGCCGGTGAGGTGGGTGGCGTACACATTGCCGGAGACGTAGCCCTCCGGGCCGTGCTCCGCCTCGTTGCCGAAACCCAGGGGCAGTTCCCTAAACATTGGCGCAGTAATACCATGGGTGGTGCTGCACTTGTTCATGAAGCCCACCGCAGGAGCGTCCCACAGGGCAGATACCGCCACCACATCTCCGGGGTCCCGCCGGTCCGTCTCCACGGTGGTGAAGTCCGCCAGGGCGTATCCCGGCCAGACCTTGCCAGCCGCGTCGGTGACGGAAGCCCCCAGCGTCTCCATGGCGTTTCCGGTAAAGAGCAGCACCGCGCCGTCCTCCACAGCGGCTTTCAGCCGCGGTCCACAGCTGGAAGTGGAATGCAGGACGGCCTTCTGCCGCCGCTCGGTCCCCGCGCCCATATAGAGAAAGTCCGCGCCGGATACGTCCGGCTCATCCTCAAAGGTGATCTCCCGGACCGTCACCGTTACGTCCATGGCCTCCAGTTTGCGGCGGAGGACCGCTATATTGGCGTATTCCCCGTACAGGGACATGACATCCGGATACAGGTGCGCAATAGTCAGTTCCATGTTCAGCCCTCTTCCTTCTTCACCAGGCCCAGCAGCTTATCCCGGTCGGAGAAGCAGGTCACCACGTACAGCGCCGCGGCCCCGTCCGACTGGAGCAGCGCAGCGGCCTGGGGCACGGTGTCGCAGCAGACGATCTTTTCTCCGGGGATCTCCGTATAGTCAAATCGCATGGCCAGGTCGTTGACGTACTTTCCGCAGAGGATGATTTTTTCCACATGAGCGCAGTTCAGCTGATGAAAATCAATATCCCACAGCCAGCTGGTCTCGCCGGTGAAGTACTTCCGGCTGATGGCATCCACAATGATAAGGACCTCACAGGGCTCCTTTGTGTGGGCGATATAACTCAGGTTGGTGTCGTAGGCCACCGAATTCTCGTGCTTGCTGGTGAGCAGGGTGCCGTGATGGCTCCCCAGGGTGAAGCGGACCATGCGGCCGTTTTTCAGGATATAGTTGTTGATGATCTGGGCCATAGTGTCCTTATCCACCCCCGCCAGAGAGCAGACAGACCAGGCCGCCAGGATGTTGTACACGTTATAGATGCTCTTGAAGGCCAGGGAAATCTCTGTTTCCCCGTCGATGGTCAGCGTTCCCTTCTCCAGGTCCAGGGCGGTGACGGCGAAATCCGTGTCGTGCCGGTGGTGGCCGCAGTCCGCGCAGCGGTAGTGGCCGATGTGCTCGTAGTGGTAGCAGCTGTACGCCATCCTGCCGCAGCACACCGGGCAGCGAGCGCCGTCATGGTAGACGCCGTGGTGCTCCTTTGTGCTGACGGAGCACTCATCCAGCCCGAACCACTTCACCTTCCCGTGGTCCCGGGCGAAGCAGGAGACCAGGGGATCGTCGGCGTTCAGCACCAGGGTGGTGTCCGGATGGATGGCGGGGAGAATGGCGTCGTAGACCCACTCCGGATGGCCGTTCCGGGTCAGCTGGTCCCGGTAGAGGTTGGTAATCACAAAGTGGGTGGGGTGGAACCACTTGAAAGACCGGCGGGCGTAGCGCTCGTCGCTCTCCAGCAGCAGCACATCGGCCTTCATTTTGCCGCCCAGGGTGCTGTTGCTGAGAATCAGGGTGGTCACGCCCTCGATCTGGTTGGAGCCCTCCTCGTTATATACTACCGTTTTGCCGCCCGCCCGGAGGATGGCGGCGATCATCTCCACGGTGGAGGTCTTCCCGTTGCTGCCGGTGACGGCGATGACGCAGGGGGGCAGCTTCACCCGGCCCAGCACGTCGGGACAGATCTTCAGGGCGTATTTGCCCGGCAGGCTGCTGCCCTTGCCCACCAGCTTGCCGATGAAGCGCAGCAGGCGGCAGACCACCGCGGCCAGAAACAGTCTCATGTTCAATCACTCCTTGTATCCGCTAAGAATGCTGCCACGGCCTCGTTGAATTCGTCGGGATTTTTGGCGGCAATGAAATGGTCCCCCACGATCATCTCCAGCCGGCCCTGGGGCAGGCTGCGGGCGATGAGCAGGGTGTGAGAATCCCGGATCATGTCCCGGGTGCCCACAATCACCAGAGTGGGGATGTACAGCTTTTGCAGCGCCTCCGCCGGGATATGGGGCTCCTTGACCATCAGGCCCAGGATTTCCGCGTTCTTCTTCGCCTTGGGGCTCATTTTGGCAAAGAGGGAGGCGAGGGCGTACCCCAGCACAATGGGGAACTGTATGTGGAACTTCACCCCGCGGGGGTCCAGGTTGGCCCCGTTGAGGATCAGCCGGTCCACCCGGTCCGGGTGGGCCAGGGCGAAGGTCAGGGCGATGTTTCCCCCGTCGCTGAATCCCAGAATGTTGGCCCGCTGTATCGCTTCCCCGTCCATGAGCTCCAGCAAATCCTGAGCGAACTGTTCCATGGTGAAGGGGGCGTCTCCCCGAGGAGAAGCGCCGTGGCCCCGGGTGTCGATGGCGTAGACGGTGTAGTGGAGGGAGAAGGCATCCATCTGGTGGACAAAATAGCTCCCGTCCTCTCCGTTGCCGTGAAGCAGCAGCAAAGGCGGCCCCGCCCCCTGCCGGGTGTAGTGCAGGAATGTGTCAGCCATGGTATCGCCCCTTTCTTTTGAAAGTTCAGATTTTCTCGATGTAATGGTCCGCGTACCGCTCCCAGTACTTCCAGTATACCCGCTCCTCATTGCCGTCCAGGTTCAGCTGGTAGAGCCGGAAGGTCACGGGAATGTTCTTGGGCTGCCACTGCTCCCGGTAGGTATACTGATACCGCATCCCCAGGGCCCGCATCACACCGCCGCTGCGGGGATTGTTGATATCGTGGGTCGCGGTGATAAAGGGGGCCCCGTCCCGTTTCGCCTGTTCCGCCACCGCCCGGGCCGCCTCGGCGGTAATTCCTCTGCGCCAGAACTCTCTGGACAGGCCGTAGCCCAGATCGTGGGCCTCCTCCAGACTCAGGTGTACATATCCGATGGGGATGTCATCGGTTTTCAGGCAGACCGCGTACCGGTAGCCCCGGGGCTGGCGGTAGAACGCTGCATACTCCGCAAACAGCCGCTCCGCTTCCTGATAAGAGGCCAGCGGGTGCCATGGCAGGTAAGTATTGACTTCCCTGTCGCTGTAAATGGCATACAGCGCAGGGATATCCTCCTTGCGGAACCGCCGCAGGATCAGCCGTTCCGTCTTCAGCGCCGGTGTATTCCGTATCTCCATACTCACCGCTCCAGCCAGATCATCAGCGCCGCCACGTCCGCCGGGGATACGCCGGAGATCCTGGCGGCCTGCCCCAAGTTCAGGGGCCGCACGGCGTTCAGCTTTTCCCTCGCCTCCAGCCGCAGGCCCTGGATGGCGGAGTAGTCCGTCTCCGGAGGCAGGGCCCGGCTCTCCATCCGGCGCAGCTCCTCCACCTCCTGGAGCTGGCGCTGGATGTATCCCTCGTATTTCACGGAGATCTCCACCTGCTCCGCCACCTCCGCCGGAAGGTCCGGCCGGCCGGGGTCGAAGGGCAGCAGGTCCGCGTAGCTCACCTGGGGGCGGCGCAGCAGGGCGATCAGCGGCGCGCCGTCGCTCACCGGAGCGGTATTTTTTTCTGCCAGAAAGGCGTTCAGCGCCTCCGAGGGCGGGACGCCGTGGGAGGCCAGCCGCCGAATCTCCTGGCGGACGGAGTCGTACTTGGCTTCCACCTTTGCCAGGCGTTCATCCGAGACCAGTCCGATCCGGTGCCCGACGGCGCACAGCCGCTGGTCGGCGTTGTCCTGGCGCAGCAGCAGGCGGTACTCGCTGCGGCTGGTCATCATGCGGTAGGGCTCATTGGTGCCCTTGGTGACCAGATCGTCGATGAGGGTGCCGATATAGGACTGTCCCCGCGAAAGGATCAAAGGCTCCTCTCCTTTCAGCGCCAGGGCAGCGTTGACCCCCGCGACAAAGCCCTGGACCGCCGCCTCCTCATAGCCGGAGGACCCGCAGAACTGTCCCGCGCCGTAAAGGCCGGGGATTTTTTTGCACTCCAGGGTGGGGCGTAGCTCCAAAGGGTCGATGCAATCGTACTCGATGGCGTAGGCGGGGCGCATCATCTCCGCCCGCTCCAGGCCGGGGATGGTGTGGAGCATGGCCAGCTGGACTTCCTCCGGCATGGCGGAGGAAAAGCCCTGGATATATAATTCCTCCGTATTCAGCCCCATGGGTTCCACAAACAACTGGTGCCGAGGCTTGTCCGCGAAGCGGGTGACCTTGGTCTCGATGGAGGGGCAGTACCGGGGTCCCACGCCCTCGATGACGCCGCTGTGCATGGGGGAGCGGTCCAGATTCTCCCGGATGATCCGGTGGGTTTCCTCGTTGGTGTAGGTGAGCCAACAGACCGCCCGGTTCACCGGGGGAGCCTCCGTTTCAAAGGAGAAGGGCATGGTCTCGGCATCCCCGTCCTGGCGCTCCATTTTGGAGAAGTCCACGCTGCGGGCGTTGACCCGGGGCGGGGTGCCTGTCTTGAACCGGCGGAGGGAGAGGCCCATAGTTGTCAGGCAGTCTGTCAGCGCGGCGGCGGCGAACATACCGTCGGGGCCGCCCTCCCGGACGCACTCGCCCACGATGGTCCTGCCGTTCAGGTAGGTGCCGGAGCAGACGATGGCGGCCTTGACCTCGAACACCGCGCCGGTGTGGAGGACTACGTGGCTGACCCGGCCCCCGGTCAGGCGGATGGCCGTGATTTCTCCCTGGCGGAGGGTCAGGTTTTCCTGCCGCTCCAGGGTGTGTTTCATAATTTCCTGATATTTCCGGCGGTCTGCCTGGGCCCGGAGGCTGTGGACGGCGGGGCCCTTGCCCCGGTTCAGCAGGCGGTATTGGATGCAGGCGGCGTCCGCCGCCCGGGCCATTTCCCCTCCCAGAGCGTCCAGCTCCCGGACCAGATGGCCTTTTCCTGTTCCCCCGATGGCGGGGTTGCAGGGCATGTTGCCTACGGCGTCCAGGTTAATGGTAAAGCAGATGGTTTTCTGTCCCAGCCGCGCGGCGGCCAGGGCGGCCTCGATGCCGGCGTGGCCTGCGCCGATCACGGCGATATCGTATTTTCCGGCGGAGAATTCTTTCATTGGGACTTCTTTCTTCGCCGCCTCCGGCGGCGAGGGGGAGTTTTTTCTATTTGCTGCCCCGGGGGCTTCTCGCCCCCGGACTCCTCGCCTACTTTTGCCGCGCGGCAAAAGTAGGCAAAAACGCGCTTAAACCTAGCGGTTTAAGAATCCCTCATTTATTGATTAGTTTTGCGTTCCCCGTTTCACCCAAAGTTCTGGCGATGGACGAGCACTGGTTATAGCAGCGGCGCCGCAGCGAAATCTATCGTTAGAACTCGTGGGTAGCCGCAGAAGTCCGGCGCACCAACGAAGGTATTGACGACAGAAGTAACCCGGTCCGTCGGAGGGGAATAAATTACCCTCGTAATGAAGGAGGATTCTCAAGGAACGTAGTTCCTTGAGCGACCTTTTGTTACTTTTCCCTCGCGGGAAAAGTAAGGCCCCGCCCGGTAGGGCGAATCTAAACGATAGAAGGGAAGCGGAGGCGGCCCCGCAGGGGCCGCAGAGGAACACATCTGCCTATTGGCAATGGAGCGTCAGCACCACCATCTCCGGCCGGTTAAAAAGCCGAAAAGTCCTGCCGGAATTTCCCAGCCCCCGGGATACAAATACCTTCCTCCCGTTGGCCTCATAAAATCCGGCGGTATAGGAGGGAAACAAGGACCTCTCCACGCTGACCAGCCCGTCCGTAAACGGCAAACGGATCAATCCGCCATGGCCGTGGCCGCAGATCACCAGGTCCGCACCCAGGAAACTGTATTCCTTTTCAAAATAATTGTTCCGATGGGCCAGCAGCAGCCAGAAGGCCTCCGGCTCCGCCTCGCGGAGCTCCCGGGCCAGCTCCTCCGGCGTCTTCTGGTCCGCGAAGCCGTTGGGGTCGTCGATCCCCGCCAGAAGAATATGGTCCCCATCCCGGGAGAGTGAGACATATTCATTGGAGAGCACCGTGACGCCGGCGTCCCGCAGCTCCCGCTTCAGCTCCCGGATGTCGGGAAAGGCCCACTCATGGTTGCCGGTAACAAAGTAGGTGGGGGCGATCTCCGCCAGGGCGGCCCCCAGGGAGACAGCATAGCTCCGGGGCGTCTGGCGGTAGCGGTCCAGCAGGTCCCCCGTCAGGAAAATATAGTCCGGCCCGGTCTCTCGGACCCGGCGGATCAACGTCTCATTATTTTCTCCGAACTCCGCTCCGTGGAGATCCGACAGCTGCACTATAGTGCATCCGTCAAATCCGGCGGGGAGTCGGGAAGAGGTGAATGCGGCCCGCTCCGTTTGCAGGGAGTGGTTGCTCCACCAGAAGAAAACCGCGCATAGGGCGCAGAAAAGCAGGAACTTTCCCAGGCGGTGAGAACGGCGGCGGGCGCGGCGTGGCTTGGACATGATATCCTTCCTTCTTCCAAGGTATGACACTTTAGTATAGCATATTTTCCGGATAAAACCAATAGGGCGCAGAAAAAAATATACAGCCTGCTCTATGTGATGCCCGCAGAATTGCCGGTGCCTCTTGCTAAATGCAAAAATATGGTATAATATAGACAAAGACTGAGCGGCCGCCCCAGGCGGCCATTCCCTTGATGATACGGGCGGCCCGCCCTGTGGGAGGTTTTTATGAAAATCGTGATATTGGACGGCTACAGCCTGAATCCGGGCGATCTGGACTGGTCCGTCTTTTCGGATATGGGCGAGACGGTGGTCTATGACCGCACGCCGGTGGACGATGAGAAAGAAATTATTAGGCGGATTGGAGACAGTGAGATCATCCTTACCAACAAAACGCCCATCTCCCGCGCCATTCTGGAGCGCTGTCCGGCGGTGCGGTACGTGGGACTGCTGTCCACCGGATACAACGTGGTGGATGTGGAGGCCGCCAGGGAACGGGGCATTCCCGTGTGCAATGTCCCCGGCTACGGCACCGCCTCCGTGGCCCAGATGACCATCGCCCTGCTGCTGGAGATCTGCCACCGGGTGGGCCACCACAACCAGGCCGTCCACGCCGGGCGGTGGAGCGAGAGCGTCGATTACTGCTTCTGGGACGGCACCCTCATTGAGGCCGCGGGGAAGACTATGGGAATCGTGGGCTTCGGCAGCATCGGCCAGGCGGTGGGCAGGATTGCCGAGGCCCTGGGCATGACCGTCATCGCCTCCGGCCCCCACCCCTGGGGCGAAGGTGAGCGTCCCGCGCCCTATGTTCCCCTGGAGGAGCTGCTGGGGCGCAGCGACGTGGTGAGCCTCCACTGTCCCCTGTTCCCGGAGACCCGGGGACTGATTAACCGGGAGACCATTGCCAAAATGAAGGACGAGGCCATCCTGCTCAATACCAGCCGCGGCCCGCTCCTGGTGGAGCAGGACGTGGCAGACGCCCTGAACAGCGGCAAGCTTTATGCCGCAGGGGTGGATGTGGCGGAGACGGAGCCTATCCCCGCGGCCAGCCCCCTGCTGACGGCGAAAAACTGCGTCATCACCCCTCACATCGCCTGGGCGCCCCTGGAGGCCCGGCGGCGTCTCATGGATATCGCTGCGGGGAACCTGCGCTCCTTCCTGTCAGGGAAGCCGGTCAACGCGGTCAATCTTTGACGGGATTCTTGGCGGTTGAATGGTAAAATTGAGGGACCGCAATATGCCGCTGAGGAGCAGGAGGGACCCGAACTTGCCCAAATGGATTAAATCAATTTTAGACAGCTGGCCCGGGAGGTTCCTGACCAGGACGGTGGAGCGCTATCTTTTCCACGGAGTCGGCCAGGAGGCCGCTGCGCTGGCTTACTATCTGCTCTTTATGATCTTTCCCCTCCTGATCTTCCTCAGCAGCCTGCTGGGCCTGCTGGAGCTGGATATCTCCAGCATCATCCAGGGCCTCACGCCCCTGCTGCCGGCGGGTGTGGTGGACGTGATCGAGAGCTACCTCAGCTACGTCAGCCAAACCTCCAGCCGGGCCATGCTGTGGTTCGGCCTGGTGTTTACCATCTACTTCCCCATGCGGGCGGCGGACTGCCTTATGACCGCCGTGCGCCGGGCCTACCATCTGCCCCGGCCGAAAAATCAGATCATCTACATGGCCAAGGTGCTGCTGTACACCGTGTTCCTGCTGGTGACCATCGCCCTGACCTTGGCACTGGTCACTGTGGGACGGGCGGCGCTGGAGTTTGCGGGACGGTTCGTCGTGGTGCCGGAGGCGTTTATCGAGCTGTGGACCGACCTGCGCTTTCTGGTGCTGGGCGGGGTCATGTTCGCGGCGGTGGGACTGCTGTACGCCGCTGCTCAGGACAGCCGGCAGCCGGTCCGGAATATTGTGCCGGGCGTTCTGGCCGCCCTGGTGGGCTGGATGGTGGTATCGGCGGCCTTCTCCTTCTATGTGGAGAACTTCGCCAACTATACCGCCATCTATGGGACCCTGGGCACGGTCATCGTGCTGATGATGTGGCTGAACCTGACGGCGATGGTGCTCATCATGGGGGCGGAGATCAACGGCGTGCTCATCTCTATTCGGGGGCGCCGGACGCCCAAGGCCAGACCAGCGGAGGAAAAGGCCGAAAAATAATCACATGTCATGTTAGGAAGAAATTATGGAAAGCTATCACCTGGATTTTGACTGCGTCGGCATAGACGACGGCGGGATCATCCCGATTGAAAACACAGGCCGGGGGCAGGACCGCTCTCCGGAATTCCTGCTCTGGAACCTGGACCCCAGAGCCGCCACCGTGGCCATCACCCTGGAGGACCTGACCCACCCCATCCGGGATTTCACCCATTGGATCATCTGGAACATCCCGGCCTCCAATCGCATCAAGAGCGGTATCCCTGCCGGGAAGAACGTCCCCGGGATGCGGGGGGCCAGGCAGGGACTGGCCTACGGCCGCCATCGCTATGCAGGACCCAAGCCTCCCAGGGGCCGGACCCACGTCTACCGGTTCAGCGTGTACGTGCTGGACCGCGCCATTACGCTGAGCCCCCGGGCCACCAAAAAGGCTTTTTTCCAGAAGGCGGAGCGGTATATCATCCAGGCGGGCAGCATTACCGGGGAGTACGAATAATTTCGCCGGGAGATATAGAACAAGCGCTCAAGGAGTATGCGGCATGAAAATTATCATCATCGGCTGCGGCAAGGTGGGCTTCACCCTGGCCCGGCAGCTGAGCGGAGAAAATCACGAACTGGTCCTCATCGACCACCGGGCGGAGGCCATGCAGGTGGCCGACAGCACCCTGGATCTGATGTGCATCGAAGGCAGCGGCGCGTCCATCCAGACCCTCCGGGAAGCCGGAGTGAAGGACACGGAGCTGGTGGTGGCGGTGACCGGCTCCGACGAGCTGAACATCGTCTGCTGCCTCATCGCCAAGAAGCTGGGGGCCCGGCATACGGTGGCCCGCATCCGCTCCCCGGAGTACTACCGGGAGGCCAACCTCCTGAAGAAGGAAGTGGGCCTGAACATGATCATCAACCCCGAGCACGCGGCGGCCCAGGAGATCTCCCGGCTGCTGCGGGTACCTTCCGCCTTCAGCGTGGAGACCTTCGCCCGGGGGCTGGTGGAGATGATCGGCTTCCCCATTCTGGAGAGCGACGGCATCGCCGGGATGAGCCTCTTTGAGTACAACAAAAGGCACCCCAACGGGGTGCTCATGTGTACGGTCATCCGGGGCGGGGAGGCCATCGTCCCCAACGGGCGCTTCGTGCCCCAGGTGGGGGACAAGGCGTATATGGTGGGCTCCCAGCGGGAGATCGTCAACTTTTTCCACACCATCGGCCGGGACGGCAACCGCATCCGGCAGATTACCGTCCTGGGGGGCAGCAAGATCGCCACGTATCTGGCCTGGGCGGTGGAGAAGGTGGGCATGAAGGTGCGCATCGTGGAGCAGGACCCGGAGAAATGCGAGGTTCTGTCGGACAAGCTGCCCGACAGTCAAATCGTCTGGGGAGACGGCACCGACAGCGCCATCATCGACAGCGAGGGCCTGCTGGACACCGATGCCTTCATCGCCCTGACCAACCGGGACGAGGAAAACCTGCTCATGGCCATGACCGCCCAGCGCCACGGGGTCAAGAAGGTCATCGCCAAGATGAGCCGCCCCAACTATATCGACATGATGCGGGAGTCCGGCGTGGACAGCATCATCAGCCCCAAGGACATCACTGCCAATCAGATTTCCGCCTACGTCCGGGCCATGGCCCGCAGCGAGGGCAGCCCGGTGGAGAACGTGTACAAGCCTCTGGGCGGCGCGGTGGAGGCGGTGGAATTTACCGCCACCGCTTCCACCCGGTTCCTGGACACCCCCCTCAAGGACCTTCGGCTGAAGCCCGGTATGCTGGTGGCCGCCATCGCCCGGGAGGGGAAGACCATCATCCCCGACGGCTCCACCTGCATCAACGCCGGGGATCGGATCATTGTCATGGCGAAGAGCATTTTCCTCCAGCAGCTGGACGAGATTTTGCAGGACCCATAACGGGACGGCAGTGAAAGAAGGCTTTGACCGACGATATGAACTATAAACTGGTATTCCATATTCTTGGCCTCATCCTGCGGGTGGAGGCGGTGCTGATGCTGCCGGCCATGGTCATCGGCTTTGCCTCCGGCGGCGGGGACGGCCCCGCTTTCCTCTACGCCGCGCTTATTACCCTGGCCGTGGGGCAGCTGCTGTGCCTGCTGCCCGGCAGGGGCAGCAAGATGCAGGCCCGGGACGGCTTCGCCGCCGTGGCCCTGTGCTGGATCGTGCTGTCCCTGTTTGGGGCCCTGCCCTATGTCTTTGCCGGCATCCTGCCCAACTATGTGGACGCGGTGTTTGAGACCGTGTCCGGCTTCACCACCACCGGGGCCACGGTGTTCACCTTCATTGAGGGCCAGCCTGCGGGCATCCTCTTCTGGCGGGCCCAGACCCAGTGGATGGGAGGCATGGGCGTCCTGGTGCTGGCCCTGGCCCTGGTGCCCAAGCTGGGGGAGGGCAGCGTGTACCTCATGCGGGCGGAGTCTCCGGGACCCATTAAGAGCAAGCTGACCCCCCGGGTGGGCGACACCGCCAAGATCCTTTACAGCATCTATATCGGCCTGACGGCGGCGGAGGTCCTCTGCCTGAAGATTGCCGGGATGCCCTGGTATGACGCCGTTATCCATGCCTTTACCACCATCTCCACCGGGGGCTTCTCGGTGAAGAACGCCAGCATCGCCGCCTACGGCAGTCTGGCCATCGAGTGGATCATCATCGTCTTCATGTTCCTCTCCGGCATCAACTTCGCCCTGCTGTATTTCGCCCTGCTGCGGAACTTCCGGGCGGTGTTTGAAAGCGAGGAGCTGCGCTCCTACACCCTCATGGCAGGCGGGGCGGCGGCCCTGATTGTGATGAACCTGGTTGTCCACGCCGGATGGGAATTGAACGCCCGGACCATTACCGACAGTGTGTTTCAGGTGGTGACCTTGATGACCACCACGGGGTACATGACTTATGACTATGTCCTCTGGCCCACCTTCTCCCAGGTGATCCTGGTCCTGGTGATGTTTGCCGGGGCCTGCGCCGGGTCCACCGCCGGGGGCATCAAGCAGATCCGGGTGGTGCTGCTGTTCAAGAACCTCCGCCGGGAGGTCCAGCGCATTCTCCACCCCAGGGTGGTGACCACCATCAAGAGCGACGGCGAGCGGGTGGACGAGCCCATCCTTTCGGGGATATCCCTGTTCTTTTTCGCCTACATCCTCCTTTTGCTTTTGGGGACGCTGGTGGTGGCCTGGGACGACGTGGGGTTCACCGCCGCCTTTACCGCGTCGCTGACGTGCATCAGCAACGTGGGGCCCGCCTTCGACGTGCTGGGGCCGACCTGTAACTTTTCTTTTCTCTCCAACGCGAGTAAGATTTTTCTGAGCGCCAATATGCTGCTGGGGAGGCTGGAGATCATGCCGCTGCTGCTGCTGTTATTCCCCAGTCTGTGGAAGAAGCGGTGATTTGATCTGCCGCGCTTTGCGCGGCACGGAGGCCGTTTCTTGTCGATAGCCCGGGGCTTTCCCAGCCCCGGACCCCGGGCCTACTTTTTGTGTGGACAAAAAGTAGGCAAAAATCCACCAGAACCAATGGTTCTGGACTCCTTAAATGACGGGGGTAATTTATTTTGCGCCCGAGGCACAGTCGGTTTTGCCTACCGAACTGCCGTCCGCTCTGCTTCCCTTCTGCGTCTATTTCAGCATTCTTGTCGGTGACCCCTACCGTCTGGCGGGGCAAACTCCCCGGGGTGCGGAATGGGGGAATGAACCGTCTATCGGAGGCTCAGCATCAACTGTGCCCCCAGACGGAAGCCCGCCCGGAAACTGTCATATTGCTCCTCTGTCAGAGAGCGGCTCTGACTGTACACCAGCCGGTCGATCATTTCACTCCCCAGCACGCGCTGCGCCCTGTCCCATACCGCCGCCTCTTCTGCTGTCATGGGATGGCCTGCCGCGTTCGCCTCGTATACAAGTTCATAAATTTTCCTTAATGGGTCTTGCATGACGGAACCTCCCGGTTTAGAATATGTTCTAGTATACACGAACTTTTTCTAACAGTCAACAGGAACAAGAAACTTTTCTAATAATCTGCATTTTGTACAAAAGAGAGGGAAGGATTATGGAACATACAGAAATTATTTTGGCGGAAATAGAGAAAAGGGGTGACAGCTGGTACCGGGTCGCCAAAGCAACTGGTATCTCGGAAAGCCTGTTTGGCAAGTGGAAGAAGAAACCCTCCTCTAAGATATCTTCCGGTAATTTGGCTTTACTTGCAGATTATTTAGGATGCTCAGCAGATTATCTGATGGGCCGGACGGATAATCCGGAGGTCAATCGGTAGGATTTGACAAAACACGGCACCGCATGTATAATAAAAAAGCCCCCTGACGGGGGCCGGAAGGGCGATGCCACAAAACGGTCGGCGGTTCAGCCACATCCTCCGAGAGGGGGTGAGGCAAATGCGTATTACATTTCATGTTGGGGACTTTACAGTCACAATCATGATTAAACGCAGAAACCGCCACCCCGGCAGGTGACGGTTTCTATTCTTTAGAAATCTCAACAGTGCGGGGCTGAACCGCTGACTGGCTCTCGCCCTTCCGTTATTATTATACGTTTCCAAAACTTGTTTGTCAAGCCCGAGAAAATGAAACAGAAAAGCAGGAATTGACAAAATACGGCAAGTCCTTTATAATAAAAAAGCCCCCTGACGGGGGCCGGAAGGGCGATGCCACAAAACGGTCGGCGGTTCAGCCACATCCTCCGAGAGGGGGTGAGGCAAATGCGTATTACATTTCATGTTGGAGACTTTACAGTCACTATCGTGATTAAACGCAGAAACCGCCACCCTGCACGGTGACGGTTTCTTTATGAACCAAAACCAATAAATGCAGGACTGAACCGCTGACTGGCTCTCGCCCTTCCGTTATTATTATACGTTTCTAAAACTTATTTGTCAAGCATAAGAAAATGAAGGAATAAAGGAGTAAAACCATGCAGAAAAAGTTTGAGGAGTACGCAAAGCTCCTGGTGGAGGTTGGTGTCAACATCCAGAAGGGCCAGAATCTGGTCATCTCCTGCCCGGTGGACTGCGCCTGGTTCGCCCGGCTGTGCGCCAAGGCTGCCTACGAGGCCGGCTGCCGGGAGGTCATCATGGGCTGGGGCGACGATCAGCTGAACCGGGAAAAATACCTCCATGCGGCGGACGATGTGTTCGACTTTGTCCCGGAATGGCGGATTCGCCTCCTCACCGACTACGCCAAGGAGGGCGCGGCCTTTCTCCACATAGGGGGCTCCGACCCGGAAATTCTCAAGGGCGTGGATCAGGACCGGCTGGTCCGTTCCTCCCGCTCCAGCGGACGGGACCTGAAGGACTACCGGCAGATGCAGATGTCCAACGCCTTCCCCTGGGCCATTGGGGCCATTCCCGTGCCCAGCTGGGCGAAGAAGGTGTTCCCGGACTGCTCCGAGGAGGAGGCCATGGAGAAGCTGTGGGACGCCATCCTTACCTCCGTCCGGGTCACCGGAGACGGCAAGGCGGTCCAACGCTGGCAGGAGCACCTGGACACCCTGCAAATCCGTATTGATAAGCTCAACGCCCTGCGGCTGGAGAGCCTCCACTATACCAACAGCCTGGGCACTGACCTGACCATCCGTCTGCCGGAGGATCACCTCTGGGGCGGCGGCGACGGCGTAAGCAAGGCGGGCGTTCACTTCATCGCCAACATGCCCACCGAGGAGATCTTCACCGCGCCCCTGAAAAACGGCATCGACGGCGTGGTCTACGCCTCCATGCCCCTGGTGCTCAAGGGCGAGGTGGTGGACAAGTTCCACTTTGTCATCAAGGAAGGGAAGATCGTCGAGGTACACGCCCAGGTGGGCGAGGAAAAGCTGAAGGCCGAGACAACCTTGGACGAGGGCGCGTCTTACTTCGGCGAGGTGGCCCTGGTACCCTACGACAGCCCCATCCGCAATCAGAATCTCCTGTTCTATGAGACGCTGTTTGACGAGAACGCCGCCTGCCATCTGGCCTTCGGTGAGGCCTACGCCGAGTGCATCAAGGGCGGCGAGGAGATGTCCAAGGAGGAACTGAAAGCCCACGGCCTCAACGACTCCATCACCCACGTGGACTTCATGGTGGGCACCGCGGACCTGTCCATTACCGGCAGGACCCATGACGGGAAAGAGGTCCCCATTTTTGTGAACGGCAACTTCGCGCTGTAAGCTTCCCGCGGCGAAAAAACATGCGGCCTCCGGCTTGATGCCGGAGGCCGCGTATTTTCTGTCAGGGGAGCTTTAACGCAGGGACGCGCCCAGCTCCTGCTCCAGGGCGGTGAGAATGTCCTTGACTTCCTCATCCGCCTCGGCGGCGGTGATGGAGCGGTCGTCTGCCCGGAGGGTCATGCTGAACGCCACGCTCTTGCTGCCTTCAGCTACGCCCTGGCCCCGGTAGATGTCAAAGAGGACCACGTCCCGCAGCAGCTTGCCGCCGGCCCTGCGGATGCAGGCCTCCAGCGCGCCCACGGTGACCTCCTCTTTACATACCACGGCGATATCCCGGGTGACCGCCGGGAAGCGGGGCAGAGGCTGATATACCGCGCCGGATCCCTGGGCCTCCATCAGCGCGTCGAAGCTCAGCTCCGCGCAGTAGAGCTCGCAGTCCACGTCGTAGTTGGCGGCCACGGCGGGGTGAATCTGTCCCATCACGCCCAGCAGCTTCTCCCCCGCGTACACCCCGGCGCAGCGGCCCGGGTGATAGGAGGGGTCGTCCTGGCAGGCCATGAATGTCACGTTCTCTATGCGGAGGTCGCGGAGGATGGCCTCCACGGCGCCCTTCAAGGTGAAGAAATCGTATCCCTCGCCGTAGGCGCCCAGGGTCAGCATCCGGGGCTCGTTGGCCAGTCCATCGGGACCGCCGGGGAGATAGACCCGGCCGATTTCATAGAGACGGACGTCCTTGTTGCGGTAGCTGTAGTTCCGGGCCAGGATGTCCAGCATGGAGGGCAGGGTGGTGGTGCGCATGATGGAGGTATCCTCCCCCAGGGGGTTGAGGATCTTCAAGGAATTGCGCAGGGGCTCGTCGGGAGCCCAGCCGATCTTGTCATAGCAGGCGGGGGAGATGAAGGAGTAGGTGATGATCTCGCTGTATCCGCAGGCCCGGCACAGGCTGCCCAGACGGCGCTCTGCCTGCTGGACGGGGGTATAGCCGCCCTGGGTGGTTTCCCCCCGCTGGAGGGTAATGGGGATGTTGTTGTATCCGTAGAAGCGGGCCACCTCCTCGGCAAGGTCCGCCATGCGCTCCACATCGCCCCGCCAGGAGGGGATGGACACCTGGGCGGGACCGTTGGGGAAGTCATGGTTTTCCGTGTGGATCTCCACCCGCTCCAGGTACTGATACATATCCGCCGCCTGGATATCGGTGCCCAGCAGGGCGTTCACCCGGGCCGGGTCCATGGTGATGGTCCGGGGCTGGGGGACGTAGTTAAGAACGTCGATGACGCCGTCCACGACCTGACCGGCCCCCAGCAGCTCCACCAGCTCGCAGGCCCGGTTCACGGCGGGGAGGGTGTTCAGCGGATCGAGGCCCTTCTCGAACTTAGCGCTGGCCTCGGTGCGCATACCCAGCGCCAGGGCGGCCTTGCGGATGCAGGTGCCGTCAAAGTTGGCGGACTCGAAGACCACGTCCACGGTGTCGTCCACGATCTCGCTGTTCTCGCCGCCCATGATGCCCGCCAGGCCCACGGCCCGGGTCTCGTCGGCGATGACCAGCATGTTGGGGGTCAGCTTCCGGACGTTTCCATCCAGGGTGGTCAGCTCCTCGCCCTCCTTCGCCCGGCGGACGACGATCTTCCCGCCCTTCACGTAGCGGTAGTCAAAGGCGTGCATGGGCTGGCCGTACTCCAGCATGACGTAGTTGGTGATGTCCACAATGTTGTTGATGGGGCGCACGCCCATGCTCCGCAGGCGCTCCCGCATCCACTTGGGGGACGGACCGATCTTCACGTTCCGGACCATCCGGGCGGTGTACCGGGGGCACAGCTCGGGGTCCGGGGTCTCCACGTCCAGCAGCTCGGCCAGAACGCCGTCCGCGCCGCCCCTGACCACCGGCTCGTGGAGGGTGAGGGGGGTGTCAAAGGTGGCGGAGGCCTCCCGGGCCAGGCCGATGATACTCAGGCAGTCGGGGCGGTTGGGGGTGATCTCGAACTCTACCACGTGGTCGTCGGCGTTGATGACGGGCTTGATATCGTCGCCGGGACGGCAGTCCTCGTGGAGGACAAAGATCCCGTCGGGGATGCAGTGGGGGAACTCCCGCTGTTCGGCGTGGAGGTCCGCCAGGGTGCAGATATGCTCCTTCTCCACGTCCAGGGCCAGCATGTCGTGCTCGTGGATGTTGGCCAGGGAGGTGGTGACGGTATGGGTGGCCTCCCCGGCGTTGCAGTAGACGGTGAACCGGCCGTCCTCCAGACTTTCCACCCGGGTGACCAGGGCGGCCCTGACGGAGCCGAAGATCTTATGACCGGGGGCCGCGTCCGCGGGGATGGAGGGCTTTGACGGATCGATGGGCTTATAGTCGTTCAGCAGGGCGGCGGCCTCGATGACAGCGTAGGGGAAATCCCGCTCGTCCAGGCCCAGTTCGCTGAGAGAGCAGAGCATTCCATCGGAGAGTACGCCCCGGAGCTTGCCCTTCTCGATCTTCTTTCCGCCGGGGAGGAGGGCCTTGTGGAGGGCGGTGGGGACCAGGTCCCCCTCGTGGATATTCCATGCGCCGGTGACGATCTGGACGGCCTCATTTTTGCCCGCGTCCACGCGGCACACCCACATGTGGTCGCTGTCCGGGTGGCGCTCCATCTTCCGGATGCGGCCCACCACCACGTTCTTGATCTCAGCGCCCAGGTCCTCGGTGGTCTCCACCTTGGAGCCGGAGAGGGTCATGGCCTCCGCGAAATCCTTGTCATTGGCGTCAACGGCAACGAACTCGCTGAGCCATTTTCTGCTTAATTTCATCTCTAATTTCCCCCTTTCTCAGAACTGCTCCAGGAAGCGCACATCGTTTTCAAAGATCAGACGCAGGTCGTCGATCATGAACCGCCGCAGGGCCGTGCGCTCCAGGCCCATGCCGAAGGCCCAGCCGGAATATACCTCCGGGTCGATGCCGCTCATCTCCAGCACACGGGGGTGGACCATCCCGGCCCCCAGCAGCTCGATCCAGCCCTCGCCCTTGCAGGTGGCGCAGCCCGCGCCGCCGCACTTGTGGCACTGGATGTCCATCTCGCAGCTGGGCTCGGTGAAGGGGAAGTGGTGGGGGCGGAAACGGGTGACGGTGCCCTTGCCGAAGAGCTTCTCCGCCACGGCGTTCAGGGTGCCCTTCAGATCCGCCATGGTGACGCCCTTGTCGATGACCATGCCCTCCACCTGATGAAACATGGGGGAGTGGGTGGCGTCCACCTCGTCCTTCCGGTACACCCGGCCGGGGGCCACGATGCGGATGGGCAGGGGCATGGTGTCCATGGCCCGGACCTGCATGGGGGAGGTCTGGGAGCGGAGCATCACCCGGCTGTCGGTGTCAAAGTAGAAAGTGTCGGACCAGTCCCGGGAGGGGTGGCCTTCCTCGGCGTTGAGGCGGTCGAAGTTCAGCTCCGCCAGCTCCACCTCCGGGCCGTCCATGACGGTGAAGCCCATGCCGATGAAGATGTCCTTCAGCTCGTCCAGGGCGATGTTCATGGGGTGCTGGTGGCCCAGGACCACCGGCTTGCCGGGGATGGTCACGTCCAGGGCTTCGTCCTTCAGACGGCGCTCCAGGGCGGCGGACTCCAGTTTCTTGGAGCAGGACTCCAGGGCGTTCTCCAGGGCGGCGCGGACGTCGTTGGCCAGCTGGCCCATGACGGGGCGCTCCTCCGGGGAGAGCTTGCCCATCATTTTCAGCACGCCGGTGAGTTCACCCTTCTTGCCCAGGTATTTGACCCGCAGGGCGTCCAGCCCCGCGGCGTCCGCCGCGCCCTCGAAGGCGGCGAGGGCCTCGGCGCGGATTTTTGCTAGTTGGTCTTTCATGTTAAAACTCCTTGATACCTTTCTTATATTTTCTGAAGATATAGCAGAATATAATGCCCGCAAAAATGACGATATTGTTATATTTTGCAGGGGCTAAGAAGCAAATATTGAAAATCATATGCAGCAGAGATACGGACAGCAGGTTTTCAAATCTGAAATAGGCCATCCCCAAAACAAGCGAAATGAGAACCGCCCAGATCATCAGCGGGAGCACATCCTCGAAACCCAATGAATTCCGGATGGTCCACATGGGGATGTGCCATACGGCCCAGATGATACCGGTGATGCCCGCAGAGAGGGCTGTTTTCCGTCCGGCGGCGACGAGCCGCAGGAGGAAGCCTCTCCACGCCAGTTCTTCTGCCAGCGCCGCCGCAAACAAGTAAACCACAGAATAAACCAATGCGGACGGGGCTGGATAGGCGCGGCGAAACAGGCCGGTATTTTGCCAGAGGGAGTATCCGCAGGAGGTCAGGAGGCCGGTCAGCGCGGCGGCGGTGCAGAGAAAAATTTCTTTTGCGGAGATTCTCCGGAAATTGCTGCGCCAACAGGACGTTACCGCATGCTCGCTCAGCAGGAATATTGTGGAAATCAGGGCGGGGACCAGGAGGAACCCGTATCGCAAATACAGCAAAGTTTCAGGGACTGCTGCGCCGGACCGCAACAGTAGCATGGGGAGATAGCAGATAAAGGAGAGGATGTAAACCGCTAGAACCCACAGGATTATTTTTGTTTTCCCGGCATACCGTATCACCCCCTTTTATCTTTCCCACTTTGCACAAAACGCTTTAATAGAGCATAACAAAAGCCTTCCGTCCCGACACTGGGGACGAAAGGCCAACCTTCCGCGGTACCACCCGCATTTCCGCGCCAAAGCGCGGACACTTGACGCCCCTGTAACGGTGGGCCTCCGTCCCGCTCTCACGGGCCGCTCCCGGGCGAACCAGGCGGCACGTGCCGGGGCGGCTTTCAGCCGGTGACCGCCCCTCTCTTAGACTCCGCAAACCCGCCATTTTCCCGTTCTTCGCATTTGGCTATGAAATCCAAACCAGGGCCGCTGAAAGCGGCCTGCCCACGCTGAAAGCCTGGGCACGTGAAAGAAATCGCTGATTCTTCTCAAGTTGCTTGATTATAGCATAAACTCACCGCTTTGGCAAGCCCCTCCCCCAAATTATTAGGAAAACAAAATCTGCGGGAAAAATGCAGCCCGCCGGCCAACACGATTTGTTTACAAATTTTTCAGCGTCATTTCAGCAACAGGCGGTACACTCTCCCTATCCCAAAACCGCAAGCGCGGAAAGGAGGTGACGCCCTCTATGGAATTCCGCCATGAGTGGAAACATGAGATCTCCCCCGGAGATCTGCCCGCTCTGCGCAGCCGCCTCCGGGCCATGACCAGACCGGATGCGCATGGTGAAAACGGAGTCTACTACATCCGCAGTCTCTACTTTGACACCCCCGAGGACCGGGCCCTCCGGGAGAAGATCGACGGGGTGAACCGCCGGGAGAAATTCCGGCTGCGCCGCTACGGCGGAGGCGATCTTATCCGGCTGGAGAAAAAAAGCAAGTATGGCGGCTTGTGCGCCAAGGAACAGGTTCCCGTCACGGAGGAGGAGGTCCGCGCCCTGCTGGCCGGAGATACGGACTGGATGCGCTCCTCCGGCCGGGACCTGGTGTGGGAGCTGTACCAGAAGATGACAGCCCAGCGCCTGCGCCCCAAGGTGATCGTTGAATACACCCGGGAAGCTTACGTGTACGCCCCGGGAAACGTCCGGGTGACCCTGGACGCCGGTATCCGCACCGGGCTGGGAGGCACGGACTTTCTTGACCCGGACTGCGTGACCGTCCCCGCCTCGGACGCCGTTGTGCTGGAGGTCAAATGGGACGCCTTCCTGCCCGACTGCATTCGCGCCGCGGTGCAGCTGGAGGGCCGCCGGACGGCGGCGTTCTCCAAGTACGCCGTGTGCCGCCGGTACGGATAATGACCGGATACCCCGCCAATTTTACATCATACAAGGAGACTTTTACCTATGACCACCTTTCAGGACATCTTCAAATCCAGCTTTCTGGAGAATGTAAACTCCGTTTCCCTTCTGGATATGTTTCTGGCGTTGGCGCTGGCCTTCGGCCTGGGCATGTTCATCTTCCTGGTATACAAGAAGACCTTTTCCGGCGTGATGTACTCCTCCAGCTTCGGCGTGACGCTGGTGGCCCTGACCATGATCACCACCCTGGTCATTCTGGCCGTCACCAGCAATATCGTCCTCTCCCTGGGCATGGTGGGCGCGCTGTCCATCGTCCGCTTCCGCACCGCCATCAAGGAGCCGCTGGACATCGCCTTCCTCTTTTGGTCCATTGCCGCGGGCATCGTGCTGGCCGCCGGACTGATCCCCCTGGCGGTGATCGGCAGCGTGTGCATCGGGATCGTCCTGCTGGTATTCGTCAACCAGAAGTCCTGGGCGGACCCCTATATTCTGGTGCTCCGCTGCGACGGAGCCGCCAGCGCCCAGGCCGCCCAGACCTACCTGGAAGGGCAGACCCGCCGCTGCATCCTCAAGAGCAAGACCGTCCAGCCCGGAGAGGTGGAGCTGAATCTGGAGGTGCGCCTGAAGGATGATGGCACCGGCTTCGTCAACACCCTGGGCGATATGGAGGGCGTACACAGCGCTGTGCTGGTCAGCTATAACGGCGACTACATGGGGTGACGGCATGTCTACGCATAAGCACATCGACCGCATCTGCGCCGCCGTGCTGGCGCTGACGCTGGTATTGACGGTTCTGTTCGCCCGGGGAGAATCCCTGGGGCTGGAGGCGGCTCCGGCCTCCATGGGCTATGAGGACCGGCTCTTTGACGCCGGACGAGTCCACACCATCGACCTGCGCATGGACGATTGGGAGGATTTCCTGGAGACCTGCGAGGATGAGGAGTATCAGCTCTGCTCCCTGGTCATCGACGGCGAGGCCGTAGAAAGTGCGGCTATCCGGGCCAAGGGCAACACCTCCCTCACCTCCGTGGCCGCCTACGGCAACGACCGCTACAGCTTCAAGGTGGAGTTCGACCACTACGACGGCGCGGGGACCTATTACGGCCTGGATAAGCTGAGCCTGAACAACCTCATTCAGGACAACACCTGCATGAAGGATTTCCTGGTCTACCGGCTGATGTCCTCCTTCGGCGCGGCCGCACCGCTGTGCAGCTACGTCTGGCTCACCGTCAACGGGGAGCCCTGGGGGCTGTATCTGGCGGTGGAGGGCGTCGAGGACGCCTTCCTGGAGCGGAACTACGGGAGCGCCGGGGGGAATCTCTACAAGCCGGACAGCACGAGCTTCGGTGGGGGCCGGGGCAACGGCGGCGGCTTCGATATGGAGGCGCTGGCGGAAAATTTTGATTTCTCCGCCCAGCGGGAACGTCCGGCGGAGGGCGAGCGGCCCCAGACCCGGCAGAACGGCGGTGGGTTCCCCGGCGGAGGTATGGGCAGCAGCGATGTGAAGCTGCAATACATTGACGACGACCCGGACAGCTACGCCAATATCTTCGACAACGCCAAGACTGACATTACGGAGGCGGACAAAGCCCGGCTGGTCGCCTCCCTGAAAATCCTGAGCGGCGAGGGGGACATTGAGGACGCGGTGGACGTGGAGCAGGTCATCCGCTACTTCGTGGTCCACGGCTTCGTCTGCAACGGGGACAGTTATACCGGCAGCATGGTCCACAACTACTGCCTCTACGAGGAGGACGGCGTCCTCTCCATGCTCCCCTGGGATTACAACCTGGCATTCGGGGGCTTTCAGACCTCCGACGCCTCCGGCGCGGTGAACGAGCCTATCGACACCCCCGTCTCCGGCGGCAGCCTGGAGGACCGCCCCATGGTAGCATGGATCTTCCGCAGCGAGAAGCACACCGCCCTGTATCATCAATACTACAGCGAGTTTCTTTCCTCTCTTCTGGAGAGCGGATGGTGCGGGGCGCTGATCGACGGGACCGCCGCTATGATCGCTCCCTATATTGCCCAGGACCCCACCAAATTCTGCACCGATGAAGAATTCGAGACCGGGGTCGCCGCTCTGAAAAATTTTTGCGAGCTCAGGACCCAGAGCGTCCGCGGCCAGCTGGACGGCTCCATCCCCTCCACCATCCAGGGGCAGACGGAAAATCCCTCCGCGCTGGTGGACTGCGCCGGACTGAACCTCGGCGATATGGGGACCATGGGCATGGGCGGCGGCCACGGCGGACGCACTCCCGTTGATGGCGGACAGGGAACACCTCCGGAGCGCCCCGACGGGGAGAGTATGCCGGCCATGGCTCCCGGCATGTCGGACTTTTCGCCTCCTGAAGGGGAAACCGGCCGGCGTCCCGATCAATTCCCGGAGTTCTCCGCCTCTACCGGCGCGGGGAGCGGCGGCATGTTCTCTCTGCTTCTTTCTGCGGGGATGCTGGCTGCGGGGCTGATTTTTGCGGCAGCCGTCCGGCGGCGAAGGTAGGCGGTTTATATAAAAAGGGACCCGAGGCCAGCGGCCTCGGGTCCTCTGCTTCCATCAATCGTTATCTGGATTCTGCCACAGACCGCTCCAGCTCCTCCATCAACTGGTGAGGCGGGATATCCAGGGCGTGTGCAATTTAAAAAAAGGTGTCGATGGTCGGACTGCGCAGACCGCGCTCGATTTTGCTGTAGTGGGTCCTATCCAAACCAGCCAGCCCGCTGAGGACCTCCTGGGATAAGCCTCTTTGCACCCGGTATGTTCGGATAACTTCGCCGATCAGTGCCGCGTTGACCATGACGCCACCTCTTTTGCTTAAAACGGTTATTCCTTCGCCCCACCGCCGGGACCGCTGTATTCCAGCAGCTCCCCGGCCTGACAGTCCAGCACAAAGCACAGCCGGGCCAGGATATCAAGGTCCAGCTTTTCCACTCCGCCATGATACCATTTGTCCACTACCTCAAACCGGACTCCGATCTGCCGGGACATTTGGTTGCGGTTGATCCCCCTCTGGTCCATCAGCTCCCGCAGCCGCAGGCGGACCGTGCCGTACTCCCGCTTATACAAAATGCCGGATGCCATAAAATATCACCTCATGGCGATACTATCTGCAAAGTAAAGTATTGACAATTCTCATATTTATAGTTACTATATAAATAGTATTTTCCGGGAGGAGAAAATGATGCTGGAATTGTACAAAAAAATGTACGCAACCCTTGTGGGGCGCGTAGACCAATCCATCAGCGATTTGTTAAATATTGCAATCCAGGGACCATGCGGCAGGGACCAGGTGTTGAAAGCCGCAGAGGAATTGCGCCAAGCCTTGGCAGAAGATATGTATCTGGATGGAACGGAAGACGCAGGTCAGGCAGTTGATTAGACCGCAAAAAAGGCCCCAGAGCCTTGGCTCCGGGGCTTTTTCTGCGCAGAGGTATGTTCGTTACAGCAGGCTCTTCTCGTCGGCCTTGCTGAACAGGTGCATGACGTTGCCGCCGAAGGTGATGTTGATCTTGGCGCCATAGCCCAGATTCTTCTGCTCGCCGGTGAGGTCGATGGTGGGCAGAATGATGATGGCGTCCTTACCGGCAACGTTGACGTGCATATGGATGGTGGCGCCCATGAGCTCGGTGACGTCCACGGTGGCGGACAGAGCGTGGGGAGCGTTGGCGTCGCACATGCTGATGTGGTCGGGACGGATGCCCAGGGTGATGTCCTGCGCCGCGGTGTTCTTGGACTTGAGGGTCTCCTGCTTGTCGGCGGGGAGCTCCATGCGGGCGCCGGCCACGGTCACATAGTAGCCGCTGGCATCCTTCTCCAGCTTCGCGTCAAAGAAGTTCATCTGCGGAGTGCCGATGAAGCCGGCGACGAAGAGGTTGGCGGGATGGTCGAACACCTGCTGAGGCGTGCCGATCTGCTGGATGAAGCCGTCGCGCATGATGACGATGCGGTCACCAAGGGTCATGGCCTCGGTCTGGTCGTGGGTGACGTAGATGAAAGTGGTGTTAATCTTCTGACGCAGCTTGATGATCTCGGCACGCATCTGGTTACGGAGCTTGGCGTCCAGGTTGGACAGAGGCTCGTCCATGAGGAACACCTTGGGCTCACGCACGATGGCGCGGCCGATGGCAACACGCTGGCGCTGGCCGCCGGACAGAGCCTTGGGCTTCCGGTCGAGGTACTGGGTGATATCCAGGATCTCGGCGGCTTCCTTGACCTTGCGGTCGATCTCGTCCTTGGGCACCTTCTTCAGCTTCAGGGAGAAGGCCATGTTCTCATAGACCGTCATGTGGGGATACAGAGCGTAGGACTGGAAGACCATGGCGATATCGCGGTCCTTGGGGGCCACATCGTTCATGATCTTGCCGTCGATGAGCAGCTCGCCTTCGCTGATCTCTTCCAGGCCGGCCACCATGCGCAGAGTGGTGGACTTGCCGCAGCCGGAAGGACCAACCAGAACGATGAACTCCTGATCGGCGATGTCCAGGTTGAACTGCTGGACGGCGACGACGCCGCGGTCGGTGATCTGAAGATTGGACTTCTTCTCGGGAGCGTCGCCCTTCTTGGTCTTTTTCTTCTTCTTCTCGTCGCCGCTGTGGGGATAGATCTTCATGACGTTCTTCAGGGATACAGTTGCCATTCTTCCAGGCGTTAGCGAAAATGCCTCCGCAAATTCCGCCTCAGACCGGCGGAGCAGAACCCCCGGTCCATTGCGGCATGTCTCCACAATGCCGCACCGCACGCCTACGCGGATTACATCCTTTCTTGTCAGTCTGCCGCGTCATTTTGTGGAGTGACGGGGCAGCTCATGATAATGTACTCGAGCGTCACCACTCAAGCTGATTATAGAATACCGTCCGGCGGGGAAAAAGTCAAGTTCTCTCGGGATTTTCGGCGTTTTTCCCAGGAGGACCGGCGTTTTCTGTGCAATTTGCCTATTCTACAGCAGGAATGTCAGCCGCCGGTTCAGCGCCCGGATCTCCACCTGCTCTGCCCCGGAGCCATACTCGCCGTCCAAGGTCCAGGGGAAGGACTCCGGGGTGGTGACGGTGACGGCGGGCACATGGCGGAACACCACGCCTCCACCGGTGAAGTCCTGGAGCACCAGGGCGCGGATCAGCTCCTGGAGCTCGGACATGCTGGTGGGATTGGGGATCAGCAGCAGCTCGAACAGGCCGTCGTCCAGGACCACCTGGTCCTTGCTGAGCTTCACGAGCCCGCCCACGCTGGTGGAGTTGGTGACGGCCCCGAACAGGAAGTCCCCGTCGAAGACCTCCTCTTCCATCGTCACCGTGGCCGGATAGGGCCGCAGAGTGGACAGGTCCCGGACCCCCTCCAGCAGATAGGCCAGATGACCCAGGTCATTCTTGACGGACTGGGGCGCGCTGTAGGAGGTCCTGGTGAAGGCCCCGAAGGAAGCCACATAGACGAAGGGCCGCCCGTTGAAGGTCCCCACGTCCAACTGCTTTCCCTCGCTGGCGGTGATGCGCCGGGCGGCCTCCGCCGGGTCGGAGGGCAGGGAGAGGCTGGCGGCAAAATCGTTGGTGCTGCCGGCGGGAATATAGCCGATGGGCGGCGGCGCGGAGAGGGCCATCGCGCCCCGGACGGTCTCATTGAGGGTGCCGTCCCCGCCGCAGCAGACGATCCGGTCGAAGGCGGCGCCCTCCGTTTCCACCATTTCGGCGGCATGGCCGGGATGGGCGGTCCGGCGGACGGACACCAGCCAGCCCTCCTCGCAGAAGTGGGCCACCGCGTCGAACAGGGGGGCGTTGGAGCGGGTGCGCCCCGCCCGGGGATTGACAATCAGCAAAAGTGTCTTGGCCATAGCGGTCTGATACCTCGCATGTTTTCATAGTCTGCCGCCCCAGGCGGCAGGGTCCCCCTATTATATACCTCCGGCGCATAGATAGCAAGCCGCATTTTCCCGCCGGTTCAGCGGGAAAATGCGGCTGTTATGCGGGATTTTGTCGTGCTGCACCGACGTGCGTTCAGGACTTTTTAGTGACCGGAATCCAAACCTCATATCTGGCGTTGGCGGGGTCGGGATTGAGGTAGACCTCAATATCCGGCGCGCTGCCGTACTCGTACCCGGAGGTGGGCAGCCACTCCGTCAGAACGCGCCGCTCCAGCTCCTGGATGGACTGGTTGCTCCCCGCGCCGGGAAAGACCGCCCAAGTGGCGGCGGGAACGGTATACGTCTCCAGCCCTTCCCCGTCCTGGGAGGACGCGGCGGCAACGTAATACCGCCATTCCCCGCTGTTCGGACAGTCGCAGACCCCCAGGATGCCCATGGGCTGCGTATCCATCATACCCGCCAGCCGCTGTAACGTACCGTCCGCAGCCACCCGCTCCCACAGCTTGGGGAGGACCTGGAAGTTCTTCTCCATGTCCTTCTCAATGTGTACGGACACGCCCACCACCCGGAACGCCTCCCGCTTTTCGATCCGATACTCCATCTCTTCCGCTCCTTTGATCATGATAGTAAAGCGCAGGGGAGGAAAACTCTTCACGGCGGTCCCCGGCTCCCGTGCCGCAGAGGGGGGAACGCCGTGGACGGCCTGGAAGGCCCGGTTAAAGGCGGTGGGGGACTGGTAGCCGTACCGCAGAGCGGTATCCAGAACCTTCTCCCCGGCCTGGAGGTCCGCCGCCGCCCGGGACATCCGCCGCCGGCGGATGTACTCTCCCAGGGTCACCCCCGCCATATAGGCGAACATCCGCTGGTAGTGGTACGACGAGCAGCAGGCCAACCGCGCCAGAGCCTCGTAGTCAATCTCCTCCGTCAGATGGTCCTCAATATAGGTTATCGTTTTGTTCAGGCTGTCAACCCATTCCATGTCGTTTCCTCCCTGTGCTTTCTGTACGTATGATAGCATCCCGCTGCCGCCGCCGTCCTCTCTTTTCCTGCACGGATGGGAGAGGTCAATACCGTGTAACCAGCATCCGCAGTCCCCGGCGGCGGGCGGATTGGATCATATGGCCCGTTCCGGGGCTCGTCCCGTCCCAGAAGGCTGCCAGCGCGTCCGCTTCTTCCGCCATTTCCTGATTCCGTCTGGGGCCTGCGGCCCGCCCATACCGCCGCCAATCCGGAGGAAAGTACCGGACAGCGTAGCCATGACTTTCCGCATAGCGCTCCCCCAAGCTGTCCGCGCCCCGGGCCATACCGCAGAAAATGGTGATCTCATCCTGCTCGTTGGACAAAAATTGATCTACGGTCTTTTCCAGTAAGTCATAATCCTGGAAATCCCTCCCGCCTGCTATGATTACACGATACATACTGACCTCCATATTGTATTAAATTTTTATCATCTATTATATAACTTATTCTTAATATTTTTATATATTATCAGAAAGATTATAATAATGCAAGCAGGAGGTGGTACTGTGGCGGAATTTCGGCCAGTAAAATTGGAGAAAGATATTATATCTGTGCGGTTACCGGTCAGTCTTATTCATGAAATTGAACGCAAGGCCGCAGCTGCCAACATCAGCCGTAACGAGTTTATCAACCAGTGCGTCCTATTTGCGCTGGCGCATATGAGCGATTCCGAATAGAAGTAGCCAAACGCCCCGCCGTCTCGGCGGGGCGTTTTCTGCAAGTGCGGATCAAAAGCTGACGGAAACTCCCGGCGCTGTTTGCCGCGAAGTAGCATACTTCGCGGCAAATACGCTGAAAGCCGCGCGCAGTTTGGGATTGTACGATGAAGTAGATTTTTTTGAGCGCGGCTTTTGGAGATTTCGCGCCCTGCGGGGCGCGAGCAGGGGCTTTGCCCCTGCACCTCACGGCCTTTGAAAAGGCCGGCGAAACTTTTATAATACCTTTGCTAGGAAGGACTGTAGCCGCTCGCTCCTGGGGTGGTTAAACAGCTCGTCGGGAGTATTCTCCTCCACAACGCCGCCGCCGTCCATAAACAGCACCCGGCTGCCCACCTCCCGGGCGAAGCCCATCTCGTGGGTCACCACCACCATGGTCATGCCCTCCCGGGCCAGCTCCTTCATCACGTCCAGCACCTCGCCCACCATCTCCGGGTCCAGAGCGGAGGTAGGTTCGTCAAAGAGCATCACTTTGGGCTTCATAGCCAGCGCCCTTACGATGGCCACCCGCTGCTTCTGCCCGCCGGAGAGCTGGTTGGGGTAGGCGTCCGCCTTCTCTTCCAGCCCCACCCGCTTGAGCAGCGCAATGGCAGCCTCATCCGCCTCCGCCTGCTTCATGAGCCCCGTCCGCACCGGGGCCAGGGTGATGTTGCGCCGGATGGTCATGTTGGGGAACAGGTTGAAGTGCTGGAACACCATGCCCATCTGCTGGCGGACCTTGTCGATCTCCACCTTGGCTCCGGTGATCTCCTGGCCCTGGAAGGTGATGGTCCCCCCGGTGGGCGTCTCCAGCAGGTTGAGGCAGCGCAGGAACGTGGATTTCCCGGACCCGGAGGGCCCGATAATGACCACTTTCTCTCCCGGGGAAATATGCTGGTTGATGCCGTCCAGCACCAAATGGTCCCCGAAGGACTTGGATAAGTTCTTAACGTCGATCACTTTCCCGCAGCCTCCTTTCCAGCTTGCCCTGGAGCCAGGTGAAGACGATGACCACCGCCAGATACATCAGCGCGATGCCGATAAGGGGCGGCATGTAGTCGAAGGTCCGCCCGCCGATGGTGAAGGCGTAATAAGTCAGCTCGGCGGCGCCGATGGCCTGGACCAGGGAGGTGTCCTTGAAAAGGGTAATGAACTCGTTGCCCAGGGACGGCAGGATGTTTTTGAACGCCTGGGGAATGACAATAAAACGCATGGTGTCGAAGTAATTGAGCCCCAGGGAGCGCCCCGCCTCGCTCTGGCCCGCGTCCACGCTCATGAGCCCGCCCCGGATGATCTCCGCCACGTAGGCGCCGGAGTTGATGCCCAGGCCGATGATGCCCACCAGCACCTTGTTCCGGCTGGTCTTGAAGATGACGAAGCTCCAGATGAGCAGCTGCACCATCATGGGCGTGCCCCGGATGACGGTTGTGTAGAGGTTGCACAGGGCATTGAAAAAGCTCAGCAGAGGATTGCGGTGCCCCAGCCGCTGCTGGTCGTGAGCGGTGCGGACCACAGCCACCACCAGGCCCAGGATCACGCCGAGGATCAGAGCGATCACGGTCATCTCCAGGGTGGTGCCCAGCCCTTGCAGGTAGAGCTTCCAGCGGTCCCCCTCGATAAAGGCCCGGTGCAGTCTGGGAGCCAGATCCCCCAGCCAGTTGATGAGAGCCATAGAGGCCTCCTTTCCTTTTAAAGGAAAGGGACGGCCCGGGGCCGCCCCTTTCAGGTCCTGTTTACTCGGCGGTGATGTACTTGTCCACGATCTTCTGGAAGGTGCCGTCCGCCTTCAGCTCGGCCATGGCGGCGTTCACAGCGTCCTTCAGAGCGGTGTTGCCCTTGGCAAAACCGATGGCGTAGTCCTCCACGGCGAACTCGGTATCCAGGATCTTCAGTCCGGGGTTCTCCGCCACGTAGGCCTTGGCGGGCTCGTTGTCGATGACCACTGCGTCCACCTGGCCGTTGACCAGGGCCATGACGGCCAGCGCGCCGGTGTCAAAGGCGGTAACGTGGTCCTCGCCATAGCCGCCCTCCTCAACGGGAGCGGAGCAGTAGATGTAACCGGTAGTGGCCTTCTGGGTGCCGATCATTGCGGCGCTGGCCAGATCGTCGATGGACTGGACGGCGGGGGAATCCTCCTTGACGATGACCACCTGCACGCCGGTGGCGTAGCTGTCGGAGAAGTCCATGACCTCCAGGCGGTCATCGGTGACGGTGATGCCCGCCATGGCGATATCGGTCTGTCCGGTCTGGACGGCGGTGAGGGCGGCGTCAAAGCCCATGTCGTCCACCACCAGCTCCAGGCCCAGCTTCTTGGCGATGGCCTCGGCCACCTCCACGTCGATGCCCTCGAAGCCGCCGTCGTCGGTGGTCATCTCATAGGGAGGGAAGGCGGCGTTGGTGGACATATGGAGCTTGCCCTCCTCCACAGTGGTAAAGGCTGCGCCGTCCTGACTGCCGGCGTTATTGCCTCCGCCGCAGGCGGCCAGGCTCAGGACCATGGCCAGAGCCAGCAGCACGGTCATAAATTTTTTCATCTGGATTACTCCCTTTCCTCTATCAAACGATATTTGTTTGATTTTATTCATCCGGTCTTGCCGGGTGATAGGGAGCATACTACGATTTCCGGGAATTGTCAATAGTTTTTCATTGGAAGTGAATAAATATTGAGCATAAGCAGGAAAAATCCGCCAAATTGCCAAAGAAAGCCTCTAATATAAGCTCTGTTTTGCGCGATTTGACGGATGGTTTTTCCGCTATTTAATGAATATGCAGAATATATTTTTTACGCCCGCCGAAACACGTGGACGCGGAAGTCCACCCGGCAGTCCAGGCTCTCCAGTCCGGCCAGCCGCTCCGCGCCCTCCCTGCCCGTTTTCCAGTAGTAGGGGGTCATCTGGAACAAAGCGTGGATGTCTTCCTGACTGGGCAGATGGATACTGTAGGACACCGGGAGGATATCCAGGTAGGCAAAGCCTTCATAGGGGGTCTCCTTCTCCTCGTTGAGGTACGGTTTCTCGTAAAGCACCTCCTTCAGTTCCCAGAGGTGGTACGCAGCGGGGACCACGTAAAGATAGACGCCGCCCGGTTTCAGCACCCGGCGGAACTCCTCCAGCGCCAGGGGAGAGAACACGTTCAGCAGCAGGTCGGCCTTCCCCGCCGCCACCGGCAGCCGGTAGGCGGAGGCCACGGCGAATTCAATATCCGGGTATTTTTTCGCCGCCTTCTGCAGGGAGAACTTGGAGATGTCGATTCCCGCGATCACCGGCGCTTTTCCCGCCGCCAAGAGCGCTTCCCGAACCCCAGCGGTGTAGTAGCCTTCGCCGCATCCCGCGTCCAGAACTGCCGGTGCAGGGCCGGTTTCCTCCGCCGCTATGCGGCACAGGGCCTCCCGGAGAGGGAAGTACCAGCCTTTTTCCAGGAACGCCCTGCGGGCGGCTGCCATGCCCTTGTCGTCCCCGGGGGCTTTTGAGTGCTTCTGATGAACGGGGAGGAGGTTCACATAGCCCTCCTTTGCTCTGTCGAAGGCGTGGCCGCCGGGGCAGCGGAGGGCGCGGTCCTCCTCTGCCAGAGGCGCGCCGCAGAGGGGGCATCGGAAAAATGACATGGAAGGCTCCTTTCTCCGCCGGAAGGGCGGCAGCGCTGCGGATGATCAGATGAAGCACAATCCCCGCAGGATGCTGGCGGACGTATCCGAGGTCACGTAGAGCTGAATGTTCCGGGTGCGGCAGGCGGCCTCCAGGGGCTCCAGAAACAGGGAAGCGCTCCCCGTGATCTGCCCGCCCAGGCAGAGCGTCTCCGGACGGAAGCCGGAGAGAAACGGCAGCAGCGCGTCACGGACCCGCTCTCCGAAGGCCAGGAAGCACCGCCGGGCCTCGGCATCGCCGTCCTGGACCCGCTGCGCCAGAGCCCGGCCGTCAAGGGCCTCGCCCAGCCGCTCCCGGGTCAGGGCCATCAGCCCCCGCCGGGAGAGGTAATCGTCTATGCAGCCGTCCAGAAACGGGACAGGGTACAAGTACCCGTTCTCCGGGACCCCGGGGGTGCCGTCGGGGGCCAGATGTCCGTTGACGCCGAAGGCGCTGCCGCAGCCGGTTCCGATGCACACGAACAGCGCCCGCCCGGCGCCCCTCGCCTGCCCGGAGGCCATTTCCCCCAGGGCGAAGGCGGAGACGTCGTTGGTAAAGCGGATCTCCTCCGGGGCGATCCCGCTCCCCCGGGAGAACGCCCGGCGGAGATCTGCCCCATACAGCGCGTCATACTTGTCCAGCCCCTGAAGGAGGCATACGCCCCTCTCATAATCGAAGGGCCCCGGGAAGGCGAGGCGCAGTCCGGAGACCGCCCCCGCCTCCCGGCGGAGGGTCTCAAAAATGCCGGTAAAATGCGCCAGCAGTACATCCGCCGGCTCCTTTGCCCTGGCGGGGAAGCGGCGGACCGGCCGGAGGAGGTCTCCGGTTCCGTCCACCGGGGCGGCCTTGATCTCCGTGCCGCCCACGTCCAGGCAAAGATAGGTTCCTTCCATGGTCATGGATGTCACCTCCGTATCTCGATCTGGAAGCTGCTGCGGCTGGCGGGGTAGTAGCTCTCGCTGTACTCCACCGCCTGTCCCAGCTTTGTGTATCCCGTGGACGCGATAAAGACCGCCGGCTCGAAGGGACCGATCCCCAGTTCCTCCGCCGTTCCGGCGGGCGGCATGACCACCTCCAGCCGCCGGGAGGCCCGGGCTACGGAGAGCCCCTGCCGGTCCAGGGCCTCGTAGAACGAGGCGTCGGTAAAGTCCATCCGGCACATGTCCGGAAAGAGGTCCAAGGGGACGTACACCGTGGTGTAGACCACCGGCGCGTTGCCGTTGACGTTCTCCAGATGCCGGACCCGGGTCAGCCGCGTGACCTTCCGCCCTGGCTTGAGGCGCAGCGCCTCCGATACGCGGTCCTCCGGCTCCTCAATCTCCAGGTGCAGGACCTTCGTGCGCAGCGTCCGGCATTTTTTCCGGCACTCCTCCCGGTAGCCGGAGATGAAGCTGGTGGACCCGTGGACCACCTTCGGCTCCGCCGCGAAGGTGCCGCTGCCCTTGACCCGGACCAGAAGGCCCTCCTTGGTCAGGACCTCAAGGGCCTGCCGGACGGTGGGGCGGCTGACGCCCAGCTGTGCGGCCAGCTCGTTTTCGGTGGGGAGCTGCTCTCCCGTCCGGTAAACGCCGCCGGCCAGCTCGCCCCGCAGCCGGTCCGCGATCTGCTGATAAAGAGGCTGTGTCATGTGGAGACCTCCCAATCAAATGTATAGCCAGTATACCATGTGCGTTCGGTCTTGTAAATACATCTCAAAAAATTTTATTTTTGTCTTGACAATTTCCCGTTTGTCCTGTATGGTGTGGTCAACAGTCAAGAAGGGGGCGGCAAAAAATGTCACAGCTGTCATACCGGCAGTTTCCCACCATTGCGATCGAGGGCTTTCCAAATGCCGTTCACACAGGTGCGCAGGCGATTCGGGAACAGGCCGTGGCTCTGTGCCGGGGCCGGGAACGGACCGTTATCACCGCGGAGTGTTATCCCGGGGCGGACCAGGAGGAGCTGCTGGCACTTCTGGAACCGCTGGGGCTGGCGGCGGTGATCCACAGTGACGAACTGGCCCTGCCGCCGGAGGAGATCGACGGTGCCATTGCCCGGGACCTGACGGAGGACCCGGTATTCGGCATCCTGACCACCCGGCGTCTGGAGGAATTCTTCCCGGAGGCCAATCTGGACTCTTCCCGGAGCCGGATCGAGGCGGTCCCCCGGGGCATCGTCCTGGTGTACGGCGTGGGGGCGTCCCTGGTGTGCCGGGGGGACGTGCTGCTGCTGGCAGACGTGACCCGCTGGGAGCTCCAGCTCCGCTTCCGGAGGGGGATGGACAACTGGCGCACCGCCCGGCGGGGCCTCAGCCAGCGGGAGAAGTACAAGCGGGGCTATTTTGCCGAGTGGCGCTGGGCGGACCGGGTGAAGGACCGCCTGCTGCCGGAAATGGACCTGTACCTGGACATGACGGCAGAGGGAAGACCTGCCGCCGTCTCCGGCGGGGCCTACCGGGCGGCGCTGGAGCAGGCGGCGGGGAAGCCCTTCCGCATGGTCCCCTATTTTGACCCCGGCGTGTGGGGCGGGGACTGGATGAAGACCCATTTCGATCTGCCGGAGAACGGCAGCAACTACGCCTGGAGCTTCGACGGCGTGCCGGAGGAGAACAGCCTGCTGCTGGACTTCGGCGGCGGGACGGTTCAGACGCCGGCACTCAACCTGGTGCTCAGCCAGCCCAGGCGGCTGCTGGGGGAGCGGGTCCACGCCCGGTACGGGAAGGAGTTCCCCATCCGCTTCGACATGCTGGACACCATCCACGGGCAGAACCTGTCTCTCCAGGTCCACCCGCTGACGGAGTACATCCAGGAGCACTTCAACATGCGCTATACCCAGGACGAGAGCTACTACATCCTGGATACGGAGGGGGAGGACCCCTGCGTCTATCTGGGCGTGAAGACCGGGGCGGACCCCCAGGAAATGCGTTCGGCCCTGGAGGAGGCCCAGGCCGGGGGCCGGCCCTTCCCGGCGGAGGACTTCGTCAACCGCCTCCCGGTGAAGAAGCACGACCACGTGCTCATCCCCGCCGGGACGGTCCACTGCTCCGGGGCCAATACCATGGTGCTGGAGATCAGCGCCACGCCCTATATTTTCACCTTCAAGATGTGGGACTGGGGCCGTCTGGACCTGGACGGAAAGCCCCGGCCCATCCATCTGGACCACGGTCTGGCTAACATCCAGTGGGACCGGGATACCCAATGGGTGCAGGAAAATCTGGTTCATCAGGCTTCCCAGGTCTACCGGGGGGAATACGGCCTGGTGGAGCGCACCGGCCTCCAGGAGCGGGAGCCCCTGGATACCTTCCGGGTCTCCACTGCCGGAGAAATGCCCATTGCCCGCAGCGGCAGCGTCCATGTGCTCAACCTGGTGGAGGGACAGCGGGTCCTGCTCACCGGCGGCGATTTTCCGCCCTTCGAGCTGCGGTATGCGGAAACCTGCGTCGTCCCGGAGGCTGCCGGGGATTACCATATCGTCTCACCGGACGGGAAACCCGTCCAGGTCATTATCGCCTGCGTCAGAAAATAAGGAGGACTGTTTATGTCACGCCAAATCAAGACCGTCTACGTCGTCCACCATTCCCACACCGATATCGGTTACACCGACCTCCAGGAGCGGGTCATCGACACCCAGGCGGACTACATCCGCACTGTTCTGGACCTCATGGCCCAGCCGGAAAACGCGGATTTCCGCTGGAACTGCGAGACCCTGTTCTGCGTGGAGGAATTTTTCAAGTCCGCCTCCCCGGAGCAGCAGGAGGCGTTCTGCCGTCTGGCGGCGGAGGGGAAGATCGGCCTGTCCGCCAACTACCTCAATTTCAACGACCTGGTGGACTGCCAAGTATACGGTGAGCGCCTGGCCCAGTGGCAGGCCCGGCTTGCGCCCTGCGGCGCGGCCATGAAAACCGCTATGATGGCCGACATCAACGGCGTCTCTATGGGATACCGGGACGCCATGCTGGAAAACGGGGTGGAATTCCTGTTCACCAACATCCACTGCCACCACGGCATGTACCCCCTGTACCAGAACCAGAACGCCTTTTTCTGGGAGAACGCCGCCGGGAAGCGGCTGCTGGTGTGGAACGGCGAGCACTACAACCTGGGCAACGTGCTGGGCATCAAGCCCAACCGCAGTTCAAACTTCATGATCCGGGACCGCCTGGGGGCGGAGAGCCTGCCCCCGGACCCGGTGGAGACGCTGCATGAAAGCCTGGGGGACTACCTGGACTCCTGCGAGAGCCAGGGGTATCCCTATGATTTCATCCTCACCGCCGTCTCCGGTGTGTTCAGCGACAACGCTCCGCCGGAGACCGAGATCCTCCGCACCATCCAGGCGTTCAACGCCAAATACGGCGATGAGGTCCAGCTGCAAATGGTCTCCCTCCAGGAGCTGTACGCCGCCATCGGACCAAAGCTGACGGACGCACCGGTGTACCGGGGGGATCTCACCGACTGGTGGGCCAACGGCGTGGGCAGTACGCCCTACGCCGTGAAGCACTACCTGGACGCCCGGCGGCGCTTCCAGCTCTGCCGCCGCCTGGACGAAAAAGCGGCGGAGAAGTACCCGGCGCTGTACGCCGCCGCCCAGGATAACCTCCTGCTCTATGCCGAGCATACCTGGGGCCACTCCTCCACCATCACCAATCCCTACGACACTATGGTGCTGAACCTGGACATGCGGAAAAACAGTTACGCCTCCAAGGCCCACGAGGCCGCCTCCCGGATGCTGGACCATATCGCGGCGGAGCGGGGGGACGTGCTGCGCTACTACAACACCGAGGGCAAGGTCCGCGCCTGCGGCGTCAACGACCGCCCCGGAAAGCGGCTGGTGGAATTTTTCATCGAGAGCCCGGTCATCCAGGGGATCGAGATCCGAAACGAGGCGGGAGAGGTCCTGCCCTGCCAGGTGTCCCCCCATCCCAGAGGGCGGAGCATCCGGTTTGTGGACGACTTCCAGCCCCATGAGGAAAAGACGTACACTTACCGGGCTGTGGAGGCGCCCAAAGAAGTCAACAATACCCGCCGGTGCTACGTGGGCGCGGAGCGCATCCGGGACATTGAGAACGACTACGATCCGGTGACCTACCGTCTGCCCTATGAGGCGGAGACGGCCTGCTTCCGGCTGCGCTACCGGGTCCATGAGGGGGTCCTCTCCCTGGTGGATAAGCGCACGGGCCGGGAGCTGCTGGGGGAGGGCTTCGCGCCGCTCTTCACTCCCATCTACGAGGTGACCCCCATTGCCATCGAAAACCCGGAATTCCCCTGCCGGGAGGAGCAGGAGCGGCGGATCATGGGCCGCAACATCCGCGGGAAGCACGCCCGGATCTATGCCGGGGAGCTGGAGGCGGTGGACTGTGTGGAGCGGGGACCGGTATTTACCCTGCTGCGGCTGCGGTACAGCCTGCCGGGGACGGTCCGGGCCGACGTATACGTGAAGCTCTACGAGACCCTGCCCCGCATTGACTTCCGGCTGGAGCTGGGCAAGACCATCTCCAGCGACATCGAGAGCGTGTTCCTGCCCCTGAACCTGCGCCTGCCGGACAGCCAGCTGTATCTGCGCAAGGGCGAACGGGAGGCCTTCCGGCCCGGCGTGGATCAGATCCCCGGGACCTGCATGGAGTTCTACATGTCCGACGACGGCCTGGCCTACGTCTCCCGGTCGGGCAGCGCCCTGGTGGCGGTCCGGGATACGCCCCTGGTCTACATGGGCGAGATGCGCCACCACCCCATCCGACTGTGCGACGGCAAGGCGGAAAACAATGCCCGTCCGGTGTACTCCTGGCTCATGAACAACAACTGGGAGACCAATTTCAAGATGGATCTGTCCGGCTTCTGCGAATACTGCTACAGCCTGTGGCTGGGCGGGGAGACCTCCCCGGAGGAAGCTATGGACGAATTGCGGGAGAACTGCTTTGACCCCTATGTGCTGGTAATAGAGTAAAAACACCCGGGTTTGCCCCTCTATAACGCCAAAATCCCTTGCGGTCCGTCAGGGCCGCAAGGGACTTTTTCTTAGCAGCGATTCACAACAATATAGAGCATCCCTATCCCTGGGTAACATCGTTGATCCATTTCCTGCTCCGGAAACGGACCAGACCAATGGGACATTTCAGCATATTCTCCGCCTGCATGGCGATGCAGACCACCCAGGTCGGCGCGTGCAGGACCAGTCCCGTCAGCGCCATCAGGGGGATTGCCGCCAGCCACAGCGGACCAATATCAATGAGGGACGCCACCCTGGCGTCGCCTCCCGCCCGAAGGACCCCCGTAATGTTTGTAATATCGAAGGCCCGCATGGGCATGAACACCGCGTAAACGACCGCCAGGTAGGCCGCAACCTCCGCGGCCCCGGGCGCCAACTGGAACAGGGGGAACAGCACCGGCCGGAAGAACGTGGGCAGCAGGATCAGCAGCAGCGCCATGACCGCGCCTCCCACCAGCATGGACGCCAGCAGCAGCGTCCAGCTGACCTCGTAGACCCGCTCCCTGCTGTGTCCCTGACCAATCTCCTTGCCCACGATGACGGCGGCGGAGCCCGCCAGCCCGAAGCAGACCACCGTGGAGAGCTTGTCGATGTTCCCAATAAGCGCGTAGGCGGCCAGCATATCCTGGCTGTTCGCCATGTGCCCCATGATGACCGTGAGCATGGAGGTGCCGATGCTCCACATGGCCTCGTTGCAGACCACGGGGGTGGAGTAGGTGAGGAAGCTGCGGACAATGGCCCGCCCGGGCCGCAGGATACAGCTCCACCGCAGGGGGAGCCTCTTGCTGCTCAGAGCAAAGACGGCGGCGATGACGAACTCCACGATCCGGCTGATAAGGGTGGCCGCCGCCGCGCCGGTGATGCCCATGGCGGGAGCGCCGAAGTGTCCGAAGATCAGCACGAAGTTCAAAAAGGTGTTCACGCACATGGACACCCCGAAGAGGAGCATCCCAAAGGCGGGATATTCCGTACTCCGCTGGATGCCGGCGTAGATGCTGCTGATGCCGTTGAAGATGTAAGAAAATCCTACGATCTGGATGTACCGCACGGCCAGGTCCACCAGCTCCTGATTGGGCGTAATGAGGCGGAGCACCTGAACGGGGAAGAGAAAGGTAATGAGAGCCAGCAGGGTGGAAAAGCCGGTCACGGCATAGAGGGCCACGCCCAGGCAGCGGTTGATGCTGTCCATGTCCCCCCGGCCCCAGTATTGGCTGACCAGCACGGCCATGCCGCTCTGAAAGCCGAAGATGACCACCTGAATGATAAAGACCGGCACGTTGGCGGCGGTAGCCGCCGCCATTTCCGCGTTGCCCAGCAGGCCCACCATAAAGATGTCCGCGAAGCCCAGAGAGGTGGTGATGATATTTTGCAGGATCATGGGCGCGGCAAGCGTCCATAGCCTTTTGTAAAAGCCGGGTTCCCGGCGTAAAGCGCGGAGCATGAAGAACCTCCTTTGGTTTTTAGGTTAAATGAGACAATGCCCTACAGCATGGGGAAGCGGGTGCTTTTGTGTTCCAGCAGGGCCTTTGCCAAAGCGTCGATGTCCGCAAATTCCGTCTCCGGGCCGAAGCTGACCCGCACCGTCCCGGCGGCGGTCCGCTTATCAAGACCCATGGCAGTCAGCACATGACTTGCCTTTCCCCGGTGGCAGGCGGAACCGGCGGAGATGTATATGCCCTTTCCGTCCAGCTCCCCCACGATATTCTGACTGGGATACCCAGGCAGGGACACGGACAGGATATGGGGCGCGTCGGCGGGTCCTACAAAACACAGGTCCGGGATGGCGCTTAATTTCTCCCGGGCGTAGTCCCGGCAGGCGGCCAGATGGGCGGTGATCTCCTCCTGCCGCTCCAGCCGCAGCTCCGCCGCCCTGGCGAAGCCCGCGATCTGGGCCGTGGCCTCCGTCCCGGGCCGCAGTCCGGACTCCTGCCCGCCGCCGAAGAGCAGGGGCAGCGTATTTTTTGCCCGGCCGCCAACGTACAGCGCCCCGATGCCTTTTGGGCCGCCGATCTTGTGGGCGGAGAGGGTAATGTAGTCCGCCCCCAGGCTCTTGGCGGTGAAGGGGATCTTCAGAAATCCCTGCACCGCGTCGGTGTGGAGCAGGGTGGGGCTGTTTTTCAGTCCTGCGGCGATCTCCGCCACTGGGAACACCGCGCCCGTCTCGTTGTTGACCAGCATGACGCTGACCACCGCAGTGTCCTCCCGAACGGCCTCCAGCACGGCCTCTGCTGGGATCCGCCCCTCTCTGTCCGGTTTCACATAGGTGGCGGTGTATCCCTCCTGCTCCAGCTGCTTCACGCACTGGAGCACGGCGCCGTGCTCCACCGCCGTGGTGACGATATGCTTCCCCACCCGGCGGTTCTGATGCAGGGCGGCCCGGATGGCCCAGTTATCGCCCTCGGTGCCGCAGGAGGTGAAGAATATCTGCTCAGGCTTCGCCCCCAGGGCCTTGGCGATAACGCCCCGGCTCCGGTCCGTCAGGTCTTTTGCTTTTCGCCCCAGAGAGTACTGGGCGGAGGGGTTACCAAAGTCTTCCGTTAAAACCGCCATCATGGCCTTTGCGACCTCCAGGGAGACCGGCGTGGTGGCAGCATAGTCCAAATAGTGCATAGAATTCTCCTTTCCCCCCTGCCGGGGGACGGGGGTTTACTTTTCCCGCGCGGGAAAAGTAACAAAAGAGCGCTCAAGGAACTACGTTCCTTGAGAATCTTCCTTCATTACGGGGGTGATTAGTTTCCCTCCGACGATACCTGGTTTGATTCTACCTCAGTCTCTTCGTTGGTGCGCCGGACTTCTGCGTCTACCCACGGGTTCTAACGAGAGATTTCGCTGCGGCGCCGCTTCTGTAACCAGTTTTTAGCCATCGCCGGAAGTGCGGCAGAACGGGAAAGTCTATCACGAACCCCGGGGAGTTTGCCCCGCTATACGGTAGGGGTCACCGATTACCACACTGAAATAGACGCAGAAGGGGAACAAAGCGGACGGCAGTAAGTTTAGACCAAACCGACTGTGCCTCGGGCGCAAAACTAATCAAAAAATGAGGGATTCTTAAACCGCCAGGTTTAAGCGCGTTTTTGCCTACTTTTGCCGCGTGGCAAAAGTAGGCGAGGAGTCCGGGGGCGAGAAGCCCCCCGAGCGCCGCCTCCGGGAGGAGGAAAACTTCTGGGGCTGGGAGGTAAACGAGGCGTATACTGCCGCCGTCCAGCAGAGCTTTCAGGACCCGCGCTTCGCAAACGCCCTGTCTCTGCTGGCCTATGTGGACGGCAAGGTAGTGGGGCGGATCGACTCCACTCTGATCTGCAGCCGCTTTGACGGCTCGATAAAAGCCTACCTGGATTGGCTGTGCGTACTGAAAAGCCAACGCCATAAGGGCATCGCCCGGGCGCTGATGACGGACCTGCGCCGCCGCTTGAAGGAGGCCGGGGCGGACACCCTTATCGGCCTCATCGCCGCCAACCCGGAGGCCCAGCGCTTCTACCGCTCCCTGGAACGGGCCAAAATACAGGACGAAGGCATCTGGATCGACCTGTAGTGCAGGCAGTCTAATTTTTTATAATATCATAGCTTTTGCAAAAAGGCAAGAGGAGAGGTCTCCAACATGCACATTGCCATCTATACCCTGGGCTGCAAAGTAAATCAATATGAAACTGCCGCCATGGAGCGGGAGCTGACCGCCCGGGGCCACGCTCTGGTCCCCTTCGAGGGCCCGGCAGACGCCTATATCATCAACACCTGCACCGTCACCGCCGTCAGCGACAAAAAATCCCGGCAGATGATCCGCCGGGCGCGGAAGCAGTCCCCCAACGCCGTGGTGGCGGTTTGCGGCTGCTATCCCCAGACCCACCCCGAGGACGTCAAGAACCTTGACGTGGACTTGATCGCCGGTACCGGAGACCGGATGAAATTTCTGGATCTGCTGGAGCATGCTGCCCGGGAGAAGGAGCCGGTGGTGAATCTGGACGAGGCCCTCCGCCGCCGGACCTTCGAGGTCCTGCCCGCCGGGGGCCTGGCGGCCCGGACCCGGGCCATGCTGAAGGTGGAGGACGGGTGCGTCAATTTCTGCTCCTACTGCATCATCCCCTACGCCCGGGGGCCGGTGCGCTCCCTGCCGCTGGAGACTGCGGAGGCGGAAACCCGCCGCCTGCGGGAGGAGGGCTGCCGGGAGCTGGTCATTACCGGCATCGAGATCTCCTCCTGGGGCCGGGACCTGCCGGGGAAACCGGAGCTCATTACCCTTATCGAGGCCGTCTGCCGGGAGGCGGGGGATATGCGGGTGCGGCTGGGCTCCCTGGAGCCCCGTACCATTACGGAGGACTTCTGCCGCCGGGCCGCCGTTCTGCCCAATCTGTGCCCCCACTTCCATCTGTCACTCCAGTCCGGCTGCGATGCTGTTTTGGCGCGGATGAACCGCAAATATGATACTGCCCGGTATAAAGAGAGCGTAGATTTACTGAACGGATTCTTTTCCCGTCCCGCTGTTACTACCGACCTCATTGTGGGCTTTCCCGGGGAGACGGAGGAGGAGTTTACCGCCACCCTGGACTTTATCCGGGCCTGCGGCTTTGCGGAGATGCACATTTTCCCCTACTCCATCCGCCCCGGCACCCCGGCGGCGGAGATGGAGCAGGTACCCAAGGCCGTGAAGGAAGCCCGGGCCGCCCGGGCCGCTGCCATAGCGGAGGAACTGCACCGCGCCTACCTGGAGGGCTGCGTGGGGCAGGTGTACGACGTGCTCTACGAGCAGCCGGCGGAGGGGCTCTATCAGGGCCACGCCCCCAATTATATGGTGGCCGCCGTCCGGGGCGGGGACCTCCACAACCGGGTCCTGCCCACAAAGATCACCGGCGTGGAGGGCGGCGTTCTGCTGGGGGAGCTGACGGACTGCCGGCCCGGGATTTTGCCGGGCCGCGTCACGACAAACGCATGAATCAAATGAAGTCATTGAACTATGTGGGGAAGAATTTTAAAAAGCAAGAACTTGATCCAAAAATTCCGGTGGATTCATGCTGATGATAAAGCGTTTCTTT
>JAETNP010000086.1 GCA_021768185.1 Oscillospiraceae bacterium
CCTGAGTTCCAGTGATACTTCTTGACTGCTACGACGATATCCCCACGGAGCTTGTCCGTCAATGGTCCATCTTCTGGGCTCTCTAACTTTAGTGCCCTCTGAGCCGCCAGGAACACACCAGAATAGCCAATTAACCGCCGCCCCATCATGTCCCGCATCAGGATAGAAACCACCCTGTCTGTCTCTTCTGGGTTATCTGGGAGTATGTAATCACTGTCCTTAGCCATGTATTTTGAAACTTCCTCTATGCCCTGCCTGCGGCCCTTCACCGTCTCAATCCAGACATGGGGCACATAGTCCAGCCGCGCTGACTTCCGCCACGCTTCGGCCCACTGTTCTTGTGTCCAGTAAATCTTGCTATCCTTGTCGGCATAGCTTTTGCTGACAGCCAAAATCAGGTGATAGTGTGGGTGGAACGTACCATCCTCGTGATTTATGGTCACCTCCAACGTTCTGATGCAACCTTTCACGCGAGACTTCCACGCCCTATTATTTTTCAGCCTATGGAACGCTGCGCTCATGCCATCAAGCGTCGCTGCAAGCTCATCAGCAGCGCAATTCTTGATTGTCAGTGTCAGAAACAGGAACTTGCAATCTTTGTCTATTTCTTCCACACAATCAAGGATCCTGCTTGTGTTCGAGAAGATGCGAACAGACCGCCGCCAGGAACAAGCAGGGCACAGCCTTTCCCGGCAGAAGTTGGCAGCAGTCAGCATACTTTCTCCATCCTGCACCTGAGAAAATTCCAGGTAAGTCCCGCACTGCTCCACTCGTATAGCCCTGTCCAATTCACCCAGCCGACGGAACGCTTCCGCCAGTTTCAATCCCAGCACCTTCTTCACTTGCAATTTTGAAATCTTTGTGGTATGCTTAGTCATGCTAAATGGCTCCTTTTCTTTGGTTTTGGTTTTTGTGTAGCAGCTAAATCATACCAGGAATTGGAGCCTTTTTCAACCCCTAAGTGACTTCTTTTGTTGTCTGAAATCTCAGGAAATGGCTTCCGGTGCTTCTAATATTATCAAGTAAAGGGCGAAACCCGAAAAGCCGACGCCTTTCTTCACGTGCTCGAAAGGGTGTTCTAGGCTGGAAAGCCGCCGATTTATTTAACACTTTTTGGACTGTCAAACGGTCACCTGGTGTACATGGCATCGGCGCCAGCGGCGACGCTGCCATGTACACCAGGTGAGGCGGGGACCCCCCCGCCCATGAGAACCACTTATCACAGGAGCAGGCCCCTTGAATAAGGGCCTGCTCCTTTCGTTATTCATCGTCTGGCATAACTTCGATTGTTATGATTCCAGGTTCCCGCGTTTTTTCCATCTCTCTGAGTTGGGTTAAAACCGTTCCGGCTGTGTTTTCTTTGCTTCTGCTTGGATAGTAGCTTACATCCATTCCGTTGTCCTCTCCATACTGCGGATATGTGACTGTGATTTTGTATTTCATCGTCGTTCCCTCCTGCTTATTGCCTTATTGTTTTGCCTGCTGGCTCTTATCCTGCATCAGGGGATTGGAGATTGTCAAGGGGCCGCTTTGCGGCCCGCGAAGCGGCTTGCCCTTGACCATCTCCAATCCCCTGATATCCTGGGAAGGCAGCAAGGCCCCCGTTGCAGGAGAGCGAGGCCCCCGGCCAGACCTGGCAGTTTGCACAGCCCACCAGCAGGACAGCAGCCCAGAGGGGCAGAGCCCCCGGGGCGGGCCCAAACAGGACGCAACGAGGGAGCCACCCCGCAGAGCCACCAACCGCCAGACAGGCGGGACCCCCACCCCGGGGGCGGAGGAGCGCGGAGGGGGCCAGGGGGAGGGACCCGCGCCCACCGGACGCACAAGAGGCCGCACAACGCCCCCAAGCGCCCCCAGAGGCCCCAGAGAGGCCACGAGAGGCGCGGGAGGGGGACCGGCACCCGGTAGGGCCACACAGAGCCTAGAGCGGCTTACAGAGCCACCAGGGCAACACCAGCGGCCAGAGCGAGCACCGCGACGGGCGGCCAGGCGCTGGCCGCCGCAGGCGGACACCGCCGACAAAGGGCCGCAGGCCCGGCCGCATACCACAGACCGCCGACGCAGCACAGCGGAGGAGGCACCCGGGCCAGGAGCGGGGGCCGACCGCAGCACCGGGGGGAGCCGGGCCGCGGGGCTACTGCACCGCGACCAGCAGCACCCGGAGCGCAGGGAGCGCCCCCCGACGGGACCGGGCCACCGTACAGGACGAGCACAAGCCCAGCAGCGGCGGCGACACCAGCCAGCCAGACGAGGGCACGCAGCAGCAACCTGCCACCTGGGCGCGGGGCGCTATGTCCGGAAGAGTGCGCTGTTGATGGCACTCGCTGCCGTGATGGCCTGGGCACGCCTGTGACCATCGGCAGCACCTGCGCCAAGGCCGCTAATGTTGGTACGGCTACCGCAATCCTGCGGATTGCTGACGCCTCTGACCTGCGGTGTGCCTATCGCGGCTTAGAGCGTCGCCTACTACCTCCTGCAGCCCTTTGGCTGGTTAGGTGGTCTGCCATGGCATACAACACAGTGACCGCCATATCTGAGTGATTGAGGGCCTCCCGTACCTTGCCTAGGTCGCCAGATTTGGCATACTGGCGTACCGCGTATGTCTTGCGCAGAGAGTGAGGCCCGATGCTGTCTGGCAGCCTCAGCGCCCGTTGTGCCCGCTTAACGTCGGCCCAGACCGCTTGCCTCGTCCTGTGTTTGGCCGGGTCGCGTCCAGGCCACGCCCAGACCTCACCAGCTTGCGCCTGGATGCTTGCCAGCAGCTTGGCGGGGATAGTGATGCGTCGGCTCTTGCCTGTCTTTGCCTCCCGCACAGTCAGGCGCGGCTTGAGCTGCTCAGTGCGCAGCGATAGTACGTCACTAATGCGTAGACCCGTATGTAAGGCCAGCTGGCAAGCTAGGCGATTTGGTGGCGTGAGCAACGCAAGCACTAACTCTAGCTGGTCCCCGTCAATATAAGCCGTAGTCACTCAATCCCCCCTCAACACACAGAGCGCCACCGGGTAGGGGGTCCCGGTGGCGCTCTGCTACATCCTTGCCGCACTGCGGCCATTAAGTCCATGCAGCTGTCCTGTCCGCTGCCGAGATTATTTAGGGCCCCCTTATCCCCTGCCGGGAATGTAAACTTTGGTGTACATCCGTGTACACTCCGGCTTGCATTTACTGGAAAAAATACAAAATCTACTGCGTTATCTACTGCACGATTGTCCCACAAATAGGACGCAAAAGAGCCCCCATCATGGGGGCTCTTGGTCATGCTATCGGTTCGTATGTCTTACGCAAAAGTACGGTAACTTTCTCCGCTATATCTCCCTGGGTACTTGTGATCTCTGACGCAATCTCCCAGCCTGGCAGACCGTCGATGCTGTCCACCATCTGGCCGATTGTCCAGCTGTCCCCTACGGCTTGCAGGGCCACTAGGCCCGGCGCTGTCGGTCTTATGTCCATTACACGTCCTTTCTTTCTCCTTGCACGTATCTGCATAATCCTGAGTTCCAGTGATACTTCTTGACTGCTACGACGATATCCCCACGGAGCTTGTCCGTCAATGGTCCATCTTCTGGGCTCTCTAACTTTAGTGCCCTCTGAGCCGCCAGGAACAC
>JAETNP010000026.1 GCA_021768185.1 Oscillospiraceae bacterium
TCCTCTATACAGTCCATCCACTCCAGTAATTCTTCCACGATATGTCCCCCTTTTTTCTCCATTCTACCATATTGGGGGCCTCGTTCATAGTTTTTTTACTCATGCGTTTGTCGTGTGGAAAATCGGTTTCTTTGCGGCCCTTCGGGCCGCTCCGCAGCCGTTTCTCGTCGATAGCCCGGGAGCTATCCGCCCCCGGACCCCGGACCTACTTTTGGCCCGCGCCAAAAGTAGGCAAAAACGCGCTTAAACCTTGCGGTTTAAGAATCCCTGAATTACGGGGAAGTTTAGTTTTGCGCCCGAGGCACAGTCGGTTTGGTCTAAACTTATTGCTGTCCGCTTCGTTCCCCTTCTGCGTCTATTTCAGCGTGGTTGTCGGCAGCCTCTACCGTATAGCGGGGCTAACTCCCCGGGGTGCGTAACAAAGACCTTCCTGTTTCACCCAAAGTTCTGGCGATGGTGACAGACTGTTTATAGAAGCGGCGCCGCAGCGAAATCTTCCGTTAGAATCCGTGGGTAGACGCAGAAGTCCGGCGCACCAGCGAAAAATTGGGGGTAGAATCAAACCCGGTCCGTCGGAGGGAAACTAATCACCCCCGTAATGAAGGAGGATTCTTAAGGAACGCAGTTCCTTAAGTGATTTTTTGGGTACTTTTTGTTCACACAAAAAGTACCCGAGGAGTCCGGGGGCGAGAAGCCCCCGGGCCGATTCAAGAAGAATGTCCCGTGCCGCCCGCAGGGCGGCAGAAAACTCCCCGTCAAACGAAGGCCTTTTATACAACTTTTTGCCGGGAAATGAAGCATCCAGGCGGAACATTTGACTACGGGGAGAAAATCTGTTAAAATAACGTCTACCTACTGAAAAGCGAGGAAATAACAAATGAAAAAACGACTTATGATATGGCTCCTTGCCGGTTTGCTGACCCTGGGCCTCCTGCCCGAGGCCCAGGCCGCCGCGAGCTACGCCGACGTTCCCGAAAACCACTGGGCCGCAGAAAGCGTCAACCGCGCCACGGAGCTGGGCCTCTTCCAGGGCGTGGGCGGCGGAAAATTCGGCCTGGGCCGCTCCATCTCCCGGGCCGCCTTCGCCACGGCCCTTACCCGTCTGTTCGGCTGGGAGGAGGTCCGCCCCAGCCAGCCCTCCTACACCGACGTGTCCCCGGACAGCTGGTACTATGCCGCCGTGGAGACCGTTCTGGCCAACGGCGCGGTGGCCGCCTCCAGCCACACCTTCCGCCCGGATGAGGAGCTGACCCGGGGGGAGATGGCCTCCATGCTGGTGCGGGGGCTGGGCTACACCTCCCTGGCAGGCAGCGCGGACGGCTTCAGCGTCCCCTTCATCGACGTGACCGTGAACCGGGGCTTCATTACCGTGGCCTATGACCTGAATATCATGGGAGGCACCGGAAGCAACCGCTTTGAGCCCGACACCTTCGCCACCCGGGAGCAGGCCGCCGCCGTGCTGGTGCGGGTCCATGACCAGCTGACCGCCTCCTCCAACCAGCTCACTTCCGCCGGGGAGTACCGGCTCATCACCATCAGCACCCCCATCGCCCAGGCCGGGGACGAGATGCCCATCACCCCCCTGGAGCCCCTGCCGGAGCTGTACGCCACCCTGCGGCGGATGAAGAACAACGGAGATGACATGTCCAAAACCGCCCTGCGCCTGATGGCCGGCGGCGTGCGGACCATTACGGACGCCGGGGGCAGTCCCGTGGCCGGCAGCGAGCTGATCTCCGCCAAGGAGGTCCAGAAGGTGCTGGAGAGCAAGGATATATCGGTCTCCTACTCCGACCGGTACGAGAGCGCTTACTGCATCTACACGCCCAACGCCTATCAGACCGCCACAGTCTGGTATCAGAGCGAGGAGAGCATGGCGGCCAAGCTCCAGCTGGCCCGCCTGTTCGGCGTGACCAACTACGTGCTGGAGTAACAGGCTTTATTAAAAACAGCAGGCGCACCAACATCGGTGCGCCTGCTATTTTTCTTCCATGGCCTTGTCGATGGCATCATTGATAAAGCCGTTCATACTCTTCCCATGAGCTTCGGCAAAATCCTTTATTATCTGCCGTTTGCCTTTCTTTACGAAAAGGTCAATTCGGTCGTAGGCTTTCTTGTTGTACCGCTTGGTTGCCTCTTTTTGTGCGTCGCTGTATGCCATATAGCCACATCCCCCTACAGATGTGCTCATTATATCTATACTCCTGGCAGTATTAAATAATCCCAGGAGTATAAGTTTGTCTATTTCTCCTATTTATATACTCCTGGGAGTATGCTACAATTTTCCTATCAAACGTTGTAGGGGGAGTAATAATGAGGGGAAAAAGTAAAGTTAAAATCGTTATTGGAGTACTAATCGCCATTTTCCTTTTTGCAAACTGCCAGGACAATTCCCAAAAGGCCACCAGAGAACTGCCGGAAGCGCCGGTCCAGACGGCCTCGGTCCCATCTCCGGCCCCGGTTGAGAAAGAAACCCCGGTCCCGTCTCCCGTTCCGGCCGAGGACCTCGCCCTGCCGGAACCTTCCCCCGAAGAACCCCAGCCGGACGAGGACCCGCAGACGGTCACTTATATCCTCAACACCAACACCAAAAAATTCCACAAGCCCTCCTGCCGGTCCGCCAAACAGATCAAGCCCGGCAACCGCCAGGAGACCGGGGACGCCCGGGAGGACCTGTTGGCCCGGGGCTACTCCCCCTGCGGGAACTGCAAGCCGTAGCGTGGAAAAGATTTCACCGGTTATTTCCGAAGGCCCCTTGCAATTTTAGAAAGAGTCTAGTATCATTCTATTCAGGAAACGCTTTTAACTTTCTGCAAGGGAGGATATCTTGATGCTTCATACCATTCATAACGACGCCATGACCGTGACCATTGATGATCTGGGCGCCCAGCTCATGTCCATCACCGCTGCCGACGGCACGGAATACCTCTGGAACGGCGACCCCGCCTACTGGGGGGGCCGCGCCCCCAACCTGTTCCCCTACGTGGGCCGCCTCACCAACGACAGCTATACATACGGCGGGAAGACCTATCAGATGACCCGCCACGGCTTCGCCAAGCGCACGGCCTTCACCACGGCGGACCAGGGCGGTGCGAACCTCACCCTGCGCATGACGGATACCCCGGAGAGCCGGGAGAGCTACCCCTTTGCCTTCCGGTTCGACGTGACCTACGTCCTGGAGGGCAGTACGCTGGTGATTGTCTACGCCGTGGAGAATCGGGGCGGGGAGACCATGTACTTCGGCCTGGGCGGCCATCCCGGCTTCCGGGTGCCCCTGGAGGCAGGGAAGAGCTTTGAGGACTACCGTCTCACCTTTGCCCATCCCAGCCAGCCCTGCCGTGTGCTTTTAAGCGACGACTATATGCTCAGCGGCCACGACGCCCCCTACCCGCTGGAAAACGGCGACATCCTGCCGCTGCGCCACGATCTCTTTGACCAGGACGCCGTCATTCTGAAAAACTTTGAGCGTACCATGACCCTCTCCGCCGGGGAGGGTACCCGGGGCCTGACCCTCTCCTGCCCGAACATGCGGTATCTGGGCATCTGGCACGTGCCGAAGACCGACGCGCCCTATGTGTGCCTGGAGCCCTGGGCCAGCCTGCCCTCCCGTCAGGATGTGGTGGAGGACCTGGCCCAGCAGAACGACCTTATCGCCCTGGAGTCCGGCCAGCGGTACGAGAACCGCTGGACCATCACCATTTTCTGATATGGCGGCGCTTAACCGGCTGCTGTGCCGGAGCCCCATCGGTCCCCTGACCCTCTGCGGCACGCCGGAGGCGCTGACCGCGCTGGACTTCGGGGATACCCGGGAGGATGGCCGCGACCTGCCCTCGCCCCTGCTGGAGCGGGCCTGCCGGGAGCTGGAGGAGTATTTCCGGGGGACCCGGCGGTGCTTTTCTCTCCCCCTGGCCCCCGCCGGGACGGTCTTTCAGCGGCGGGTCTGGGACGCCCTGCTGGAAATCCCCTACGGGGAGACCGCCAGCTACGGGGAGATTGCCGCAAGGATCGGCGCGCCCAGATCCTGCCGCGCGGTGGGCGGGGCCAACCACCGCAATCCCCTGCCCATTTTCATTCCCTGCCACCGGGTAGTGGGCGGCGGCGGGCAGCTCACCGGCTACGCCGGCGGCCTGGAGATCAAGCGCGCCCTGCTGGCCCTGGAAGCGGCGGGCGGAAGGGAGGAACCGTCATGAACAAGAACCAATGCGCCCTCACCCCGCCCATGGGATGGAACAGCTATGACTACTACAGCACCACCGTGACCGAGGACCGAGTCCGCGCCAACGCCGCCGCCCTGGCGGAAAAGCTGAAGCCCTTCGGCTGGGAGTACGTGGTCATTGACATCCAGTGGTACGCCCACAAGGCCGGCTCCATGCGGGAGCAGTTTCAGTATATCCCCTTTGGAGCGGTGGAGATGGACGAATATTCCCGCCTGCTGCCGGACCCGGAGCGGTTCCCCTCCTCGGCGGGAGGCCGGGGCTTTGCGCCCCTGGCGGAGTACGTCCACAGCCTGGGGCTGAAATTCGGCATTCACATCATGCGGGGCATCCCCCGTGCCGCCGCCCACGCCCATGGACGGATCAAGGGCATCGCCCTGACGGCGGACCTGGCGGCGGACCCCTCCTCCATTTGCCGTTGGAATCCGGATATGTACGGCCTGCGGGAGGGGGAGGCCGGGCAGGCGTACTACGACTCCATTATCGAGCTCTACGCCTCCTGGGGCGTGGATTTCATCAAGTGCGACGACATCTGCAACACCAACAACTGGAACGACACCGGCGCGGACGCCTACGCGGGCCGGCATGAGATCGAAATGCTCTCCCGGGCCATTGCCAAGCAGGGCCGTCCCATCGTCCTCTCCCTGTCCCCCGGCCCGGCCCTGATCGAGCAGGCGTGGCACTACAAGGCTTACGCCAACATGTGGCGGATTACGGACGATTTCTGGGACGAGTGGAGGCACCTCAAGGCCATGTTCCACCGCTGCGAGCTGTGGCAGGACCATGTGGAGCCGGGCTGCTGGCCGGACTGCGACATGCTGCCCCTGGGACGGCTGGGCGGCGGGTTCCAGGGGGAGTGGACCTGCCGGTTCACGGCGGACGAGCAGCGGACCATGATGACATTGTGGTGTCTCTTCGGTTCCCCCCTGATGGTGGGGGCGGAGCTGACGAAGCTGGACGACTGGACCCTGTCCCTGCTGACCAACCGGGAGGTGCTGGCCATGCTGCCCTGCAAGGCCCGGCAGATCCTCCGGGACGAAGAAAAGGCCGTCTGGACGGCGGCGGACCCCGGGACGGGGACGCGGTACGCGGCTCTGTTCAATCTCTCCGATGCTCCCGCCGAGGTGGGCGCGTCCTGGGAGGAACTGGGAGTTCCCGCCTCCGCCGGAACGGAGCTCTGGACCGGCGGGGCCGCGCCTCTTCGGGAGGCCGGCCTTTCCGTCCATCTGCAGCCCCACGCCTGCGCGGTGTACCGGTTCGATGGGGAGGATATTGCGGCATAGGGGGAAAGCGCTTTCTTTGTCGTACCCCGGGGCTTTCCCAGCCCCGGACCCCGGGCCCACTTTTCGCCCCCGCGAAAAGTGGGCAAAAGCGGGCTTAAACCTGGCGGTTTAAGAATCCCTTGATTACGGGGGTTATTCGTTTCGCTACGACCTTTAGACTGGCAGGTCTATCTCCAGTGCATTGTGCCGATGCCGGTGCTTACTTCTGCGCACGGTTCTGAAGGTACTGCTGGTTGCCGCGCGGCACGCGGCACGAACTCTGGCGTGAGGGTGCATTGGGGAAGATGGTTCCTTTACTTTGGGGCCCATTCCTGTGTTTGCTACCGCAGGTTGTGCAACTCCGTTGAGAGATCTTTACAGAAAATCCGGCCCGGGGGCGGGTTGCCTCCGGGCCGGACGCTATGATTGGGATTTACTGGGATTATGCCGCTTTGGCTTCCTGCGCCTTCAGAGCCGCTTCCAGCTCCGCGTAGAACGCGTCCAGACGCTCGCCAAGGTCGAATACGATTTCGTCGTCCTCACCTTCAAGGGTGAAAACGAAATCCTCCCCTCATTGATTGGCGGCCTGATCGTACGCGGCCAGGAAGGGCAGGTACAGTTCTTCCTCTGCCCGCTTTCGGGCCTGGACGGCGTCTTCAAAACGGATATAGCTGCCCAGGTAATAGCGCTTTCCTTTGAAGCAGATGGAGGCTCTCCAGCGCTGCTTCCGCTTCCACCACTCCACGCCGGGTACGCCGCTGGTGTTGCTGCACCGCACAGTCCCGGCACGAATCATCTCAACGCAGGTGCCGTCCACAAAGGTCAGGCTGGCCCGGCCGGCTTCGCCGGGGGAATCGTTCAGGCCATCCTTGCCGCAGCCGCAGGAGGTGCGGCGGCCATCCCGGAGGCGGCGGGTAGGGACTATCGCTTCCCGTCCGCAGTCGCACCGGCACAGCCACGCCGTGCGCGTTCCGATATTTTCAGCAGGACCCAGCACCGTAAGTTTTCCGAACCTCTGGCCGGTCAATTCCAGCTTTTTTCTTGAATGGCCCGCCACTTCCAGACCCCCCTTGTTGACAAAATTTTTATTTTGTCATGAGGTTGCACGTTTCTAGGCAACTGCAACGAAAATCAGAACAAAAAAGGGCATGAGAACCAGGGACTGCAAAAAAACGGCATTTGCAGCCCCCCAGTTTTCCATGCTCTTTTCGGTATTTTGCTGATTTTTTAGAACCTATCTTCCATTATAAAAAGGTTGTGCTATAATGGTTTCAAGAGATTTATGTAGGTCTCTGCGGCAAAATAAAAATTTTGTCAACATGACGAAACTAGGTCACCAATCCCAGCCGTTCCAGCTGCTTTGCGTGTTCCGCGCCGGAGGTCATCAGGTAAATCCGGGTGGTGTTGATGGAGGAATGGCCTAAAACATCCGCCAGTTTCACGATGTCCCGGCAGGCTTTATAGAAGACCGCGGCGAACAGATGGCGGAGGTTGTGAGGGAAAACTTTCGAGCTTTCGACCCCGGCTTTTTGGCACAGCGACTTCATCTCCCGCCAGATCTGACGGCGGGAAATGGGCTTGCCGTTTCTGGTGAGGAAAATCTCGCCGGAAGCGGTTTTATGTTTTTTTGCGTATTTGAGCAGCTTCCGGCAGAGCTTCGCCGGGAGCAGGATAGTGCGGATCTTGCCTTTCAGGCTGATTTCCGCCCGGCCCGCCCGCGCGGCTTCCACGGTGATATACTGCACTTCCGAGACGCGAATGCCGGTGGAGCAGATGGTTTCCATGAGGAGGCCGAGGCGCTCCTGACCTTCCGCCGCCGCAGTATCAAGGAGGCGTTGATATTCGTTCCGGGTCAGCTCCCGGCTCTGGTCCCGGAAGGTCTTGCGCTGAATCCGGAGGAATTTGATCTTGCAGTCCTCCCGACCTAAAAATTTCAGCAGGCGGTTGACGGCGGAGAGCATGGAATTGATAGTGGCTGGGGCGTAGTTCTCTTTAACCAGGTGATCCCGCCACGCGGCGGCAGTTTCTTTGTTCAGCCTTCGGTCTCCCATCCAGGCGGCGAATTCCGAGCCGTCATGGAGGTATTTGTCAATGGTGCCGGAGCTGTGGCCCTCCTGCTGTAGGCAGGAGGCAAATGCTTTCAGTTCTCCTCTATGAATGGACATAAAAAACCCTCCTTTGTGTGATGTACATATTTTCACACAAAGGAGGGCAAAGTTGCATAAAAGAGAGAAACTTTCAGGGAAATTTGCAGTATAATAGAAGCTAATATGTAAGTCCGCACCCCGGGGAGTTTGCTAAGTCGAGACGGTAGGGGTTATCGACAACCACGCTTAAATAGACGCAGAAGGGAAACGAAGCGGATGGCAGTAAGTTTAGGCAAAACTGACTGTGCCACGGGCGCAAAACTAAATTCCCCCGTAATTCAGGGATTCTTAAACCGCCAGGTTTAAGCGCGCTTTTGGTTACTTTTCGCGCGGGCGAAAAGTAACCCCGGGGTCTGGGGCTGGGAAAGCCCCGGGCCATCGTAAAGAACAGGCTCTCCCCCGCCGAAAATTGATTTCCGTTTTTTCTCCCCTTCCCTTGACCTGAGGCCCGTTTCGCAGTATACTTTGAAAATATATAGCATGGATAGGAGGCCCTCTATGGCAACCGTGAAAAAAGTGCGCAAATCCACCGTCCCCTACTACGGCGCGGCAGCCGTCTGGATCGCCTGGGCGGCGCTGCGGGACCTGTACCGGCCCAGCCATTTCGTATTTGTGGCGGTGCTCTCCCTGGGCGTGTTCCTGCTGCTGCGGGCGGCGTGTAAGGATGAGGTGACGGAGACCGTCGTTCCCGACCCGCCCAAGGAGGAGGAGAAGCCCACCGGCAACGCCGAACTGGACAAGATGATCGACGACGGGAAAAAGGCCATCGCCGAGATGAAGCGCCTGGACGACGCCATCGAGGACGAGAAGATATCCCAGGACATCCGCCGCCTGGAGGCGGTGAGTCAGAAGATCTTCGATCAGGTCAAGGCGGACCCCACCAAGCTGCCTCAGATCCGCCGTTTCATGGACTACTACCTGCCCACCACCCTGAAGCTCCTCAACGCCTACGACCGAATGGACGGCGCGGGGATCTCCGGCGAGAACGTCACCGGCACCAAGGAGAAGGTGGAGAACATCATGGGCACCATCGTCACTGCTTTCGAGAAGCAGCTGGACAGCCTTTTCGGCGCGGACGCCATGGATATCTCCACGGACATCTCCGTCCTGGAGACCATGCTGGCCCGGGAGGGCCTGGCGGGGGAGAGGATGGAGGCTCAGACCACCAAGAACGCCGACGGTACCGATATCAAATTGGAAATGTAGGCCGGCGGGACCGACATAGACGACAACGACAGTAATCATAATGGAGGACAACAAAATGAGCGACATGGAAGGCATGATGCCCGAGCTGACCCTGAACCCCGAGGAGATGAAGACCGTCGAGGCCCCCACCCTGACCCTGGGCGCGGAGCCGGAGGCCCCCGCCGCCGCACCGGAGAAGCCCAAGGCGGAGCCGGTGGTGATCGACGACAGTATGCTGACCGAGGCGGAAAAGAAGATGGTGAACGAGTTCGCCAAGAAGATCGACATCTCCGACTCCCAGCTGGTGCTCCAGTACGGCGCGGCGGCCCAGAAGAGCGTGGCCTCCTTCTCCGAGAGCGCCCTGAACAACGTGCGCAACAAGGATCTGGGGGAGATCGGCGACACCCTCACCAGCCTGACGGTGGAGCTGAAAAGCCTGGGCCGGGAGGAAGAGGAGAAGGGCCTGTTCGGCTTCTTCAAGAAGGCGGGCAACCGGATGGAGACCATGAAGGTCCAGTATGGCAAGGCCGAGGCCAACGTGGATAAGATCGCCCGGGAGCTGGAGCAGCACCAGCGGGTCCTGATGAAGGACATCGCCATGTTTGACCAGATGTACGATCTGAACCTGAAATACTACAAGGAGCTGACCATGTACATCATCGCCGGGAAGAAGCGCCTGGCGGAGATCCAGAGCGGCCAGCTGGAGGAGCTGCGCAAGAAGGCGGAGGCCTCCGGCGCTCAGGAGGACGCCCAGGCCTATAACGATCTGGCCCAGATGTGCAACCGCTTTGACAAGAAGCTCCACGACCTGGAGCTGACCCGGATGGTGTCCATCCAGATGGGTCCCCAGACCCGGATGCTCCAGAACAACGACACCCTCATGGTGGAGAAGATCCAGTCCTCACTGGTGAACACCATCCCCCTGTGGAAGAGCCAGATGGTCCTGGCCCTGGGCCTGGAGAACAGCCGGAAGGCCACCGCCGCCCAGACCGCCGTCACCAACGCCACCAACGAGCTTCTCAAGAAGAACGCCGAGATGCTGAAGATGGGCACCGTCGCCACCGCCAAGGAGGCGGAGCGGAGCATCATCGACATTGAGACCCTCCAGCACACCAACCAGCAGCTGATCTCCACCCTGGACGAGGTGATCCAGATCCAGAAGGAGGGCGCTCAGAAGCGCAAGGAAGCGGAGGTCGAGCTGGGCCGCATCGAGGGCGAGCTGCGCCAGAAGCTGATGGAGCTGCGGGGCTAGGCCCTCGACCGAGGGCCTAGCCCCGGGGACAGTCGTTTAGACGCCAGAGGCGGCTAAATGACGTCCCTGGGGCAGTATAGTTGAGTACCATCCCACATGGAAAGAAGCATGATATGAAATTGTTGAAAAACCGGGCCTTCGCGGCCTTTGTCCTCATCGCGGCCATCGTCCTCAGTTCTCTCTACGGATTGTCCCAGAAGCCCCTTGTAGAAGTCCCGGAGGGGGGCGCGCCGCTGAACGAGGACCTGTCCACCGCTGGATTCGAGTGGCTGATCGTGGACGAGGCCGACGTGCTCTCCGGCAGGACCGAGAAAAACCTGAGCCTCTACAACGCCAACTGGGATAAAGCTGCGGGGAGCGTTATGGCTGTGGTCACTGTCCGCGACGCTGAGCCCTACGGCACCGACACAGAGGACGCCGCCTGGAACTGGGCGGGGGAACTGGAGCTGGGGGAGAACGACGCCATTCTCCTCATTGACACTGGGCGGATTGATGCCTATCTCATCTCCAGCGGACGCTTTGCGGACCGGTTCAACGGCGCAGAGGGGCAGTATGTCCGGAGCTGTCTCTCCGGGCCCGCCGCGTCCGGGAAATGGGACGAGGGCGTGCTGGCCCTTTTTGCGGAGACCCACCTGCTCTTTGACACACGCAGCCAGTCGGGGGGCGGTTCTCTGCTGGTTTCCCTGCTTCCCGCGATTATTCTGCTCATTGTGCTGCTGGTCGTATTCAGCTGGAGCGACAGCCTTCGCTACAGCAGCTGGTATGGCCGCTACGGTACCATGTCCGTACCCCCGGTGGTCTACCGGCCCATCTTCTGGTGGCACCGTCCCGGCAGCCGGTGGTACCGGCGGCGGCAGATGCCGCCCCCGCCCCCTCCTCCGAGAGGACCGCGGGGCCCGGGCCCACGCCCGCCTATGGGGGGAGGACCCCGTCCTCCTATGGGGGGCGGCCCCAGACCGCCGGTGAGCGGCGGACCCCGTCCGTCCAGGCCCACGCCGCCCCGCACCGGCGGGGGCGGCTTTAACCGGGGAGGCGGCTTTGGCGGAGGTTCCACCGGAGGCGGCGGTTTCAGCCGGGGAGGCGGGTTCGGAGGAGGCCGCAGCGGCGGCTCCTTCGGCGGCAGCCGAGGAGGCGGCTTTGGGGGCGGTTCCCGAGGCGGCGGCTTCGGCGGAGGCCGGCGGTAACAAAAAACAGAACGTCCCGGCGGGCCGTACCTGTCGGGACGCTCTTTATCCATGCCTTTCGGGCATTATAAACGATAACGGAAAAGCATTTGCAATTTCCGGAAATGTCTGATAATATGAAAAGTAATACATTGGCCGATGCGCCGTCAGGAGGAAAGCAATATGATCTATAAGCAGTTTCAGGATATCCGGCTGTCCGCTCTGGGCTTGGGAACCATGCGCCTGCCGGTGCTCGACGGGAAGGACGCCCAGATCAACGAGGCCGCCGCCCAGGAGATGGTGGACTACGCCATGGAGCACGGTGTCAATTACTACGACACCGCCTGGGGCTATCACAGCGGCAATTCCGAGCTGGTCATCGGCAAAGCTCTGGCCCGGTATCCCCGGGAGAGCTTCTATCTGGCTACGAAGTTTCCGGGCTACGACCTGAACAACATGGGCAAGGTGGAGGAGATCTTCGAGGAGCAGCTGAAAAAGTGCCAGGTGGATTACTTTGACTTCTACCTCTTCCACAATGTCTGCGAGATGAACATTGAACAGTACTTAGACCCCCAGTACGGCACCGACGCCTACCTCACCAAACAGAAGGCCAACGGCCGCATCAAACACCTGGGCTTCTCCGCCCATGGCAGCGTGCCGGTGATGCGCCGTTTCCTGGAGGCCTACGGTGACCATATGGAGTTCTGCCAGCTCCAGATCAACTATCTGGACTGGACCTTCCAGGACGCCAAGGCCAAGGTGGAGCTGCTGAAGGAGTACAACATCCCCATCTGGGTCATGGAGCCCCTCCGGGGCGGCCGTCTGGCCAAGCTGGGGGAGAGCCACACCGCACGCCTTACCGCCCTGCGTCCCGATGAGAAGATTCCCGCCTGGGCCTTCCGGTTCCTCCAGAGCATCCCCGAGGTGACCATGATCCTCTCCGGCATGTCCAACATGGACCAGCTCCGGGAGAATATCCGCACCTTCGAGGCGGATAAGCCCCTGGCGGAGAAGGAGATGTCGGAGCTCATGGAGATCGCCGACGAGATCCTGGGCAAGAAGGCCCTGCCCTGCACGGCCTGCCATTACTGCACCAGCCACTGCCCCCAGGGCCTGGATATTCCGGAACTCATCAAGCTCTACAACGAGCACAATTTCACCGAGGGCGGCTTCATTGCCCCCATGGCGCTGTCGGCGGTGCCGGAGGAGAAACAGCCCTCCGCCTGCGTGGGCTGCCGCAGCTGCGAGGCGGTCTGTCCTCAGCAGATCAAGATTTCCGAGGCCATGAAGGATTTCTCGGAGAAGCTGAAAAGCGTATCCTTCTGACCGGCGGCGCGTTTTTCACCAGGGAACCGTACAAAATATATTTACAAAAAAGACACAAAAAAGATGCTTGCGGGAGGCTCGGCGCGGGTAGGATAGCGTTATCTCACAAAGGAGATTCTGCCGCATATGAAACGCTATGACCGCCGCAGGCGCGGCGTATTTATTCCGCCCCTTCTTCTGTTCCTGCTGGTCCTCACCGCCGCTGCGGCTGCAGGAGGCTTCCTGCTCCGGGACGGCGCAGCGGGAAAGTCCGATATGCTCTCCGCCATCCCCGCCCCGGGCGGGGACCGTCCGGGACAGCAGGCCGTCACCGCCTCCGGCATCCCCTGTACGCTGACCCGGCTGGGGGAGGAGGCGGTCTATACCGGGGACCTGCTCCTGGTCAACAATCAGATCCTTTACCACTTCCCCGAGGAACAGGAGCTGGTCTCCATCTATGACGGAAAGACCGGCAGCTATTACGTCCGGGATACGGAGGTCTATCTCGCCCCCGCGGCCCTGGAGGCCCTGAATCAGATGCTGGACGATTTCCGGGCCCAGGGGGGCAGCAAGACCGTCAACGTGGTGGCGGGCTACCGCACGGAGGCCTTTCAGCAGCACCTCTTCGACCAGAGCGTGGAGCGCAACGGGCAGGCCCATGCGGAGGAATTCGTGGCCCGGCCCGGAGGCAGCGAGCACCATACGGGACTGGTGGTGGACTTCTCCATCTTCTACGAGGACGGCACCAGCGCCGAGTACCAGGGCATGGGGGAGTACGCCTGGATCAACACCCATTGCCAGGATTACGGCTGGGTGGTTCGCTACGAGAAGGACAAGCAGTCCCTCACCGGCATCGGGGACGAGCCCTGGCATTTCCGCTATGTGGGCATCCCCCACGCCGCCGTCATGGCGGAGAAGGGGCTGTGCCTGGAGGAGTACACGGACTACCTCAAGGAGTTCCCCTTTGACGGGCAGCATCTGGCGGTGGACTGCGGCGGGGAACAGTACGAGATCTGGTACTGCGCCGGAACAGCCGCCTATTTGCCGGACAGCGGGGAATACACCGTCTCCGGGAACAACGTGGACGGGATCGTAGTGACCTGCAAAGTTGGATAGAAAAGCCGCAGCGGCCGGACGGACTGATTCTAGTCCGTCCGGCCGCTGCGGTCTGTAACATAGATGGGCAGGTTCAGCCGTTGGAATTCCTGAATAATCAGATACCGCACATATCCGGGAATGGTTCGGCCCGTCTGAAGCGCCAGCTTTTGGAGCTGCTGGTAGGCAGGCTTCGGAATGGAGATATGTATGACTTTGGATTCAATATAATGACCTTGCAATTTATACACCTCACCCGCATAATAGTCTGAATCAGATTAACTATAATCCAAATCAGATTGATTGTAAATAGTCTGTTTCAGAATATTTATGATGGTCTATGAGGTGATTTTTGTGGACTATGTTGACCGTCTGACCGCACTTCGACAGGACCGCGATTTGGTACAAGAAGATATTGCGGCTGTTATAGGTTGCAAGCAGGCTGCTGTATCGAAATATGAGCTGCGACAAACAAGGTACGGTATTGATGATTTAATTAAGCTCTGCAAATTTTACAATGTTTCTGCCGACTACATTCTTGGCCTGCCGAAAGGCATGGAATATCCGGACAGATAAAAAGTCCTCCATAGAAGTTCGCTGCCGCAGCGGTGAACTCCCATGGAGGGCTTTTTTTATTCGCAGGCATCCAAGACTTCTTTCGGAATCTCTAAAGCATGGACGCAGTCCGCCGGTAAAGATGAACAGTATGTAAAAATGCGGCAGGGGCCCTTGACATGTGACAACTTGTCATGTATGATAGGCGGCAGTCCAAATATGACTGGAGAATGGCACAGGAGGCGCGTCATGCCCACCAACACGTTTTTCAATCTCCCGCCCCCCAAGCGGGAGAAGCTGCTGACAGCCGCTGCAGCGGAGTTTGCCCGGCGGCCCTGCGGGGAGGTGTCCATCAACCGGATCATCCAGGCGGCGGAGATCCCCCGGGGCAGCTTTTATCAGTATTTCGCGGATAAAACGGATCTGTTCCGCCATGTGCTGCGCTGCTATGACCGGTATCTGGAGACGGCGGTATCCCGGAGCCTGGACCGCTGCGGGGGGCGGCCCCTGGAGCTGCCGCTGACGCTTTTTGATCTGGTCCTGAATTACATCCAGGAGAACCGGGAGGAGTTTGCCCAGTTTCTGAGCATCCTGCGGCAGAATATCGGGGTGGACGCGGGCCAATTGCTGGCCCTGCCGGATATCATGCGGCTGGTGCTGGAGCGGGCGGACTGGAGCGGCCTAAATCTGGAGAATGAAGCGGAGAAGCTGGTACTGCTGGACCTGCTGCTCTCCTCCGCCGGGCAGTCCCTCATGGCCGTGTGCTGCGGCAGGGCGGCGCTGGAGGAGGTCCGGGAACGTCTGTCAACAAAAATCGCGCTCATCCGGCGCGGCGTAGAGTCCAAGGAGGCCGTTTAATGCGCTCCGCAGCGCGGCGCTCCCGGCAGTCCGCCGCACGGTAACAAAATTCCATCAAGGCAGGAGATCTTTATGCTGAAACTAGACAACATCGTCAAGGTATACGAGACCGGAGGCGAGGACGTCACCGCCCTGCGGGGCGTATCCCTCAGCTTTCGGGAAAACGAGTTCGTAGCCATCCTGGGCCACTCCGGCTGCGGCAAGACCACCCTTCTGAACATCGTGGGCGGCCTGGACCAGTACACCAGCGGCGACCTCATCATCAATGGCCGCTCCACCAAGGAGTTCAAGGACGGGGACTGGGACACCTACCGCAACCACTCCATCGGCTTCGTCTTCCAGAGCTACAATCTGATCCCCCACCAGAGCGTCCTGGCCAACGTGGAGCTGGCCCTGACCCTCTCCGGCGTGGGCAAGGGGGAGCGCCGCCGCCGGGCGGAGGAGGCCCTGAAAAAGGTGGGGCTGGCGGACCAGATCAAAAAGCGGCCCAATCAGCTCTCCGGCGGCCAGATGCAGCGGGTGGCCATCGCCCGGGCCCTGGTGAACGACCCGGACATCCTCCTGGCCGACGAGCCCACCGGGGCCCTGGACAGCGAGACCAGCGTCCAGGTCATGGACCTGCTGGCGGAGATCGCCCGGGAGAAGCTGGTCATCATGGTGACCCACAACCCGGAGCTGGCGGAGAAATACGCCACCCGGACCATCCGCCTCCTGGACGGCAGGGTGGTGGACGACTCCGCCCCCTATGACGGCGTGCCGGAGAAGCCCGTGCGGATCGAGGTGGGAAAGAAAAAGCCCTCCATGAGCTTCTTCACCGCCTTCTCCCTGTCCCTCAACAACCTCATGACCAAGAAGGGGCGGACCATCCTCACCGCCTTCGCCGGGTCCATCGGCATTATCGGCATCGCCCTGATCCTGTCCCTCTCCACCGGCATCAACAGCTATATCAACCAGGTGCAGGAGGAGACCCTGTCCAGCTACCCCATCACCATCCAGGCGGAGAGCACCGACATGTCCGACCTGATGGCCTCCCTCATGGGGGCCCGGCGGGAGAGCGGGGAGGGCCATGACCGGGAGCGGGTCTACTCCTCCACGGTCATGTACGACATGCTCAATTCCATGATGAACGCCGAGACCCAGACCAACAATCTGAAGGACTTCAAGGTCTGGCTGGACCAGGGCGGGGGCGGCGTCGCCGATATGGCCGCCGTCCAGTACAGCTATGACTTCGGTTTCGACATCTACACCGAGGACGAGGACGGGGGCATTGTCAAGAGCGACGTGATGGAGATGATGCAGGCCGGCATGAGCGCCATGTACGGCGGCGGGGACTACTCCGCCATGACCTCCACCATGAGCGCCACGCCTATGGGCGACATGATGACGTCCCGGATGGACGTGTGGGAGGAGCTGCTGCCCGGCATGAACGGGGAGCCGGTGGGGGAGCAGGTCATGAGCCAGTACGACCTGCTCTACGGCAAGTGGCCGGAGAACTACGACGAGGTGATCCTCTTCGTGGACCGGAACAACGAGATATCCGACCTGATGCTCTACGCCCTGGGGCTGCTCACCGAGGAGCACATGACCGAGAGCATGGAGGCCGCCATGGACGGCGGGGAACTGGAGAAGGAGCCGCGCAGCTGGAGCTATCAGGAGCTGTGCGAGATGGACTTCAAGCTGCTGCTGCCCGCGGAAAAGTACCAGTATGAGGCGTCCACGGATACCTGGGTGGATATGTCCGCCACGGATACAGGCATGGACTTCCTCTATAACAGCGACGACGTGGGGACCCGCCTCAAGGTGGTGGGCGTGGCCCGCCCCACCGAGGACTCCACCGCCGGCATGGTCACCGGCGCTATCGGATATACCTCTGCGCTGACCACTTACGCCATTGAGGCCACGGCGGAGATGGACATTGTCAAGGAGCAGATGGCAGATGAAGATACCGACGTGATCTGCGGCCTGCCTTTCCCCAGGGAGGACGATGTGGAGCCCACCGACGACCAGAAGCGCTTCGCCATCAAGGACCATCTGCTGACCCTTCCGGACACGGAGAAGGCTGCCGCCTATATGGACGTCATGGGCCAGCCCTCCGATGAATACGTGGAGAACGTGGTCGCCCAGCAGACGGAGGGCATGACCCGGGAGTCCATTGAGCAGATGATCATCCAGCAGTACGCCGGTGAGATGGGCGTGGACGAGGAGACGGTTTCCGGCTACATCGCCGATATGGACGACGAGACCCTGTTCGCCCGGGTGGAGGAGGCTGTTGCCGAACAGGTGCGGGAGCAGTACGCCCAGGGCGTCCAGGCCCGGATGGGGGCCATGAGCCAGGAGCAGCTGGCAATGATGCTGGATGCCACGCTGGAGTATCCGTCTCCGCTGGCGGTTGCCGCGGAGCCCTTTGAGGCGTGGCAGTACAACTACCTGTACGACAACTATATGCCGCCCACGAAGTCCGACTCCACCTATGAGGACAACATGGATCTGCTGGGCTACGTGGACCTGGCGAGCCCGTCCACCATCAACATCTACGCCTCCACCTTCGCGGAGAAGGACCAGATCGCGGATAAGATCGCGGACTACAACGCCTCCGTCACCGACAGCGAGGACGAGATCAGCTACACCGACTACGTGGCTCTGCTGATGAGTTCCATCACGGATATCATCAGCGGCATCAGCTACCTGCTCATTGCCTTCGTGTCCATCTCGCTGGTGGTCAGCTCCATCATGATCGGGATCATCACCTATATCTCCGTGCTGGAGCGGACCAAGGAGATCGGCATCCTCCGGGCGGTCGGCGCCAGCAAGCGGGACGTGAGCCGGGTGTTCAACGCCGAGACCCTGATCGTGGGCCTGGGGGCGGGGCTGATCGGCATCGGGGTGACATTGCTGCTGATTATCCCCATCAACGCCATCCTGCTCCACTTCACCGGCATTGCCGGCTTGAAGGCCGCCCTGCCGGTCCAGGGAGCGGTGATCCTGGTGGTCATCAGCGCCCTGCTGACCATTATCGCGGGGCTGATTCCCTCCCGGGTGGCTGCCAAGAAGGACCCGGTGGTGGCGCTCCGGACGGAGTAACGGGACGCTCCTATACTGAGCCCCTGGCGGCTAATAGTAGCTGCCAGGGGCTTACCGACATAATCTGCTTCATGTCCGATCCGGCTTTCTACTGTTCACAGCTTCCGAATCTTTTGCCCAATAGGGGGCATACTGGGCCGCCTTTTCCCACTTCTCCTGTATCTCTCTTTTCTTTGCTTTTTCTAATTGCTTTTGCCGTTCTGCCGCTTTGAAAATATTTTCTGCAAATACAATTTCTAATGTACGACATATTTTCTTTGTGTTCTCCAACAGTTCCGCAAAGGCATAAATAAACCACGGTGAAATCAGGCTTACCAGCAAGACAGCCGGTGCAACAGGAAGGCCGTCTTCCATAACAGTCAAGCTGGCAATAGCTATGACGATTCCGCATATAAGTTCGGCAACGGCGATCCCTTTGAGCTTCTTTTCAATATTTGTGAACATATCTTATCTCCTTATAAATATCCTCGCTATTTCTGTTCTACTTTCTTTCCCGGACATAACGCTTTGGGAAGGCACTGAACAGAATTATATAACATTTTGTTTTGCGTGTCAATATAACAAATTGTTTTGCTTATACTGTTTGTATGAGCACAACGGGCGGGAGGAGATACGCAAAATGTATAAGAGGATCCGTGATATGCGGGAAGACGCAGACCTGTTGCAGAGGGACATTGCGGAATATCTGCAATGCACGCAGGTCAGCTATTCACACTATGAGCTTGGCAAACGGGACATCCCAACGGATGTGCTCATCAAGCTGGCGGTATTCTACAAGACGAGCACGGATTATTTGCTTGGACTTACCGATATTAAGAAACCCTATCCCCCCAAAACTGCAAAATCTATATAGCCGCCAGCAAATGCCCCGCCTCCGGCTTTGACGGAGGCGGGGCGCTCTTTCCAGTTTTATACCCTTTCAGCTCAGCCGCCGCTCAAAATTGCGGCTGACGTGGACGCCCTCCTGGACGATGAAGAAGGCGCTGGAGTCCATCTTCCGCAGAGCGTCCCGCAGGTCCTCGATCTCATACTTGTTCATGCACACGCAGAGAATATGGGTGTCCTCGCCGGTATAGACGCCCTTGCCCTCCCAGCGGGTGATGCCCCGGTGGAGGCTGTTCATGATATACTGGTCCAGCTCCCGGCTGTCCTTCTTGGTGAAGATCAGCACCTGCACCGTGACGCTCTGGCGGTGAGCCCGGTCCAGGGCGATGCCGTGGAAAATGTTGTTCAGCACGGAGTAAATCATGGTGGGGGTGTCGTACATCATCCAGCACAGGGCGAAAAGAACGAAGTTGAACGCCATGCCGAACTGGCCCACTGTAATTTTAACGCCCTTCTTGGACATATACAGCCCGATGATGTCCAGCCCGCCGCCGCAGCAGCCGCTGGTCAGGGCGATGCCCGTCCCCACGCCGGAGATCACGCCGCCCAGCAGGCAGCCGGTGAGCACATCATCCACGATGGGCACGGAGGGAATAGGAATAATGCTCAAAAAAACGGTATAGGCCGTAGTGCAAAGAATGGTATTGCGGAAAAACATGTGCCCCAGGGAGCGGTAGGCGATGATAAACAGCGGGACGTTCAGCACATAATAAATAATACCAGTCAGATCAAAGGACAGGGACTTGATGCCCAGCAGACCCAGCAGAACGCTGCGCAGCAGCTGGCAGAAGCCCATCATGCCGCCGGTAATCAATCCCGCGGGCACCACAAAAAAGTTGATCCCGATAGCGTAAACGAAGGCGCCCAATACCGCCATGGAGAGTCTCCCCCAGCGGCTGTGCATAGCTGTTTTGATCATGGTTCCACACTCCTTTTCCGGCAGTTTTCCCTGCAATTGGAGAGTTTACCAGATTACCAGCTATATTGCAAGTACCTTTTTAACCTTTCTCTCGCCCGGGCCAGCGTCCTGGAAACGGAGGATTTGTGGACGCCCCGCTCCCGGGCAATCTGGGGAATGGACAGGCCCAGATCATAGTAGAGATGTACGGCCTCGGCCTGCTTTTCCGTCAGTTCCAGCTCCCGGACCTTCCGGAGATTGCGGCGCAGACGCTCCATCTGCTCGTCGTTATCCCCCGCGTTGGCCCGCTCCCAGGCGGCGAAATCCCCCAGGAATTCGTTGTCCCTCCGGGTCAGGGGTTTTTGCGGCGTGTTATAATTTGCGGCGGCCATGGGCATGATACCTCCTGTCGTAATACCGCTCCAGCAGCCGGGCGGTCTCCCGGGTCTCCCGATAGAGCGTGTTCAGATCCCGTATGCGCTGTTCCAGCTTGGACTTCTCCGCCGGGGCGGCGGTTTTGGCGGCTTCCTTCAGCTCGTTCATTCGCTGCCGGAGCAGCTCCGCGCTGTGCCGGTAGGATGCCGCCATGCTGGTCAGGGTCATTTGCCCACCTCCCCCAGACGCACGCGGAAACTGGAAAATTCATGCAGCAGCCAGGGCCCGGCACACTCTCCGCACAGCACCCTGCCCCACAGCCGCCAGCAGACCTCCCCTCGATAGATCGCTCCTCCGCACAGGGCGCACTCCGCCGCCGGGTAAGCCCGCTGGACGTCCCGGTGCCTCTTATGTACAGTACGCAAAAAAATTTCCTCCTAAAATAAAATTTTAGGTTGACAAATCAGAGAAAGTCTGCTATCATACGATTCGTTGCTAATCGTGCTGGTATAGCTCAGTTGGTAGAGCAGCTGATTTGTAATCAGCAGGTCGGGGGTTCGAGTCCGTCTACCAGCTCCACCTTCTCTCTGAGATGACAGCCGTAACAATTGCATAAGGGAGCGTTCCCGAGTGGCCAAAGGGGGCAGACTGTAAATCTGTTGTCGACGACTTCGGTGGTTCGAATCCACCCGCTCCCACCAATGGAAAAAGCCGTGCCGTTGGCACGGCTTTTTCCATTGGTGGGAGCGGGACCCGGATTCGACCACGCCCGCCCTTTGGGCGGGCGTGGTCGAATCCCCGCAGCGTTAAAAAAATGTGCCGGTGGCACATTTTTAGCGGAGGCCTCGCGGCTATGCCGCGAGGAGGACGGCACTCCGGCAGGGGCAGAGACCGCCATGCTTCGGCGCAGGCACCAAAGCCCCGTGTCATCCCCCTTGCATCGCACCCGGGCTTAACGCCCGCCGCACCCCTGTCCGCCATACCGCCCAGCCCCAGCGTCTGGCCCAACGGGCCGCAGCGCCTGAGAACAAACCCACCAATTTCCAAATCGTACCAATTATTTCAGAACAGTCCAGCCAAACCCTCGAAAATTTCAGTCCTCCTTTCAATTTCGGAAAAATTCAAGAATAGCTGTCCCTTACAGCGGCTATATTAGCACACCTGTTCCTCAATGTCAAGAGAAAATTTTAGATTTTCTGTTGACTTTTTTTCTCGTTCCATATATTCTATATCTATCAACAAAAAGGAGGCCACAGCCATGAGCTTTGGGCAGAGACTTCGGGAGCGTCGGAAAGAGCTGGGCATCAGCCAGGGAGAACTGGCCAAGGCGCTGGGCGTCAGCCTCTCCGCTATCAGCAACTACGAGAATGGACAGAACGCCATGCGGGAGGACGTGCTGCTGCGCCTCTTCCGGGTGCTGGATATTGAGCCCAACTATTTATATCAGGATTCCTTCACTGGCAAGGGCTTCACCTGCTCGGTGGAGGAGGAGCGGCTGGTAAAGGCCTACCGCTCCCTCCGGACGCCGGGCCGCCAGACCCTGCGGGCCATGGCGGACGCCCTCACCACCTACCAGTCGGAGGTGGAGAAAAACCTGCCGGAGGAGGAGATCCGCCAGATCCCCCTCTACCGCAACCCGGCGGCGGCGGGGTACGCCTCCCCGGTGTACGGAGAGGATTTCGACTATATCGACGTGGGCGGGGACACCCCCCGGGGGGCGGAATTCGCCGTGCGCATCCAGGGGGACTCCATGGAGCCCTATATCCACGACGGGTCCATTGCCTACGTCAACCGGGACCCGCTGGTCAGCGGGGACGTGGGCATCTTCTGCGTGGACGGCGAGATGCTGTGCAAGCAGTACGTGAAGGACGGGCTGGGCATGGTCTATCTCTTCTCCCTGAACCGGGCTCGGGCAGACGCGGACGTGTTCCTGCCCCGGGACAGCGGGCGGACCATGGTGTGCTTTGGCCGGGTGCTCCTGGCCTCCCGGCCCAGGGTGCCCCGCCGGTAGGGACGATTAAAAAGTCTTCCCTATGAAGCAGGCAAAGCTGTCAAAGAGGTCAAATCCGTGATACGAGGAACACAAGAAAGGGGGCCGGGGCCGTCAATGAAGAAAAAGTGGAAGGTTCTCCTGCTGGCAGCGGCGCTGCCGCTGCTGCTGTGCGGGTGCATGATGTCCGCATCGGCGGACGATCTGTACGCCCTGCCCCAGCTGCCGGAGGAATATAAGGCCCTCAGCGCCCGGCTGTCGGAGGTGCTGGCCCTGGGCGCGGAGTACGCGCCGCCCCAGGCGGGCAGCAATCTGCCCCAGGTACAGATGGTGGATCTGGACGGCGACGGCACCGACGAGGCCCTGGCCTTCTTCCGGGTCAGCAGCGAGGAGCGGCCCCTGCGGATCTACATTTTCCGCGCCGTGGAGGACGACTACCAGCAGGCCGCCGTCATCGACGGCAGCGGCACCGCCATCCACTCCGTCCGGTACGAAGATCTGGACGGCGACGGGGTCCGGGAAATCCTGGTGAGCTGGCGGGTCAGCGCGGAGGTGCAGTCCGTCAGCGTCTACTCCGTGCAGGACCTGGAGCCGGTGCGGCTGATGAGCGCGCCCTATGCCCGCTACGAGGTGGTGGACCTGGACGGGGACGACGACCTGGAGCTGGTGGTCCTGCGCAGCGACGATACGGGCACGGGGCTGAGCCTGGCGGACTACTACGACTGGGACAGCGGTAAGAGCAGTCTGGAGCTTCAGTCCACCGCCCGCCTGTCCGCGCCGGTGGCATCCCTCCAGGGGCTGCAGCCCGGCACACTGCTGGGCGGGGAGAGGGCGATGTTTGTCACCAGCCGGGTCACCGGCGAGGATGAGACCAGCAATGCCCTGACGGACATTTTGATTTACCGCCAGCCGGAGCTGGTCAACATCGTCCTCAGCGACGATACCGGCGTGTCCAACCAGATCTTCCGGTATCTGAACAGCCAAATCCAGCCCACCGACATCACCGGCAACGGCGCTACCGCCGTACCCCGTCCGGCGCGCCTGCCCTCGGAGTCCCGGGAGAACGAGTACTGGAAGATCTACTGGCACAACTACCGCGCCGACGGTTCCGACGAGCGGGAGACCATCACCTATCACAACACCACGGACGGATGGTACCTGCTGATCCCCAAGGCGTGGGACAACCACTTCACCGTGCGGCAGGCCAATACCAGCGCCACCGTCCATGCCACCGAGTTCTACGGCGTGCGGGGCAATACGGTGGGGGAGAAGCTGATGACCATCTACACCCTCACAGGCACCGACCGGGAGGCGCAGGCGGCGAAGCCGGGCCGCTCTATCCTCCGTCTTCAGGGGGAGACGATTTTCGCGGTCTCCTATACAGACTACTATTCGGACTGGCTGTACGCGGTGGATGCCGCCGAAATTGCCGAGAGCTTCCGGGTAATTGTCAAACAGATGAGCATGGGAGAAAATTAGTACTTTTTCTTGAAAGAAAAAGTACCAAAAAGAACTTGGGCGGCGCGTGCGCCGCCGGACCGGTCGTTGGGCAACGCCCAATGACGGTCCCTGGAGCCTTAGCTCATTTCTAGTTTTAAATTCCTGCCCGGTAACGAGAAAGGAATTTTAATCGACCAACATTAAGGAGGTAAAGCCTGCCATGGCGAGAAAAGTTCTGGTGCTGGAGGACGAGTCCAGCATCCGCAGTTTTATTGTTATCAATCTGACCCGGGCCGGCTACGAGGTCATCGAGTCGGGAACGGGGGAGGAGGCCCTGGAGAAACTTCGGGACAATCCGGACGTCCGGGTGGCTCTGTTGGACATCATGCTGCCGGGCATCGACGGCTTTGAGGTCTGCCGCCGTATCCGGGCCACCAATACCCGCATCGGCATCATCATGCTCACCGCCCGCAGTCAGGAGATGGACAAGGTGACGGGGCTGATGACCGGAGCGGACGACTATGTGACCAAGCCCTTCTCCCCGGCGGAGCTCACCGCCCGGGTGGACGCCCTGTTCCGCCGGGCCGGCGGCGCGGCGCCGGAGCAGGCGGGGGAGATCTATCAGGAGCCCTTCCTGCTGAACACCCGAAATCGTACCCTGGCAAAAAACGGCCAGCGGGTGAAGCTGACCCAGGTGGAGTACTCCATTATGAAGATGTTCATGGAGAACCCGGGGAAGGCTCTCTCCCGGGAGGAGATCCTGGACATGGTCTGGGGCCGGGACTACTTCGGCGAGCTGAAGATCGTGGATGTGAACATCCGTCGGCTGCGGCTGAAGATCGAGGACAACGCCCAGAATCCCACCTATATCAACACCGTGTGGGGCTACGGATACAAATGGGGCTTCTAACGGAAGCGTCCGCGGGAACCGGGGAGGGGAGCCGTCATGGCCAACAATAAAATTGAGATCACCGGACTGCGCAAGCGGTGGCTGGTCAGCTCCCTGAGCCCCATTTTCGTGGTGGCGCTGCTCATTGCGGGGACGTTCTGCGTGGTCATGGCCAACTACTACTACAACATGATGCTGGACGGGCTGAAGACCCGGGCCGCCCATGCCAGCGAGTATTTCTCCAGCAACGCCGTGACCAACTTCCGGGAGTTCTACCAGTCGGCCAGCAGCTTTGCCAGCGAGTTCTCCGAGCGGGACATCATGGAGCTGCAGTTCATCAACTCCTCCGGCAGGATCATGGCCAGCTCCTATGGCCTCACCGCCGGTATGGCCCCTGGGACGCCGGATATCATCAATGCCTTCCAGACGAAGAAAATAGAGTCCTTCCGGGGGGTGGATCCCCACACGGGAGAGCACATCATGTCCGTGTGCGCCCCGCTGCTGCTGGACGAGCAGGTGGTGGGGGCCATGCGGTACGTCACCTCCATGTCCGCCGTGACCCGGGAGCTGCTCATTACCGTGGGCGTAGCCATCGGACTGCTGTTTTTGTGCGTGGGCATGGTATACGTGTCTAATATGGTCTTTATCAACAACGTGGTAGAGCCGGTGGCGGAGGTGACGGAGGCCGCCAAGCGCATTGCCGGGGGCAGTTACGGCGCGCAGATGGAAAACCACTACCGGGACGAGATCGGCCAGCTCATCGACGCCATTAACAATATGTCCTCCCAGATCAGCAAGAGCGAGAAGGTGAAATCGGAATTTATCTCCTCCGTATCCCACGAGCTGCGCACGCCCCTCACCGCCATCAACGGCTGGGGGGAGACGTTGCTGGAGGACGACGACCCCCAGCAGCTCCGGCGGGGCGTGGGCATCATTTTGAAGGAATCCCGCCGTCTGACCAACATGGTGGAGGAGCTGCTGGATTTCTCCAAGATGCAGGACGGACGGTTCACGCTGAATATTGAGCCGACGGATGTGCAGGCGGAGTTTGAGGACACCATTTATACCTACATGGAGCTGTTCAAGCAGGACTGTATCGAGCTTCACTACGAGGGCAGCGACGATCTCTTTCCTCCCACTCCCAGCGACCCGGAGCGGCTCAAGCAGGTGTTCTGCAATGTGCTGGACAACGCCGCCAAGCATGGCGGCGCGGGCAAGCGGATTGACGCCGCCGTCACCCGCGGGGCGGGGAGCATTGTCATTACGGTCCGGGACTACGGTCCCGGCATTCCGGAGGCGGAGCTGCCCTTTGTAAAGCAGAAGTTTTACAAAGGGTCCTCCAAGGCCCGGGGCAGCGGCATCGGGCTGGCGGTATGCGATGAGATTATTCGTCTTCACGAGGGGACGTTTACCATCGGCAACGCCGATGGCGGCGGGTGTCTTGTTACGATTACGCTGCCTGCTGAGTAATGCCGCCGCTGCGCGGCGGCCCCGGCTTAAATCTTGTTTTAGATTCGCGCCTCGCCGGCGCGGGGCTTACTTTTCCCGCGCGGGAAAAGTAACAAAAGAGCGCTTAAGGAACTACGTTCCTTAAGAATTCTCCTTCATTACGGGGGTGATTATTTGCCCTCCGACGGAACTTGGTTTGTTCTGTCGTTTGATTCTTCGTTGGTGCGCCGGACTTCTGCGTCTACCCACGGGTCCTAACGATAAATTTCGCTGCAGCGCCGCTTCTATAACCAGTCTGTCACCACCGCCAGAAGCATGATAGAATAGGAGAGCCCCCGTTATGCACCCCGGGGAGTTAGCCCCGCTATACGGTAGGGGGCACCGATGACCACGCTAAAATAGGAGCAGAAGAGGAACGAAGCGGACGGCAGTAAGATTAGACCAAACCGACTGTGCCTCGGGCGCAAAACTAATCAAAAAATAAGGGATTCTTAAACCGCAAGGTTTAAGTGACTTTTTGGGTACTTTTTGTTCACACAAAAAGTACCCGAGGAGTCCGGGGGCGAGAAGCCCCCGGGCCATCGAAAAGAAAAAAGCTCCCGCGGCGCACAGCGCCGCAGATGAAACCCCGCGCCGGCCGGCGCAGAAAGAAAGGAATCTCCATGGCAGAAAAACAATTCAGAACAACGATCGGTGGCCAGGCCCTCATTGAGGGCATCCTCATGCGCGGCCCGGAAAAACAGTGCATCGTCGTCCGGGGCCCGGAGGGTCTGGTCATCAAGGAAGAAGAATTAAAGCTCATTAAGGACAAGTACCCTATTTTGGGGCTGCCCCTGATCCGGGGCAGCGTCACCTTCCTGGACAGCATGTTCAAGGGGGTAAAAGCCCTTATGTTTTCCGCGGACTATTTCCCCGAGGAGGACGAAGCGGCGGAGCCCTCCAAATTTGAGAAGTGGCTGGACCAAAAGCTGGGAAATGAAAAAATGGAGAAGGTGGTTATTACCTTCTCCGTGGTGCTGGCGGTGTGCTTCTCCATCGGGCTGTTCATGCTCCTGCCCACCTTTCTGGCCAGCTTTGTGGAAAAAGTCACGGACAGCGTCCTGGCCCGGAACCTGGTGGACGCCATCCTGCGCATCGCCATCTTTATGACCTACATGATCGCCGTGTCCCGGATGAAGGACATCCGCCGGACCTTCTCCTATCACGGGGCGGAGCACAAGACCATCTTCTGCTACGAGAAGGGCCTGGAGCTGACGGTTGACAATGTGCGGGTGCAATCGAAGCACCATCCACGGTGCGGCACCAGTTTCCTGCTGGTGGTGATTATCGTAGCAATTCTGGTGAATACAGTAATCTTCGCCCTGTTCCCGGTGGACAACGTGTTTCTGCGGATGCTCATTCAGCTGCTGCTGCTGCCGCTGGTGGTAGGCATCACCTATGAGTTCAACCGCTACGTGGGCGGCCACGACAACCCGGTAACTAATTTCCTGGCAAAGCCCGGCCTCTGGATGCAGAACTTCACCACCTTCGAGCCCGACGACTCCATGATGGAGGTGGCCATCGAAGCCCTCAAGCGGGTCATCCCCGCTGAAAAGGGCAAAGACCAGTGGTAAATTGGGGGACAGACGGGTGATTACCTACCAGAATCTATATCTGGACATTCGCCGCCGGCTCCTTCAGGCGGGCTTTCCCGGCGCGGGTCTGGAGGCCCGGGAGCTGGTGTGTTTCGGCAGCGGCAAGACCCGGGAGGAATTCTACCGGGACGGCCCCCTGTATACCTCCCCGGAGATCGAGGAGGCCGTCCGCGCCCTGACGGACCGTCATATCAACGGCGAGCCGGTAGCATATCTCATTGGGGAGTGGGAGTTTTACGGCCTGACTTTGGAGGTCACCCCGGCGGTGCTGATCCCCCGGGTGGACACCGAGGTCCTGGCGGAGGCGGCCATCGAATTCATGGGGCCTCTGGAGAAATGCCGCCTGCTGGACCTGTGTACCGGCAGCGGCTGCGTCGGACTGGCGGCCGCCGCCAACGTGCCCGGGTGCCGGGCGCTGCTGGGGGATATTTCCGGGGAGGCCCTGGAGGTCTGCCGCCGGAACGTCCGGCGGTGCGGCCTCACGGACCGGGTGAAGGCGGACGTTCTGGACGCCCTGGCCCCACCGCCCCCGTCGATCGGCACATTCCACTGCATCACCTGCAACCCGCCCTACATCACCTACAGGGAGATGGAGGAGCTGGACCGGTCTGTGCGGGATTTCGAGCCCCATCTGGCGCTGTACGGCGGAGAGGACGGACTGGACTTCTACCGGGCCATTGTTGGCCGCTGGAAGGCCGCCCTGGTGGAGGGCGGAAGGATGTACTTTGAGGTGGGCGCCGGGCAGGCGGACGCCGTACTGCGGCTGATGCGCGGCCAGGGGTTTGCGGATATCAACATCCTGCCGGACACCCAGGGGATTGGCCGGGTGGTGTACGGCACGGCGCTGGCGGAGGAATAGATATGCTTCCTGCGATGGATTTTCTGAGGACAGAGGAGATTTCCCTCCGGCAGATCGAGCTGGCGGAGGACGATCCCCAGAGGAAATGGGACCCGGCGTTCCATTTTGATATCCTGGACCGTACCGGCGTTCGGGTGGGCGGCTGCAATCTGCGGTTGGGACACAGCGAGGTCCTCTACTCCGTGGGGAATATCGGCTATGAGATCGACGAGCCCTATAGAGGGCGTCATTACGCCGGAAAGGCCTGCAAACTGCTCTTTGAGCTGGCCCGGCGGCAGGGGATGGACTACGTCATCATCGTATGCGCCCCGAGCAATCAGCCCTCCCGGAAAACCTGCGAATGGCTGGGCGGGGAGCTGTTGGAGATCGTGGAGCTGCCGGAGGACGACAAGCGGCGGCAGCTGACCGGCGACATCCGCAGGTGCATTTTTCGATTTTCGCTTTGACGCAAGGAGGGGTGCGTGTGTTTCTTGATACGGATTTCCTGCGAAGCGAAGAAATTCGGCTCGTATTGGAGAAAACCGTAGAGGCGGACCCGGCGAAAAACTGGCTGCCCGCCTACCACTTTGCCATCTGCGCTCCGGCGGGGACCAAAATGGGGACCTGCGACCTGCGGATCGGGCACAACGAGAGCGTGTACTACGGCGGGAACATCGGTTACCGGGTGGAGGAGCCATACCGGGGATGCCATTACGCCGGGAAAGCCTGCCTGCTGCTGTTCGAGCTGGCGAAGCGGCACGGGATGGAGTATCTTATCATCACCTGCAACCCGGACAACCGGCCCTCCCGGAAGACCTGCGAATGGCTGAACGGGGAACTGCTGGAAATTGTGGAACTGCCGGAGGACAATGATATGCGCGTGGAGGACGGCGAGACGCATAAGTGCATCTATCAATTCCGCCTGCAGGGGGAAAAATCATATGCTGTGCGCCATTGCAAAAATTGATTCGGGCTCAACCGAGCGGTTGGCGAAACTGCGCCGGGTGGCAAATGATTTTGGCATCTTCCCCAGGGAACTGCACGGGCATATTACCCTTGCAACCTATACCGGCGAGGATGAGGCCGGATTTATTGCGTCCTGCAAGGCGATTTTATCCGGGTATCAAAAGTTTACCGTCCGCTATGAGAAAGTGGAGATATGGGCCTCCGTGCCCGAATCGGAATCAATCATTGTAGCTGCTCCCCAGAGAGAACCTGTTATGGCGGCTATGCAGAAAGAAATCGCCCGAACCTGGGCGGCGGACCTGAACGAGTGGACGCAGGCGGATGTCTGGAGGCCCCACACGACCCTTTTATATGCCCCTGGGGCGGACCTTGCAGCCATTGCCGCAGCAATGCAAAGAGAGTTTGCGCCGTTTACCGCTCAGGTGGACAGGATAGAGTTTTCCCGGGTGAACGGGGAGATCAAAACGATTGATTTCTCAGAGTTAAATTAACGGAGGCGGATATGAAGCTGAATGACGAAGCAGAAAAGATCCTGACGGAACGTTTCGGCAAGGACACCCTGATCGCCCTGGCGACGGAGAGCGGCGGGACGCCCTATGTCCGGGCTGTGAATGCGTATTATGAAGACGGCGCGTTCTATGTCATCACCCACGCGCTGTCCAATAAAATGCGGCAGCTTGCACAGAATCCCGCCGCCGCCATCGCGGGCGATTGGTTTACCGCCCACGGAACAGGCATCAACCTGGGGTACATCGGGAAAGAGGAAAACCGCCGGATCGCCGGCAGGCTGAAAGAGGCTTTCGCGTCGTGGCTGGATAACGGCCACGTGGACCTGCGGGATGAAAACACCGTCCTCCTGTGCATCCGGCTGGAAACCGGCGTCCTGTTCTCCAACGGGACGCGGTATGATATAGAATTCTGACACGAACACAAAATTTTTGAACATAAAAAGGAGAACACTATGGCCGACAAAGACAAAAAGCTGACCAAAACCGCCAGCGTTGCCAGCGACAAGAAGGAAGCCATCCAGACCGCCATGAAGAACATCGAGAAGATGTACGGCAAGGGCTCCATCATGCGCCTGGGGGACCAGACCAACCTGAACGTGGAAGTCATCCCCACCGGCTCCCTGGCCCTGGATCTGGCCCTGGGCATCGGCGGCGTCCCCAAGGGGCGCATCATCGAGATCTACGGCCCCGAATCCTCCGGTAAGACCACCCTGGCCCTCCATATCGTAGCCCAGGCCCAGAAGGCCGGCGGAGAGGCGGCCTTCGTGGACGCGGAGCACGCCTTGGACCCCACCTACGCCCGTGCCTTGGGGGTGGACATCGACAACCTGCTGATCTCCCAGCCGGACACCGGCGAGCAGGCCCTGGAGATCACCGAGGCCCTGGTGCGCTCCGGCGCGCTGGACGTGATCGTGGTGGACTCGGTGGCCGCCCTGGTGCCCCGGGCGGAGATCGAGGGCGAGATGGGCGACAGCTACGTGGGCCTTCATGCCCGCCTCATGAGCCAGGCCCTTCGGAAACTGGCAGGCGCCATCAACAAGACCAACTGCGTGGTGGTGTTCATCAACCAGCTGCGTGAGAAGGTGGGCGTCATGTACGGCAACCCGGAGGTCACCACCGGCGGCCGGGCCCTGAAATTCTACGCCTCCGTGCGCATCGACGTGCGCAGGGTGGAGACCCTGAAGTCCGGGGGCGAGATGATCGGCAACCGCACCAAGGCCAAGGTGGTGAAAAACAAGATGGCCCCCCCGTTCCGGGAGGCGGAGTTCGACATCATGTACGGCGAGGGCATTTCTCTGCTGGGTGAGCTGATCGACCTGGGCGTGCGGCTGGATCTGGTGCAGAAGTCCGGGTCCTGGTTCTCCATGGGAGAGACCCGCCTGGGCCAAGGCCGGGACGCCGCCAAGCAGTACCTCAAGGAGAATCCGGAGATCGCCGACAACCTGGAGGCCGCCATCCGCCGGGATTTCTTCAAGCTCATGAGTACCCAGTCCCAGGTGGCTGCCAAGGCCGCGGGCCGCGCGGTGGATGTATCCGCCGAGGACTTTGACGACAGTGAAGACGACCTGTAATGAAGGAGGTATCCCCATGCTGAAAAAAGCGCGCATCGTGTCCATGATCGTACTGGCCGCGTCCGTTGCCGTCACCGCCGGGCTGGCGGTGGAAAATCTGGTGCTGGCCGTCATCGCCCTGGCCAGAAAGCGGGAGCGCCGGTAAGCCGCCCCGCAAAAACAGCTCCTTCGCCCGGCAGGCGAAGGAGCTGTTTTTTGCAGATATGGGGTACTTTCCCCTGGATATTCCGCTATGGAATCAAAATTAGTAAAGTTCGTTTTGCGCAGGCCCCGCTTCGTATTACGTTCCCAGCCTCCGCAGCCTCTCCAGTACCGCCGTAAACTCCCCGTTCAGCGGGCAGGAGAGATCCACTATTTCCCCGGTGCGGGGATGCACGAACCGCAGCCCAACCGCGTGGAGGCACTGGCCAGTGAGTCCCGGTACGGGCTTCTTTGCGCCGTACACCGTATCCCCGTAGATGGGGTGGCCGATATAGGCCATGTGGACCCTGATCTGGTGGGTCCGCCCGGTCTCCAGGCGGCAGCGGACATGGGTGTACCCCGGAAACCGCTCCAGGACCTCCCAGTGGGTGACGGCCCGCTTCCCGCCCCGGTCCGTGACCACCATCTTCTTCCGGTCCGTATGGTGCCGTCCGATGGGGGCGTCCACGGTCCCCGCCTCCTCCCGGAGGATCCCCGTCACGATGCACTCATAGGTCCGGGCCAGGGTGTGGTCCTGGAGCTGGGCGGAGAGGGCCTGGTGGGCGGCGTCGTTCTTGGCGGCGATGATGAGGCCGCTGGTGTCACGGTCGATGCGGTGGACGATCCCCGGGCGCAGCGCGCCCCCCACGCCGCTGAGGCTGTCCCCGCAGTGGTACAGCAGGGCGTTGACCAGGGTGCCGTCGGGGTGCCCCGGGGCCGGGTGGACCACCAGTCCCGCCGGCTTATTGACCACGATCACGTCGGCGTCCTCATAGACTACGTCCAGCGGAATCTCCTGGGGCCGCGCCTCCGCCGGCTCCGGCTCCGGAAGCGTGACGGAGACCGTCTCCCCAACCGAGAGCCGGGCGCTCTTGGAAGCGGCGGCGCCGTTCACCGTCACACGCCCCGTCTCGATGAGCCGGGCGGCGGCGGACCGGGTCAGCTCCGGAAGGGATGCGGCCAGGAAGCTGTCCAGCCGGACGCCCCCTTCCTCACCGGGGACCGTCAGGCAGATCAGTTCCATCGGTTTTCTCCTCCCGGGGCGTCTCTTCCCGGGATTTCAGCTTGTCGTGGAGCAGCAGATAGTAGGCGGCAAAGCCGATGGTGCCGCACACCACCAGGATGTCCGCCACGTTGAACACCGGGTAGTTAATGAACTGGAAGTGGAACATGTCCACCACGTACCCCAGCCGCACCCGGTCGATGAGGTTCCCCAGCCCGCCCCCCAGGATCGCCGTCAGGGTCCACATGGCCAGGGGGTGGGGGAAGTATTTCTTCACCAGCATCCAGGCGATGACGGCCATCAGCGCCGCCGTCAGCACGGTCAGCACCCAGGTGTGGCCTGCCAGGATGGAGAAGCCGCCCCCGGTGTTCCGGATGTGGAAAAGCTCCACCACCCCCGGCAGCAGGGGAGCGCTCTCATAGAGCTCCAGGTGGGTCACCACGTAATATTTGACCGCCTGGTCCGCTCCGATACACAGAGCGATAGCAAAGAGATAGAGCATGGGCCTTATACCTCCAGCTCCCGCAGGATACCCTTATTCACCTGGTTGCTGGCCCACACGCTGCACCGGTGGGCGTAGTCCATGGGCGCGCCCTCCAGGGTGGATATGACGCCCCCCGCCTCGGTGATAATGAGTCCCCCCGCCGCGTGGTCCCAGGGGGAGAGGCTGTACTCGAAAAACAGGTCCAGCCGTCCGCAGGCCACATTGCACAGGTCCAGGGCCGCCGCCCCCAGGCGGCGGAAGTCGCAGCTGCGCCGGAAGAGCTGCTCCGTCACGCGCATGGTGGGCGCTAAAAACTGCCGGTCATAGATAGCGGTGCCCATGCCGAAGACCCCTTCAGACAGGGAGCGCTCGCTGACATGGATAGGCCGACCGTTGAGAAAGGCCCCGCCGCCCCGCTTGGCGGAGAACATTTCATCCTTGTAAGGGTCGTAGACCACGCCATATTCCACTGCGCCGTCATGGGCCAGGGCCACGGAGATGGCGCTCTGTTTTAAGCCCCGAACAAAGTTGGTGGTGCCGTCGATGGGGTCCACGATGAACACCCAGCCCGTCAGCGGATCGGCGTTCTCCTTCTCCTCCTCACCGAAAAAGAGGGACCCGGGCATCAGGGGGGGCAGTTTCTCCTTCAGAAACCGCTCCACGGCCAGATCGTACTCCGTCACCAGATCGGCGGCGGAGCTTTTCTCGTGGGTCTGGGACCAGACGTCGTGGGCGGAGAGGACGATCTCCCCCGCCTGGCGGACAATGGAAATGATTTGTTCCAGCATAGTGTATTCCTTCCTTTTCAGGGTGTTATTTTACTATATTTTTCCCCGGCATCCCGGGTGCTTTCCGCAAACAGGGTCCGGGCGGCGGCCTGCATTTCCTCCACGGGCAGGGAAGTAAGCGCCTCCCGGGGGACGTTCAGCAGTCTCTCGGCCCCCTCCAGGATGCGGCAGGCCGCTATGCCATGCCCGTTTCCGGCTCTGGAAGCATCCGCCTCCCCGGCAAAACGATCCAGCAGATTCCGCTCTCGGGAATAGATGAGTTCCACCAGCTTGGCGCGGTACTCCAGGTCCTCGGAGGACATGCCCCGATACGTCTCCAGGTCCGCCGCGTGCTGGGCCTCGTGCTTCAGCAGGGACACCCGGAAGCTCTCCGCATCCAGGTCATAGGCGTCCCTGACGCAGCAGATCAGCCCGTCCCCCTGGGACCACCCGCCGGTACCGACCTCGCCAAGGGAGATGTAATCCAGCCAGCTTTTCATGATAAAGCCGTCCAGAAATTTTACGGCATACTCCCTCTCCCCGTCCGGCAGCTCCACGGCGTACCGCTTCACTTCCTCGTTCCGCCAGATGTAGGGCCCCCAGTATCCACTGGTCCTGCCGCCCAGAAAGTGGAAGCCCTTGGCGCGGAAGGCGGCGTCCACCTGTTCCGTTTCGATTGCGTCGGCCGTATCGCCGCTCAGCCGGAAGCAGTCCGCAAGACGGCCCCAAAGCCGCCGTGCCGCTTCCTCCGGGGTCTGCTCCAGATAGAACGTCTCACGGTAATACTTCTGATAGCAGAGCAGGATGCCGTTCAGCTCCGGGTCCACCTCATAGGTGAGATATTTTTCCTCCTGGAAGAGGGCGGTATATCTTGCATACCGTTCCGATTGGTCCGGGAACCGGCTGAGATAGGACATGGCGGCTCTCAGGCGGCCTTTGACAAGCTCGCTTCTGAAACGGTCTGCGTCAAATTGATGATCCATTTCCGTTCCTCACAGCAGGGTCCACTCGAAATTCTCCCACAGGAGCCTGCTGCCCACGTCTGTGCCGTCCGGCAGGAGAAACATGGCAACTTGGTTTTCTACTCCGCTGTCGCTGGTCATATAGGCGTAATCGCCGTTGATGGTATTGACGGTATAGCAGACAGGTTCCATTTTTGCAGCCTCCTTTATCAGAACAGTGGGAGTATAACACATTTCTGGGAATTTTACAAGGTGTTTTGCGGCGCTGCGCGCCGCCCGGCAGATGTTTCGATACGAACCCCGGGGCCTGCGCGGCCCCGGACCCCGCGCCTACTTTTGCCCCGCGGCAAAAGTAGGCAAAAACGCGCCAGGACCCATGGTCCT
>JAETNP010000087.1 GCA_021768185.1 Oscillospiraceae bacterium
TGACTCCGATGGAAAAGTACGCATTATGCTTTGCGGCATAAAAGCAGCTGGCAGCCATGGGCTGCCAGCCGGAAAATTTTATATTTTTTTCTGTCCTCTTGACGGGGTGCGGGTCAAATCGGAGGCCCCGCCGCTGCTCACAGAATATTACCGATAGAAATGATAAATCCGAACCCGTCCCCCACTAGGAGGACAGCGTTCGGATTATCATGAGCTGGTGCCGGTGGCGGGACTCGAACCCGCACGCCATCGCTGGCAATGGATTTTGAGTCCACCTCGTCTACCAATTCCAACACACCGGCAAAAGCATGTTGAGTATAGCACACTATTGCGTCGAATGCAAGAGGCAGCGGCCGGAATTTTTCATTCGGTTTACAGGGACTCCCTGATGCGGGAAATGGAAGTACCGCATCAGGGGGCCTGATCTGTCCTGGAAGAGGCCCTGCGAGCCCCGCCGGTCCGTTCCTATTGAATTCCCGTCACAGTGTACCCCGCATCGGCAACCGCCTTTGTAATAGCCTCGTCAGCCACTTCACCGGTTACCACAGCAGTACCCGCCGCCAGATCAACCGCAGCGGTAACGCCGGGCAGCTCATTGAGGGCCTTCTCCACCCTCCCGGAGCAGTGGGCGCACATCATGCCCTCGATTTTCACAGTCTTGGTCATCGCAGTATTTCCTCCTTCTTGTTGTGTGGGTTCATCTATTGGTGCGAGCACAACGGGACAGCCCGCCGTACAGGCGGTCCCGGTTTCGCCGGACGGAGCGGCGGTACGGAACTTACTCTTAAAGAACCGCAGCCGCAGAGCATTGCTGACCACGGTCACGCTGCTCAGGCTCATGGCCGCAGCGGCGAACATGGGGTTCAGCTGCCACTTCAGCAGGGGGAAGAACACTCCCGCCGCCAGGGGGATGCCCAGGGAGTTGTAGAAAAACGCCCAGAACAGATTCTGCTTGATGTTCCTGATAGTAGCCCGGCTCAGCTCCACGGCGGCGGCGGCGTCCATCAGATCGCTTTTCATCAGCACAATATCGGCGCTCTCGATGGCCACGTCCGTACCCGCGCCGATGGCCAGCCCCACGTCCGCCCGCGCCAGGGCCGGCGCGTCGTTGATGCCGTCGCCCACCATAGCGACCTTCCTGCCCTGACTCTGCAGCTCCGCGATTTTCTGCTCCTTGTCCTGGGGCAGCACCTCGGCCATGACCTGGCTGACGCCCAGCTCCCTCCCGATGGCATCCGCCGTGCGCTGATTGTCCCCGGTCAGCATAATAACGTCAATGCCCAAACTCCTGAACGCGGCCACTGCGTCCTTACTGGTGGCCTTAGGCGTGTCCGCCACGGCAATAACTCCCAACAGCGCGTCCTCCCGGGCAAAGTACAGCGGCGTTTTTCCCTCATTTGCCAGTGCTTCCGCCCTGGGCAGCCAGCGGTCGAGGTCCACCCCGGCCTCCTCCATCATGGCCCTGTTTCCCGCCAGACAGGCCCGTCCGGCCAGAAACGCCTTTACCCCTCTGCCGTGGACGGCCTCAAAGCCCTCCACCGCCTGCCGGGGCAGATCTCTTGCCGCCGCTTCCTCCACAATGGCCGCTCCCAGCGGATGCTCCGACGGCGCCTCCAAGCAGGCCGCCAGTCCCAGCAGCGCGTTTTCCGTCAACCCCTGAGCCGGCAGAACGTCCGTCACCCTGGGCTTTCCCTGTGTCAGCGTCCCGGTCTTATCCAGCACGACGGTCTGAATGGCGTGCAGGGTCTCCAGCGCCTCGGCGGACTTCACCAGGATGCCGTTTTCCGCTCCCTTGCCGGTGCCCACCATAATAGCGACGGGCGTCGCCAGTCCCAGGGCGCAGGGGCAGGAGATCACCAGCACCGCCACCCCGGCGGTCAGCGCCCGGGTCACGCTCCCCGTGGCGATGAGCCACACCACTGCAGTCACGGCGGCAATGACCATCACCACCGGCACGAACACGCCCGCCACCTTGTCCGCCAGCTTGGCGATGGGGGCCTTGGACCCCGATGCCTCCTCCACCAGCCGGATCATCTGGGCCAGGGTCGTATCCTCCCCCACCCGCAGAGCCTGGAAAGTAAAAGATCCGGACCGGTTGATGGACGCGGCGGCGACCTTGTCGCCCACGCCCTTGTCCACCGGCAGGCTCTCTCCGGTCAGCGCGCTCTCGTCCACGGCGGAGGCCCCTTCAATAATGACCCCGTCCACCGGCACGGACTGTCCCGGCCGGACCACGATTTTGTCCCCCACCTGGACATCCTCCACGGGAATCTCCACTTCCGCCCCGTCCCGGAGGACGCTGGCGGTTTTGGGGGCCAGATCCATAAGCCGGGTAATCGCCTCGCCGGTTTTCCCTTTGGAACGGGTCTCCAAAAACTTACCCAGCGTAATCAGCGTAAGGATCATACCGGCGGACTCAAAGTACAGGTCCATGTGATACCTGTCCACCAGCGTCATATCTCCGTGCCCCAGCCCCCATCCGATCTGATAAATGGCAAATACCCCATAGACCACAGCCGCGGCGGACCCCACGGCGATCAAGGAATCCATATTAGGCGCGCCGTGAAAGAGCGTCTTGAATCCCACCCTGTAGTATTTGTCATTAAGGTACATAATAGGCAGCGTCAGCAGCAGCTGGGTAAAGGCGAAGGCCAGCGCATTTTCCATTCCCACCAGGAATCCCGGCAGGGGAGCGCCCATCATGTGCCCCATGGAGATGTAAAACAGCGGCACCAGGAAGACGAAGGACCAGACCATCCGGTGCTTCATCTGCTTCAGCTCTTCGGCGGCAGTGTCCTCCCGTCTGGGCGCGTCCTTTCGTTTCCCCGCCTTCTGGGGCAGAGAGGCCCCATATCCGGAGCTCACCACAGCGGCGACGATCCCATCAGCCGTCACGGCAGCTTCGTCATAGGTCACCTGCATACTGCCCGACAGCAGGTTCACACTGACGGCGGACACGCCCTCCACCTTGCTCACCGCCTTTTCCACGTGGGCGGAGCAGGCGGAGCAGGTCATGCCGGTAACCTGAAAGGTTTGTTTCATATCTGATTCCTCCCTCTCTATTTCATCAGCTTCTGCAGAACGCCCACCAGCTCGTCGATGACCTCGTCGTCACCCCGCCGGATGCCGTCCGCCACGCAGGTGCGCAGATGCTCGCTCAAAAGCTCCTTGCTGAAGCTGTTGAGGGCGGCGTTGACGGCGGAGACCTGGATCAAAATATCGGTACAGTACACATCCTTTTGCAGCATTTCCCGCAGGCCTCTGACCTGTCCTTCGATCCTGCAAAGGCGGTTGCAGAGTTTTTTCATTTCCGCCTCGCTGCGGACTCGTTTTTTTCCGCAAGAGCAGCAGTTGTCCATACAGATACCTCCCTGGGGTATTTTCACTGGCGGTATTATATACCCTGGGAGGGTATTTGTCAAGCGGTTTCTTATCGAACCCCGGGGGCTTCTCGCCCCCGGACTCCTCGGGTACTTTTTGTGTGAACAAAAAGTACCCAAAAAGTCACTTAAACCTGGCGGTTTAAGAATCCCTGAATTACGGGGGAGTTTAGTTTTGCGCCCGAG
>JAETNP010000027.1 GCA_021768185.1 Oscillospiraceae bacterium
AAGCTCGATCAGAACGGCCACCTGCTGGACGGCTTCGGCCTGTGCTCCGACTACTGCTTTAACGTCAACCCCTTCTTTACTCCGGAGATGTTCGACGAGCTCATCGCGCCCTACTTAAAGGGCGTCATTGATGGCTACCGGGAGATGGGGTACTACTCCATCAAGCACACCGACGGCAACATCATGCCCATCGTCAAGCAAATGGCAGACTGCGGCCCGGACGCCATCCACTCCCTGGATCCCCAGGGCGGCGTGCGCCTCCCTGAGGTGCGGAAGATCGTGGGGGACAAGATCTGCCTCATCGGCAACGTGAACTGCGGGCTGCTGCAGACCGGCACCGACGAGGAATGCGACGCGGACATTCTGCGCTCTCTCCGGGAGGGCATGGCGGACGGAAAGGGCTACATCTTCGCCACCTCCAACTGCGCCTACACGGGCCTTGCCCTGTCCCGGTATGAGCGGATGATCGAACTGTGGAGAAAATATGGTAACTACGACAACTACGACAGCATCCCCAGAGAATGAAAGAAGGCCCAGAGAGATCCTGATTCTGTTCAAGACTCATTTGGATCTGGGCTATACTGCGCTTGCCGAAGACGTTTTCCGGCAGTATATGGACAACTATATTCCTCAGGCACTGGCGCTGGCAAAGCAGACGCGAAACACCCCATACCGGTTCCGATGGTCGGTGGGTTCCTGGTTGTTTGAGCAGTACCGGCGGGTGAAGGGAGACACGCCGGAGCTTCAGGAAGCCGTGCGGCAGGGGGACATCCGCTGGCATGGCCTGCCCTTTACCACCCACACGGAGTATATGACGGAAGGGCTGTTTGCAAGCGGCTTGAAGATCTCCCAGCGGCTGGACGAACGGTACGGGACCCGCACCATTGCCGCCAAAATGACGGACGTGCCGGGCCACACCCGTTCCATGATCCCGCTGCTGGCCAGGGCGGGGACCCGGTTTTTGCACCTCGGGGTCAATTCGGCCTCCACCATGCCGGAGGTTCCCACCCTGTTCTGGTGGCAGGCGCCCGCCGGGGAGAAGGTCCTTGTCATGTACAACGGGGACTATGGGGAAATGACAGACATCGGGCAGAGCGGCGCGGCGGTATACTTCGCCCACACTAGAGATAACCGCGGTCCCCAGGACGCAGGGCAGATCCGTACCATTTATGAGGACCTTCACGCCCGGTTCCCGGAAGCCGTGCTTCGGGCGGGCACTCTGGAGGATGTGGCGGAGATCGCTCTTGCAGAAGAGGATCTGCCCATCGTAACATCCGAGATCGGAGACACCTGGATCCATGGAACGGGCACGGACCCCGCCAAGACCAGCGCCTTCCGGGGACTGTTAAGACTGGCGGAGGAACTGCCGGAGGAAGCCCGAGAACCGGTCTATGAGGCGCTGCTCCCTGTGCCGGAGCATACGTGGGGCTTGGATGAAAAGACCCATCTCAGCGCAGCCTATCCGGTGAATTTTCAACTGGGAGAGCACGAAAACTTTGTTCGGGAGGATTTCTGGGAGGCCAGAAAAGAGCCCCGGTACCGGCTGATGGAGCGCTCCTGGGAAGAGCAGCGCGGGTATCTGCGGGATGGCTGCGCCGCCTTCCCGGAAAGCTTCCGCCCCCGGGCGGAAAAAGTTTTTGCAGAGACACGCCGGGAGCCTGTTTCCCGGGAGGGAACGGAAGCCGTTTCGCCCGGAGAAAACGTGGTTTTTGGGGAGTTTACCGCGGCGGCGGATGCGCGCGGCGCGCTGGTCAACCTGGAATGGAAGGGGCGCCGGTGGGCGGATGAGGACCATCCCCTGTTCTGCTTCCTGTACGAGGTATTTTCCCAGAAGGAGTTTGACCGCTTCCGGGAGCAGTATGTGGTGAGCAGCGAGGAATGGGCCGTGGAAGACTTCGGAAAGCTCGGCACGGAGAAGGGCAATGACCGGTACCGGGCTTACTCTCCGCGGGATGTGGAGATCAGGCGCTCAAAAGACAGCCTGATTATCACTGGGAAAGCTGAGAAAGAAGCGCTGGAACGGTTCGGCGGGGCGGAGAGCTATGAACTGGTACTGACCTTCCGGGAAAACCAGATCCTGGGGGATTTCGCCTGGTTCGGGAAAAAGGCCAGCCGGGTCGCGGAAGCCTGCTGGCTGGGATTCCTGCCCAAGGCCCCTCTGAAAGACATCCACAAGCTGGGCACATGGCTCGACCCCATGGACGTGGTCCCCGGCGGAAACCGGCAGATGCACGTGACGCAGGCGGGCGTGCGCTGGGAGGGCTTGACCCTGCGGGGCATCGACACGGGACTTATCAGCATTGGTTCTCCATCCCTGCTGAACTTCTCCCGGGCCCTGCCAGATCCCCGGGGAGGGATCTGGTTCAACCTGCATAACAATGTATGGGGGACCAATTTCCCCATGTGGTACGACCAGGACGCGCGATTCCGGTTTACACTGGATTTTATAGAGAGCGAAGGATAAGGGAGGCTCTGAAGATGACATCAAGACAACTCGTATACGACACACTGGAACACCGCAGCCCCGCCCGGGCGCCCAGGCAGATGTGGACGCTGCCCTGGGCGGAGTGGAACTACCCCGAGGAAATGGCCCGGCTGCGGCAGAACTTCCCGGCGGACTTTGGAGGCGTTGACTTCACCCTGGCCCAGCCCACCATCGCCCAGGGGGATATGTACCGCCACGGCGAAGCCGTGGACGAGTGGGGCTGCCGCTTTACCAACATCCATGAAGGAGTCATCGGCGAGGTGAAGAATCCCCTGATCCCGGCGGAGGACGAGGACTGGGACAACGTGGACCGGATCCATATCCCGGTAGAGCTTCTCAGCTTTGACGAGGAGACGATCAACGCAGGATGCAGGGCGTCGGACAAATTCATGATGTGTGGCTGCTGCCCCAGGCCCTTTGAGCAGCTCCAGTTCATCCGGGGCACGGAGAATCTGATGATGGACCTGATGGATCCTCCCCCGAAGATGCTGGAGTTTATGGGCAGGATGCACACGTTCTACTGCGAGCTTCTGGAAAAGTGGGCAAAGACCGGGGTGGACGCCCTGAACTTTATGGACGACTGGGGCTCCCAGCGGAGCCTGCTGATCAATCCAGCGCTGTGGAAGAAGATGTTCCTGCCCATGTACCGGGATTTCATCAACATCGCCCACAGTCACGGCAAAAAGATCTTCATGCACTCCGACGGCTATATTCTGGACATTATCCCCCTCCTGGCCGAGGCGGGGCTGGATGCGGTAAACAGCCAGCTGTTCTGCATGGGTCTGGAGAATATGGAGCATCTGAAGGGGAAGATCACCTTCTGGGGAGAAATGGACCGCCAGCACCTTCTGCCCCACGGCACGGAGGCCGAGATCCGGCAGGCGGTCCGGGATGTGTATAATACCCTTTGGGATAAGGGCGGCTGCATTGCCCAGCTGGAATTCGGCCCCGGGGCAAAGCCCGGAAATGTGGAAGCCACCTTCGACGAGTGGAACAAGGTCAGCACGAGAGAATCTGTCTGAGGTGAGGATATGCTGAAGGATTTTACACAGGAAAAATTTGACGTCATCATCCAGGCCGGCCAGTCCAACAGCGAAGGATGCGGGTTTGGAGATACGGAGGAGCCCTACGAACCGAACGATCGGGTATGGTACATGAACGAGGACGGCACCATCTCCTGCGCCCGGGAGCTGGTTGTGGGGAACTCGATTCGGAGCAGCTTCGCCCTGTCCTTTGCCCGGGAATACCTTCGCGCGGGACTGCTGAGGGATGGACGGAATCTTTTAATCCTCCGCACGGCGGCGGGCGGCACCGGGTTCCTGGATAACCGCTGGAAGAAGACTGACGACCTGTATCTGCGTATGATGGAGATGATCCGGACGGCTCTTGCTTTGAACGGAGAGAACCGGCTAGTTGCCCTGCTGTGGCATCAGGGAGAGTCCGACGCCCTGCTGGGCGCCGGTTACGAGCAGCACTACGGGCACCTTATGGACCTTGTGCGCTCCGTGCGGGAGACCTTCCGCGCGCCGGATCTCCCCTTCATTGCCGGAGATTTCGTAGCGCACTGGAGGGATGAAAACGTCACGATCTGCGAGCCGGTGCTCCGCGCCATCCGTCAGGTCTGCGCGGACTGCAGGAAGGGTGCCTTCGTGGAGACGGACGGCTTGCATTCCAACATGCAGGAGGCGATGTGGAATCCCCTCAGCATAGGGGAAGAAGACCGGGATTCCATCCATTTTTCCAGGCGGTCCTGCTATCTTTTGGGAAAACGATATTTTGAGGCATTTTGCGATTGCCTGCAATAAAAGGAGTATATGGTTATGCTGAATATTGGTGTGATCGGCTACGGCGTGCGGATCGACATGCTGATGGACAATCTCTTTGATCTGGGGAGAGACGTCCGGATCAAGGCGGTGGCGGATTTTGACCCGGAGCGGGTCAAGGCCCTGATGACCAAGGACGTTTCCGAGAAGGTGCGCTATGATTTTGAGCTGGACAAGATCGACGCCAAGCTCCGCGCCTGCCGGATGGACCCCGAGACGATCACCTTCTATAAGACCGCCGAGGAGATGCTGGATCACGAGGCCCTGGACGGCGTGATGATCGGGACAAAGTGCAACACCCACGCGGCCCTTGCCAAGCTGGTGCTGGACCGGGGGCTGCCCCTGTTCCTGGAAAAGCCCGTAGGCGTCTGCCAGGAGGACCTGGACCTGCTGAAGCAGTGCGAAAAGGCCAGGAAATCCCCGGTGGTGGTGTCCTTCCCCCTGCGGGTGACCAACATCGTGCAGGAAGCGAAGCGGATCATCGACGCGGGGACCATCGGCAAGGTGGAGCATGTCCAGGCGTTCAACGACGTGGGCTACGGCTTTGTGTATTACCACGACTGGTACCGGGATGAGAGCATTTCCCACGGCCTGTTCCTGCAGAAGGCCACCCATGACGTGGACGTGATCAACTATCTGGTGGGGGAGACCCCCACGGACGTGTGCGCCATGAAGTCCAAGCAGATCTTCAAGGGCGACATGCCGGAGGGCCTGCGGTGCGGCTCCTGTGAAAAGCAGTATACCTGCATGGAGAGCAGCTACAACATCATCCACACCCGCAACGACGTGCCCCGCAGCGACTGGTGCTGCTATGCCAAGGATACGGGCAACGAGGACTCCGGCACCCTGATCATGCGCTATGAAAGCGGAATGCACGCCATGTACTCCCAGAACTTCTTTGCCCGGAAGGGGGCCGCCCGCCGGGGGGCCCGGCTTTACGGCTACAAGGGAACCCTGGAATTTGACTTCGTGTCCCAGAAGATCACGGTTTACGACCACATGAGCGACAAGGTGACGAGGATCGACGTGCCCATCCCGGCCACCGGACATGGCGGCGGCGATACCGCTCTGATGCAGAACTTTGTGGATCTGATGGCGGGAACGGCCAGGGAATCCGTCTCCTCTCTGATGGACGGCATCAGGAGCGCCCAGGTGTGCCTTGCCGCCAAGAAGTCCTCGGAAGAGGACGCCTTTGAGAAAATTACCTTCTGAGGAGGCCGGCATGGAGATCATTTTATCCCTGAGAGGCTATGAAAGAAGCCGCCGGACGCGGCAGGACAGCGTCCATATGCCCCTTGCCGTGGACAGCGGCAGCCGGGAGCTGGGGGACGGCCTCTGCCGGGTCCGGGTACATAGCCGGGAAAAGGACGGGGCCGTTTACGGGGAGGCGGAATTTACCTTCCTTCGCCCCACCGCCTTCGCCTCCGCCGTGGCGGTGGAGCTGGCGGCGGAGAACTGGAGCCGGGAGAATTTTGTGTTCATGCCCGGCGCGGTATACGGCGGGAACCGGTTTTCCTGCCAGAAGCTGGCCTATCCCCCCTATGCGGTGATCCCGGAGGAGGAAGCGGTCACGGCGGAGCCGGTCGTTACGGATATTCCCAGGCTTCCCAGGGAGGGGGACGGGCAGATCCAGCTCCGCTCCGGGGACATGACCACCCCCGCGGTGGGATACTACGACCCCAAGGCCCGGGAGGGCGTCCTGCTGTATACCAGGCATCTGGTCTACGGGGACTATACCGGCGTGGAAATCTGGGAGCGGGGAGACCGGGCCAGTCTTGCCGTTACCGCCCCCGCCGTCCGGGAGGAGAAAAAGTATTTCTTCGGCGACCTGCCCGATGGCAGCGGCTTCTATCCCACTATGGATATGCCCTCGGACGATACCGGACGGTGGTTCTTCGCCGGGGATCAAGTGACCCTGCCTTTCTGCGTGTACCGCTTCCAGGCGGAGGACCTCAGCGGCTTTTTTGCCGGATTCCACAGGATGCGCGCCTGCCTGGAGACCGGGACCCCCGCCTGCGCCGTTCCCTTCGGGAAGGCCTATGAGACGGTGAAGGCGAAATTCCAGCGGGAAAACTACGCCGAAGATGAGCGCTACTTTACCGTCGGCACGGACAGGTCCATCCCCCAGCAGAACTGGCAGGCGGGCTGGACAGGCGGCGGCATCAACATCCATTCCTTCCTGGTGGAGGACAAGGGGGAGGCGAACCGCCGGGCGCAGGAGACCTTCCGGTTCATCTTCGACCGCTTGCAGATGGAAAACGGCTGGGTCTGCGCCATGTACGCCAACGGTGTTTACTACGGGGACACCTTTGACATGGCAAAGCCCTCGGACGTGCTGCTGATCCGGAAGAACGCGGATATGCTGTATTTCCTGTTGAAGGAGTATACTGTCTGCCGGGAGGAGCTTTCCGGCTATGAAGAAAATTTGCGCCGTCTCTGCGGCGCCTTTGTCCGCCTGTACCGGAAGTACGGGCAGATCGGCCAGTTTATCCACACGAAGACGGATACCATCGCCATCGGCAACTCCGCCTGCGGCGCCATTGCCTGCGGCGCGCTGGCTCTTGCCTATGATGTGCTTGGCGAGAAAGCGTATCTGGAGACGGCGGAGGGCCTGGGCGAGGTGTACGAACGGGACTGCCTGGACCGGGGAATTCTGAACGGCTGCCCAGGGGAGATCTGCCAGGCGTCGGACAGCGAGGCCGCCTTCGGTATGCTGGAGGGGTATGTCCAGCTCTATGAGACCACCGGAAAGGCCCGCTGGCTGGACTGCGCCCGCCGGGCGGCGAACATTGCCATGACCTGGGTCATGAGCTATGATTTTGATTTCCCCCGGGAATCCACCGCCGCCAAGCGGGGGACCCATACGCTGGGGACCGTGTTTGCCAATGCCCAGAACAAGCACTCCGCTCCCGGCATCTGCACCTTGTCCGGAAACAGCCTGCTGAAGCTCTACCGGTTTACCGGAGAGGAAACCTATTTAAAGCAGCTCCAGAACATTGCCCGGGCGCTGACGCAGTTCGTCTCCCTGAAGGAGCGGCCGGTGTATACCCTGGCCGGAAAATATCTGCCCTCGGGCTATATGAACGAGCGGGTGCAGACCAGCGACTGGGAAGGGAAGACCACCATAGGAGAATTCCTCTGCGGTTCCAACTGGCCGGAGGTCTGTGTGCTGCTGACCTATGTGGAGGTGCCCGGCGTTTATGTCAATAAGAAAACGGGTTTGGCCGCCGCCCTGGACAGCCTGGACTGCGGTATTGCGGAGGAAAACGGTGAGCAGAAGCTATGGGTGAAAAACCCCACCGCCTATGATACCACGGTGACGGTGCTCATAGACGACGGAGAAGAGCTGGGCGCCGTGTACTTTGACAAAATGAAAAAACTGCCCTTAAAGGCAGGCGAAACGGCCTTCATTTCATTGCAATAACGAGAGGTATCATTTATGGAAACAGCTGCTCCCCGCCGCCGGGTGGAAGCCGCCGCCTTTGGGATCCTGCCGGACACAGGCGAGGATCTTACGGCGAAGCTGCAGGCGCTTCTTGACGCGAACCGGGAGGATGCGGAGCTGATCCTCGCCCCAGGGCGGTACGATTTCTACCCGGGATCCGCGCGGAAACGGCCCTTTTCCATGTCCAACAGTGACGAAGATGGAGAGAGGCGGATATCCCTCCTGCTGGAGGACATGCACCGGTTGACGATAGACGGGAGGGGCGCAGAGCTTGTCTTTCACGGACAGCTCATGCCGCTGGCGCTGTATCGCTGCCGGGAGGTCCTCATTCGGGGCGTTTCCGTGGACTTTGCCATTCCCCTTTCGGCGGAGGGGACGGTGATCCGCGCCTGTGAGACCTTTGCCGACCTTGCTATAGATGCAGAGTTGTTTCCCCACAGCGTGTCTCAGGGAAAGCTCCTGTTTCAGGGAGAAGACTGGGAGGAACCGGTATGGCAGTCCGGGCATATGGAATTTGACCCGGAACATGATACGGTGGCCTATGGCCGGGGGGACCGGTTCCCGGCGACATGGCAGGAGCAGCTTCCCGGCGGCGCGGTCCGGTTTTGGGGGGATTTTTCCGCCGGTATGCCCAAGGTTGGAAACGTGGTGGTGCTTCGCCACAGCAGGCGGATCCACTGCGGCATTTTCATAAACGAGTGCGAAGACGTGGCCATGGAGGACGTTTCCCTCCATGCCGCCGGCGGGCTGGGGATCCTGTGCCAGTTTTCCGAAAACCTGCGCTTTACCCGGGCGGCCATTGTCCCCAACCGGAAAAAGGGGCGAAGGTTCGTCTGCGGCCATGACGACGGCATCCACTTGTCCAACAATCGCGGAGAGGTCATCATTGAGGACTGCCGCTTTTTAGGGCTCATGGACGATCCGGTGAACCTCCACGGGACCTCGGCAAGGATCGAGACCGTGGAAGAGCCCCGCACCATCATCGGGCGGTTCGTCCATCCCCAATCCAAGGGCTTTCCCCGCTGGGCGGAACCGGGGCAGAAGATCTCCTTCGTCCGAAGCACTTCCCTGGAATGCGTGGGACAAGGGACGGTGAAGGACTACCGCCTCCTCACCGAGGAGACCTTTGTCCTTACCTTGGAGGAGCCTGTCCCTTCGGACGTGGAGCCCGGGGACGCCATGGAAAACCACAGCAATACCGCTTCCCTGATCTGCCGGAGGAACCACTTCGGCGGATGCCGGGCCCGGGGGCTGCTGGTGTGCACGCCCAGGCCGGTGCTGGTGGAGGAAAACCGGTTCGATTCCTCCGGGGCCGCCATCCTCATTGCCGGAGACGCAGAGGACTGGTACGAATGCGGCGGGTGCCGGGACGTGACCATTCGGGGCAATACCTTTTCGGAGGCCTGTCTGACCTCGGAATATGAGGGTGGGGACGCCGTGATCTCCGTCCATCCGAATCTGGCCCGGCCCCTCCGGGAAGCGCCCTACCACAGGGGGATCCGTGTGGAGGATAATGTGTTCTATACGGCGGGAGACCCGGTGCTCTACGCCAAGGCCGCATCGGGGATTGCCTTCCGTAGCAACCGGATTCTTCCCAGCCGCGGGCGCCCTCCCCGGAAGTCGGGGGAAACCCTCTTTTCCTTTGACCACTGCACGGACGTGACACTGGAAGGAAACGAAATCAGTCTTGCGGGAGGGGGCATATCCCTGACCGGCATGACGGAGCAGGACATTCACCAGGAGGATGCCCTGCCTCTGGAAATGGATAAAAGGAGAAGGAAACATGACATTTCAGCCCAATTATCAGAACATTGTGGACGCCGCCTATAACCGGGTCCCTGCGCGCCTGCCCCTGTATGAGCACCTGATCAGCACGGAGATCATGGAAAAGGTCCTGGGGGTGTCCTTCGCCCACCTGTACAGCGGAGAAGGGCAGGATCTGGACGGCTTTTTCGCGCAGTACTGCCGCTTTTTCCGTGAAATGGGCTACGATACCGTTTCCTACGAAGGGTGCATCACGGACGTCCTGCCCGGAGGCGGAGCGCTGGGCGGCCACAAAAAGGGCGCCATCGGCTCCTGGGAGGACTTCAACAACTACCCTTGGGAGCAGGTGAAGGAGCGGTATTTTGCCCTCCATGGGCCCCATTTTGAGGCCCTGCGCCGGAATATGCCGGAGGGCATGAAGGCCGTCGGCGGCGTAGGCAACGGCATTTTTGAGTGCGTCCAGGATCTGGTGGGGTACATGGATCTGTGCTACCTCCGGGAGGACGAGCCGGAATTGTACGCGGCCCTGTTCCGCAAAGTGGGAGAAACGAACATGGGCATCTGGGAGCAGTTCCTCAGAGAATACGGTGACATTTACTGCGTGTGCCGCTTCGGAGACGATCTGGGCTTCAAGTCCGCCACGCTGCTGGCTCCGGAGGATATCCGCCGGCATGTGATCCCCCAGTACCGGAAGGTCATTGAGGCCGTCCATCAGGCGGGGAAGCCCTTCCTGCTCCACTCCTGCGGCTGCATCTTTGACGTCATGGAGGATCTGATCGCCGCCGGCATCGACGCCAAGCACTCTAACGAAGATCAGATCGCCCGCTTCCCGGAATGGGTGGAGCGGTACGGCGACCGGATCGGCAATTTCGGCGGAATTGACACGGACGCGGTCTGCCGTCTGCCCGGAGAGGAAATGGACGCCTACATAAAAGATGTGGTAGACCGGTGCCAGGGCCACGGAGGCTTTGCCTTCGGCTCCGGCAACTCCATCCCCGACTATGTGCCGGTGGATCAGTATCTGCATATGGTCGCCTGCGTTCGCAGGATCCGTGGAGAGGAGATCTGAAATGACCGGAAAAGAACGCATCACCAGGATCCTGCGCCATGAAAGCGCAGACAGGATAGGCCTTTTTGAGCATTTCTGGAACGATACCCAGCGGGAGTGGACGGCGCAGGGACACATAAAGCCCGGGGAGAGCATGGCGGATCACTTTGGGTTCGACATGGATATGCACTGGGCATTTAACATGGTGGCGGACCTGGACTTTGAGAGCAAAGTCGTAGATGAGACAGAGGATACCATTACCTACCTGGACGGCAACGGCGCGGTGCTCAGGCGGCACAAGCACCATGACACCACCCCGGAGCATGTGGACTTTCACGTAAAGGAGCGGGAGGACTGGGAAGAGGTCAGGCATCTGCTGCTTCAGCCTGATCGGAGGCGCATCGACTTCGAGAATTACCGCCGGATCAAGGAGGAGTGCCGGAAGGCGGGACGCTTCTTCGTGTGGAGCGGCGTGAACGTATTCGAGTGCATTCATCCTCTGTGCGGCCACGAAAACATGCTCATTGGCATGGCTTTGGACCCGGAATGGGTACAGGATATGGCCATGACATACGCCCGTCTGATTGTAGAACTGCAAAAGATCCTCTTTGAAGAAGAAGGCTATCCCGACGGCATCTGGTACTATGAAGACATGGGTTATAAAGGAAGTCCCTTCATGTCCCCTCAAATGTACTGCGGCATTTTGCAGCCTGCCCATAAGTACACCATTGATTTCGCCAAGAGCAAGGGCCTGCCGGTGATCATGCACTCCTGCGGCTTTGTAGAGCCTCTTCTGCCCCATATGATCGAGTCCGGCATTGACTGCCTGCAGGCCATGGAGGTAAAGGCGGGTATGGATCTTGTAAAGCTGCACCGGCTGTACGGCGATAAGATCAGCTTCATGGGCGGCATCGACGTTCGCGCTCTGTGCTCCAACGATCGCGCGGAGATTGACGCGGAGCTGGAAAAGAAAATTCCTCTGGTCAAGGAAGGCTTCAACTATATTCTGCACACTGACCACTCCGTTCCATGCACCGTGGAATACGATAACTATTGTTACTTCATTGAGAAAGGTCTGGAGCTGGGCCGCTATGAAGGCGATTGATCGAATGCCTGGTGGGCATTACCGATCTGCTGCATCTATGCCGGCCTTGATGCGATCATCGCGCCGCATCAGGCCGGCAGCACCAACTGGATGGGGATCTGGCATCCGGAAAAGCGGTGGTATGCAGTGAGCTGCGACTTCTCCTGTATGGTCAGCGGCGAACACTTTGATGCTTTCGCTGCCCACGGGATCGGGATGGAAGTGGAGTTTCTGGAAGCCTCCATGTACCATTTGGATGGCCCTGGCGCGCTGCGGCTTGAGGGCGTGCATCTGATCGTCCACGGCTGCCCCGACGCGGACACGGGCAGGAAATTACTGCGGGCGACGGAGCAAGCCGTCCGGGAAGGAGTCAAATGTGATGGATGAGAAGCAATATCTGCGGGATCTGGCCCTCCGCCAGGCGGAACTGGCGGCCAGTCCGGAAAACCAGCGCCTCAAGGAGGCCTGGTACAAACATAACAGCCTCCAGGGTGAGCACCCAATGGTGGTCTTTGAAGAGGACACCTGCGTGAAGGAATTCGTGAAGCCCCTCTGTGAGACGCCGGCGGCGCGCGCGCTCGAAGCCCGCCTTCTGCAGAACATCCGCTCTCACGAGATCCTTGGCGACGACAAGGTCGTGCCGGACTTTATCGAGGTGCCGGTGAATATTGAGAGCCGGTTTTTTGGCGTTGCGCCCAAGCGCGTCGTGGCGAAGGAGGGACTGGGCTATCACGACGAACCAGTACTCTCCGACCTGACGGAGGATCTGGAAAAGCTCTCCGCCTCGCAGTTCCGCTGCAACCGTGAGGAAACGGAGCGGAGGGAGAGCTATGTCCACGACATGGTCGGGGACATCCTTCCCACCAGGCGCGTCAACGCCCTCAACCGCTGGCACTTTGCACTCACGCAGCACGCCGTGAACCTCATGGGCATGGAGAATCTGTTTTTAGCGATGTACGACACGCCGGATGAGCTGCACGCGCTCATGCGCTTCTTGACGGACGACTGCAAGCGGCTCCTCCGCTGGGAGGAAGAAAACGGCCTCCTGTTTGCCAACGCCGGAAACGACTACATGGGAAGCGGCAGCTACTGCTTCAACCGCGAGCTTGCCCAGAGCGGCCCTGTGACCTCGCGGCAGACGTGGGGGCACACAAACTCCCAGGAGAGCGTCGGCATCAGCCCGGAGATGTACGAGGAGTTTATCTTCCCGTACCTCTGCGAGATCGCGGACGAGTTCGGGCTCATGTACTACGGCTGCTGTGAGCCGGTGCATCCCATCTGGGACCGCTGTGTCAGCAAGCTCCCGCATCTGCGCAAGGTGTCGATCTCCGCGTGGTGCGATGAGGCGTTTATGGCCGAGCGCCTGACCGGCGCGAATGTAATCTACTCCCGCAAGCCCAGCCCAAATTTTTTGGGTGTCGATCCCATTCTGGACGAGGACGCCTTCCGGGCGTACATGAAAAATACGCTCGACCTTACGCGCGGCTGCCATGTGGAGATCATTTTCCGGGACGTCTACACCCTGCACGGCGATCCCAGCAAAGCCCGCCGGGCTGTAGAAATCGTTCGGAGCTTGATGTAATACTATTGTGATAATTTCTTTTTAATCTAATATCCTCCTAATAGTCTGTAAAACCTAAACCTTAGGGAAGCTGCGGAAGACAGCAATATCGGAATTAACAAAACGGACAGTATGCTGCATATGCCTAACTGTCCGTTTGTCCTTTTTGCTGGTTCAAAAAAGCTTGTAAAACGCAAGGAATTTGAGGATTATATTGAACAGAAACATATAATATGACCCATCAAAAAGAGCGGCAAAATAACGCTTGAGAAAGAGGGCGGTATCTGCTATACTTGTGGCGTAGTAGTGCGCTCTCTTTCTTTGCAAGAAAGGATGGGTTATACTTAGCGCGATTTGTTGACAAGGCAGGGAAAAGGCATGATAAATGTTTCCGAAAGCTTCCAGAAGCCAGAAACTGGCTGGAGGAAGCACGGGATCTCGACAGGCAGGGAGGACAGCGTGCTGAGCCGCATGAAGAAAGCTTTGCGTTACCTGATATGACGGTAGACGCATGGTTTGACTTGGGACTGCACCGACTGAGAAAAGAGGACATTCATAGTAAACAAGACTTTGGAGTTCCGGCACAAACAGACAGAATGGAGAGCAGGACCGCCCAAAACAGTTACCAGCTACCGCACAATCCCACTCACGAACAGAGCATATGACACCCATCTTTACAAGATTTGCGATGAGAACGGAATCAAACGCTTCTGTATGCACGCGCTGAGACATACCTACGCCACCCGAGCAATAGTCAATGGCAAAATGGTGAAGAAATGGTACAGTAATGGTGAAGCTCTAAAGGAGCAAAACCTGGAAACCATTGATAAATCAGGACTTTCTAAGGAGATGTAAAGCAATATGAAACTTGGCATTGTGGGACTGCCCAACGTAGGCAAATCGACCCTTTTCAACGCCATCACCAACGCCGGCGCGGAGAGCGCCAACTATCCCTTCTGCACCATCGACCCCAACGTAGGCATGGCAGCCGTTCCCGACCCCCGTCTGGACAAGCTCAGCGAGATGTACCATCCCAAGAAGACCACCCCCGCCGTGATCGAGTTCGTAGACATCGCGGGCCTGGTAAAGGGAGCCAGCAAGGGCGAGGGCCTGGGCAACAAGTTTCTCTCCAACATCCGCATGACGGACGCCATTGTCCATGTGGTGCGCTGCTTTGACGACGAGAACGTGATCCACGTAGAGGGCGGGGCGGACCCCATCCGTGACATCGACATCATCGACCTGGAGCTGGTGATGGCCGACGTGGAAATGGTGGAGCGGCGCATCGACAAGGCCCAGAAGGCCGCCAAGGGCGACAAGAAGTTCCTCAAGGAGGTGGAGGTCTTCCAGGGCCTGCTGGCCTGGCTCAACGACGGCAATGCCGCCCGCAGCTACGACTGCGACGAGGACACAAAAGCCGTCATCGCCACCAGCGACCTGCTGACCCTCAAGCCGGTGATTTACGCCGCCAACCTGGACGAGGACGGCTTCGCCAACCCGGAAGGGACCGCTTACTATCAGCAGGTCGCCCAGCGGGCTCAGGCTGAGGGGGCCCAGGTGATCCCCGTATGCGCCAAGCTGGAGGCGGAGATCGCCGAACTGGAGGGCGAGGAGAAGGCCATGTTCCTGGAGGATCTGGGGGTCAGCGAGAGTGGTCTGGACCGTCTGGTAAAGGCCAGTTATACCCTGCTGGGGCTGATTTCCTACCTGACCAGCGGCGAGGACGAGTGCCGGGCCTGGACGATCACCAGAGGCACCAAGGCTCCCCAGGCGGCGGGGAAGATCCACTCTGATTTTGAGCGGGGCTTCATCCGTGCGGAGGTCATTGCCTACGACGACCTGATGACCGTGGGCACCATGGCGGCGGCCCGTGAGAAGGGTATGATCCGCTCCGAGGGCAAGGAGTACGTGGTGAAGGATGGGGATATCATCCTGTTCCGCTTCAACGTCTGATGCGTCGCCGTTTTGCTATCCTGGATGCCTGGCGCACTTTGTCCATCGTGCTGATGATTGCCTACCATTTTCTATACGATCTGTATATTTTCGGCATAATATCCGCTGATCAGCTGTTCTCCACGCCTCTGAACATCCTGGAGCGGTTCATCTGCTGCAGCTTCATTCTCCTGGCCGGGGCCAGTGCCCGGTTCTCCCGAAACAACCTGCGCCACGGACTCATCGTCCTGGCGGCGGGGGCAGTGGTGGAGATTGGTGCTGCCGTAGCCGGGCAGACCATCCGCTGGGGCGTGCTGATGCTGCTGGGGACGTCCATGGTGCTGTACCATTTTTCGGGAAAATTCCTGCAAAAGCTGCAGCCGGACAGTCTGACCGCGCTGTGCATCGGCCTCTATGTTTTTACAAACTGGTGGACCAAGGTCATGCCGGTATCTGTCGGCTGGCTGTATCCTCTGGGGCTTACCGCCCCGGGATTCTACAGCGCGGATTATTTTCCCCTGCTGCCCTGGTTTTTCCTGTTTCTGATAGGGACCGTGCTGGGCGGATGGTGCCTGGAGCACCGGGAGAACAAAGTCCTGACCGCCGCCCTGCCCAGGGCGCTGACCTGGCCGGGGCGGCACAGCCTTATCATCTATGTCCTGCACCAGCCGGTGCTGTACGGCATCGCTTATCTTATCTGGGGGTGAGTACGACGCATATCCATATCAACAGCACTCTGATCTATCTGGAGAACGAGGCCGGGGAGTACCTGATGCTCCACCGGGTCAAAAAGAAGAACGACATCAACCACGACAAATGGATCGGCGTAGGCGGCGGCTTCGAGTACGGCGAGAGTCCGGAGGAGTGCGCCATCCGGGAGACCTTTGAGGAGACCGGCCTGACCCTGACGGACTACCGCTTCCGGGGCATCGTCACCTTTGACTGCGAGGGACAGAAGTGTACCCAGTACATGCACCTGTTCACCGCCTCCGCCTGGACGGGGGAGCTGACCGAGTGCAATGAGGGCGATTTGGAGTGGGTGCCCAAGGCGAAGGTCTGCGATCTTCCCATTTGGGAGGGGGACAAGATCTTCTTCCGCCTGCTGGAGGAGGACCGTCCCTTTTTCTCCCTGAAGCTGAGCTATGACGCAAAAGACGTCCTTCTCCGGGCGGTCCTGGATGGAAAGGAACTGCCGCTGTGAAGGAGAAGCTGCTGGTCTCCGCCTGCCTGCTGGGAGAAAACTGCAAATATAACGGCGGGAACAACTACACTCCCGCAGTAGAGGCGCTGCGGGAGCGCTTCGAGGTCATCCCCGTCTGTCCGGAGCAGCTGGGCGGCCTGCCCACGCCCCGGACCCCGTCGGAACGAGTAGGCGACAAGGTCCTGACCCGGGACGGTCGGGATGTAACGGAGGCCTTCCGGCGTGGAGCGGCGAAAACCCTGGCCATCGCCCAAGCGGAAGGCGTCACCAGGGCCGTCTTCCAGGTCCGCAGTCCCTCCTGCGGCTGCGGTACGATCTACGACGGCACGTTCTCCGGCAAACTGGTTCCCGGAAAAGGCGTAACGGCCCAGCTTCTGGAGCAAAACGGCATTGAAATCTGCGACAGCACCCGGATCAACGAGCTTTTGGACATGGAAGGAGCGCTGTAATATGCCAACCATTTTCTTTGGGATGTTTTTCCTGATATTTTTCCTGATACTCGGAATGATTATCTTCACCATCATCAAGGGCATCGGCCAGTGGAACAAGAACAACCACTCCCCCCGCCTGACGGTTCCGGCCACGGTAGTCGCCAAGCGAGGGGATGTCAGCCATCACCACCACCAGGACGCGGGCGGCGTCGGCCATACCTCGTCCACCACCACCTACTATGTGACCTTCCAGGTTGCCAGCGGCGACCGGATGGAGCTGTGCGTCGGCGGCACGGAGTACGGGATGCTGGCAGAGGGGGACTGCGGTGACCTCACCTTCCAGGGCACCCGCTACCTGGGGTTTGAGCGGAGGTCCTGAGCAGGGCGTCAGGCAGAAAAAGCAGGAGGAATATCGTGGCAAACAAGCTGATTCTTTATATTGCAATGTCCTTGGATGGATATATCGCTGAAAAAGACGGCAATATCCGTTTTTTGGAGGAAACGCCGGGTCCTGATCCGGACCTCGGCTATGAACGATTCTACCAGTCCCTCCAAGCAGTTGTTATGGGCGGAAAGACATACCGGCAGATCAAAAACGAGCTTTCGCCGGAGAAGTGGCCCTATGAGGGGATGCCCTGCTATGTCTGCACGCGGCAGGAGCCCCCGGACGACTCCAACGTTCAGTTTACATCCCTGCCGCCGGGACGGCAGGTGCTGGAGCTTATCGCGCGGGAGCACGCCGGAGATATCTGGCTCATGGGCGGCGGAGAGATCGTCCATGGGTTTATGCGGGACGGCCTTGTTGACCAATATTATATTTACGTTATGCCGGTCATTCTCGGGGACGGTATCCCGCTGTTTCCGGCGGGATTTCCGAAGGTGGAGCTTGCGTTGGAGAGCTGTAAAAGCTTCGGGGAGATCGTTGAGCTGGTTTACCGGAGGAGATAGGGATAAATGCGCAGGGCGCGGAGCAAAAGCTCCGCGCCCTGCGCATTATAAAACTCTTTTTCTTCCCGAAACAAGGGTCACTTGTATTTCTTCACGATCTCCGCCAGCTCGTCCCAGTGCTCTTCCATATCGCTCACCAGCTTGAACTGGGTACGGCAGCGGTCCAGGTTCTGACCGGCCCGAGTGGTGTGGAAATAGACATCTCCCTCCAGATAATCCGTCAAAAACCGGATGCCGCACTCCAACGTCATGAGCTTCGCGCCCCAGGGCAGGTAGTCGATCTCCGCCTCTGTCAGCGTACCGCCCGCGCCCTCCAGGAAAGCCCGGGTGTAGGTCTCAAAGAGGGAGACGTCCAGATTGACCTTACTCAGATCCGTCTCATCCTCCGCGCTGTGATTCGCCCCGAAGCGGATGGAATCTCCAAAATCGTTGATGGCCAGCCCCGGCATAACAGTGTCCAGATCAATGACGCACAGTCCCACGCCGGTCTTTTTGTCCATCAGGACGTTGTTCAGCTTGGTGTCGTTGTGGGTCACCCGCAGGGGCAGAACGCCGTCCCGGAGGGCCTTCAAGGCCACGGAGCAGTCGTTCTCACGGGCCAGAACGAAATCCAGCTCTTTCCGGCACTCCGCCGCCCGTCCCAGCTTGTCCGCGGCCATAGCGGCCTTCAGCTTTGCCAGCCGGTCCTCGGTGTCATGGAACCGGGGGATGGTCTCGTGGAGGGTCTGGGCGGGATATCCCTGCAAAAGCCGCTGGAAATGTCCGAAGGCCCGTCCGGAGGCCGCGAACAGCTCCGGCGTCTCCGCCGTCTGATAGCAAATGGTATCCTCCACGAAGGGATATACCCGCCATGCGCCGTTCGCGCTGTCGGTGTAGTAGGGCTCCCCGTTCCGGGGCCGGATGACCCGCAGGGCCTCCCGCTCCCGGTCGCCGCCCCGGCTTTCGATCTCCCGGCCCAGGTACTCCGTGACGCCCAGAATATTCTCCATAAGCTGGTCGGGCTGCTTGAAGGCGGCGGCGCTCATCCGCTGGAGGATGAACCTCCGGCAGCAGACATCCTCCGGCTGGGTGTGGACCACAAAGGTGTCGTTGATATGTCCCTGTCCGAACCGAATAGCGCCCACCACCGGCGCGCCGAAATCAAAGGCCGCCAGCACTTCCTGCAAATATGTCTCCGCCTGTGCCATCATTCCGCCTCCCACAGCCGGTCGGGATAGAGCCCCGACGCGGTCTTTTCCCGAATTGCGGCCTCCACCGCAGGCTTGTCCTCCCGGTAGGTGACGCCATACCACTTATCGGTGCTGCGCAGCACCTTCACCCGGGCCTTGCCCTCCTCAATGAGCCAGCTCACCACGGTAGGGAGAAAATACTCCGCCTTGAGGGGATTCTCCGCCAGCGCCTTGTCCAGAAATGCGGGGAACCTGACCCATGTCTCGTCCAGAAAGCTGCGGTTGAAGCCCCACATGTTCATGGAGACAATGGTGTCCCCGGAGAGCTCCGTCCAGGTCTTCCCGTCGTCCTCGGTGTAGCGGGGGGGATCGCCCTTTTCGATCTTGGTGCGCTCGGTGACCCGGGCGAGGAAGTGGTCCTCCGTCTCCTCGCAGACCCCCCGCGCCACGGTGCCGTTTTCCGTCACGGTATTTTTCAGCAGGTAGCCCACCATGGCGTACTCGTACACATCCCCGTCCGGATGGACGCTGAGGTAGTCGTAGATCTCCTTAAAGGCCTCCGGTCCATAGTAGTCGTCGGCGTTGATAATGGCGAAGGGCCCGTCCACCGCATTCCGTGCCGCCAGAGCCGCCTGGGCGGTGCCCCAGGGCTTGGTCCGATCCGCCGGGGCGGCGTAGCCCTCCGGCAGGTCCTCCCGCAGCTGGTAAACATACCGCACGTCCATGCACTTTTCCAGCCGGCGGCCCACCCGCTCCTTGAAGTCCGCCTCGATTTCCGGTTTGATGACGAATACCACCGTCTCAAACCCCGCCCGGCGGGCGTCATAAATGGAGTAGTCCAGGATCACCTGGTCATGGTTTCCCACGGGGTCCAGCTGCTTGAGTCCGCCGTAGCGGCTGCCCATACCTGCGGCCATAATGACCAGTACCGGTTTCTTGTTCATTTTCCTCTCTCCTTCTCAATATGCTCCCCTCCTGGGGGGAATCCATCTGTTTCCTATTCTATACGCGGGGACAGAAAATGGAAATAGACGATTCTACACATTACTTGCACGATCGTCCGGATATACGCCGCTGAGCTCCGAGAGCATTTTCACGCTGCGCTCATACTCGCTGGGGGACATGCCGGTAGCCTGCCGGAAGCGGCGGGAGAAGTAGTGCAGGGACTGGAACCCCAGCTGTCCGGCGATCTGGGTGAAGTTCAGCGTCCCCTCCCGGATCATCCGCCGGGCGGCCTGGATCTTCAGTCCGGAGAAGTACTCCATGACGCCCCCGCCGGTATGGGCGTGGAAGAGCTTTTGCAGCTGGCTGCGGCCGATCAGGTTGTCCTGGCAAATTTGCTCCAAAGTAAGCTGCCGGTCCAGGCGGGCGGCCAGATACTCCATCACCTGCCCCATGACGTCCCCGCCGTCCCTGGAGGACGCCTCCAGCCGGTCCGGGACGGACCTGCGGCGGACAAGTCGGATGAGCAGCTCCTCCAGCGCCGCGCACAGCAGCTGCTCTCCGCCGAAGGGGACCTGCTGCCGCCGTTCCAGCACAGCGGCGTAGGGGTCGTTCAGCGGCGTGGCAAAAGCTGCGGCACTCTCCGCCACGATCCGGGCCAGCAGGGCGCGCTCCGCCTCGCCCGCCTCCGCCGTCAGGCCCCGGAAATACGCCATCTCCGGGCCGTCACACTGGAAGCTCACCACCACCAGGTCCGGAGCTGTTCCCACAGCGGAGAAGGCGTGGAACTCCCCGGGGGCATGGAAGATGATCTCTCCCCGCCGCAGACGGCATGTCCTCTCCCCGGCGGTGACCCGGATGTCCCCCTTGTCCACGTACAGCAGCTCCCAGAAGTCGTGGCGTTCTCCGGAGAAGGAGCAGCCTGCACCATATTCAAAATAGTGTACCGAATAGATTTCCCGCACCAGCAGCGGCCGGCGGGGGACCAGGGGCTGGTATTGCATGGCGGCGCCTCCCTGCGGGAACCTTCGGCTCCCGCGTACCGGACTAAAGTCTGTTGTTGTCTCCCCACTCGCACATCCCGTCCAGAATGGGGATAAGGGATTTCCCCCGCTCTGTCAGGCTGTACTCCACCTTCGGCGGGATCTGCGGATATTCTTCTCTGTGAACCAGCCGGTCCGTCTCCAGCTCCTTCAAGGCGGAACTGAGGGTTTTATAAGAAATATCGCCGATGTATCGCTTCATTTCATTGAACCGCACGACGCCGAACTCCATCAGCGTATAGAGAATGGTCATTTTATATTTCCCGTTGATCAGAGACAGCGTATAACTGAATCCGGTCGTTTGCAGGCACTCCTGCGAGATACAGCGCTCCCGCATTTTACACTCTCCTTCAGGTAAGTATCGCACTTCAAGGTGCGTACTTGCCTTTTTTTCTCTTTATGGTACCATCATAATACAACCCGCCGGCACAGTCAAGCCGGCTGACAATAAAGCAAGGAGAGGATATCATCATGAGTAAGAAAATCGTAGTCATTACCGGCAGTCCCCGGAAGAACGGCAACAGTTTTGCCATGACGGACGCGTTCATCCGGGCTGCCCAGGCCAAGGGCCACCAGATCACCCGCTTTGACGCGGCCATGAAAAATGTGGGCGGCTGCCGCGTCTGCGAGACCTGCTTCAAGACCGGGAAAGCCTGCTCCTTTGACGATGACTTCAACGCCATTGCCCCCGCCATTCTGGAGGCGGACGCGGTCGTCTTCACCATGCCGGTCTACTGGTACGCCATCCCCGCCCAGATCAAAGCCGTGATCGACAAGCTGTTCTCCTTCGTTGTGGGCGGCAGGGACATCGCGGGCAAGGAGTGCGCCGTCATTGCCTGCTGCGAGGAGGAGGACCTGTCCGTCCTGGACGGCGTCCGCATCCCCATAGAGCGCTCCGCCGCGCTGCTGAAGTGGAAGATGGCGGGCGAGGTCATGGTTCCCGGCGTATTGCACGCGGGCGATATCGCAAAGACTGACGGCTGCAAGCAGGCCGCGGCCCTGGCGGACAAGCTCTGATACTTTTTCCCGGCCAAATCACACGGCGGGATGCGCCCCTCTTTCCGGGGCACATCCCGCCGTACAATTTGCGCTTATGATGACCAGCCGGAAAGGTGCCGCTCAACAAAAAACTCCCGAATTGCGCCTCTCAACGCAGAGGCTTCCTTTTCCTTCTGGCGGACGTCCGTCGAAACCGTTCTGTAGTATAGATAAAAGTAGTAGCTGGTATCTGTGGAAATAGCCGTCCAGTCGGCCAGCAGCGGAATTTCGTCCAGCAGGGCCACCGTCCCGTCGCTGGCGACGATGAAGGTTTCATTCGCCTTGAGCCGCTTGGATTTGTAACAGGCGTCCACGTAGACCAGATCCGCGATGCCGTCCAGCTCGCCGTTCGCACGGTGCTTCAGTTCGTCCAGCAGCTCGCTGCTCAGATAGCCCGCCTCCGCTCCGCGGTCATCCAGCCAGGGAAGGCTGGGGTGGCGCTGGGTGAGAAGGTACTGCTTGATCTTATGCCGCTTGTCAAGGGGGATCGCCTCAAAGAGCAGATCAAATTCTGCCAGGGATTTGTACAGGGACAACCGGTATTTTCTGCTCAGCAAATCCTCGCACAGCCGTCCCCACTCCGAATCGGCAAAGTTTCCGGCCGCGTAAGCGACTTTAATGGCCGTCCAGACATAGGAATCATCCAGCCGCTCCAGATTTTCAAAGTCCAGCCGCCAGGGCGGGAAGACTCCGGACGCCTTGGACAGCACCTCCCGGGAGATCAGCGGAATCAAGAAATTCGCGTAATAGGTGACCTTGTGATGGGCGTAAATCCACAGGTATAAATAGTCCCGGGCTTCCAGCACGTTGGCGATCACATTGATCGCCTGCTTTTTAAAGCCGACGGAGAACTCGTTATAGGCGTTTTTATCGGGAATCCTTTTTTCGATCATCTCCCCCAGCAGGACCAGCTCATGGGTCTGCCCCGTGAGCTGTACGTCAAAGATCTTCATAGAGGATTTTGTGCGGAATTTCCCTTTGATCTCAATGTCGCATAATCCGTTTACCTGCAATTCCGCCGCGTTTCCCATGGAGCTGTCCGTATGGACCACGAAATGGAAATCTTCGGATTCCACCTTTGCGTTTTCAATGCGGTAATCAAATGGAACCCTGTTCTTGAAATCAAGGGATTTATAGGGGGGATTTCCGGAGGTCTGGTCGATAATCCGCCCATCCTGCATAAGGAACGCGGCCTGGAATCTTGCGGGCTCCGCGTCCTCCGCGTAGGAAATCTTTCCGTGATCCACAGACTGCAGGGAGAGGAAGGTGCTGCCCTGTCGTATCCTGACGTCCGCGTCCTTTTTCAGCAGGAGGGTGCCGCGAAAGCGCCCGGATATCCGGAAGCAGTTCTCCTGATTATTGTTCATCAGGAGAAAGATCCCCCGGTTTTTCAGGTGAACATCCTCATAGAGCCGGTCCACATACCGGGTTTTAGGCACAATGCAGACCGCGCTCAGGAGGCGTTCAATATCAATTTTAATATTGCATATTCCGGACATTTCCGTATCGCGGATCACATAATCCAGCTTGTCAACGTCAAAATTGCCCCCGTTGAGCAGTTCAATAAAGCAATTGCGGATTTGCTTTTCCGGTTGGAATCCCGTGTATCTCAGGCCCAGGATCATCCGCGCGATGAACGCCATATCGCTGTCAAGATCGGACTTGTCGATCCTGGGGGTGTTGCTGTAGTGTTCCGCGTACAAAATATTCCCTGTCAGCGGGTGCTGCTTCTCGAGCAGATCCGCCAGATCGTCAAACACCTTTTCGATAGCCGGCCGCATGTGGGTAAGAATATACAGCGCGCCGATGATCTCATGGGGAGCGGCGTCGAGCCGCTCGATGTCTTCGCTCCCGGCCTCAAGCCGGCGCAGCTCCTCCGCCAGCCGCTCGTTCAGGTTGGTCGGCTCGCCGTTGGCGCCGCGGCTGTTCACCAGCACAATGCTCTCCAGCGCGTGGGAAAACGGAGCGTGTCCGATATCGTGCAGGAGGCAGGCGATCAGAAAGAGCACCTTGTTTTTCGCCCAGAAGGTCAGCGAGCTGTTGTCGCTGCTGATTTTCCAGTAGTCCTCATGGAAGAAATTCTCCAGCAGCATATCCGCCGCTTTGCAGCCCAGGTGATAGACGCCCAGGGAATGGCTGAAGCGGTCATGCTTGGCGTTGGGATAGAGAATCCGCATACCCGTCTGATCAATATTCCGCAGCCGCTGAAACATTTCGGTGTCGATCAGATGGTTGACAAAGCACTTGGGAACCTTGATATATCCGTGTACCGCGTCCATAAAAAGCTTCACTTCTGGAAAATCAAACATAGGACTCCCCCTCTATGGCGGTGCATCCTCCCTTTTGCTTGGATGCGGAATCCGCCATGATGTTCAGCGGCGAGTGAAGCGGAGCGCATGGGGCGGCCGCGCTTCAGCGCACAATCCCACTTTACGCGGCGTTCACAAATTTATGTACGATACCTGCCAGAGTTTGATCCAGCTCGTAATCGGAGAAGGCCATGTCCGTTCTGCCGGTATGCCGCAGATAGATCGTCTCGCCATCGACGTCCAGCGCGAAAATATCCCGATTATAGACCACGGTCCTTTCCAGCGCCTCAAAGTTTACATCAAAAGATATCTGATAATCCTTGAGCTTGCCCAGCTGCCAAAGCTCTTTGTAAATATAATTGAGCAGCTGCTGCAGCCGGTCCAGGGGGAGGTACTCCCTTCGATCCTCGCGCAAAAGGTTTACGATGATGGTTTTCGTGTCAACGAACTTTGGCATACTGTTCATTTTTTGTCTCCTTCACTTGTTGCCTGTGGGATGTTTTCTTCCTCAGGTATGGATGATCCCGTCAGTTCTTGATAGCTCAAAGAAGAATTGGCGTACTGATTGAGGTAGAACGCCAATCGGATTCCATTTTTGAACCGCTCCATGTCGCTGTCCGCCGTTGTCCGCTTGATCTTCCGAATTTCGGCCAGGGCGTCGTAATGGATGGTTTTGACGCCGTCCGGAACGGTTTTGAGGGAATTTGCCAACCCCTCCCGGCGGATCATATGGCTTACGATCTGGGGCTTTTCCGGGTGGGGCCTGTAAACGCAGTTTTCGCCGCCAAAGAGCGCCCGGGCTCCGTTGGGGGTCATCACCAGAAAGCCGTTGGCATAAGGCGCTTCCCCCACCGTCAGCTCCTCGCGTTCTACAATAATCAGCCAGCCGTTCTCCTTCAGGAGCTTTTCCACATAGGCCAGCTCCTCCGCCCATGTCGTCGGGTCGATCTCATGGAATACGTTGACCATCAGCACATAATCCGCCTGTCCGCGGATCTGTTCAAGGAGCGCATCCTTGTCGTTGAAGTAGCGCTTGGACGACGAGCCGTATGTATCCATGGAGCGTTTTGCCTCGGCGGCGTAGGTGTCATATTTATCGTAGGCGTAATACTGCGCCTGCTCCACGGCGCTTTTGCCGATCTGCTGGGAGAGCTCTTCCAGCAGCCTGCACTTTCCCACGCCGAAATCCACGATGGTCTTTCCCTGCGCGAAGAACCGCTCCAGCAGATCGTTTTGCGGATTTCTCGGCAGAGCGGAAAAAACCTCCGGATCGGTCATGCACTGCGCCGCGAAAAAATTGCACGCGTACTCGTCCGGGGCCGCCATAAGCTGCCGGATGGCGAACCGGTTGTCCTCCGAGCCGATCAGGCCGGCCAGCAAATCACTGGAATTGCTTCTGGGCAGCCGGATTTCCCCTTTAGACAGATAGAGGATCGTCGTGCTGTGGTCGAAGACAGTCAAAAAGGAGATCAGCGCCAGGGAATGGGTGGAGATCCAGAACTGGGCGTCGGGGAACTTCTTCCGCAGGGTTTGGATCAGCTCGATCTGCGCCTCGGGATGCAGATGCAGTTCAGGCTCGTCCAACAGAAAGACGACGTTTTCATTCCGTTCGTTGCGGTAACAGGCCACCGCCATCCGGAGAAGATACTGCTGTCCCGGGGACAGGCCCGATTTCCACGTATCCATGCCGAACAGCTTGGGGCATCCGTTCTCGTCCTTAGTCAGCTCCAGCCGAAACGGCGCGGCGTACTCCGTGACAAATTTTTCCCATTCCGCGCCGTCCCGGTACGCCTCGGAGTAGCCGTTTGCCATATCCTCCAGCAGGAGCAGCGCGTTCAGCGCGGTTTCCGCATAGTCGTATTTCTGCAGGAGAGCCGTCGCCTTGCTGATGACATACGGCGTATAGCCCGCCGGGGACTGGAGCTGTGCGTCGTAGTGGGAATAATTCACAAGCTTTATTTTGGAAACCGTTTCAGCCGTGAGCCGTTCTTCCTCCGTCCCCTCTCCCGTTCCGGGGATATACAGCTCCAGATCGCCGGAGTCCGTCCCCTTCCGCAGGTCGCCGACGGTTTGTTCCAGCAGCTTGAGGAGCCTTGTCTTGCCGGAACCGTTGCTCCCGGCAAGAACGACAATGTTTCCCAAGGGGATCTTCCCGGCTTTTTGCAGTCCGTTCAGCTCTTTTCTGATCGCTATAGACGATATTTTCAATTCCTATCTCCCGCCCTTGCTGCCGTATTTGATCCGTTCTGCCCGCCGCCGCGGACGGCGGCAGCCGCGAAACATGGCACATATGACTCCCGCCAATGGAGGAAAGGGGGAAACGCGAACCGGCCTATCCGTCGATCTTTGCTTGACATACTAGATATAGTAGCAAAAGATTACCTGAAACGCAAGAGGGAAATGGGACAATCCCGTAAAAATCCTCTTGGGGCATAAGCCGCGATCAGGCGCATTCCCTGGGGCCGCGCGTCAATCCATCCGCATGAACCCCGTCCGTGCCGTCCGCCGCTCGAATTCCGCCAGCCCCTCCCGGAAGAGATCCACCGCCGCCTCGCCCTCGCCCCGGCGGATATGGTCGGTAAACCCCCGCAGCCGCTCCAGGCAGGACGCCGCGCCGAAGACCTCGATGTATTCCCGCCAGAACTCCAGGCTCACCGGTGAAAAGGCGTTGAGGATCAGGGGCGTAATGGAGTTTCCGCTGAGGAAGGCGACGGTGCGGTGGTAGCGGAACAGCGCGTTGGCGAAGGGATATACCCCCTCCTTCGACGCCTCTTCCGCCTGCCGGTACAGATCCTCCAGCTTCTCCAGGTCCTCCCCGGTATGGCAGGCGGCCAGATCCAGGAAGGCGGGACCCTCCAGATAGTAGCGGACCTTCAGGATACTGCGGCAGGTCTTGGCGTCCAGCTGTCCGCCGTGGTAGTGCATGATGGCCAGGAGGGTGTCCAGCGTTCCCGTCTGGGCGTAGTCCGCCACGGACACGCCCCGGCGGCTGGTTACATCCAGAAACCCCAGCCGGTGCAGCTCCCGGACGCCCTCATGGACGGCGGTTTTGCTGATTTTCATCTCATCCGCCAGCTCCCGCTCCGTAGGCAGCCGGTCCCCCGGGCGCAGCTGGCCGGAGAGGATCATGCCCACGATCTGCTGCACGAACAGCTCCCGGATGGAAGGCGCAACGATTTCCTTGAATTCCATGGGACCCTCCTTTTGGTCCGACCACGACCTTAAATTTTGTCGGTCCATCTTTATGAAGAATCGCCAAAGGATGGGCCTTTACTTCCCTTATAAAATAGCATAAAATATAGGATATGGCAAGAGCCGTCCCCGCTCCCGCCGGCTGCGGCGGACTGTGGTCCGCCCAGCCGCACGAAAGGAAAAGAGGAGGAAAAACGAGAATGGGAAAACAGACCAAATCCAACATGCCTCTGGATGAGAGCAAGCTGTCCTTCCGGATCCCCCGCACGGACCAGCCCCGGGAGAAGATCGTCAAGCTGGGCAGAATGATCACCGACCGGGTGCCCGCCAAGCTGGGCGGCGTCACCGGGGACGACCCGGAGTACTGGGGCCTGGCCGGCCTGGTCACCGACGAGATGGCGGACGTGGCCCTGAAAATGGGGGTCCGCAAGCCCAAGACCTTCGCCCAGCTCCAGAAGCTCACCGGCCTGGAGCCGTCCAAGCTGGAGAAGCTGCTGGCGGACATGAGCCTCATTGGCCTGCTGGAGTACAACTGGGAGAACCTGGACGGGAAGAACCCCGACCACGAGAAGCGCTGGATTCTGCCCCAGTTCGTCCCCGGCAGCGCGGAGTTCTTCAACATGCGCATGGCCCAGATCGAGGAGCACCCGGAGGTTGCCGCCTTCTTTGAGCGGATGACCTTCCTGCCCCTGGAAAAGATCACCCCCATGGTGCCCCCCGGAGGGGCGGGCATCGGGATGCACGTCATCCCCGTAGAGAAGGCCATTGAGACCGAGAATAAGACTGCCAGCGTGGAGCACATCTCCCACTGGCTGAAAAAGTACGAGGGCAAGTACGCCGCCTCCCCCTGCTCCTGCCGGGCCAGCCGGGCCAAGCTGGGCGAGGGCTGCGGCGACGACCCCGAGGGCTGGTGCATCGCGGTAGGCGACATGGCGGACTACGTGGTGGAGACCGATAAGGGCGGACGTTACATCACCTACGACGAGGTCATGGAAATTCTCCAAAAGGCGGAGGACAACGGCTTCGTCCACCAGATCACCAACATCGACGGCGAGCAGAAGATTTTCGCCATCTGCAACTGCAACGTGAACGTGTGCAACGCCCTGCGGACCTCCCAGCTGTACAACACCCCCAACATGAGCCGTTCGGCCTACGTGGCCAAGGTGGAGCCGGAAAACTGCGTGGCCTGCGGCCGGTGCGTGGAGGTGTGTCCCGCCGGCGCGGTGAAGCTGGGCCAGAAGCTTTGTACCAAGGACGGTCCCGTGGCGTATCCCCGGCAGGAGCTGCCCGATGAGACAAAGTGGGGTCCGGAGAAGTGGACCATCGACTACCGGGACAAGAACCGGATCAACTGCTACGACACCGGCACCTCTCCCTGCAAGACCGCCTGTCCGGCCCATATCGCCGTCCAGGGCTACCTGAAGCTGGCCGCCCAGGGCAAGTACCGGGAGGCCCTCCAACTCATCAAGCGGGAGAATCCCTTCCCCGCCGTCTGCGGCCGCATCTGCAACCGCCGGTGTGAGGACGCCTGCACCCGCGGCACCGTGGACCAGGCGGTTGCCATCGACGAGGTAAAGCGGTTCATCGCCCAGCAGGACCTGAATGCGGAGCACCGCTTCGTCCCCGAGCCCGTAGTTCCCAAGCTGCTGGGAGGCTTTGAGGAGAAGATTGCCATCATCGGCGCGGGCCCGGCGGGCCTGAGCTGCGCCTACTACTTAGCGGAGAAGGGCTACAAGCCCACCGTTTTCGAGAAGAATGAGAAACCCGGCGGCATGCTCCGCTACGGCGTTCCCTCCTTCAAGCTGGAGAAGGACGTCATCGACGCGGAGATCGACATCATCCGCCAGCTGGGCGTGGAGATCAGGTGCGGCGTCGAAGTGGGAAAGGATGTCACTCTGGACGATCTGCGCGCCCAAGGCTATAAAGCTTTTTACATTGCCATCGGCTGCCAGGGCGGCCGGAAGGCCAACATCCCCGGCGAGGATGCCGCGGGCGTCATGACCGCCGTGGACTTCCTGCGGACCGTGGGCGGCGACGAGAGTTATCCCGTCCGGGGCAAAGCTGTGGTGGTAGGCGGCGGCAACGTGGCCATCGACGTGGCCCGCACCGCCGTGCGCTGCGGTGCTGAGAGCGTCAAAATGTTCTGCCTGGAGCCCCGGGACAGGATGCCCGCCTCCGAGGAGGAGATCGAGGACGCGGTGTCGGACGGCGTCGCCCTGGACTGCGGCTGGGGTCCCAAGGAGATCCGTACGGAGAATGGGAAGGTCACCGGCGTAGTCTTCAAGAAGTGCGTCTCCGTCTGGGACGCCGAGGGCCGCTTCAACCCCGCCTATGACGAGGACGACACCATGACCGTGGATTGCGACCGGGTGTTCCTGAGCATCGGCCAGTCCATCGTCTGGGGCGATTTGCTCAAGGGCAGCAAGGTGGAGCTGGGCCGGGGCCAGGGCGCCGTGGCCGACAAGCTGACCTACCAGACCGCCCAGCCCGACATTTTCGTAGGCGGCGACGTCTACACCGGCCCCAAGTTCGCCATTGACGCCATTGCCGCCGGCAAGGAGGCCGCCGTATCCCTCCACCGGTTCGTCCAGCCCAACACCAGCCTGACCATTGGCCGCAACCGCCGGGAGTTCATCGAGCTGGACAAGAAAAACGCCCTCATCGACATCAATTACGACACCGCGCCCCGCCAGAAGCCGGGGTACAACGAGGCCCTGCGCCGCACCTTCCGGGACGGCAGCGAGACCTTCACCGAGGAGCAGGTGCGTGCGGAGACCGCCCGGTGCCTGAGCTGCGGCGCGTCGGTGGTGGACCCCAACAAGTGCATCGGCTGCGGCCTGTGTACCACCAAATGCGGCTTTGACGCCATCCATCTCCACCGGGAGCGTCCGGAGTGCAGCACCATGATCAAGGCGGAGGACAAGATGAAGGCCATCCTGCCCTACATGGTGAAGCGGGAATTCAAAATCAAGCGGGCCGGGAAGGGCAAGTAAGCCATGCACGAGCTTGGGATCGTATTTCACGTCATCGACATGGTGGAAAAAGCGGCGGCGGAGAACAACGCGGAGGCGGTAGCCTCCGTCACCCTGGAGCTGGGGGAGGTGTCCGGTGTAATTCCCCACGAGCTGACCGGCTGCTGGAACTGGGCGGTGAAGAAGACGGAGCGGATGCGGGAGGCGGCGCTGGTCATCGAGACCATCCCCGCGGTCACCTTCTGCGAGGGCTGCGGCCAGACCTACCCCACCGTGCCCCAGGGAAAGATCTGCCCCCACTGCGGCAGCGAACACACCTGGCTGCGCCAGGGCAATGAGATCCAGGTGAAGGAGATCGCCATCAAGGAGGGCCCCTATGGAAGCGTATAAGGTTATCGAGATCAAGGAGAGCGTCTTTGCCGACAACGACCGGGAGGCGGACCGCATCCGGGCGGGACTGAAGGGGGAGAAGACCTTTCTGCTGAACCTCATGTCCTCCCCCGGGGCGGGGAAGACCACCACCCTGCTGCGCACCATCGAGGCGCTGCGGGACGATCTCCGCATCGGCGTGATGGAGGCGGACATCGACTCCGACGTGGACGCGGCGGCCATCGCCAAGGCCGGCGTGCGGAGCATCCAGCTCCACACCGGCGGCATGTGCCACCTGGACGCGGGAATGACGGAGCAGGGCCTCCGGGAACTGGGCACGTCGGACCTGGACCTGGTGGTGCTGGAGAACGTGGGCAATCTGGTGTGTCCCGCGGAGTTTGACACCGGCGCGGTAAAAAACGCGATGATCCTGTCGGTGCCGGAGGGCCACGACAAGCCTCTCAAATACCCGCTGATTTTTACCGTCTGCGACGTGCTGCTGATCAACAAGACCGACGTGCTGCCCTATTTTGACTTCGATCTGGAGAAGGTCCGGGAGTACGCCCACATGCGCAACCCCCGCCTGCAAATTTTTCCCATCTCCGCCAAAACCGGGGAGGGCGTGTCCGCCTGGACGGACTGGCTGCGGACCCAGGTCCGGGAGTGGACAAAATAAAAACGTGTGTTAAAAGCATTCCCGCCGGGGTTGCCCGCCGGGAGTGTGAAAAAGAGAACGAGGAGGAAATTTTCGTATGTTGTTTCAGGTTTACGGCGACGGAGCCGGATGGCAGCTGCTGGGATGGCTGCTGGTATTTACAGGACTGGTGCTGGCCAACGAGGTAGCCCGGCGGAGCAAGAAGGGCGGCATTTTCTGCTTTCTGGTTCTGCCCGCCGTCCTGACGGTGTATTTCATTGCCATCTACGTCTGCGCGGCCATGGGTATGGAGTGGGCGCTGAACAACCAGACCTATACCCACATGAACAGCTGGTTCCACTACGCCAAGCTCTACGCCGCCACGGCGGGGTGCATCGGCTTTATGATGCTCAAGTACAAATGGAGCATCGGCAAGACGGAGTGGTTCAAGGTGTTCCCCTTTGTCATTGTGGCCATCAACATCATGATCGCCGTAGTCAGCGACTTCGAGTCCGGCGTCCGGGGCTTCATGGCTCTCCGGCAGTACGGCGACCGGTGGTGGCTGTCCAGCGAGAACGTGTGGCTGTACGGCGGCTGGTGGAACTGGGTCAACGGCATTGCGGGCATCATCAACATCCTGTGCATGACCGGCTGGTGGGGGATCTACTCCTCCAAGGACCACAAGGACATGCTCTGGCCGGACATGACCTTCTACTACATCCTGGCCTACGACCTGTGGAACTTTGAGTATACCTACAACAACCTGCCCACCCACGCCTGGTACTGCGGACTGGCTCTGCTGCTGGCCCCCACCTTCGCCAACGCTCTGTGGAACAAGGGCGGCTGGATTCAAAACCGCGCCAATACCCTGGCGCTGTGGTGCATGTTCGCCCAGGTTTTCCCCCTGTTCCAGGACGAGGGCCGTTTCGCCGTGCTGCCCACCCTGTACGCCGAGGGCGTAATGAACCCGGCAGTGCGTCCCGCGGCTGCGGCCCCCACCATGCAGGGCGTGGTGGCGGTGATTGCGCTGATGGTCAACGTGGTAGTGCTGGGCATCATCATCAAGCGCGCTGTGGAGCAGAAGCGGAACCCCTACAAGCAGGAGATTTTCCGGGACCAGAAGGACTTCCAGCTTGCCATGGCCCGGGCGGAGAAGCAGTAATCCCCTGGGGGCGCGGTCCGAGCCGCCGCCCCCGCATTGTGAAAGGGGTGGACAACGATGTCCATCCCTTTCGGCTGTCAACGCCCCCCTGAATTCCCCCGCCGCGCGCCGGATCGCAGCGCCGTTTTTTCTAACCGATTTGCGGCAGATTCCCCAAAAACGACAAAACCGTGACTTGACAAGAGCGGGCGATACCTATATTATAAATATCATCGGCTGACGGCGAGGTTTTCCCTGCCGGCCGATGGTAAGAATCTGCGGGAAAGGGAGGGGTGCCGCCATGGCTGAACGGATCACCAGCCGGACCAACCCTCTCATGACCCATATCCGCAAGCTGGCCTCCTCCCGCTCCCACCGGTATGAGGCGGGGGAATTCCTGGGCGACGGGACAAAGCTGCTGGAGGAGGCGGTGCGCTGGGGCGCGGCGCTGACGGCGGTGGTGTATACGCCGGGGACGGCGCTGCCCGCGCTGCCGGAGGGCGTGCGGCTGGCAGAGGTCCCGGCGGACGTAATGCGGTCCATCAGTCCCATGGAGGCTCCGCAGGGGGCACTGTTCCTGGCGCGCATCCCCGTCCGAACGCTTCCGGAGACGCTTCCCGGCGGGCGGTATCTGGCGTTGGAGGGCGTCCAGGACCCGGGAAACGTGGGGACCATCCTCCGGACGGCGGACGCCTTCGGTGCAGACGGTTTGATTCTTCTTCCGGGATGTGCGGATCTTTATAACCATAAGACGGTGCGCAGCTCCATGGGAGCCGTGTTCCGGCTGCCGGTGTGGAGCTGTGACCTGAATCAATTGCAGTCCCTGGCCGCCCGGTCAGGGCTGCCCCTGCTGGGCACGGCGCTCAGAGAGGATACAATAGATATCCGCAAGGCGGAGCTGCACCAAAGCATTGTGCTGCTGGGCAGCGAGGGGCGGGGATTGAGCGCCGGGGCGCTGGCCGCCTGCCGGCAGACGATTCGTATCCCAATGGAGGCAAGGTGTGAATCTCTCAATGTCGCCGCTGCCGCGGCGGCGGTTTTGTGGGAGGGTTATCGGTAGCACTTGCCGGCGGCCCTGCGGGCCGCGTCCGCTTCCCTTCTATCAGATAGATTCGCCCTGCCGGGCGGGGGCTTACTTTTCCCGCGCGGGAAAAGTAACAAAAGAGCGCTCAAGCGTGTAGCGCCCGCTAGCGGGCGCTAGCAGCCTAAGCCGCGCTATGCGCGGCCCACGGGAACTACGTTCCTTGAGAATCCTCCTTCATTACGGGGGAATTGATTTGCACAACCTGGTTCTCCATTCTCCCGTCAGCTCGCATCAGAACCTGCCGGCCTTCTGCGTCTACCCACGGATTCTTACGGTAGATTTCGCTGCGGCGCCGCTTCTATAACAAGTGCTCGTCCATCGCCGGAACTTCCGGCAAAACGGAGCAGACCAGTATCACGCACCCCGGGGAGTTCGCCCCGCTATACGGTAGGGGCTGCCGATGACCACGCTGAAATAGACGCTGGAGAGGAACGAAGCGGACGGCAGTAAGTTTAGACCAAACCGACTGTGCCTTGGGCGCAAAACTAATCAAAACATGAGGGATTCTTAAACCGCCAGGTTTAAGTGACTTTTTGGGTACTTTTTGTTCACACAAAAAGTACCCGAGGAGTCCGGGGGCGAGAAGCCCCCCCCATAGAGAAAGAAAGGAGCACCCCATGGCAGCAATCAAGTATTGGCTCTGGCTGGCAAACCTCCCCAAACTGGGCAGTCAGATGAAACTGACCCTGCTGGAACATTTTGGGGAGCCGGACAAAATCTATTACAGCGATAAAGAGGAATACTTCCATGTGGAGGGCATGACCCGCTCCGCGGCGGAGGCGCTGGAAAATAAAAACCTTGAGAGCGCGGACCGTATTCTTGGAGACTGCGACCGTCTGGGCCTGCGGATCATTACCAAACAGGATGCCGAATATCCGGACCGCCTGCGGAATATCTATGACCCGCCGCTGCTGCTCTACGTCCAGGGGCGGATGCCCCGGTTTGACGAGGAGGTGGCCATCGCCATGGTGGGCACCCGGCGGGCCTCCTCCTACGCCCTGGAAATGGGCGAAAAGCTTGCCTTCCAGATGGCGGGCATGGGAGCTGTCATCGTCTCCGGTCTGGCCTCTGGCGGGGATGCCTCGGCCCACCGGGGCGCGCTGCGCGCCGGCGGCTTCACCGCCGCGGTCATCGGCGGCGGACACGACATCATCTACCCCCGGGAGAACCAGTACCTCTATGAGGACATCGCCGCCCGGGGCGTCATCCTCTCTGAGTACCCGCCGGGAACCGAGCATATCGGCGGGCATTTCCCTGTGCGCAACCGCATCATCAGCGGGCTCAGCCTGGGCGTGGTGGTCCTTGAGGCCCCGGCGAAAAGCGGTACCCTCATCACCGCCGGGCGGGCCCTGGACCAGGGCAGGGACGTGTTCGCCATTCCCGGACAGGTAAAAACCTGTGAAAAAGCCCGTCCAGCCGGAAAAGCCGCTGCTGGACCTCTCGGGAGACCACGGTCTCACCGACGATCAGCTGCGTATCGTTCGGGCTCTGGACGGACGCACGGTGCAGGTGGACGATCTGGTGGAGGAAACGCAAATTCCCACCCGCCGGGTCCTCTCCGCCCTGACTGTGCTGGAACTGGACAGGATCGTGACCCAGGAGAGCGGAAAGCGCTTCTCCCTGGCTGTCGCGCTCAAATAAAAGAAGGAAAAGTAAGGGACCGTCATCGGGACGCAAGGCGTTCGGATGGCCGGTCCCGGCGGCCGTAAGGCCGCCCAGGAGGAAATCAATGGCAAAATCGAGTCTCGTGATCGTGGAGTCTCCCGCCAAAGCGAAGACCATCGGAAAGTATCTGGGTCCCGGCTATCAGGTGAAGGCCTGCATGGGCCATCTGCGGGACCTGCCCAAGAGCACCCTGGGGGTGGACATCGAAAACAACTTCGAGCCCAAGTACTGCCCCATCAAGGGAAAGGAAGATATCATCAGCGACCTGAAAAAGTCCGCCAAGGCCAGCGACACCGTGTTTCTGGCAACCGACCCGGACCGTGAAGGGGAGGCCATCAGCTGGCACCTCAAGGAGCTGCTGGGTCTGGCGGACGAAAAAGCCCGCCGGGTGACCTTTAACGAGATCACCAAACGGGTGGTCAGCGAATCCATCGCCCGGCCCCGGGAGATCGACCAGAGTCTGGTGGACGCCCAGCAGGCCCGGCGCATCCTGGACCGGATCGTGGGCTATCAGCTCTCGCCCCTGCTGTGGAAGAAGATCCGCAGCGGACTGTCCGCCGGACGGGTCCAGTCCGTAGCCACCCGGATGGTCTGTGACCGGGAGCATGAGATCGCGGCGTTCAAGCCCCAGGAGTACTGGTCCCTGGACGCCAGGCTGACTCCCGACGGCACTGAGCGCAGCGCTTTCCTGGCCCACTACCATGGGGAAAACGGGAAGAAAAAAGAGCTGAATTCCATAGAAGAAGTGGAAGCGGTGACGGCGGCTCTGAAGGACGCCGCCTTTGCCGTCAAGAGCGTCAAGCGGCAGGAAAAGCAGCGCTCCCCAGCCGCCCCCTTTACCACCTCTACCCTCCAGCAGGAGTCCAGCCGGAAGCTGAACATGACCCCCCGGCGCACTATGGCTATCGCCCAGCAGCTCTACGAGGGCGTGGAGATCTCCGGCGAGGGCGCGGTGGGTCTGATTACCTATATGCGTACCGACTCCCTGCGGCTCAGCGACGAGGCGCTGGCTTCCGCCAGGAGCTTTATCCGGGGCCGCTATGGCGAGGCGTACTGCCCACAGGCGCCCAGAGTTTATAAGACCAAGGCCGGGGCGCAGGACGCCCACGAGGCCATCCGGCCCAGCAATGTGGAGCTGACACCGGAGATGGTGAAAAAGGATCTGACCGGGGACCAGTACCGGCTGTATGGGCTGATCTGGAACCGGTTCGTGGCCTGCCAGATGTCCAACGCCGTCTATGATGCGGTCTCCGTGGAGATCCAGGCGGACGTTCACACCTTCCGGGCCAGCAGCAGCAGCTTGAAATTCTCCGGATACACCGCCGTCTACGAGGAGGGCAAGGACGAGGAGAAGGAGGAAAAAGAGGGACGGCTGCCGCCTCTTACCGAGGGGCAGAGCCTCAAAAGTCTGGATTTCCAGCCGGGTCAGCACTTTACACAGCCACCGCCCCGGTACACCGACGCTTCCCTTATCCGTGCGCTGGAGGAGAACGGCATCGGACGGCCTTCCACTTATGCGCCGACGGTCAGTACCATTCTGGACCGGGAGTATGTGGTCAAGGACGGAAAGTACCTCCACACTACGCCCCTGGGCGAGGTGGTCAACGGGCTCATGGAGGACAAATTCTCCGACATTGTGGACACCGGATTCACCGCCAGCATGGAGAAGGAACTGGATGACGTGGAGGCCGGAAACAAGCAGTGGAAGGAACTGCTGCGGGAATTCTATACGCCTTTCCGGGCGGAGCTGGACCAGGCGGAGAAAGATCTGGAGGGCGTGCGGCTGAAAGTGCCGGACGAGGTCTCTGAAGAGGTTTGCGACCTGTGTGGACGGCAGATGGTCATCAAGAGCGGACGGTTCGGGCGGTTCCTGGCCTGCCCGGGATATCCGGAGTGTACCTTTACCAAGCCGCTGGTGGTGGCTATGCCGGGACGGTGCCCCAAATGCGGGGGACGGCTCATGAAGCGTACCGGCAACAGCAAGAAAACCGGCAAGCAGTATACTTACTACTGCTGTGAGCGGATGACCAGCAAGGACGAAAATAACCGGTGCGATTTCATGACCTGGGATGTGCCGGTGGCGGACGACTGCCCCGTCTGCGGCGAAACCATGTTCAAAAAGGCGGGGAAGGGATTCAAAAAGCCCTTCTGCATCAACGAAAAGTGCGAGAATTTTACGCCGGAGGAAAAACGGGGCGGCTGGAAGAAGAAAGAAACCTCCGCAGATGGGGACGAGCCCGCGGCGGAAAAGGCCCCCGCTAAAAAATCCGCCGCCGCCCAAAAGACAACTACTGTCAAGAAAACTGCGGCGGCAAAGAAAACCACCACGGCAAAAAAGACGGCGGCATCCAAGAAAACAACTGCCACCAAGAAGACTACTGCAAAGAAAACGGCGGAGAAGAAATAAACTCTTTACACCCGTGACAGCTCTTGACCAATAGACAGCCCGGCTTGAAAGGCGGCTTTCAGCTCAAGGAAAGAGCTGTTGTTCCTGCTTTGGCGCAGTTCCGTCAGAAGTTCCGCCCGGTCTGGAGGAAGAAGAGCTTGAATACTTTTCTCTATGCCTTCTTCCTCATGGGCATAGTGCTTATGTTCTAATGTATCTAAATGCGGGTGAAAGTTCTTTTCCATTGCGTAATTAAACAACTGTTCTACAGTGTCAGTCATATTGCTTCACTCCTTGAATATTATTGTTACGGCCCAATCGGACCGGTTATAGTATAACCGGTCCGGACGGGCCTGTCAACCCTTTTGGAGAAATAAAATGTCAAATTTTGCGGAAAGATTGCTTTTGCTGAGAAAAGAGAGAAAATTGAATCAAGAAGATGTGCTGGAACCGTTTGACCTTTCTGTTCGCACGTATCGCCGCTATGAAACCGGGGAACGCGAAGCGACAATATCCACTCTGTGGAAAATCGCGGATTTTTACGGGGTCTCTGTAGATTATTTGATTGGACGGTCTGAGGAACGATGAATGTAACCGTTATCGGCGCGGGATTGGCGGGAAGCGAGGCCGCGTGGCAGCTGGCGAAACGGGGCGTCCATGTCACCCTGCGGGAAATGAAGCCCCACAAAATGACACCCGCCCACCATACGCCCGACTTCGCGGAGCTGGTCTGCTCCAACTCCCTGCGGGGCGCGGGTCTGGAAAACGCCGTGGGGCTTCTCAAGGAGGAGCTGCGCCGGCTGGGAAGCCTCATCCTGGAGGCGGCGGACGCCACCCGGGTGGAAGCCGGAGGCGCGCTGGCGGTGGACAGGTACGGGTTCGCCGCCTATGTGACCCGTGCCCTCCGGGAACATCCAAACGTCACCGTGGAGGAGGGGGAAGTCACCGCGCTCCCGGAGGGGGAGGTGCTGGTGGCTACCGGGCCTCTGACCAGCGACGCGCTGGCGGAACATCTGGCGGCCCTGACCGGCGGCGAGGAGGCGGCTTTGCACTTCTTTGACGCCGCCGCGCCGCTGGTGAGCTTTGACAGCATCGACATGTCCCGGGCGTGGTTCGCCAGCCGGTACGACAAGGGCACGGCGGATTATGTCAACTGCGCCATGGAGAAGGAAGAATATCTCGCCTTCTGGAAGGAACTGTGCGAGGCCCAGGAGGCGGAGGTCCACGGATTTGAGGACAAGAACGTCTTTGAAGGATGTATGCCCGTGGAGGTCATGGCCCGGCGGGGTGAGGACACCCTGCGGTACGGGCCGCTGAAACCAAGAGGTTTGAAGGACCCGGCCACGGGGCGGGAGCCTTACGCGGTGGTACAGCTGAGAAAGGACAACGCCGAGGGGTCCATCTATAATCTGGTGGGCTTTCAGACCCACTTGAAGTTCGGGGAGCAGAAGCGGGTGTTCTCTATGATTCCGGCGCTGAAGAATGCGGAATATGTGCGGTATGGGGTCATGCACCGGAATACGTATCTGGATTCCCCAAGGCTGCTGGACCGGTATTACCGGCTGAAAAGTCAGCCGCGTATTACCTTCGCCGGGCAGATGACCGGGGTGGAGGGCTACGTGGAGTCCGCCGGGTCCGGGTTTCTGGCGGCGGTGGAACTGGCGAGAAGGTTAAGGGGGGACGCCCCTATTGACTTCCCCAGGGAGACGGCGCTGGGAGCGCTGAGTTTGTATGTCTCCGACGAAACGGTGAAGGATTTTCAGCCGATGAATATCAATTTCGGGATCATTTCGCCCCTGGGGTACAAGGTCCGGGGGAAGCGGAACAAGAATCAGGAGATCTCTCAGCGGTCGCTGGAAATCATTGAACGGATGAAACCGGACATTCTGATTTGATTGTCAAGGTGCGCTTTGCACGACCTTTTGGTTAGCCCGGTGTGCTGGTCGGTACCTGACCGGGGTTCGACTTGCTTTAGTGCCTTCAAACTTGGAGGTTTGTCTTCCCTCAATTTGTTTTTGGAGAATAGGGGAAGTTGCTGAATAAAGGGCAACCTTTGGGAAAATTTTCTTGAAATGCAGGTGTTCAGTGGTATGCAGCAGCTCTGTTGCGAACAATATATTCGTATTATATACGCATATATTGTTCGTGTCAATGGGAAGGAGAAAATTTCTTGATTATTTTATCAGAGCGGTTAAAGCAATTGAGAAGTGAAAACCGATTGACACAGCAGAATGTAGCGGACCGCTTAGGGGTCAGGCTGCGGACTTATCAGTATTATGAGAGCGAAAATGATAAGGCGCACCGCCCGGATTTGGAGACGCTGGTTGTTCTGGCGGATATGTATGGGGTTTCTGTAGACTATTTGATTGGTAGGACCGATACGCCGTGAACGGGGCATCTTTCAAATTTGCACCCCCGCCAGACCTCCGTGCCGAGTGCCGCGAGGCAACCAGCAGTATCGTTAGGACCGTGCGCAGAAGTAAGCAGCGGCATCGGCATAATGCACTGGAGGTAGACCGGGAATCTAAAGGTCGTAGCGAAAATAATAACCCCCGTAGTGAAGGAGGATTCTCAAGGAACGTAGTTCCTTGAGCGAGCTTTTGGTTCTTTTCCCTCGCGGGAAAAGAACGTCCCCGCCCCGTGGGCGGAAGAAGGGAGCAGAAATGAAAATTATCGTGGACGCCATGGGCGGCGACAATGCCCCCGGTGAGATCGTCAAAGGGGCCCTACAGGCCGTCAGGGCCAGGACGGATCTGGAGATCGTCCTGGTGGGGAAGGAAGCGGAAGTGAAAGCCGCCGCCGCGGCCTGCGGCGGCCTGCCGGAGCGGGCGTCTATCGTCAACGCCACGGAAGTCATCGAGATGCACGACGACCCGGCGACTGCCTTTAAGGTGAAGAAAGATTCCTCTATGACGGTGGGACTGACTATGCTGAAAAACGGGGAGGGCGACGCGTTTGTCTCCGCCGGGAGCACCGGCGCGCTCCTGAGCGCGGGCACCTTGATCGTCAAGCGCATCCGGGGTATCCGCCGGGCCGCCATGGCCCCGCTGGTGCCCACGGCGGGCAAAGGCGTGGTGCTGGTGGACTGCGGGGCAAACGCGGAGTGTACCGTGGAGTACCTGGTCCAGTTCGCTTACCTGGGCAGCATCTACGCCGCCAAGGCGTTGGGGGTGGACAAACCCAGGGTGGGCCTGCTGAACATCGGCACGGAGGACACCAAGGGGGACCAGCTGCGCCGGGACACCTATCAGGCCCTGAAAGAGGCCGGTGAGGCGGGACATCTGAACTTTATCGGCAACATTGAAGCCAAGGAGGCCGTCAAGGGCGGCTGCGACGTGGTGGTGGCCGACGGCTTCTCCGGGAACGTGATGCTGAAGACCATCGAGGGCGTAGGTTCCTTTTTGGGCAAGGAATTAAAGGGCATGTTCCTGCGCAGCCTGAAAACCAAGATCGCGGCCCTGATGGTGAAAAACGGGCTGGACGCCTTCAAGGAGCGGCTGGACCCGGACACCGTGGGCGGCACGCCCTTCCTGGGACTCCAGAAGCCGGTGATCAAGGCCCACGGGTCCAGCAGGGCCCGGGCGATTGAGAACGCCGTCTATCAGGCGGCCGCCGGGGTGGAGGCCAATCTCGCCGGGGAGATCGAGGCGAAAATCGGCCTTATGAAGACGGAGCGCTGATTGGTACAAAAATAGAAATATTGGGCAAGTCTGCAATGGTTTGCCGGAAAGGTTCTAAATGGACAAAAAGAACATTATCAAGGTGCTGGAACCGGTCGTCCGGCTTGAAAATGTGCATTCTGTGGGCGTAATCGGCGATCCCGGGTGCGAAGGCCTGGGGACCTACAACATGAAAGTGTACGCAGGCGCTCTGGAGGAGAGCAATAAGGACGATATCACGCTGATCGTGGGCGATTTGGTGCCCGCGGGAACCGGACATCACTACCGGGTGATCCAGGAGCTGACGGAAGCGCTGGCTGGAAACGATGTCTATTCCCTGCGGGGGAATCATGATACGGGCGCTTATACCGAATACTTCGGATTGAAGAATTATGCGCTGCTGGCGGATGATTTCGCGGTGATCGTTCTGGATAACGCGGTGCGGGCCTTTGAGGAAGAGGGACTTTTGCTGCTGAAACAGGTTCTCGCCATGGAAGAGGTGCGGCAGGCGGTCATTGCTTTCCACATTCCGGTGCCAAACCACTTTATTCAGAACTGTGTGTCGGAGGAGGAGTTTGCCCGGCTGAAAAACGCATATGAGCCGTGGCGGGAGAAAGTAAAATATCTGCTCTGCGGTCACGTGCATTCCCGGTTTGAAGACCGGGTGGACGGAATCCCGCTGATCTGCACAGGCGGGGGCGGCGCGATGATCGAAGATGTGTCAAAGGATATCCGGGCCTGCGATGTGGAACACCATGTCGTCCATTTTTATGTGGAAGATGGGACGCTGAAGTACCGAATCGCAGACCTTTCGGAGGACTGCTATGGCCGGGAACGGGAGGATGCCGTCCTGCGCCAGAAACTGGAGGAAACCGTACAGGGAGAACTGCTGGCCCATTTCCGCTATTTGATGTTCGCAGACCGTGCGGAACGCAGAGGGCTGGATCAGATTGCGGCGCTCTTCCGCGCCCTCGCCGCTTCCGAATATCACCATGCCCGGAATTTTTATTCGGTTCTGGAACATCCCGCGCCGTTTATGGAATCGGTTGGGGCGTTTATACCGGGAGAGGACTTTGAATACAAATACCTCTACCAGATGCTGGCGGATTATGCGAAAAACCACGGCAGCCCGCTGGCCGAACAGGCCTACGCCGGCGCAGCCATGGCGGAAAAAGTTCATGCGGCGCTCCTGCAGCAGGCGTCCGATGTGGAAAACTTCCCGGGAGAGACCGTTTATGTCTGCCCAATCTGCGGCTATGTCATGGTGGGGGATGCTGCTCCGGAGAGGTGCCCCGTCTGCGGCGGGCCAAAGAAACAGTATGAAGTGTTCGGCGGAAAGTAATCAAAAATCGTGCGGTTTTCCGCAAATGCAATCCCCTGGAGAGCTTTGAGTGCCTCCAGGGGATTGTTTGTACATTGTTCTATAGTCGATGCGCTTGCGGAACCGTAAAAAAGAGGCGGGGAAAAACAGGGGCGTTTTTTTCTCTCCCATTGCTATTCATGGACTTTTGCCCGGCGTTGGGAGGCCATGGCCGCCCCATTTTCCGCTGCCCTTAAAAACATTGATTTTACTGGGCTTCCGCATATTTTCTTACGGCAAAGCGCCGAAGGGGACGGACCGTTAGTCTCCCTCCAAGCGTTTGACCAGCTCCTCAGACGGCGTTACATACGCCGTCTGGTAGGGATCATATACCACCATTCCCGGCCGCGCGCCGTTGGGTTTCTTTACATTCCGGACCTGGGTATAATCCACCGCTACCTGGCCGCCCTCCCGGCCCTGGGAGAAATAAGCCGCCAGCGTGGCCGCCTCGGTCATGCTGGCCTCGTCCGGCTCCTGCCCCTGGGCGCATAAAATCACATGGGAACCGTGGATGCGCTGGGTGTGAAACCAATAATCCGTTTTAAAGGCCTCCCGGACCAGTTGGTCGTTCTGGGTGTTGCTGCGCCCTACCAGAATGCGGAAGCCTCCGCTGGAGCGGAAGGCTCGCGGACGGCCAGGGGCCCGGCGGGGCTCCTTTCTCCCGGGGGCAGGGCCCTTTAAATGGCCTGCCTCCCGCAGCTCCCGGCGGATGTCGTTGAAATCCTGCTCCGTCTCCGCCCTGGAAAGCTCGTCCAGGACGCTCTCCAGCCAGTCCCGCTCCCGGCGGGCCAGCTCCATCTGCTGGCTGAGATATTTCTCCGCCGTCTTGGCCTTATTGTAGCGCTTGAAATACTTGGCGGCGTTCTGCTGGGGGGTCAGCAGGGGGTCCAGAGGGATATCCACCTCCGGACAGCCCTCCTCATAGTAGTTCTGGGCCCGCAGGACGCTCTGGCCACGCTCCATCCGGTAGAGATTGGCGGTAATGAGCTCCCCGGAGATCCGCAGGCGATCCCGGTCCTGGGTCTGGGCGTACTCCTTCTCTTGGAGGGCCAGCTTCCGGCGGGCCCGATCCCGGGCGCTGGAGGCCGCCCGCTGGAGGTCTGCGCCCCGTTGGCGGACCCGCTCCAGCTGCTCCCTGGTTTCATAGAAGGCGTCCAGCATGGGAGAAAAAGCGTCCCAGGGGGTGCCCTCCATGGCCTTGCCGTACTGCTCAATGGGCATATAGGAGAAGTCGGCGGGCTTGCCGTCCTTGGTCAGCATCCAAGGGGTGAACTGTTTCCCATCCTCTCCCCGTACCATCTCCTGCCATACGGTGAAGGTCCCCGTCAGGTTTTCCCGGTCCTCGCTGCTCAGCAGATGTTCTCCGTCCTGACAGTCCGTATGGGCCAGCTCCCGGCATACCAGGGGTGAGAGGGCGGTGAAGCGGTCCAGCAGCCACTGCGCAGCGTCCGTCCCGTCAGGGACGGCGTTCAGCATGGCCCGGAAGTCCGACCGGCTGATTGCCAGCGGATCCGCCTTCTCCTGGACAGGAGGGAGGCGGTAGAAGAGCCCCGGCAGGACCTGCCGCTTTTCACTCATCTCCATGTCCACCCGGCGCAGACAGTCGATGATCCGCTCCTGACCGTCCAGAAGAATCAGGTTGGAGTACCGGCCCATGCACTCGAACACCAGCCGCCGCCGGCCCGGCTCCCCCAACTCGTCCACGATATCAAAGGTCAAAATTACCACACGCTCCAGGGCGGGCTGGTCAATGGCGGCCAGACGGCCGCCGGACAGATGCTTGCGCAGAAGCATACAGAACATGGGCGGCGCGGCGGGGTTCTCCCGGGTCAGACCGGTGAGATGGATGCGGGACTGGCTGGCTCCCGCGCACAGCAGCAGCTTCTTATTGCCCCGCAGGGTGAGGATGACCTGGTCCCGGGCAGGCTGCTGGATCTTCTCCACCCGCAATCCCAGGATCGTTTCCCGCAGCTCCCGGACCACGCCGGACAGACATACCGCATCAAGAGGCATCTTGCTCCTCCTCCATCATCACCGCAAACAATTCGTTGATCCGCTCCCGCCGGCCCCGGAGATACAGATCCCCCAGCAGGCACTCCAGGGCGGTGGCCTTCAGATAGTCCGACCGGCTGGCGCTGTGAGGAATGGTGTGGACGTGAGCGTTGCGCCCCCGCTTGTATACCGCCAGCTCCTCCTCCGTCAGCAGAGGCAGGATGCGCTCCGCCCGCTCCGCCTGAGCGGGGGCCTTCACCAGCTCCACCGCCGCCCGGTGGAGTCCCCTGCCGGTGGCCCGGCCGTGGGCGCAGAGCCAGGTGCGCACCAGCAGCTCGTATACTCCGTCCCCCAGATGGGCCAGACCGATGCTGCTGATGGCCCGGATCTGGTCCTCCGGCAGATGGACGTTGAAATAATCGTTCATAGCGTTTCCCCGTTTCTTTTTCGCTTATCTTGTATCATATAGGGGAACGGGCCGTCTGTCAATCATTTCTTGCGGGAAGTCCGGGAGTAAGAAATTTGCCGGATGTCCCCGTTTTCTTTTGTACAGGTTTATGCTTGCGGTTTTTGGGGGAAAGTGCTATATTACAGTCTGTTCATTTCTGCAATTGGAAGAAAAGACGAGGTGTTACCATGCAGGTCCTGATTTCTCTATCCTTTTCCCTGGTGGGCGGGCTCCTGATGTCCCGTCTGGCGAAAAAACTGAATCTTCCCGCCGTGACCGCCTACCTGGTGGCCGGGCTTCTGCTGGGCCCCTACTGCATCGGCGCGCTGAACCTTCTGGATATCGGCTTCAATACGCCGGAGGAGGTGGCGAATCTTGACATCATCTCCCAGGTGGCCTTGGGCTTCATCGCCTTCACCATCGGCAACGAGTTCCGGCTGGAGCAGCTCAAGCACATGGGCCGGCAGGCCATCACCGTGGGCATCGTCCAGGCGGTCTTCACCACGGTGATGGTGGATATCGCCCTGGTGGCGCTGCATTTTGTGAATCCCGCGCTGATCTCCGTGTCCTCCGCTATCACCCTGGGCTCCATCGCCGCGGCCACCGCCCCGGCGGCCACGCTGATGGTGGTGCGCCAGTACAAGGCCGACGGCCCTCTTACCAAGCTGCTGCTGCTGGTGGTGGCCATCGACGACGCGGTGGGCCTGGTGCTGTTCTCCGCCTCCTTCGGGGTGGCAGCCGCCCTGGAGAGCGGGAAGGTCAGCCTGATGACCGTGCTGGTGGAGCCCCTGGTGGAGATCGTGCTGTCCCTGGTGCTGGGCGGCGCGGCAGGCTGGGTGCTGTACCGGGTGGAGCGGTTCTTCCACTCGCGCAGCAAGCGCCTGTCCATCTCCATCGGCTTCGTGCTGCTGACAGCGGGACTGTCCATGGCGGAGTTCGAGGTGGGCGGCGTCCGCTGCGGATTCAGCCTGCTGCTGGTGTGCATGATGACCGGCACCGTGTTCTGCAACATCTGCGATTTCTCCGAGGAGCTCATGGGGCGCGTGGACAGCTGGACGGCGCCGCTGTTCGTGCTGTTCTTCGTGCTGTCCGGGGCGGAGCTCAACCTGCGGGTGCTCTCCAATCCCCTGGTGCTGCTCATCGGATTGGTCTATATCGTGGCCCGCTCCCTGGGCAAGTACTTGGGCGCTTACAGCAGCTGCAGGCTCACCGGGTGCAGCGAGAGCATCACCAAGCATCTGGGCATCACCCTGCTGCCCCAGGCCGGTGTGGCCCTGGGCATGGCGCTGACCGCCCAGCAGCTCAGCGACGGCGAAGTGGTGCGCAACGTGGTCCTCTTCTCCGTGCTGGTCTATGAGCTGGTGGGCCCGGCCTTGACAAAACGTGCTCTTATTGCCGCCGGAGAGATCCGGACGGAGGGCCGGACCAGTGCCAGAACCAAGAATGGGCCTGCAAAGCCCGTTCATTTAGGAGAATAGGGGAAATTTGCCAGAATCTTTACTTGACATTTTCTCCGGCGAATGGTATGCTAACAGTGTGCTCGAAAATGTACAAATTAGTCACCGCCTGGCGAAACCCAGTTCGTCTTCCGGCTTTGCCGCAGTGAGCTTCTTTTGCATTTATTTCAATTCTTAGGAGGCAGTCACCATGAACAACGGAACCGTAAAATGGTTCAACGCGGAGAAGGGCTACGGCTTTATCTCCAATGACGACGGGAGCGGCGATGTGTTTGTCCATTTCTCCGCCATCCAGGGAACCGGCTACCGCACCCTCACCGAGGGACAGAAGGTCACCTATGAGGTGGAGCCGGACCCCAAGAACAGCAGCAAGCTGCGGGCGGTAAACGTCACGGCAGTCTGATTTCCCGCTTTTCAAAAAGTGTTGGGCGGCCCTCCTGCCGGAGGGCCGCCCGCTTTGCAAAACAGGATAATTCCGGCAGACGCCGGCTGATCGGAAAAGAAGGGAAGATTCACTTTTCTGCCTGACCCGGGGCTTCCCCCATGGTCCGGCGGATGTGGTCCTTGAGCTTCTCGAAGGTGCCGGCGCTGAGGTCGTGCTCCACCAGGCAGGCGTCGGCGGAGGCCGATGTCTCGTCCACGCCCAGGTAGATGAAAAAGTCCGTCAGGGTCCGGTGCCGCTCATAGATCCGCTCCGCAATGGCCCGCCCGGAGGGCAGCAGGCGGATCAGGCCGTCCGGGTCCATCTCGATGTGGCCGCTCTCCCGCAGTTTCTTCATGGCTACGCTGACGCTGGGCTTGGAGAAGCCAAGCTCGTTGGCGATGTCGATGGAGCGGACTGCGCCCCGCCGCTGGCCGATGACCAGGATCGCCTCCAGGTAGTCCTCCGCTGATTCGTAGACGTGCATATGTGCCTCCGTATTTTTCCAGCCGCCGCTCCGGCGGCGCGGTCTTCATTGATAACAGGATATCACAAATGCGCCCATTGTGCAAGGCCCCGCCCCATCCTTTGCCTGCTGCGGAGCTTGGGCGGCGCGTGCGCCGCCGGGTGACAGTATGCTTTTCATCGAAGAATCGTATAATTTTAGAGTGGCGCAGCGAAAGCTGCGCCACTCCGGTTTTTTGTCTTATCGGAAGTATTTTGCCGCGCTGCGGAACAGGCCCATGTCGTAATTGCCGGGCACGTTCCGGTAGAGGGAAGGACCGATGCGCTCGCTGTGGCCCATCTTGCCCAGCACCCGGCCATCCGGGGAGGTGACGCCTTCAATGGCCCACAGGGAGCCGTTGGGGTTGAAGGCCGTGTCCATGGTGGGCGCGCCCGTGAGGTCCACGTACTGGGTGGCGATCTGGCCGTTCTCCGCCAGCTGCTTCAGGACGTTCTCCGGGGCGATGAAGCGGCCCTCGCCGTGGGAAATGGGGACGCTGCAGATCTCGCCGGGGTCCGTCTCCAGCAGCCAGGGGGAGAGGTTGGAGCAGACCCGGGTGCGCACGATGGAGGACTGGTGCCGCCCGATGGCGTTGTAGGTCAGGGTGGGACAATTTTCGTCCGTGTCCCGGATCTCGCCGAAGGGGACCAGTCCCAGCTTCACCAGGGCCTGGAAGCCGTTGCAGATGCCCAGCATCAGGCCATCACGGTTCTTGAGCAGGTCGTGGATGGCGTCCGTCAGGCGGGGGCTGCGGAGGAAGGAGACGATGAACTTGGCGGAGCCGTCCGGCTCGTCGCCGCCGGAGAAGCCGCCGGGGAGAAAGACGATCTGAGCATTCCGGATGGAGTGCTCCAGCTCCAGGGCAGACTGGGCCAGGGTATCGGGGGTCAGGTTGCGGATCACGTCCTCTACTACGGTCATCCCCGCCCGGAGGCAGGCGCGGGTGCTGTCATACTCGCAGTTGGTGCCCGGAAAGACAGGTATGGCAACCCGGGGCTGGGCGATGCCGTGGGGCATGACGGCGGGGGCCGCTCCATTCCAGGTGACAGGCTCCACTTTGCCGGTTCCGGCGGTGCGGGTGGGGTAGACGTCCTCCAGGATGGATTCGTTAAGAGAGAGGAGTTCATCAATGGAGGCAGAATCATCCCCGATCGTAATGACGGGGTCCGCCGTGGTGACGCCCAGCTTCATCACGCCGGGAAGGACGGCATCCTCCGTCAGCTCGGCCACAATGGCACCATAGAAGGGCAGATACCAATTTTCTTCCAATTCGGCGGACGCGCAAAAGCCCACACGGTTGCCGAAGGACATTTTCATTACGGCTTCCGCCGTACCGTTTTCCACAGCCCAGGCGGCCTTGACCTTTCCGGCTCGCTGAAGGGCGTGGAGAGCGTCCCAAGCGGCTGTTTGGCTTTCCGCCGTTTCATCCGTTGGAGCAAAGAGATACACCGGATGCCCCGGTTCCTTGAACTCCGGTGTGATGACCTCGCCGGCCTTAATGGGCGCGATGGCGAAGGAAATGACCGTGGGGGGCACGTCCAGGTCCATGAAGGACCCAGACATGGAGTCCTTGCCGCCGATGGCGGCGCAGCCGTAGTCCAGCTGGGCCTCCAGAGCCCCCAGCAGGGCCGCGAAGGGCTTGCCCCAGCGCTCTGGGTCGCTGCGCAGCTTCTCGAAAAACTCTTGTAACGTGAGATACGCTTTCTTATAGTCCGCTCCCGCCGCCACCAGCTTGGCGAGGGAGGACACCACGGAGGCATATGCGCCCTCGTAAGGACTGTTGCTGAGGAGTTCCGGGTCGCAGCCGTAGGCCATGACGCTGGCCTGGTCTGTCTCCTGCCCCGGCAGGACCGGCAGCAGGGCGGTCATGGACTGGGCAGGGGTCCGCTGGGTCTTCCCGCCGAAGGGCATGGTCACGCTGCCCGCGCCGATGGTGGAGTCGAACCGCTCCACCAGTCCACGGCGGGAGGCACAGGACAGGCTCGCCGCCATCTCCCGCAGGGTGCGGAATCTGGGCTGGCCCATGGCGGCGAGGTCCTTCTCCTCCACGGAGACTGCCGCGTGTTTCACCGCGCCGTTGGTGTCCAGGAAAGCCCGGCTCAGGTCCGCGATGGTCTCGCCACGCCATTTCATCACCATCCGGGGACTCTCCGTGACAACGGCGGCACGGTAGGCCTCCAGATTCTCGGTTTCCGCCAGGAAGATAAACTGCTGCTCATCCTCGGGGGACACCACCACCGCCATGCGCTCCTGGCTCTCGGAGATGGCAAGCTCCGTGCCGTCCAGGCCGTCGTACTTCTTGCGGACTGCGTCCAGGTCGATCTCCAGGCCGTCCGCCAGTTCGCCGATGGCAACCGACACGCCGCCCGCGCCGAAGTCGTTGCACCGCTTGATCATCTTTGTCACAACGGGATTCCGGAACAGCCTTTGCAGCTTCCGCTCCTCGGGGGCGTTGCCCTTCTGGACCTCGGAGGCCATCGTTGTCAAAGATTTCAAATTGTGGCTCTTGGAGGAGCCGGTGGCCCCGCCGATGCCGTCCCGGCCCGTGCGGCCCCCCAGGAGGATGACCACGTCACCGGGGGCGGGACGCTCCCGGCGGACGTTGGCGGCGGGGGCCGCCGCCACTACCGCGCCGCATTCCAGATGCTTGGCGATGTAGCCCGGGTGGTACAGCTCCGCCACATGGCCGGTGGCGAGACCGATTTGGTTGCCATAAGAAGAGTAGCCTGCCGCCGCAGTCGTCGCCAGCTTCCGCTGGGGCAGCTTGCCGGGGAGGGTATCCTCAAAACTGGCACGGGGGTCGCCGCAGCCGGTGACCCGCATGGCCTGATGGACGTAGGCACGGCCCGACAGGGGGTCACGGATGCACCCGCCGATACAGGTGGCCGCGCCGCCGAAGGGCTCGATCTCCGTGGGGTGGTTGTGGGTTTCGTTCTTGAACATGAGGAGCCAGTCCTGCTCCTTGCCGTCTACCACGGCGGGGACGTGGATGGAGCAGGCGTTGATCTCCTCGCTCTCGTCCAGCTCCGGGAGCAGGCCCCGCTTTTTCAGCACCTTCGTGCCGATGGTGGCGATGTCCATCAGGGTCTGGGGCCGCTGGGCGGCCTTTTCCTTGCCGTAGACCTCCTCACGGGCGGCCAGATAGCGCTCATAGGCCGCCTTTACGCTGGTGTCGTATTTCCCGGAGGGGGCCTCAATTTGGATATCCTCCAGGTGGGTGGAGAAGGTGGTGTGGCGGCAGTGGTCGGACCAGTAGGTGTCCACCACACGGACCTCGGTGATGGTGGGGTCACGATGTTCGGTATCCCGGAAGTAGGCCTGCAGGAATTTCAGATCGTCCAGGTCCATGGCGAGGCCCAGCTTGTCCAGCAGGGCGGCGAGGCCCTCCCCGTCCAGGGCGGTGAAGCCGGTGAGGGTCTCCACCATGGGGGGCGCGGCGTGGGTGCGGACCAGGGTTTCCGGCTTCTCCATGGAGGCCTCACGGCTCTCCACGGGGTTGATGAGGTAGCTCTTTATTTTGTCCAGGTCCTCCTGGGTCAGCCGGCCCTCCAGCAGGTATACCTTGGCGTGGCGGACCAGGGGGCGTTCTACTCCAGCCATCAGCTGCACGCACTGGGCGCAGGAGTCGGCGCGCTGGTCAAACTGCCCCGGCAGGGCCTCCACCGCCAGCAGACTGTGGAGATTCCTGGGCTCGGGGAAGGCCTCGTCCCAGACGACGTCCACCTGGGGCTCGGAGAATACGATATGCTTGGCCTTCTCGTAGACGGCGGGGTCGATGCCCTCCACGTCGTAGCGGTTCAGGATGCGGACGTCCTCCAGGTTTTCAACGCCCAGGAAGCCCCGCAGGTCGCTCAGCAGATTTCCCGCCTCCGGGCTGAGACCCTCCCGCTTTTCCACAAAAATTCTATAGACCATTACTTCTCCTCCAGCGCTTTCAGCGCCCGCTGGCCGATATCCCGGCGGCAGAAGGCGTTCTCGAAGTGAATGCGGTCCGCCAGGGCGTAGGCTTTCTTAATGGCGGCAGGCAGGTTCTCCGCTGTCGCCGCCGCGCCCAGGACGCGGCCGCCGTTGGTCAGCAGTTCTCCGTCCTTCCGCACCGCTCCGGCGATGTAGATGCGCTCATCCGGCTGGGCCGCAGGCAGGGTAATGGGGAAGCCCTTGTCATACTTCTGCGGATAGCCTGCGGAGGCCAGGATGACGCAGCAGGCGGATTTTTCGCTGAATTTGACTTCCGTGTCCGCCAGAGCGCCCTCGGACACCGCCAGCATGATCTCCAGCAGGCTGCTCTCCAGCAGGGGGAGCACCACCTGGGTCTCCGGGTCGCCGAAACGGCAGTTGTACTCGATCACCTTGGGGCCGTCGGGGGTCAGCATCAGGCCAAAGTACAGGCAGCCCTTGAAGGGCCGCCCCTCCGCCTTCATGGCCCGGATGGTGGGCAGGAAGATCTTCTCCATGCACGACGCGGCGATTTCCGGAGTGTAATAGGGATTGGGGGCGATGGTGCCCATGCCGCCGGTGTTGAGGCCCTGGTCGTTGTCCAGAGCACGCTTGTGGTCCATGGAGGACACCATGGGGACCACCGTCTCCCCGTCGGTGAAGGACAGGACGGAAACCTCCGGGCCGGTGAGGAATTCCTCGATGACTACCGTAGCGCCGCTGTCGCCAAACAGGCGGCCCTCCATCATGGAGCGGACGGCGTCACGGGCGGCGCCGCGGGTCTCGCAGATGAGCACGCCCTTGCCCAGAGCAAGGCCGTCGGCCTTGACCACCGTGGGCAGGGGGCAAGTTTCCACGTAGGCCAGGGCCTTGTCCATATCAGTGAAGGTCTCATAGGCGGCGGTGGGGATGCCGTACTTTTTCATCAGGTCCTTGGAGAACGCCTTGCTGCCCTCAATGACGGCGGCGTTCTTCCGGGGGCCGAAGCAGGGGAAACCCTCTGCTTCCAGGGCGTCCACCATGCCCAGGACCAGGGGGTCGTCGGGGGCGACGACCACAAAGTCCACGTTATTTTCCCTCGCCGCGGACACCGCGGCGGGGATGTCCGTGGCGGAGCCGCCCAGGCAGACCGCGTCGGCGGCGATGCCGCCGTTGCCGGGCAGGGCGTAGATTTTTTCCACCCGGTGGTCTTCTTTCAGCTTTTTGATGATCGCGTGTTCGCGGCCGCCGCCGCCGATGACAAGGATTTTCATTTCAGCAACCTCCTTCTTGCGGCCCGGAGGGCCGCGGGGGCTTTTTTCTAGCGTTCAGATTCGCCCCTCGCCGGGGCGGGGCTTACTTTTCCCGCGAGGGAAAAGTAACAAAAGGTCGCTCAAGGAACTACGTTCCTTGAGAATTCTCCTTCATTACGGGGGTGATTAGTTTTGCGCCCAAGGCATAGTCGGTTTTGTCTAAACCTTACTGCCATCCGCTTCGTTCCTCTTGTGCGTCTATTTCAACATGCTTGTCGGTGCCCCCTACCGTGTAGCGGGGCAAACTCCCCGGGGTGCTTTTTTGCAGATGGTTCCGTTAGACCAAATCCCCGTAGATGGCTCTACCCCTTTGAAAGGGCGTCAGCCGGAGTTGGTTGACTACCAGAGTCTAGATCAGATGCCCGAAGGACCGCTGGTTCACGTGGCACCGCAACTCTTCACCTCCACCGAACCCTCGCAAACCCCTCGCCGAGGACCCGCCGGATAGGCGGGGCTGAGAAGGGATTCTTAAACCGTAGGTTTAAGTGGCTTTTTGCCTTCTTTTTGTCCACACAAAAAGAAGGCAAGGAGTCCGGGGGCGAGAAGCCCCCGGGCTATCGAATAGAAGGCGTTAGTGGTGGAACAGCCGCATCCCCGTAAACGCCATCACCATGTCATAATCGTTGCACTTTGCAATAACAAGATCATCCCTGATGGAGCCGCCGGGCTCGGCAATATACCGCACGCCGGAGCGGCGGGCCCGCTCAATATTATCCGCAAAGGGGAAGAACGCATCGCTGCCCAGGGCGACGCCCTTCCGATTGTCCAGCCACGCCCGGGCCTCCTGGGCCGTCAGGGGCGAAGGACGGGAAGTAAAATACTTCTGCCAGTTCCCCTCGTCGCAGACATCCTCCTCGTTGCCGTTGATATAGCTGTCAATCACATTGTCCCGCTCGGGACGGCCCAGCGAGGGCAGGAAGGGCAGAGAAAGCACCTTGGGATGCTGGCGCAGATGCCAGGTATCCGCCTTGGTGCCCGCCAGACGGGTGCAGTGAATCCGGCTCTGCTGGCCCGCGCCTACGCCGATGGCCTGGCCGTCCACTGCGTAGCATACGGAGTTGGACTGGGTGTACTTCAGGGTGATGAGCGCAACGATCAGGTCCCGCTTGGCCTCCTCGGGGAGGTCCTTGTTGGCGGTGACCACGTTCTCCAGCAGATGCGCCCCAATCTTGAACTCGTTGCGGCCCTGCTGGAAGGTCACGCCGAACACATCCTTGGTCTCCTGGGGGGCCGGAACGTAGGCGGGGTCAATTTTGACAATGTTGTAATTGCCCTTCCGCTTGGTCTTCAGGATCTCCAGCGCCTCGTCCGTATAGCCGGGGGCGATAACGCCGTCGGAAACCTCCCGCTGGATGAGCTTGGCAGTGGCCGCGTCGCACACATCGCTGAGGGCCGCCCAGTCACCGAAGGAGCACAGGCGGTCCGTTCCACGGGCGCGGGCATAGGCGCAGGCCAGAGGGCTCTGGTCCAGCTCGGGCACGTCGTCCACAAAGCAGGCCTGCTTGAGGGCCTTGCTCAGCGGCAGACCCACGGCGGCGGAGGTGGGGGAAACGTGCTTGAAGGAGGTTGCGGCGGGAAGGCCCAGGGCCTCCTTCAGCTCCTTCACCAGCTGCCAGGCGTTCAGGGCGTCCAGGAAGTTGATATAGCCGGGCTTGCCGTTCAGGACCTCCAGGGGCAGGCCGCTTCCATCCCGCATGAAAATCCGGGAGGGCTTCTGGTTGGGGTTGCAGCCGTATTTCAGTTCTAATTCATTCATGGTGGTACTCCTTTTTACACGTTCAGCTCTGCCTGGATGGATTCATCCGGGTATCTTGCCAGCAGCGGGGCAATCTCGTCCCGCAGGAATTCCGTCACTTGGCTGGGGGCCCGGCCCACGTACTTCTCCGGGGCCATCTGCTCCGCAATCTCCTCCCGGGTCAGGGGGAACAGCGGGTCTGCCACGACGCGGTCAATGAGGTCGTTGGCCCCGCCCTCCAGCTTCACCTTGCGGGCGGCGGCGTGGGAGTGCTCCCGCAGGGCCTCGTGGAGCTCCTGGCGGTTGCCGCCCCGCTTCACAGCCTCCATCATGATGTTCTCCGTGGCCATGAAGGGCAGCTTCTCCATCACCCGGCGGTTCACCACCCGGTCGTAGACCACCAGGCCGGCGGTGATGTTGATATAGATCTCCAGAATGGCGTCCACCGCCAGGAAAGCCTCCGCTACGGCGATGCGCTTGTTGGCGCTGTCGTCCAGGGTCCGCTCAAACCACTGGGTGGCGGCGGTTATGGCGGGGTTCACCCCGTCCTGGATGACGTACCGGGCCAGGGCGCAGATGCGCTCGCTCCGCATGGGGTTGCGCTTGTAGGGCATGGCGGAGGACCCGATCTGGTTCTTCTCGAAAGGCTCCTCCATCTCCTCGAAGGACTGGAGGATGCGCAGGTCATTGGCAAATTTGCAGGCGGACTGGGCCACGCCGGAGAGGGCGGAGAGCACATAGGCGTCCGTCTTCCGGGAGTAGGTCTGGCCGGAGACGGCTACGCACTTGTCAAAGCCCATCTGCCGCGCCACCAGCGCTTCCAGCTTTTTGACCTTCTCCTCGTCCCCCTCGAACAGCTCCATGAAGCTGGCCTGGGTGCCGGTGGTGCCCTTGGCCCCCCGGAGGCGCAGCTGGTTCACCTGGAACTCCAGGTTCTCCATGTCCATCACCAGCTCGTTCATCCACAGGGTTGCCCGCTTGCCCACGGTGGTCAGCTGGGCGGGCTGGAGGTGGGTGTAGGCCAGGCAGGGCAGGTCTTTATATTCCTCCGCGAATTTGGAGAGGTTCCGCAGGACCTGGGCGCACTTGCGCAGGACCAGCCGGGAGGCGTCCCGGAGAATCAGGATGTCCGTGTTGTCCCCTACGTAGCAGGAGGTGGCCCCCAGGTGGATGATGGCCTCCGCGTCGGGGCACTGCTGCCCGTAGGCGTAGACATGGCTCATAACGTCGTGGCGGACCAGCTTCTCCCGGGCCTCGGCCACGTCGTAGTTGATATCTTCGGCGTGGGCCTCCAGCTGGTCGATCTGGGCCTGGGTGACGTTCAGGCCCAGCTGGTGCTCCGCCTTGGCCAGGGCGATCCACAGCCTGCGCCAGGTGCGGAATTTGTTGTTGTCGGAAAAAAGGTACTGCATCTCCCTGCTGGCGTAGCGGGTGGACAGAGGGGAAGTATAGCCGTCGCGGTTTCGTTCCATGGCGGGTTCTCCTTTAACCGTTCTTGTTGATGATAGAGGTTTCACAGCAGCTGCCCGTCAAGCTGCGGAACTGCACAAACAGCGAGACTTTATTTTCCGCGTTGAGACTTTCCCACAGCTCTCTTGCCAGTGTGGAGGCATTCGTGGCGGAGATATCAACCGGGATGGGTTCCCCGGCGAAGGAGGGCAGAGGGTTCCCGTCGCCCCGGTAGGTGCTGATGAAATGGCCCGTCCCGGCCACGGGAGCGTCGTACTCGAAGAAGTACCGGCAGCAGCAGCTCTCATCCCCGTCCAGGCTCTTGAGGATGGACAGGTTGTAGCCGCCGTCGGGCTTCACCACGCCGGAGATGCGGGGCGTCCAGTTGGGGCCGTCGGGCTCGAAGGTCCGGGTGTTCAGGGCGTGGCGGTAGCAGTGGCCCTGGGCCAGGGCGTCCCGGATGGTGTCGGTCTGGTCGCCGTTGGTGACGATGGTCAGGCCGCTCTCCAGCCGCCGGACGGGATGGTAGATGATGAGGGACGGGTCCGTCATTTTGCTCTCGTCAAAGGCTCTGGTGCGGATGCCGTCCTTCGTCTCCTCAAAAACCCGGTTGCGGCTGTTCTCGCTGCGGCCCATGATGAAGTAGGCAATGACGGCGCTCTTATTATCGGCGCTGCGGCCCAGCATGATGCCCCGGCCCGGGTAGCTGTTTCCGCACAGCAGCGCGCAGAGGTCCTGTTTCATAACGCATTCTCCTTTTCGTTCACGATCCCGGCGGCGACCAGTTCCGCCGCCTGGGGCAGCAGGACCCATTCGGCCTGCTCCATCACTCTCCGCTGCAAAATTTCCGGGGTGTCGCCAGGAAGGACGTCCACCGCCTTTTGCAGGATGATCTGTCCTCCGTCGGGGATATCGTTGACGTAGTGGACGGTGGCCCCCGTCACCTTCACGCCGTAATCCAGCGCCGCCTGATGGACCCGAAGGCCATAGAAGCCCTTCCCGCAGAAGGACGGAATGAGGGCGGGGTGGATGTTGATCATGGGGCCGGGGAATTTCTCAACAAAGCCGCCGGAGAGAATCCCCAGGAATCCCGCCAGGACAACCATGTCAATGTTATGTTCCAGAAGCGCGGACAGAACCTTCTCCTCAAAATTTGGCTCTTTCCGGACAATCAGCGCGCAGTCGATCCCGGCGGCCTCCGCACGTCCGATGGCTCCAATTCCGGCTTTGTCGGCGATGACCAGGGCGATCTGTCCGCTTTTCAGTTCTCCCCTGGCCTGGGCGTCAATGAGGGCCTGCAAATTTGTCCCGCCGCCGGAGACCAGGACGGCAATCCGGGCGGTCAGCACAGGACCACCTTTTCCTCTCCGGAGACGATCTCACCCATGATATAGGCGTCCTCCCCCTGTTCATGGAGGATGGTCAGGGCCTTATCCGCCTGCTCCTTGGGGACAGTAATACTCATGCCTACGCCCATATTGAAGGTGTTGTACATATCCCGCTCGGGAATGTTCCCGCTGCGGGCAATAAAATCAAAGATGACCGGCGTACGCAGAGAGGCTTTCTCGATCTTTGCCCCCAGGCCGTCGGGGATGGAACGGGGGATGTTTTCATAGAACCCGCCGCCGGTGATATGGGAGATGCCGTGGACCTCCACCTGCTCCAGCAGGGCGAGGACGGGCTTGACATAGATGCGGGTGGGGGTCAGCAGGACCTCGCCCAGGCCCTTGCCGCCCAGAACCTCAATTGGGGTATACAGATGGGCGTGCTCGATATTGAACACCCGGCGGACCAGGGAGAAGCCGTTGGAGTGGACGCCGGTGGAGGGCAGGGCGATGACGGCGTCCCCCGCCGCCGTTTTGTTCTTGTCGATGACCTTCTCCCGGTCTACCACGCCTACGGTGAAGCCCGCCAGGTCGTAGTCGTCCTCGGCCATCATGCCGGGGTGCTCGGCGGTCTCACCGCCCACCAGGGCGGCCCCGGACTGGACGCAGCCTTCGGCCACGCCGGAGACGATGGAGGCAATCTTCTCCGGGATATTTTTGCCGCAGGCGATATAGTCCAGGAAGAAAAGGGGCTTTGCCCCGCAGCAGATCACGTCGTTGACGCACATGGCTACGCAGTCGATGCCAATGGTGTCGTGCTTGTCCATCAGCTGGGCAATTCGGATTTTTGTACCGACGCCGTCGGTGCCGGAGACCAGGCAGGGGGCTTTCATTCCGGCGGTGTCCAGCTGGAATAATCCTCCGAAGCCGCCGATGTTCTCCGACATCCCGCGGGTCTGTGTACGGGCTACGTGCTGCTTCATCAGCTCCACCGCCCGGTAGCCGGCGGTAATATCTACGCCGGCCGCGGCGTAGGAGGCGGAATAGCTCTCGTTCATTACGTCCTCTCTCTTCTGCGGCCCTGCGGGCCGCTCCAGCTTTTTTCTGTTCGATAGCCCGGGAGCTATCCGCCCCCGGACCCCGGACCTACTTTTTGTGTGAACAAAAAGTAGGCAAAAAGTCACTTAAACCTAGCGGTTTAAGAATCCCTCATTTATTGATTAGTTTTGCGCCCAAGGCACAGTCGGTTTTCTCTAAACTTACTACTGTCCGCTTCGTTCCCCTTCTGCGTCTATTTCGGCGTGGTCATCGGTGCCCCCTACCGTATAGCGGGGCCAACTCCCCGGGGTGCGTGACGCTAGTCTTCCCCGTTTTGCCAGAGGTCCTGGCGATGGACGAACACTGGTTATAGAAGCGGCGCCGCAGCAAGCACTAACGTAAGAACCCGTGGGTAGACGCAGAAGTCCGGCAGGTTCTGATGCGAATCAAAGGGAGAGTGGAGAACCAGGTTGTGCAAATAAATTCCCCCGTAATTCAGGAGGATTCTCAAGGAACGTAGTTCCTTGAGCGACCTTTTGTTACTTTTCCCTCGCGGGAAAAGTAAGCCCCGCCCCGGCGAGGGGCGAATCTAATTGATAGATTAGAGGCGGAGGCGGCGCGCAGCGCCGCAGATTATTCTTTCCCCGTCCAGCAGTACGTGCAGACCTTCTCCTTATCGATCCCGATGGCCTCCAGCAGGCCCTCCAGGGACTGATACCCCAGGGAACTGAACCCCATCTCCTCACAGATGGTCTTCAACAAACACTGTCCCCGCTCGCTGGAACAGTCGGCATACTCTTCCAGATGCTCCTGCCCCTCGTCGCCCTCCAGCTTCTGAACAGTGGCCCGGGCCAGAAGCTCCATATCGGAATTGCTCCGGGAAAAATTCAGATACTTGCACCCGTACATGATGGGCGGACAGGCGGAACGCATATGGACCTCCTCCGCTCCGCAGCCATACAAAAACTCAATGGTCTCCCGCAGCTGGGTGCCCCGGACGATGGAATCGTCCACAAACAGCAGCTTCTTTCCCTCAATCAATTCGGGCACGGGAATCTGCTTCATCTTCGCCACCTGGTTGCGGATGTCCTGATTAGCCGGCATGAAGGACCGGGGCCAGGTGGGCGTATATTTTACAAAGGGCCGGGCAAAAGCCTTCCCGGACCGGTTGGCAAACCCAATGGCGTGAGGCAGGCCGGAGTCCGGCACCCCCGCCACATAGTCCACCTTGGGCAGCTGCCCCCGGGCAATCTCGTCCCGGGCCATGATCTCCCCGTTGCGGTAGCGCATGACCTCTACGTTGACGCCCTCATAATTCGAGTTGGGGTAGCCGTAGTAGGTCCAGAGAAAGGCGCAGATGCGCATTTTCTCCCCGGCGGGGGACAGCGTGTTCCAGCCCTCCGCCGTCACCTCCACGATCTCCCGGGGACCCAGCTCATAGGCGTCGTTGTACCCCAGCTTGTGATAGGCGAAGGACTCAAAGGACACGCAGCAGCCATCCTCGTTCTGCCCGATGAGCACCGGCAGGCGGCCCAGCTTGTCCCGGGCGGCAATAATGCTCTCCTCTGTGAGGATCAGAATAGTAGCAGAGCCGTCGATGACCTCCTGAGCATAGCGGATGCCCTCTACCAGGGTGTCCTTCTGATTGATGAGGGCGGCGGTGAGCTCGGTGGCGTTGACCGCGCCGGAACTCATAGCCATGAACTGGCTGCCCTGGCGGCTGAAGTACTCCTGAACCAGAGCGTCGGCGTTGTTGATGATGCCTACGGTGGTGATGGCAAAAAGGCCCAGATGGGAGCGGACCAGCAGGGGCTGGGGGTCCGTGTCGCTGATGCAGCCCACACCGCTGGTGCCGTGGAATTTTGCTACGTCCTTTTCAAATTTTGTGCGGAAAGGCGTATTCTCGATATTGTGGATCTGACGCTGAAAGCCGTCCTTCTCGTCGTAAACCACCATACCGCCCCGGCGGGTGCCCAGGTGGGAGTGGTAGTCCACACCAAAAAAGATGTCGAGAACACAGTCCCGCTTTGAAATCGCTCCAAAAAAACCGCCCAATGGATGCTCCTTTCCTGCGTTTGGTCAGCAGTGGGTTTATCGTCGTACCCTCTTAAGCGCCGAAGACACGGCGCATCATTTCCTCGTAGGCCTCCTCCACGTTGCCCAGGTCACGGCGGAAGCGGTCCTTGTCCAGCTTCTCGTTGGTCTTGGCGTCCCAGAAGCGGCAGGTGTCGGGGGAGATCTCGTCCGCCAGGACGATGGTGCCGTCCGGCAGACGGCCGAACTCCAGCTTGAAGTCGATGAGCCGCACGCCGCACTCCGCGAAGAACGCCTTCAATACCTCGTTGACCTTCAGGGCCATGGCGCGGATGGTGTCGATCTCCTCCCGGGTGGCCAGCTTCAGGGCCAGGGCGTGGGAGGTGTTCAGCAGGGGATCATGGAGGTCGTCGTTCTTGTAGGAGAACTCAAAGGTGGGCTCGTCGAAGGGGATGCCCTCCTCCACGCCGTAGCGCTTGGCGAAGCTCCCGGCGGACACGTTGCGGACGATGACCTCCAGGGGGACGATCTGGACCTTCTTCACCACGGTCTCCCGGTCGTTCAATTCCTCCACAAAGTGGGTGGGGATGCCGGCGGCGGAGAGCTTTCCCATGAGGAAGTTGCTCATGCGGTTGTTCACCGCGCCCTTGCCGCGGATGGTGCCTTTTTTCGTGCCGTCAAAGGCGGTGGCGTCGTCCTTGTAGGAGACGATGACCAGATTGGGATCTTCGGTGGCATAGACCTTCTTTGCCTTGCCCTCGTAGAGCTGTTCTTTCTTTTCCATAACCGTACATCCTCCTGATAATTCAATTTTATTTTACAAAACTCACAAAGTCATCAGGGACCAGTTCATAGTCCACAGACGACTGTAATTGACCAAGCTGGTCCTTCCACGCGTTTTCCCGCACGCGAACCTTTCGGAACCCCAGCCGCTCATAGACATGCTGCGCCCGCTTGTTGGCGGTATTGGTATCAAGAATGATCTTCTGAAAACCGAGATCGTGAAACAGAGAGGAAATCAACATACTCAGGATGATCTTGCCGAAGCCCTTGTCCTGTTTTGAAGCGTCGCATATTTTGATTCCGATTTCCGCCGTGCCGCCGCCTGAATTTTCGTACATCATTTCCCCGGCAGGGAGGCCGTCTATTTCAATCATCAGTCTCCGGTGCGTTTCATCCGCGTCCTTTGCGATGTCTGCGGCGATCCCCGCCGCCGTCTGGCCGGTGCCATTTGGAAAACCTGCATGGGCCATGATTTTTCCGTCATTCCACCAGGCGGACAGCTGAGCCGCATCGGCCGGCCCGGCGGTCCGGATGGTAATATGCTCGTATTGTAAAAACATGCTTTTATCTTTCTTTGCCGCGCTCCGCGCGGCACGGTAAATTCTTCTTCAATCGGCCCGGGGGCTTCTCGCCCCCGGACTCCTCGCCTACTTTTGCCGCGCGGCAAAAGTAGGCAAAAACGCGCTTAAACCTAGCGGTTTAAGAATCCCTCATTTATTGATTAGTTTTGCTAACTCCCCGGGGTGGGTAACAGAAGCATCCCCGTTTTACCAGAGGTACTGGCGATGGTGGCAGACTGGTTATAGAAGCGGCGCCGCAGCAAGCACTCCCGTAAGGACCCGTGGGTAGCCGCAGAAGACCGGCGCACCAACGAAGGATTGTGGGTAGAACCAAACCTAGTACGTCGGAGGGAAAATAATCACCCCCGTAATGAAGGAGGATTCTCAAGGAACGTAGTTCCTTGAGCGACCTTTTGCTTCTTTTCGTTCGCACGAAAAGAAGGCCCCCGCCCGGCAGGGCGAATCTATCTGATAGATAGGCGGCGGAGGCGGCGCTGCGCGCCGCAGATTATTGATTGAACTCCGCGGCTGCCGCCGCGTCGGCGGCAAGCGCCTTCGCCGCCCCGGCGGCGCGGTGCTCGTCCAGCTTTCCCGCCAGAGCCTCATCCTCTACGGATAAAATCTGCACGGCGAGCAAAGCGGCGTTGACGGCTCCGTCAATGGCAACAGTGGCGACCGGAATCCCGGAGGGCATTTGTACCGTGGACAGAAGGGCGTCAACGCCGTCGAGTGCGTTGGATTTCAAGGGAATACCAATAACAGGCAGCGTGGTCTGGGCCGCCAGCGCGCCGGCCAGATGTGCCGCCATCCCGGCGGCGGCAATCAGCACGCCAAAACCCTTGGCGCGGGCCTCCCTGGCGAAGGCGGCAGCCTCGCCGGGCGTGCGGTGGGCGGAATATACATGGACCTCATGGGGTACACCAAAGGACGCGAGAGTCTCCGCGGCCTTGCGGACCACGGGCAGATCGCTGGCGCTGCCCATGACGATACCGACTTTCTTCATTGGCTGTTCCTCCACAAAAATGAATATGAGCAGTCCTTTCCTCATAGAAACGACTGCCCAGACGGACGGCGAAACCTCTCTAACCTGTTTCCCTGTGGTATCCCACAATCCCGTCAGTCGCAGGCAGATCTGTTTAATTAAAAACTTATCTTAAGGCTAACATTTTCTTTGGGAAAAGACAAGAGATAAACATACAGATTATTTCCTCCTTTCACCCGCCGCCACTGGGTAACTTCAATAAATCGCCGGGATTTTCCCGGTTGGTCTTGACTTCTTCCGGAAATTATGTAATAGTTTCAATGATAAACTGTTATCAGAGGAAGGAGGCCCCGGCAATGAGGAAAAACGCGCTTTCGTCCAACATCGCGCCCGGCGGAAGGGGCTTCCTGTTTCCGTTTGCCCGATATAATTTCCCGGCGTCACGGACCGCTTTGCCGCCCGTGGCCGCCGGGCTTTTCTTTAATGCAATGCAAAGGAGGAACGCAGATGATCCGACAATTTGACGGCAAGATCGTGCTGGCCGACGGCAGCGAGTATCCCGGCTGCCGCTTCGGGGCCAGAGGGGACCGGGTGTGCGAGCTGGTGTTCAACACCTCCATGGTGGGCTACCAGGAAATCGTCTCCGACCCGTCCTACACCGGACAGCTGGTGGTGATGACCTACCCCATCATCGGCAACTACGGCGTGACGGACGAGGATTACGAGACCAAGATCCCCACCATCGGCGGACTGGTGGTCCGGGAGTACAACGACATCCCCAGCAACTTCCGCTACACCAAGACCCTCTCGGAAATCCTGGAGGACTATGATATCCCCGCCATCGAGGGCGTGGACACCCGGAAGCTGACCCGGGCCATCCGGGACGAGGGCAGCCAGAAGGCCCTGCTGACAGACGCGGACACCCCCCTGGAGGAGGCCCTGGAACGGCTGAACGCTGCCGAACTACGCTATGACCAGGTCAGCCAGGTCAGCTGCCGCAAGCGCTGGTACGCCCGCACCTCCAACCACCGCTTCACCGTGGTGGCGGTGGACTGCGGCATCAAGCTGAACATCGTCCGCTCCCTGAACGCCAGGGGGTGCAACGTTACCGTGGTGCCCTACGACACCCCCTACCAGACCATCCTGGACATGGAGCCCGACGGGGTGTTCCTCTCCAACGGCCCCGGCGACCCGGAGGATGTGAAGCCCGTCATCGAGCTGGTCCGGCAGCTGCGGGGGAAATTCCCCATCTTCGGCATCTGCCTGGGCCACCAGATGATCGCCCTGGCCTACGGTGGGAAGACCTACAAGCTGAAATTCGGCCACCGGGGCGGCAACCACCCGGTGAAGGATCTCGCCACCGGCAAGCTGGAAATCACCAGCCAGAACCACTCCTACGCCGTGGACGCGGAGTCCCTCACCAGCACGGGGCTGGAGGTCACCCATATCAACGTGCTGGACAACACGGTGGAGGGGCTGGCCTGCCCGGCGGATCGCGTATTCTCCGTCCAGTACCACCCCGAGAGCGCCCCCGGCCCCCAGGACAGCGGGTACCTGTTCGACCGGTTCATTCAGATGATGGAGGAGGAGAAGCGCCATGCCTAAGAGAACGGACTTGAAGAAGATCCTGGTCATCGGCTCCGGCCCCATCGTCATCGGGCAGGCCGCCGAGTTCGACTACGCCGGCACCCAGGCCTGCCTGGCCCTCCGGGAGGAGGGGTACCAGGTCATCCTCGCCAACTCCAACCCCGCCACCATCATGACCGACACCACCATCGCGGACAAGGTCTACATGGAGCCCCTGACGGTGGAGTATCTGGCGAAGATCCTCCGCTTCGAGCGGCCCGACGCCATCGTCCCCGGCATCGGGGGGCAGACGGGGCTCAATCTGGCCATGGAGCTGCAAAAGCAGGGCATCCTCGACGAGTGCGGCGTGGAGCTGCTGGGCACCAGCTATGAGAGCATCCGGCGGGCCGAGGACCGGGAGCTGTTCAAGGAGCTGTGCCTGGAGCTGGGAGAGCCGGTGGTCCCCTCGGAGATCGCCAACAATCTTGAGGAGGCCGTACAGGCCGCGGCGGATATCGGCTACCCGGTGATCCTCCGGCCCGCCTTCACCCTGGGCGGCACCGGCGGCGGCTTCGCCGGGAACGAGGACGAGCTGCGGGAGATGATGAAGCACGCCCTGGAGCTGTCCCCCGTCCATCAAGTGCTCATCGAGAAGAGCATCAAGGGTTATAAAGAGATCGAGTACGAGGTCATGCGGGACGCCAACGATACCGCCATCACCGTCTGCAACATGGAGAACATTGACCCCGTGGGCATCCACACCGGCGACTCTATCGTGGTGGCCCCCAGCCAGACCCTCACCAACAAAGAGTACCACCTTCTCCGGGACAGCGCCCTGAAGCTCATCCGGGCATTGAAGATCGAGGGCGGGTGCAACGTCCAGTTCGCCCTGGACCCCCAGTCCTTCCAGTATTACGTCATCGAGGTCAACCCCCGGGTATCCCGGTCCTCCGCCCTGGCCAGTAAGGCCAGCGGGTATCCCATCGCCCGGGTGTCCGCCAAGATCTCCGTGGGGATGCGCCTGGAGGAGATAAGGCTTGCCAACACCCCCGCCTGCTTCGAGCCCGCCCTGGACTACGTGGTGACGAAGATGCCCCGGTTCCCCTTCGACAAGTTCGGCTCCGCCAGCAACCGGCTGTCCACCCAGATGAAGGCCACCGGCGAGGTCATGGCCGTGGGCCGGACCCTGCAGGAGAGCATCCTCAAGGCCGTCCGCTCCCTGGAGGGCGGGGTGAGCCACATCTACATGGAGAAGTTCAACGACTACACCGACAAGGCGCTGCTGGACTACATCCAGCTGGGCACCGACGACCGGATCTTCGCCATCGCCGAGCTCATGAGCCGGGGCGCCGACCTGGGGCAGATCTGCACCGCCACCCAGATCGACATGCTGTTTCTGGACAAGATCTGCAACATCGTCCACTACGAGGAGGAGATCAAGGCCAGGCCCTGGGATACGGACATGCTCCGCCGGGCCAAGCGCCGGGGCTTCTCCGACAAGGCCATCGCCTGGCTGTGGAAATGCACCGAGCGGGAGGTCTACGACAAGCGCTGCGAGCTGGGCATTTTCCCGGTGTACAAGATGATCGACACCTGCGCCAGCGAGTTCGACAGCTACGTGCCCTACTTCTACTCCACCTACGAGGACGAGAACGAGTCGGTGGTGTCGCCCCACAAGAAAATCATCGTCCTGGGCTCCGGCCCCATCCGCATCGGGCAGGGGGTGGAGTTCGACTACTCTACCGTCCACGCCGTCCAGACCATCAAGAAGAGCGGCTATGACGCCATCATCATCAACAACAACCCGGAGACCGTCTCCACCGACTACACCTGCTCCGACAAGCTGTACTTTGAGCCCCTGACGGTGGAGGACGTGATGAACGTCATCCACCTGGAGAAGCCCGTGGGCGTCATCGCCTCCCTGGGCGGCCAGACGGCCATCAACCTGGCCCAGCCCCTCCGGGACCACGGGGTGACCATCATCGGCACGGACTGCGAGGCCATCGAGCGGGCGGAGGACCGGAAGATTTTCGAGCAGGTCCTCCACGAGCTGGACATCCCCCAGCCCCGGGGCGAGGCCGTCACCAACCTGGAGGACGGCGTAAGGGCCGCCAGGGAGATCGGCTACCCGGTGCTGGTGCGGCCCTCCTTCGTGCTGGGCGGCCGGGCCATGGAGATCGTGGCCAACGAGGAGATGCTGCGCCGCTACCTGAAGACCGCCGTGGAGGTGGACGAGTCCAAGCCGGTGCTGGTGGACAAGTACATCATCGGCAAGGAGGTGGAGGTGGACGCCATCTGCGACGGAACGGACGTGTTCGTCCCCGGCGTCATGGAGCTGGTGGAGCGCACCGGCGTCCACTCCGGCGACTCCGTCAGCGTATACCCCACCTTCTCCATCTCTCCGGAGGTGAAGGAGGTCATCCTGGACTACACCAAAAAACTGGGACTGGGCATCGGCATCGTGGGGCTGTACAACATCCAGTTCATTGTGGACCGGGAGGAGAAGGTCTACATCATCGAAGTCAATCCCCGGTCCTCCCGGACGGTGCCCTTCCTCTCCAAGGCCACCGGATACTCCCTGGCGGACATCGCCACCAAGGTCATCCTGGGGGAGAGCCTCCGGGACCAGGGCATCACCGAGCTGTACCCGCCCGAGAAGAAGCGGTGGTACTGCAAGGTGCCCGTGTTCTCCTTCAGCAAGCTCAGCGGCCTGGACGCCTACCTGTCCCCGGAGATGAAATCCACCGGCGAGGCCATCGGCTACGACGACCGCCTGCCCTACGCCCTCTACAAGGCCATGCAGGCCGCCGGGATGAACCTCCAGGACCACGGGACGGTGCTGCTGAGCATCTGCCGGGAGGACCTGGAGGAGGCCCTGCCCCTGGTGGAGCGGTTCTACCGCCTGGGCTTCAACATCGAGGCCACCACGGGCACGGCCAATTACCTGAAAGAACACGGCATCCGCACCCGGCGCAAGCGGGACTACACCGAGGACCCCAGGGACATCACCGAGGCCATGCGCAGCGGCAAGGTGGCCTATCTGGTCAACACCCGGGACCCCAGCTCGGCGGAGCATGTGAATGCCGGGTTCGAGATGCGCAGGCTGGCTATCGAGAACAGCGTCACCACCTTCACCTCCCTGGACACGGTCAGCGCCCTGCTGGACGTGCTGGAGGCAATTTCCAGCCGGATCTCCACCATCGACGCGCAGTGACAAAAGTTTTTTCAGATTTTAGACTTTTGTAACAAACTGTGCTGGTTTTGTTAACAACCTTCGGGTATCCTTAATCTTGCAAGTGACAAGACTTCTTTTTCATCTGATCCTCCAAACCATAGATAAAACCCGGAAGCGAACAGCTTCCGGGTTTTATCTATGCCGCGGCGTTTTTAATAGTTTTCCGCGCAGATCTCAAAGTAGGACTGGGGATGGGCGCAGGTGGGGCAGATCGCCGGGGCCTTCTCGCCCACGATGATGTGGCCGCAGTTCCGGCACTCCCAGACCTTGACCTCGCTCTTTTTGAAGACCTCCTGGGCCTCCACGTTCCGCAGCAGGGCGCGGTAGCGCTCCTCATGGTGCTTCTCGATGGCCGCCACCAGGCGGAACTTCGCCGCCAGCTCGGGGAAGCCCTCCTTCTCCGCGGTCTCGGCGAAACCGGCGTACATGTCGGTCCACTCGTAGTTCTCCCCGGCGGCGGCTGCGGCCAGATTCTCGGCGGTGGAGCCGATGCCTCCCAGCTCCTTGAACCACATCTCGGCGTGCTCCTTCTCGTTGTCCGCCGTCTTCAGGAACAGGGCCGCGATCTGCTCGAAGCCCTCCTTCTTGGCCTTGGATGCGAAGTATGTATACTTGTTCCGCGCCTGGGACTCGCCGGCGAAGGCGGCCTCCAGGTTCTTTTCCGTCTGGGTCCCTGCGTATTTGTTCATAGCATTGATCGTCCTTTCTGTATTTTTATATTCCAACATACTGCGGGGCTCCAGGAGCCCCGCAGTATGTTTGGAACCACTGAGATGCACCGGTCTGCACGCCCTCACCAAGCTGCCATTTATCGTTACCGGGCAGTGATCTGAGAGGCGCTGCAAGCCCAGGCCCTAAGGACCGTCATTGGGCTTCGCCCAACGACCGGTCCGGCGGCGCACGCGCCGCCTAGGTCATTGCCGCGCCGTCCACCCGGAGGGTGACGCCGGTGACGTAGGAGGCCATGTCGCTGGCCAGGAACAGGTAGGCGTTGGCGATGTCCACCGGCTCGCCCACCCGGCCCAGGGGGATGCCGGCGGAAATGCGCTCCACCATCTCCTTGGGCAGGGCCTCCACCATGTCGGTCTTGGTGACGCCGGGCGCTACGGCGTTGACGCGGATTTGGTCCTTCGCCAGCTCCCGGGCCAGGGAACGGGTCAGGCCGTTCACGGCGAATTTGGTGGCGGGGTAGCCGCACCCGGCGGGCTGGCCGTACTCGGCCACCATGGAGCTGGTGTTGATGATCACGCCGCCCCCCTGGGGCTTCATGATCCGGGCCGCCGCCTGGGAGCAGACGAAGACCCCTTTCAGGTTGACGTCCAGGATCTTGGAAAACTCCTCAATGGTGTAGTCGTAGAGGCTGGTGCGGGAGGAAATGCCGGCGTTATTGGCCAGGATGTCCAGGCTGCCGTAGCGCTCCTTCACGGAGGCAAAAGCGGCCGCCACCGCCTCCGGGTCGCAGAGGTCGGGCCAGATGCCCATGACGCGGTCCCCGTATTCCGCGAGCTCCGCCAGGGCCTTGTCCACCGTCTCCTTCCGGGAGCCCGCCACGGCTACATTGGCCCCGTTCTCCAGGTATTTCTTCGCAATGGCCAGGCCGATGCCCCGGGTGCCGCCGGTCACGACGGCTGTCTTGTTCTTTAACATATGCGCACCCCTTCTTCATTTTAATATGATTTAATTGTTCCCCGCAGAGCAAAGAATCTGCGGACAGCAGTTAAATGCCAAACTTTACTGCTTCAGCTCCACCACCGTAACGCCGTCCTCTCCCTCGCCGTACCGGCCCAGGCGGAAGGACTTCACCGACGGGTGGCGCTTGAGCTGCTGGTGGACCGCCTTGCGCAGGGCCCCGGTGCCCTTGCCGTGGATGATGGTGACGATGTTCAGCTTGCCCATGACGGCGTTGTCCAGAAAACGCTCCACCTGGAGGTCCGCCTCGTCGGTCATGAGGCCCCGGATGTCCAGCTCGTTCACCGCCGCCCTGGCCCCCGCCAGGCGGACGGTGGCCGCGGCACGTTTCTTGGCCTCCCGCTTGGCCAGAGTCTCCGCGTCCTCGATGAGCCGCACCTCCCCCGCCTTCACCGTCAGCTTCATGTTCCCCGCCAGCAGCTGGAGCTTGTCGCCGTTCACGGCGGTGACCACCGCCTGCTTCTTCGTGCCGCCCAGCTCCACCAGGTCCCCCTCCCGGATGGGACGGCTGGGAGCGGGGATGGGCTCCTTCTCCTCCTCGAAGTGGAGCTCCTCCTCCATCTGGTTCAGCTTTCCCCGGATGGCGGCCCGGGCGTCGTTGACATTCTGCCAGGAGGCGTTTTTCTCCTGCTGCCTGCGCAGCTCCGCCAGCTCCTCAAAGATGGCGTCCGCCTGGGCCCGCGCCTCCCGGACGATGCGCCGGGCCTCGGCCTCGCCCCGGGTGCGGGCGTTCTCCTTGGCCCGCTCCATCTGCTCCCGGAACTCGTGGGCCCGCTTTGCGTCCGCCTCCCGCTGGGAGCGGAGGCGCTCGGCCTCGGTCTGGTCCTTCTCCAGCCGCTGGCGCTTCTCCTCCAACTGGGTCAGCACGTCCTCGAAGCGGATGGATTCGCTGTCCATCTGGGCCTTGGCGGTCTCGATCACCGCCGGGTCCAGGCCCAGCCGCTGGGAGATGGCGAAGGCGTTGGACTTGCCGGGGATGCCGATGAGCAATTTATAGGTGGGCCGCAGGGTCTCCACATCGAATTCGCAGCTGGCGTTCTCAACACCCGGAGTAGTCATGGCGAAGGTTTTCAACTCCGCGTAATGGGTGGTGGCGGCAATCTTGCCGCCCTTCTCCCGGACGTGCTGGATGATGGCGATGGCCAGGGCCGCGCCCTCCACGGGGTCCGTACCCGCCCCCAGCTCGTCAAAGAGGATGAGGCTGTGGCTGTCCGCCTCCTCCAGAATTTTGACGATGTTCACCATGTGGGCGGAGAAGGTGGACAGGCTCTGCTCGATGCTCTGCTCGTCGCCGATGTCCGCCAGCACCCGGTCGAACACGCTCACCGCGCTTTGATCGTCCGCCGGGATGTGCAGGCCGCACTGGGCCATGAGGGTCAGCAGACCCAGGGTTTTCAGGCTCACCGTCTTGCCGCCGGTGTTGGGGCCGGTGATGACCAGGGTGTCGAACTTCTGCCCCAGCTCGATGGTGATGGGCACCGCCCTGCCGGTATCCAGGAGGGGGTGCCGGGCGTGGCGGAGGCAGACGCTGCCGTTGCGCCGGATCTCGGGCCGGGTGGCGTTCATCTTATAGCTCAGCTGCCCCCGGGCAAAAATCAGGTCCAGCCGCACCAGCATGTCGTAGTCCGACAGGATGTCGTTGTGCCCGGCGGCGGCCTCGGCGGACAGGGCCCGCAGGATGCGCTCGATCTCCTTCTTCTCCTTGGCCTCCAGCTCCTTGAGCTCGTTGTTGGCCTGGACCACCCCCATGGGCTCCACGAAGATAGTGGCCCCGCTGGAGGATACGTCGTGGACCAGTCCCGGCATACTGCCCCGGAACTCCGCCTTCACGGGCACCACGAACCGCCCGTCCCGCTGGGTGATGATGGCCTCCTGGAGGACCTTGCTGTAGCTCTGGGAGGAGATGATCTTCTGTAAGATCTGCCGGCCCTTGCTGGCCGCTACCCGGATGTGCCGCCGGATGTCCGCCAGCTCGGGGCTGGCGTTGTCGGCGATGACGTCCTCCTCCAGGATGGAGGTGAAAATCTTTTCCTCCAGGAATTTGTTGCCCCGGAGGGCGTAAAAGAGGTAGTCGATGGCGGATTTCTCCCCGTCGTCGTTGAAGTAGTCCTTCACACGCCGGGCGCACCGCAGCACCCCGGCGATGTCCAGCAGTTCCCGGGTGTTCAGCGCCCCGCCGTGGTCCGCGCGGTACAGGCTCTCCGCCACCGGCTTGATGCCGGAAAAGGCGGGGGAGCCCTTGAGGCCGATCATGGCCCGGGCGGCGTCCGTCTCGTCCTGGAGGCGCTTCACGTCGTCCACGTCCGTCTGTGGGACGATGGCCAGGGCCTTTTCCCTGGATTCCGCGCTGTTGGTCTGCTCCGACAGCATTTTCAGCACCGCCGGAAGCTCTAATGTCCGTATGGATTTGTCAAATAGTTCGCTCATGTTCCTTCTCCATTTTGTATGGGGGCATCAAATATACTTCCTGACAGCCCCTTATAGAAGTCCAGCGTCTTGAAACCCCGCTCCAGCATGGCGTGGACATAAGCCTCGCTTGCGTCCCCAAGCTTCTTGAGATCATCCTCTGCCAGGGAGAAGCTGTAAAGCCGTTTCGCTTCACCATACAGCACCCGCCGCAGCGCCGCCAGAGCGCCGGTGGAAAGGGGCATGGACAATCCTCTCTCCCCTTTTCCGCACTTCCCGCAGCAAACCACGCCCTCCCGGATGTCCAGCACCGGGTCCTCCGGCTCCGGGGCCCCGCAGTAGGCGCAGGCGTCCGCCAGGGGCTCGAAGCCGATGAGGCTCATAAGCTTCAGCTCAAACGCCGCCTTCACCAGGACCGGGTCCTTTTTCAGATTTCCCAGGGCGTACAGGGCGTTGAGCAGCAGGGACAGGATCTCCCCGCTCTCCACGCTCTCCAGCGCCGCCGCCTCCGTCAGCTCCGCGAAATAGCTGGCGAGGCTCAGCAGTTCGATGTCCTTCCGCACCCCCTCGAACAGCTCGATGGTGCTCCCCTCGCTGAGATACTGCCAGCCGTGGCTCTCGCTGAGGGTCAGCTCGGAGTAGGCCAGAAGCTGGGTGCAGGCCGTCACACGGCTTTTCCGGCTCCGGGCCCCCTTGGCCACCACCGGGACCTTCCCCCCGGGGGTCAGGACGGTCAGTATTTTATCGCTCTCCTTGGTGTCCACCGCCCGCAGGACGATGCCCTTCACCACGGTCCGTTCTCGCGCCATGTCCGCTCCTCTATGTAGACGGCGGCTGTGCCGCCGTCAATCCAGTTCCCGGCGTTCCGGTTCGTTTGCGTCCTCATGCTTGCGCAGAAGATAAAACATCGGCTCCCCGGTCCGCCAGAACAGGTCCCAATAGCCATCCTCCATTGCTTCCGTCCTCCTGCCCTTATGGTGGGCAGGAATGTTGTCGGATATGAGTGGTAAGATGTGGTCAGGTCAGGTACTTCACCATAAACAGCAAGTCCGCGTAGGCGCCGTCTTTATATTTCATCGCGTGGGGGACGGTCCCGTTGGTCTCGAAGCCCATCTTTTTATACAGCGCAATCGCCGGCAGATTGGTCGAAACCACCTCCAGCTCCGCCTGTTCAAACCCGACGGCTTTTGCGTGGGCTATAATTTCCTCCATAAGCGCCGTCCCGATGCCCATGCCCCAGGATTCCCGGTACAGCGATATCCCTATATTGCACCGGTGACGCAGACGCATCCGTTCGGAGCGGGGTGCGAAGGAACAGCTGCCCGCGAATACGCCGTCCGCAAAAGCCAGCAGCATTAAGGCCCGGGGGTTCTCCCGGTTCCGCTGGATGAACTCCACTTCCTCCTCCACGCTGGTCCGGACCTCCTCCGGCTCCCGGATCATGTAGGACGTTTCTCCGGAGGTAACCTTGAGGTACTCCAACAGCATCTCCGCGTCGCTCTCCTCCGCAAGGCGGAGGAGGCAGGTTTTCCCGTTTTTCAACAAGGTTTCTTTACTTGTGTACTCCATTTCCGCTCCCTCACAGCCGCTTGACCATCAGCAGGAGATCCGCATACGTCCCGTCCTTGTACTTTACGGCCCGGGGCATGGTCCCAACAGCCTCAAATCCCAGCTTTTGGTACAGTCCGATGGCAGCTGTGTTGGTGGAGACCACCTCCAGCTCCGCCTGCTCATACCCGGCGGCCTTTGCACTGGCTAAAACCTCGCTCAACAGCGCCGTCCCGATGCCCATGCCCCAGAATTCCTGATACAGCACGATCCCTATGGAGCACCGGTGTCGCAGCCGGCTTCCGTCATCCGCCGGGTTAAAGGCGCAGTTGCCCGCATGCCGTCCGTCCACAAAGGCCAGCAGATTCAACACATCGTCCGCATCATTCTTTTCCCGGATCAGCTCCCGTTCCTCCTCCAGGGTCCAATCGACATCCTCTGGTTCCCTGGTCAGATTGCGGGTCTCCTCTGCGGTAACTTTCAGATAGTTCAGGAGGGCCTCGGCGTCCCTCTCCTCCCCACGGCGGATGACGCAGGTCTTCCCGTTTTTCAGCAAAACCGTCTTTTCCTGATAATCCACAGTATTTTCGACCTCTTTCTCTACTGTTCGTCATATCCGAAGGAGCGGATATAGTTCACGTTATCTCTCCAGTTTTCCTTCACCTTCACCCACGTCTCCATGTAGACCTTGGTCCCCATAAACCGCTCGATGTCCTCCCGTGCGTGGGAGGCGATTTTTTTCAGCATGGCCCCGTTCTTGCCGATGATGATGCCCTTGTGGCTGGCCTTCTCGCAGTAGATGGTCACGTCCAGATCAATGACCCCGCTGTCCCGCTCGGAGAACTTGGTCACTTCGATAGCGGTGCCGTGGGGGACCTCCTTGTCCAGATTGCGCAGCAGCTTCTCCCGGACGATCTCCGCCACCACCTGTTTCTCCGGCTGGTCGCTGGTCTGTCCGTCGGGGAACAGCTGGGGGCCCTCCACGGCGTACTTGTCCAGCTGCTCCATCAGCTCCTCCAGCCCGTCCTTCTCCTGGGCGGAGATGGGGATGATGGCGTCGAATTCGTGGGCCGCGCTGTAGGCCGCCATGACCTCCAGGAGCTGGGCTTTCTCCACGGTGTCGATCTTATTGATGACCAATACGGCGGGGAGCCGCTCCTCCTTGATACGGTCGATGAGCGCCTGCTCCGGCGAGCCCACCTTGGCGATGGGCTCCACCAGGAGGCACACGGCCTCCACGTCCGCCACGGAGTCCTTGACCACCTTCACCATGTAGTCCCCCAGCCGGGTCCGGGCCTTATGGAAGCCGGGGGTATCCAGGAAGACAAACTGGGTTTCTCCCCGGTTCACCACGCCGCAGATCCGGTTTCTTGTTGTCTGGGGCTTGGGGGAGACAATGGCGATTTTTTCGCCCACCAGGGCGTTGGTCAAGGTGGACTTGCCCACGTTGGGCCGCCCGGCAATCGTTATCATTGCTGTCTTTTTGATTTCGTTCATTAGGTCATCCTCAACTTTCTTGTATTTTTGGCATTGAGCGTGCCAGTGGTTTCTTGCGGCCCCTGCGGGGCCGCCGCTGCTTGGTTCTCGTCGATAGCCCGGGGCCTGCGCGGCCCCGGACCCCGCGCCTACTTTTGCCACGCGGCAAAAGTAGGCAAAAACGCGCTTAGGAAACTACGTTTCCTAAGAACCTTCCTAAATTACGGGGGTGTTTAGTTTTGCGCCCGAGGCACAGTCGGTTTGGTCTGAACTTACTGCCGTCCGCTTCGTTCCCCTTCTGCGTCTATTTCAGCGCGGTTGTCGGCGGCCCCTACCGTATAGCGGGGCTAACTCCCCGGGGTGCGTAATGTTGGTCTGACCCGTTTTGCCAGAGGTTCTGGCGATGGTGGCAGACTGGTTATAGAAGCGGCGCCGCAGCGAAATCTATCGTTAGAATCCGTGGGTAGACGCTAAAGTCCGGCGCACCAACGAAGGATTGCGGGTAGAATTAAACCCGGTACCGTCGGAGGGAAAATAATCACCCCCGTAATGAAGGAGGATTCTCAAGGAACGTAGTTCCTTGAGCGACCTTTTGCTTCTTTTCGTTCGCACGAAAAGAAGGCCCCGCCCGGCAGGGCGAATCTGATTGAAAGATCAGAGCCGGGGCCGCCGCTCAGCGGCGGCATTATCGCTCTATCCTCAACTCCGCCATGACTAAGTCTTCCCGGGCCCGCATACGGGCCCGCTCCTCCCCTTCATCCAAATGGTCATATCCCAAAAGGTGCAAAACCGAGTGTACCACCAGATAGGCCAGCTCCCGCCGGGAGCTGTGCCCATACTCCTTCGCCTGGGCGTTCACCCGCTCCAGAGAAATCACCATATCCCCCAGGGGCACCAGCCCCGTGGCGGGGTCCGCGTCCTCGGGACCGGGAAGCTCCCCCGGCGTCAGATCAAACGCCGGAAAGCTCAATACGTCCGTGGGCCTGTCCACCTGCCGCATATCAAGATTGATCTGGTGTATCCCCTCGTCACCGGTCACGGATACGTCCACCTCGCAGGGAAAATCCACCCCCTCCGCCGCCAGGGCGGTGCGGATCGCCTTGCGGATAAGGGCGCATTTCCGCTCGTCCACCCCCGGCACGTCCGCCGTCACGGGAATATAATGCCGCTTCGCCATCTCTCTATCTCTTCTTCCCCTTATTGCTGTTATTATAGTAGTCGTCATACGCCTTGATGATCCGCTGGACCATCACATGCCGCACCACGTCCTGATCGGTCAGCTCGCAGATGCCGATGCCCTCCACATTCTTCAGCACCCGCACCGCCTCCTTCAGCCCCGAGGTCTTGTCCGCCGGCAGGTCAATCTGGGTGATGTCCCCGGTGATGACCACCTTGGACCCAAACCCCATGCGGGTCAGAAACATCTTCATCTGCTCCCGGCTGGTGTTCTGTGCCTCGTCCAGAATGATAAAGCTGTCGTCCAGGGTCCGCCCCCGCATATAGGCCAGCGGGGCTACCTCGATATTTCCCCGCTCCAGATACTTCTGGTAGGTCTCCGCCCCCAGCATGTCGAAGAGGGCGTCGTACAGCGGCCTCAGATACGGGTCCACCTTGCTCTGCAAGTCCCCCGGCAGGAACCCCAGCCTCTCCCCGGCCTCCACGGCGGGACGGGTGAGGATGATCCGGTTGACCTGCTTGTCCCGGAACGCCGCCACGGCGGCGGCCACCGCCAGGTACGTCTTGCCCGTGCCGGCGGGGCCTACGCCGATGGTTACCGTGTTCTTCTGCACCGACTGGATATACTTCTTCTGCCCGATGGTCTTGGCCTTCACGGGCCGTCCCTTGGAGGTGATGCAGATCACATCCGCCGTCAGCTCCGCGGCCTTGTCCGCCTGCCCGGACCGGGCCAGGCCGATGACATACCGCACCGTCTGCTCCCCGATGTTCTCCCCCTTGCTGGCCAGGGTCAGCAGGGCGTGGACCGCCTTGTCCGCCAGCATGGTGTCCTCCGGCTCCCCGGCGATGCGCAGCTCCCCCTCCCGGTTGGTGACTACCACGTGAAATTCCGACTCGATAAGCCGGATGTTCTCGTCGAAGGAGCCGAAAATACTGGCGGCCTCCTCCAGACGCTCGATCTCTATCCTTTGTTCCATTCAGTCTGCTTCTCCTTTGTGCTGTATCCATACGCCGGGACCGTCACTGCCCCGGTACATCTATAAATCTTCCAATCTGTTCCTGGCACTCCGCCGACAGCGTCACCACCAGATTCCCGTCCACCACCTCGCTGCCGACCTCCCGGCTGAGGATCTCGCCCTCATCCAGATAGTCCGCCAGCCGGGCGTCCAGGACCTCCTCCGCCAGCGCCAGAGCCTCCTCCTCGCTCCGCTGCCGCTCCGTCAGCTCATAGAACCGCAGGGTCTCCGTTACCCCCGTCACCGGCAGGGCCACCCCGCCGGGCAGCTCCCACTTGTTCCAGGATGTTATTTTATCACAAGTATCCCCTAAAATGCTACTGCCAAAATAGAAATTCCACCGGTTTTTTCCAACCAAAACCGCCCTCCGGACCTTTTCCGCCCCGGTGTACGCCTTTTCCTGCACCGTCAGGGGCACCCGGCACTGCAAATGATACCATGTACGGCCATAAACCTTCCCCATGCCCCGCAGGTACCGGACCCCGGATACGTGGTCCTGCATCACCCCGGAGATGAGCAACTGCCCCTCCTTCACCGTGGTCCCCGGCAGGACCATCTTCTCCCCGTCCCAGGGCTGGACGGCGGTGACCAGGGCGTCCTTGGCGGCCACGGTGTTCCCCGGCTCCCGCTTGCTGACGATCTCCGGCGCGGGAATCCGCTCCCGGACCTGGACGTAGGCCCGGCACCCCCGGACGTTGACGGCAATATAGCTCAGCTCCGGAATTTCCAGCAGGATGTCGTTGCGCAGCTGGGAGGAGTCTACAGAGAACCCGTAGGTCCCAAAGCCCACGCCGAGTTTATCCAGCGCCCGCAGGATCTCCTGCTGGGATACGGTCTCATTGCCCTCGATCTCAAAATCCCATATGAAGAAAGACCCCATGAACAGCGCCGCCACGCAGACTCCCAAAGTGACCCACAGCCCATACCGGTACCGTATCCGCCCCAGAAAAAAGGGCGTGCCCTTCCAGCGCACCGCCTCCATGCCGCAGTCGATGCGTTTGCTCAGCCGCCGCAGCCGCTTCCAGTCCCGCCGGGTCATGGTGAAGGTGAAGGCCACCGGGGACTCCCAGGAGAGGTCCCAGAACACAATGCCGTACTCCGCGCAGAGGTTCAGCACCCGCTCCGGGAAGCCGCTCTCCACCCGTCCCGTGACTTCCCCCTTCAGCAGATTCACCAGATGCTTCAGCATATCATTTCACCCATTCCACCCGGGAGATGCTCCCCTGTATCCGGAGCTGGTCGCCGGTCATGCTGGTCAGCTCCAGGTCCTTCCCGAAGATCCGGACAATGCCGGCCTCCCCGTTGATGTCGATCTCCTCCCCGCTGTAGGAGAGGATGCCCTTGTGCCGCTCCATATAGAAGTACCGGTCCCCCAGCATCTCCATATGGGGCAGCCCCGCTACCATATCCGGGGGCAGATCAAACAGCTCCGCGGCCCCCAGCCAGATGTTTTTGTCCCGCTTCAAGAAATCCATGCCAGCCTCCCCATACTTTCCAGGCGGCGGAATCTCCCGCCCGTCCATGTTTCTCCACATAACTTTATGCGGAGAGAAATATTTTTAGAAAGGCTCTTGACAAATCGCTCTGGATGTATTATTGTATTAAGCGTCTAATACAATAATACAAGCTGCAGCGCTTGGAAAGGAGGAGCCATGGATTGGCAATTCACCGATGACCGCCCCATCTGGCAGCAGCTCACCGACCAGCTGACCCTGCGCATCCTGAAAGGGGAGTATCCCCCCGGGGAGCGCCTGCCCGGCGTCCGGGAGCTGGCGGCCCAGGCGGGAGTCAACCCCAACACCATGCAGCGGGCCATGGCCCAGCTGGAGGCCGACGGCCTGGCGGTTGGAAGCCGCACGGCGGGACGCACCGTGACCCAGGATATCTCCGTCATTGAATCGGCGGCCAGGGAGCGGGCCCGGGCGGCGGTCAGCGCCTGCCTGAAAATTCTGGAGGAACTGGGCTACAGTGGAGAAGATGCCCTTGTGTTTGTAAAGGAGGAACTGCACCATGAATGAAACGCTCGTCTCCTGCACCGCGCTCACCAAGCGGTACGGGAACAAAACCGCCCTCAAGGGCGTGAATCTGGAGCTGGGCCGGGGCCGGATCGTGGGCCTGCTGGGGCCCAACGGCAGCGGCAAGACCACCCTCATCAAGATCCTCTGCGGATTGCTCCAGCCCACCGAGGGGGCCGTCCTGGTGGACGGCCAGGCCGTGGGGCCCTACACCAAGTCCATCATCAGCTACCTGCCGGACCGGATGTACTTCGCCGACTGGATGAAGGCCACCGACCTCTTTGACCTTTTTGCGGACTTCTATAAGGACTTCGACCGGACCCGGGCCATGAGTATGTGCGCCAGCCTGGGGGTCACCCCCAGCGACCGGCTGAAAAGCATGTCCAAAGGCACCAAGGAGAAGGTCCAGCTGGTGCTGGTCATGGCCCGGAAGGCCCAGCTGTATCTCCTGGATGAGCCCATCGCCGGGGTGGACCCCGCCGCCCGGGACTTCATCCTGAGCACCATCCTCACCAACTACAACGAGGAGGGTACGGTGCTCATCTCCACCCACCTCATCAGCGACATCGAGAAAGTCCTGGACGAGGCCGTCTTCCTCAAGGAGGGGGAGATCACCCTCCACGACACCGTGGACAACATCCGGGAGCGGGAGGGCAAGAGCGTGGACGCTCTGTTCCGCGAGGTCTTCCGGGCCCACAATATCGAAGGAGGTGCTTTCTGATGTTCGGCAAGCTTCTGAAATACGATTTCCGCTCCATGTTCAAGCAGTTCGCCTTCATCTGGCCCGCCGCGCTGGCCCTGGCTGTGGTGAACCACTTCACCATGAACGCCATGACCACCGTCAGCGGCGACGGCGCGTTCGGGACCAGCACCGTGGGCACGACCACCGCCGGCATTGCCATGCTCGTCTACGTGGCTATCCTCATGGCTATGTTCATCGTTGCTCTGGTGTTCACCATCCAGCGGTTCTATAAGGGACTGCTGGGGGACGAGGGCTATCTGATGCACACCCTGCCGGTGCGGCCCTGGCAGCTCATCGGCTCCAAGCTGCTGTGCGCCGTGGTCACCACCTTCCTCAGCGTAGTGGTGGCGGTGCTGTCCATCCTCATCATCTTCCCCTGGGGGCGGGAGGACTTTCAGGAACTGTTCAATGCCTTCCGGTATCTCTTCTCCCATTGGAGTTCCGAGGCGACCAACGCCGTCCTGGGGATAATTGAGCTGCTCCTGCTCATGCTGGTCTCCTTTGCCACGGGCTTCCTCGAGCTGTATCTGGCCATGAGCATCGGGCACCTGTTCAATAAGAACCGGGTTGCTATGAGCGTCATCGCCTTCATTGCCGTCAACGCCGTCATGACCACGCTGCTGAACGCCGTCAGCCCGGGACTGGAGCATATCCTCAACAACATAGTCGGAAACTGGGACACCATTGCCAGCTTCCATTCTACCGTCTGGATCGTCATCGCCGGGGAACTGGTCCTCTCCGCCATCTACTTCGCGGGCACGGAGTTTATCCTGCGGAAGAAGCTGAATCTGGAGTAAGGAGGTGCCTGCCTATGAAAAAGCGCATTTTGCTTCCCATCGCCGCCCTGCTGTGCCTGACGCTGCTGGCGGGATGCAAATTCCTGACGCGGACGGACTTTGACTTTGACACGGACAGCATCTCCAAGGCCCAGAAAATCGTGGTTCATGACGCCGCCGGAAACGAGAAGGCCGTTCTCTCCGAGAAGGCTGACCTCGACGCCTTTGTGGAGACCGTGAACGTCGGCGGATGGAAATTCATCAAGGAAGTCCCCGAGGGCTTGACGGAGGCGGGGAGCTTCACCCTCTGGCAGCGGGAGACCATTACCGCCCTCGTTGGCGGGGGAGAGACAAAGGAGAATGAGATCTGCACCTTCCGCATCTACGCGGACGGGGACTATCTGACTATCGAGACGGGACTGATCGACGTTTCTTTCGCCATCCCGCAAAGCACGGCGGACTACCTCCGCGGGCTGACAGCATAGCGGCTCCGAGACGCGCAAAAAACACCCGTCCAGACTTGACAAAGCAGGTCTGGACGGGTATACTGGAACTAGTTTCGGGGCGCTGCCGCTAGGCAGTCAGCTCCTAAGCGATCTTAGTCTAAAATAAGCCGTTGACCGCCTGGGTTGCAGCCGGGCGGTCAACACGCTGTTGGAGCAAAAATAAATGCGCAGACATAAAGAACCCCGGACAGACAAATGCCTGTCCGGGGTTCTTCATTTGTCCTCTGCTGCCAAATATAGTAAAACCAGTTGAAAAGAGGTGAAGAAGGGAGTAGAATGGGGGCATGAGCTATTCAAAAAAATATAGGGAACGGACAATCGAATACAGGCAGGCGGGGCACAGCTTGGAA
>JAETNP010000088.1 GCA_021768185.1 Oscillospiraceae bacterium
GCTGTCCGGGACCGCTACGATTACTGCATTGTGGACTGCCCGCCGGCGTTCAACGCGGCCAGCGCCGCAGCGCTGATTGCGGCGGACGATGTGGTCATTCCCATCAAGCTGGACGCCTTCGCCCTGCGGGGGATGGGAAATCTTATGCGGCAGATTGCCAACATGCGCAAGATCAACCCGGCCCTGCGTCTGTCCGGCTGTCTGCCCACCATGTGGTACAACAACCCTCAGATCGTGGAGGCGGAGAAAACCCTGGGGTCCAGTGGTCTGCCGATGTACGGCCATATCCGGCGTACCAACAAGGTGGACGCTATGACCTTCGCCCAGGAACCGCTTCTAGTCACCAGTCCCAGAAGTGCCGCCGGGATCGATTACCGTGAGTTTGTCCGGGAGTACATGGAGAGGGGGAGCTGAGCATGGCGGATAAAAAGGGCTTTGACCTGGCTGATTTGTTGAAGGATGTGCCCAAGTTGGACACCGCCCCTGACGCCGGACGGGAGCAGATCGAGTACATCGACATTGGCCTGATTGACAGCGACCCGGGTAATTTCTACAAGCTGACCCAGCTGGAGGAGCTGGCCTCCAATATTGCGGTAGTTGGCCTCCAACAGCCCCTCCGAGTGCGGGCTTCCGAACAGGATCCTCAGCGGGTGGTCGTTGTATCGGGCCACCGCCGTCAGGCGGCGCTGAAGCTGCTGATGAAAGAGGGCCGCGAAGACTTGCGGGAGGTTCCCTGCATTCGGGAACGTACTGTCGGCTCCGCCGCACTCCAGGAGCTGCGGTTGATCTTTGCCAACCGGGATACTCGGGTGATCTCCTCGGGTGAGATCGCCAAACAGGCAGAGCGGGTGGAAATGCTTCTCTACCAGCTGAAGGAGGAGGGCTTTGAGTTCCCGGGCCGGATGCGGGACTATGTGGCCCAGGCCTGTAAGGTCTCCGCTCCCAAGCTGTCCAGGCTCAAGGTCATCCGGGAGAATCTGATCCCGGAGTACATGAACCTGTTCGAGAAGGACAAGCTGCCGGAACAAACCGCCTATGCCCTGGCCCGCCTACCGGGAGATTTCCAGCACCGCATGTTTTCCGCCTTACTCACCGCGCCCAGCGGGGCCATAGCGGAAAAGGTGTTGAGCAAGTACAATGAGGGCTGGCGGTGGGAGCCGCAGTTGACCTGTCCAGACGGTAAGGCATGTAAGCGCGGTGATGTGTTCCTCCGGCGGGATTGTGAGACATCCGGTTGGCATGGGTTCTGTGGCGGAAATACCTGCTGCCTTGAGTGCGACCAGGCTAAAGCCAGTTATTCTCCCTGTGAGCGGATGTGCAGTAAGGCCAAGGCCCAGCGTAAGGAGGCAAGCGACAAGAAAAAAGAGGAAGAGCATAAGCGCCAAGAGAAGGCAGTGGGCCACAGGTGAATTTGGTGACCCGGCGAGATGGCATGGCCCAAGACTGGTACCTGGTAGATGCAACAATGACCACATTACGGCACTCACCCAGTTGCTGAACTGCTCCGCCGACTTCCTGTTGGGACTGACTGAGGACATCCGTCCAGCCCCGGCCCAGGGGGAGCCGGAGGACCCTGTGGAAACTTTTGAGGAGGAAACCGCTTCAGCGGATTCCTGGGATGCTATTTCAGAGACTTTGGACCAGGTGGCCACACCGGAGGAGCCCGCCCGCCGTATCCGCTGGGAGAGCCGGGGTATGACCCCACCCACAGGCAAGCCGATCCTCACATATCAGATGACCAACAACGGCCCGGAGTACCGGCCGGCGGTGTGGGACGGCAGCAAATTCCAATCCCCTGACCGCCGAAAAGAGCTGACCGGTCTGCAATATACCCACTGGCTGGAGGTTCCTCTGCTCGGCAGCGGCGAGAACTGCGAGGTTGCCCCGCCGGAGCAGGCCGAGGGGCAGCTGATGATTTGCGGCTGGATGCCTGGCGGGACTTTCCCTGCAGATGATTGTGAAGTGGTAGCTGATTTTGATTTGGGAGATGGAACCGTTGTCCGTCAAAATTGTTTTTATGTTGACGGTCACTTTACTTTCCGTGTTAATTCGGGGGACGTAGGCGCGAGAATCGACATGGAAGCTGTCCGCTGGATGCGCTTGCCGCCGGTGGAGTGAAAAATGTGCCCAAGTTGGACACAAAGGTCACCTAAATAAAATGTGCCCGACTTGGGCACAAAGGAGGAATGACAATGCGGATACTGAAACCCGGCGACCCCTGCCCGTGCTGCGGGCAGCCCATCAAGGAGGGGCTTACCAGAGAGAAGATACTGCTACTCAGCTATATAGCTGAAGGGAAGACGATGCTGGGAGTAGCGGGAATGTTTAAGGAGGACCTGCATGAAACGACTGACAACTGACACCCCGGATGGGAATTTTGAGACCATGCTCAATCTGGTATTCGGCAAGGACGGCTGGGCACACATCAGGCATGACGGCGGTGGGGGAGCTGTCCCTCTCACCCAGTGGGCTAAGGCCCAGTGCATCCTGCACGGCTGTGGGGAGGTCTCCGCGGAGACGCCCGAGGAGATCGACGAGGCAATCTGCGACTGCATGATGGACCTCCCGGATTGTCCCATTGGGCTGGCCTACTGCTTCGCCGTCCAGGCCTGCCACCTGCGAGGCCGTCTGAAGACGTATGAGGACATCCTGTTTGCTGAGGACGGCACCGAGCGGGTGACCTTGGATGATCTCCGGAATCTAACGCAGCCCAACAATCCTCTGACCCTGGAGGAGCCGCGGAAGAAAGATGGTACACCATGGAAAGATTGGCTGAGAAAAAGATTTGAGTACAAGGAGGACTGAACATGCAGGCGGCAAACAACATTTTACTGGTCCGGGTGGCCTCTCTGGAGGGGGTCGATTACAAAGAAATGCGGGATGATATCCTGGAAAGCGTGAGGCTTGGCGTCCTGATTCTGGGGATGGACGACACCTGCGAGGTGATGGAGCTGCCCCCGCTTGGAGATGTGGAGGTTGAGGCAACAGAAAAACAGGAGGCTTTTGTAACGAATTCTGGTCCTCCATCTTTAATTCAGGGCGATGCGACGGTAAAACGTGCAATTCTTCAGCGGCTGAGTGATTATCGAAAGGAAAATGGCCTTGGGTGTTTAGAGAAGATAGCAGAAAAAACGGCCCATTTCAAGGCGGACCGTCTGTCCGCCGAGACACTGCGGATGATTATTACGGGAGACGCGCCCAAGATGGATATAGCCGAGTGGGAAAAGATTGGCAAAGCGCTGGATGCGCTGGAGGTCAAAAGCAATGATTCGGATCGTGCTTGAGGTGGACGCCCCGCCGGGCTGTGTGATTGGCGTCAAAGAGTCCGTGTCAATGGCCGCAGAGCCGTACGGTAATATCCGGGTGGTTTCCGTGGAGGAAACGCTGCCGGAGCAGATGAAAATACAAGGTTAGAGGACGAAGGCCATGAGGGCTACGGTCTGTTGGATAACAGGAGGCAGACCTCATGGCAAAGTTCAAAAAGATCATCGTCGCCGGGCCACTGGTAGTAGAGTGCGTCTATCCCGCGCCCAACCCCAGGGACAGCGTTGGCGTCCGGGCCGGGAAAAAGGAAATGTCATCAGAGGCCCAGCGGCGAATGAATCTAAAATACGCCTATCAAAAGCTGGAGCTGCTGATCGCCTCCAACTTCGGAATCCGGGACCTGTATGTGACCCTTACCTACGATGACGCCCACCTGCCCCGAAACCGGGCAGAGTCCCGGAAGATCATGCAGGCCTTTTGGAAACGTCTGCGGAAAGCCCGGAAAGAAAAGGACCAGGAGCTGCGCTACCTCTACGTCACCGAGCACAAACATGGGGACGGCCGCTGGCACCATCACGCTTTGATCAACGCCACCGGCGAGGACTACGATTTGATTCGTCAGATGTGGGGCCAGGGCGGTGTAGAGTTCAAACAGCTGCGCATTGATCGGGATAAAAACTTTGAGACCCTGGCCCGGTATTTTTGCAAGGAGCAGCGGGATAAGGTGGGGCTGCGGTTGTGGTCCGGTTCGCGGAATCTGCGCAAGCCGGAGCGTGAGTGCTTCCGGGTGCCAAACGATACGCCGCTGTCTGTGCCGGAGAGTGCGTCGCTGACCTTCGAGGACACGGGCGACGTTACTACCGCTTACGGCCACTACCGATATATCAAGTATCTGGCCGCCGGGTGGGAGACCACCATCGGCCCCAGACCCAAGGCCAAACGCCGGCGCCGGCGGAAGCAGCCATGACCTTTTTTATATTTTTTCGGTCTTGAGGAATATATTAACTTATGGGAAAAGGAGTGGAAAGCCTTGCAAGGCGAGTCCAAACATGGTAAAATGATAACGGTAAGTGATGGCTGGCTGACCTGCCCCAGGTGCCGTAAGAACAAGCGGCTGATGAAGGTCCGGCCAGACACCCAGGGCAGCAGGCTGATTGCCTACTGCCGGGTCTGCAAAAACGAAATACTGATCGACGTCAACAAGGGCGCGTGCTTTGAGAGCCAAGGCCAGTGACTAACACGGGAAACGTGT
>JAETNP010000028.1 GCA_021768185.1 Oscillospiraceae bacterium
TGCGCACAATATTTACTTTTTCTTCAGGTCCTAATCTCTTGTTCCTCGACATAACGATGCTCCCTCCATGAGGACAGTTTTATTTTTCACTGTCTCTCATAGAGGGAGCATATCACGGAAAACCCGCTCCTGCGCATTATATGAAATCCCCATATATACTCTCCCCGTTAAAATGTGACCGCCATTCCGCCATAGGAGGCGATCATGTCATATCTCCTGCCTGTTCCGTGATGTCATCATGCAGCCACCCTCCGTTGTGGGAGAAATGGTTTGCCACCCGGATGGTATCCGCATCCGCCATGCCCATGTGATATTGACCGTCCCGGTGCATCCGGCTGGTGCAGTCCAGGCTGACAGGGCTGAGCTTCCCCGGCGGCGGTGCCGTAATACGTTATCTTCATTCCCCAGCCCTTTTCAAAACGCCCTCCAGCGCAATACAGTGCAGTCTGTAGGGACGCATCATAATTTCCAGCTCATCCCGGCGGGAATCGCCCCGGGGACGGCGGAGGAGGTCTGCCTCGCGCAGGATCGCTCCCGGTATCCGTATCCGGCGGGGTCCGGAAGCGCCGCTATAGTTCCGGAGAAGGATATAGAGCGTGCCATCCTCCAACTGCGTATGGACTAGCGACAGGTCCTCCGGTATCCCCGGCAGGGGCTTCGACGTACCTAAGCAGACCGACGCCGCCCGGGCAGGCGCGTCCGCGGCCTGTCCGGCAGTTCCGCCCCAGAGAGTAAAGCGGAACCGCAGATCTCCCTCGATCCACTGTGGGAAATTGGTTCCCCACATATTGTTGAACAGATTGAACCAAAGCTGATTCTTTCTGTTCTTGGGAAATTCCTTTTGATAGTCGTAGACCCCCGGCGCGCCAATGGAGACCAGGGGCGTATCCTTTGCACAGACCGTCAGACACGCATTATCGCCCAGAGCCGTGATCTCATGCTCCAGATTCAGCAGGGCGTGATTGGCGCAGGAGGCGATCTGCGTCTCGGGATCGACCACCGCTCCCGGCTTGCCAATCCGGTACGCCCGCTCCTCCGCAAGGGGGAAAATCAGGCTGCCGGACTCCACGAAGGGCGTGGCCTGCTTATCCTCCAGGGCGAGCTCCACGTCAAAGGTATCTCCCGCCGGCGGAAGCGTCACCGTCAGCGTCAGCTGGCGGCAGTCCCCGTAGAGGTCCGGGCTGTCTTTCGTCTGGAAGCGGAACAGGATGCTGCTGCCCCTGATCTCATATCCGGTAAATACGGGTGAAAAATTCCGGTGTTCGCAGTCCGGATAGTTCTCCCGGCCGTAGTCCTGGATGCCCCAGGTGGTGAAATGATAGCCATAGGCGCGGAGGAACTCGTTGATGTCCTCAAGCCCATAGCGGTCATACTGGTAGGAGAATACGCCCCGCCCGTCCTGGCTGCGCAGCAGCGGAGCGGACAGGAGCTTATCGTACACCAGGCTGATCTGACCGGATGCGCCGTCGAATTCCAGCCGGTAGCGGTGGTTTTCCACCACGACTCGGTTCCCGTCTCGCTGCGGTATGAGGATTCCGGATACAGGCGTTTCCTGTTCGCGCGGCGGGAGAAGCCGTTCTATTTCATTCAGTAGCCGGCTACTTTCCGCCGCCCGTTCCCGTTGCTCCTGCCAGGACTGCTCCATAAAGCGGCAGGGCTCCGTATCCCGGGCGGCCAGAAAATCCGATTTTTCATACACGCGGTCCGGTCCCAACCAGGTCTTCACATCCGCGCCCCAGGTGTGCTCCGCGAAGAGGCATACGGCCTCGTAATACTGCTCCCAGAGCGGCGCAAGGCCGGAAAGGGGAGCTTCCCCCTGCAGCAGGCGGGTAAAACAGGCGCGGTGCAGCCGGCGGGCCCGCTCCCGGTTCTCCCGCATTTGCGAGATTTCCGCCGGATAGGAGCCGATCCCGTGAATCCAGGTATCCGCCAGGTCCTTGTCCACCACGGGAAGCCCGGACAGATCGCACTTTTCCAGCTCCCGGTAAAAGTCGTCCATGCTCCCGCATACGATCTCCGCCTGCGGATAAGCCGCCCTGGCCGTTTCCGCCATCTGGAGGATGATCTCCGCGCTTTGGGGGCCGCAGTTGTCGTAGGTATGCATCAGCGCCATCCACACCGGGAACGGCCAGTCCTTCGGCGGCAGCAGCCCGGTGCCATAGCCGCCTTTACTGTACATGGTCAGAACCCGGCCGCCTCCCGGCCCCTGCCAGAAAAACAGGGGCGGGACCCGGGCCGGCATACTGCCGGACGACCTCCTGCGCAAGGTTGGTAAAACCGATATCGAAATGGGTCTTGAATACCAGAATAATTTTCTGAACCATGGCGGTCTCACCTCTCATTATGCAGCCGGTTTTCCAGCTTTTCAACCAGCGGCAGCAGCTCCGACGGATGATAGATGCGGTAATCCGGTTCCTCCTCCGGTTCCGCCGCCTGGCGGGGGTACCGGGGGGACCAGCACAGGTGTACCGATGTAATGCCGAAGCGGTTTGCCCCCAGCACATCCCGGGAAAGGTTGTTTCCCACCATGATGATACGTGGCTTGTCCGCCTCCGTCAAGCCTAAATTTGACAGCGCGGTCTCGAACATCCGCTGGTCGGGCTTTTCCGCCCCCACCGCCTCGGAAATCACCCAGGTGGCAAAAATGTGGTCCAGTCCGTTTTCCGTCATGGTGTTGCGGAAGGACTCCACCAGGCCGTCGGCCACCATGGCAATGGTGTATCCCCGCTCGTAGATATGGAGCATGGTCTCTTTTGCCTCGGGAATGCAATCTGCCCGATGGACCACCCCCATCGGCGTGGTCCGGACTTCCGTTCCTTCATCAATCACGGTATCGCCGATGTCCGTAAAAATAATCAGGTTTCTCGTCTGCATAATATTGTTCCTCAACGCGTAGGAGTCTTTTGTCTCAAAAATCCGGTGGCAATTCCGGCAGAGATGGAACCGGGAATTGCTGGCGCACGGCATCAATCGGAGATTTATACTCCACCGTCGGGTCCTGCGCCACCCTGCGCCGGTACACCGAGGGAGACAGGCCTACATTCTTTTTAAACTCTTTGGAAAAGTGAAATTGATCGCTGTATCCCACGGATACGGCAACGACTTCTATGGAGAGATTTTCGTCCTTGAGCAGGGCGGTCGCCTTGCACATCCGGTAGTAGATCAGATAGTCTTTGGGGGAAAAGCCGGTGAGGGACTTGAACACCGCGTAGAGAGCTTTCCGGTTGATGCCGGCGTTGGCGGCAATGTCCTCCACGGAAATGTCGTCCTGGTAATTGGCGTCGATGAAATCCAGCGCCTTGATGAGATAGAACTCCGGCGATACCGTTTCCGGCCGGATGTCAAAGGCGTTGTCCAGCAGAAAGCCGAAGATGCTGTACAGCTGGGCCATGATCTTGCAGTAGCGGTTGGGCAGCGTGGTCGAAACCGCCAGCAGCCGATCGAACATCGCTTCCACTTCGTGTTCGCTGTTGTCCGAAAAGACCGGTTTGTAAACCGACAGCTTCGCCCGGCTCAGATAGCGGTCCACCAGATGGCCGGAAAAGGCGACCCAGGTGACATTCATCGCCCCCTTGTGCTCCGATTTCACGCGGGCCTCCTCATTGGGGAAGAGGACGAACCCCTGCCCCGCCCCCACTTTATGGGTGGCCTGGCGCACTGTTACATAGCCCTTTCCTTCCTTGACAAAATAGAAAATGTAATAGTCCGGTTTGGTGTAGTGCTCAATTTCGATATTCTGATTGCCGCAGTTATATACATTCAATGCCAGGTTCCAGTGGGAGCGGTCGCTGATATGGATGCTGATGTTCCGGTAAAGGTCGCGGTCGCTGAAGTCCATAGTTCTCACAGCTCCTTTTCATTTGAGGTCGTTCACTGCTCTCCCTCGCCGCAGGCCCCGCAGTTCCAGCAGGCCACCAGCCTCCCTCCGTGGTCCGTCAGGGGCGGAAACTCCTTCTCGCACCGCTCCGTCCTGTAGGCGCAGCGGGGATGGAAATGGCAGCCGGAGGGCGGCGCGGCGGGATTGGGCACCTCGCCCTCCAGAACGATCCGGTCAACGGACGCATCCGGGTCCGGCTGGGGAGCGGCGCTGAGGAGGGCCCGGGTGTAGGGGTGCAGGGGATTGGCAAACAGCTCCTCCGTCTCGCCGAACTCCACCATACGCCCCAGGTACATCACCATTACCCGGTCGGAGATATGCCGCACCACCGACAGCGCGTGGGAGATGAACAGATATGTGAGATTATGCGGAATCCGTTCAAGCAGCTGCGGCCAGGGGATCATCTGCTCCGGCGTGACCGTCTCCGGTTCATATCGCAGCGCCGGAGTAAATGCGTAATGCGCACGGATATACCGGTCAATCATCTGATCCTGGGAATCGGACGTCTCCAGCGCGCCCTCCAGCATAGGCGGGATCAGCAGCCCTCCCCCGGCCTTCGGCCCGCAGGATTCCGGGAATTGCTCGTTCAGATAGAACAGCTCCGGGTCCGGCAGCAGGGCGTGTTTCCCCGGCTGGGCATACAGGACGGGATGCGTCCCCTCCAGGCGGAAGGCGGGTAAGCGATCCGCCCGCAGCCGCATCCCGTGGAAGCTGCTCCAGCACCCTGATACCGCGCCCGCCTGATCTGCCGCCACCCAGACATGCTCCAGGTCATACAAGTGCTGGATGTCATAATCGTAGTAGACCGCATACTCAATGATGAATGCGGCCCTCAGTTCCTCCGGGTCCAGCGTCAGCCTGGGAAAGCTGGGAGACGGCCTGCGGTCATAGAAGACCGTGTAACCGAAATACCGGATGGGGAACGGCTCATTTAAATCCTTCTGAATATGCGGCTGATAAGCCAGCGCCAGCCTGCGCTCTGTTTCCATAGGAAACGCCTCCTTTTCCTCTGCTCCGACTATTCTGACCTTATGCACGCCCGATGTAAATGGACTGATTTCAGCAGAAATGGGTTTTTGTCCATTTTTCATTCCGTCAGAAAATAACGCATGGACAATTCCCGTTTTCTCTATGCAGTAGAATACAACCTTTTGGAAAGGATTGCAATCATGGATGTGCTCCTGTCGCGGCATCCTCCCATACGATTTCTCGATGAAAGGCATATTTCCGTCACCCGCGTTCGCTGCTTTTGCTCCCGAGGGAAAGCATCCTATGCACCCAAAGGAGCGGAATATTGCCTGAATTTGCCGCAGCAAAAAACCGACCCCTGCCAACAGATCTGGCAGAGATCGGGTCGAAGTCATTTTTCAGCCGATACGAAATGGGGCAGCGCGGCAATTTGACGAAGTGCGGCTCTCACCCGCCCACAGCGGCGGCCAGCATACCAAATACCAGCAGCTGCACCGGATACAGGACGGCCAGCAGCTTCCCGCTGCCCATTTGCTTTTCGCCGTCATACCAGTGGACAAACAGCATCCCCACCGGCGCGGGAAACTGAACCAGCGTCAGCAGTACGCCGCCCGCTATTGTGACTGCCGGTTTCTTTTCCGCAAAATGGAACAGAGCGGCCAGCAGCACCATGACCGTCCCCATCTGCACCCTCAGCAACAGCGCCCAGATCAAGGCCGCGCATATAATCAGCGCCCGGAACACCACGTTCCCCACAGCGGACTTCATTGTCCAACGCCTTGTGATTTCAAGCGTTACCGCGGCCAGCAGCAGGCCCCACACCGGATTTTGGGCGCTCCAGTCCAGCAGCTTCCCGTTCATGGCAAAATCATAAGGAATCTCCGCAATCAACGCGCAGGCCGCCAGCCCCGCCAGATATTTCCCCGGAGCGGCGGCGCGCTTCCACCCCTCATAGACCAGCTTTGCGAAGATTGGGATAGCCAGTGTGGAGAGCAACGAGCAGAACACCGCCCCGGAGGCCCAGCCCATGGCGTCGCCGCCGGGCTTCATGGCCTCGCTGACCGCCTCCATGGTGCCCTCCCGGTTCAGCTTCAGTATCCCCCGCTGAAGGACAGCGATGCTGAAGCTGGACAGGCACACCAGGAAGAACCCGATCCATTGCAGCGCCCACCCGGAAAGATGAAACAGCTTCACGCCGGGACGGTAGGGCGGTAATCTTCTTGCCATTTGGCAGTCCTCCTTTCTCCTGGCAGATGCCGGCTCCGCTTATCGGAAGTCCCGAATGACCTCCAGCGCGGGCAGAGCATTTCCGTTAAAGTCAAAAAGCGCCTGATTTGCCCATTCGTTGCCGCCAGGGCCGTGCTCATGGACATATTCCCACCCGGCCTTTTTGGCCCAGCCGGACCCCGGAACCGGCAGCCAGGCCGGTTCCCACCAGAAAAAGCCTTTTCCCATTCCGCCCGGAACATCGCGGATCACCTTCAGCAGATCAGCGGTAAAATCTGCCTGTCCCTGGGGCGTCATGGGGTAGCCGATTTTTTCCACCAGCTCCGGCCTGGTTGCCATTCCCTTGCGTTCAGATTCCGCAAGGCCCTCGTGGGCGGCATAGCTGTCCATGGTAAAGCCCATGCTGGTCTCCACCACAACCAGATCCTTCCCGTAGCGGGGAGCGATGTCGTTCATATTGGCGGAGAGCGACGCCATATCTCCGTGCCAGAATGGGTAGTAGCTCAGTCCGATCACGTCGCAGTCCCCGCCAAGCCGGAAATAGTGATCGAACCACTCCCGGTACAGGGCATGATTGCCCCCGTTGTCCAGATGGACCATGACAGGGGCCTCCGGCGCTTCCTCCCGGACCGCCCTCACGCCGGCTGAAATATAGCGGCAGATCGTCTCCCAGTTGGGCGTCTTTCCCGTGGGCCACAGCAGGCCGTTGGTCACTTCGTTCCCTACCTGTACCATGTCGGGCAGCACTCCGGCGGTCCGGCAGGCGCACAGCACGTTCTTCGTGTACTGGTACACCGCCCGCTCCAGCGCGGACTCGTCCATGCCCTCCCATTCTTTGGGAACGGTCTGCTTGCCGGGATCCGCCCAGAAGTCCGAGTAATGAAAGTCCAGCAGCCATTTCATCCCCGCGTCCTTTGTCCGGCGGGCCAGCGCCTGCACAGCGGCAAGGTCGCAGACGCCCGCGCCATAGTCGCTGTTTGTTTCGTCGTAGGGGGCGTTCCACAGCCGCAGCCGGGTCCAGTTGGCGCCGTAGCGCTTCAAAATTTCCAGAGCGTCCAGCTCCTCGCCGCCGTCCCGGAAGATCCCGCCGCAGCGCTCCACCTCCAGGAGGGAGGAGATATCGAAACCTTTGATAAAATCCATAACCGACCTCACTGTTCCTGTTTAGAAACAAGGCGCTGTCCGATGCCGGGACAGCGCCTTGTTTTGTTTAGAATGCCTCAAATTCCTCCGGCGTAAACCGCTTCGTCAGAAAGCGGTAGCGGAAGCGGGCCATCCGGTTCTTTTCCAGTACGTCCTCCTCGGAGCCGGTGTATTGGCAGCGGATGCAGTAATACTCCTTCTTGTCCGGATCATAGAACATGTCGATGTCCAGGTCCCGCATGAAGCAGGAGGGGCAGCGGTAGTTCAGTCTGCCCTTGCCAGCTTGAGCCATGTGGTGAACACCTCCTTCTCCTTGACGGTCCCGGTATAGCCCAGGGTGAACATGGGGCTGAAGGCGTAGCCCTCCTTATAATACCCCGTTTTGTCCCGGCCCTCGCACTCCAGGGAGACCCGGGTCTTGACGGGCGGGATCACGCAGGCCGCTTCGTCCGCATCATCCAGGACCTGCTCCCGGCACTTGTAGGCGTAGTCCAGGCCGTACTCCACCGTGCCCCTGCGGACGCTGAGGCGCAGGCTGGTCATGTCCTCCGGATATTCCGTGGTGCCGTAGCAGGCCACCATGTATTCGTCGATGGTCACTTCCGCGTCCGGGTCGCTCATCTCCAGGATGTTCCGCTGGATCTTGATAGCGCTGGACCCTTCCTGGAAGGTAATCACCGTCTGCACCTTCACCGTCACATCGGAGAACACGGCCTCCACCGGGTCCAGGGTCAGCTGCCGGCAGTCCCCCTCCTGGGAGAAATGGGCGTGGGTGCGGCAGAGCGCCAGATCCACCTCCTCGCCGTTGCGGCGGAGCTTCGCTGAGCGGATGGTCCCCTCGCCGGCGTAGTGGGTGAAGTATCCCGCCCGGTACTTCTCCTGGATGAGGAAGGGGTACCCGGCCTCCTGGACGTGGGGCGTGCCGATGCCGATGTCCCACTCCAGCTTGGCGGCGTAGGGCCGCAGGTCCACGATGGCCCCGCCCTGGTCCATGTTGACGCAGGCGCGCATATAGGGGTCGCAGTACCAGAAGAGCTGCTTGCCGCTGCCGTAGATGATGTCCCGCCACAGGGCGCACTCCGGCTCGGCGTAGCGCTTCTTTTCCCGGTAGTAGTCCGCGAACTCCGCCATGGTCATGTCGGTGAGCTTGCCCTCCTTCTTCAGCTTCCCGTAGTAGGCGCAGCCGTCGTCATAGCTGGCCTTCAGCAGCTCGTAGGGGGCCTCCCACCGGCCCATCTTGTTCATCCAGCCCGGGCCCACGAACTGCATGTTGTAGGCGTAGCCGTTGTTGAACTTGGCCTGATAGCGGTACTGGTCGATGAGGTTGTAGAGGTAGGGGTAGCTCTGTCCGCTGTAGCTGCCGTCGGGGTTGAACTGCCCCGGCGTGTAGAGCATCCCCCGCAGCACGTTCTGGGGGTGGGTGCCGAAGTTGGAGCCGTTGCCGTCGTAGCAGGCCATCAGGTCCCGGCTCAGGTGGGGGATGGCGACGATGCCGCTGTCCTCCGCCTCGTTGGCGGCGGGGGCGTGGGTGTTGACCTTGGAGGGGATCCAGGGGGCCCAGGGGCCGCCGTCCAGGAAGGTGTACCAGGAGTTGTTGCAGGTGTGGTAGGCCTTCGGCCCCTCCTCCCAGCAGGTAGCCACGGCGCACTTGACCATGGGGTACTTTTCCTTGATATAGTTGATCAGCGCCGCGTCCATGTAGTAGCTGCCGGTGGACTCCGGGTAGAAGCCGAAGCACTCGTGGAATTTGCCGAACACGTCGTCCACCACGGAGCGCTTCATGTCCATGTCGAACATCCAGATGCAGAAGTCCTTGGTCTTGTACTTCTCCCGGAACTCCTTGCAGGGCAGGCCCAGCAGGCTCAGGGCGATCTCGTCGCCGTACTGCTCGTGGTCCGCCTTGGCCAGGGCCACAGCCTCGTCGTTGAACAGGCTGGCGTAGGTCATTTGGATGGTGGTCTTCAGCCCGTTGCGGTGGGCGGCCTCCTGCTGGAGCTTGAAGATGTCCAGGCTCTCGGTCAGCAGGGCCTTGCGGCCCAGGTCCTCCGTCTTCCCTTGGCCGGTGACCTTCTCGGCGTATTCCGGGACCATCTCGGGCCGGTGGATGATATTAAGAATAAATTGGTCTTGCATAGTCGATTCCTTCCAATGGCGCCGTCACCCCTTGACCGCGCCGTTGGTGATGCCTTCCACGTAGAATTTCTGCATGATGATATACAGGATGGAGATGGGGATGCTCACCAGCACGCCGCCGCAGCAGAACTGGGTGAAGTAGGTGTTGATGAGGCTCTTGTCCAGCATCCGGTAGAGGCCCACGGCCACGGTGTAGTTCTCCGCGATGCCGGCGTTGAGGATCATCTTGGAGTACACGAAGTCCATCCAGGGGGTGAGGAAGCTGCTGATGACGGTGTAGACGATGATGGGCTTGCTCATGGGCACCACCACCGTGAGGAAGATCCGCGCCTCGTTGCAGCCGTCCAGCCGCGCCGCCTCGCACAGCGCCCTGGGCACGGTGTCGAAGAAGCCCTTGGCGATGAGGTAGCCCAGGCCGGAGGAGGCGGAGTAGACCATGATGAGGCCGATGTGGCTGTTAGTCAGATTGAAGGTCTTCAGCGTGAAGTACACCGCGATCATCGCCAGCATACCGGGGAACAGGTTCAGGATCACCGCGATGTTCATCAGGGGCTTGCGCATCTTGAAGCGCATGACCGACGTGGCGTAGGCCACCATCAGCACGAAGAAGGTGGAGATCAGGCAGGTGAAGCAGGCGATCTTGAAGGTGTTCCAGAACCAGGTGACGAACTGGTTCACGCTGTCGGACTGGAGGATCTTGGCGTAGTGGACGGCGCTCCAGGTCTCCGGGAAGAAGGTGCTGACGTTCATGCCGTCGTAGGCGCTGAAGGAGGTGCAGAGCAGCCAGACGATGGGGATGATCCAGAAAATCGCCAGGGCGGCAATGAGCACGTTGAACAGTATCGTGCGTACGGTCTTCTTTTTCATTGATAGACCCCCTCCTTATCTCCCTTGGTCATGCGGTTGAAGGCGATGAGCGTGAACACCGCGCAGACGATAAAGACCATGATGCCGATGACCGAGGCCATCTTGTAGTTGTAGTAGTCCTGGGTCAGCCGGAACAGCCAGGTGACCAGCAGGTCCACCTCCTTGGCCTGGGCGTTGGCCATGACCTGGTTGGTGGTGGTGTAGACGTCCTCGGTGAGCAGGTAGATCACGTTGAAGTTGTTGATGTTCTTCACGAAGTCCGTGACCAGCGCCGGCCCGGTGACGAAGAGCATGTAGGGCATGGTGATGTGCCGGAAGGTCTGATAGGGATTGGCGCCGTCGATCCGGGCGCTCTCCAGCTGGTCGGCTGGGAGGTTCATCAGCACGCCGGTGGCGATGAGCATCTGGTAGGGGATGCCGATCCAGATATTGATGAGGATGATCATCACATGGGCCCAGCCGGGGGCGGACAGGAAGGGGATGTAGGTGGTGGAAATGGCCCCGACGTCCCGCAGGAAGCCCGTCAGGCCGATGTTGGCGCAGATCGTGTTGGCGATGCCGGTGTTGGAGAAGAAGTTGCGCATCAGCAGCAGGGACACGAACTGGGGCACCGCGATGGTGACCATGAAGAGGGTCCGCCACAGCTTGCGCGCCCGGACCAGCTTGCTGTTGAGCAGCAGGCTCATGAGGATGCCGCCGATGTAGGTGGTCAGGGTGGCGAACAGGGACCACACCAGGGTCCAGCCCAGGATGCGGACGAAGGCGTAGCCGAAGCCCATGGTCAGGCTGTCCCCGCCGCCCAGCAGGGTGATGAAGTTGCTCAGCCCCACCCAGGAGAACAGATTGGTGGGAGGCATGTGCTGCTGGTCGTAGTTGGTGAAGGCCACCAGGATCAGCAGCAGGATCGGGACGACGGTGAAGACCGCCGCGCCCAGCACAGGGAGAGTCAGCAGGGTGATGTGGAACTTCTCGTCCAGGTAGGAGCGCAGGTCCTCCACGAAGGTGTTGACGTGCTGCCCCGCCTCCGCCCGGAGCTGGAGGCGGTAAACGTTGACCACGTTCTTCATCCACACGGCGATGAACGCGAACCAGACCACAAAACTGAACAGGGAGAACAGCAGGATCATGAAGGAGTTGTCGTAGTCGTTCCACTCCGTCTTCATGGTCTCCATGTTGAAGACCTGCTCCGCCTGTACGGTGCCCAGGGTGCCGAATTTGGGGACGTACTGCATGGCGAAGAAGATGGTGAAGAGGACCGCGCCCACCTCCAGCGCCGTCATGATGAGGGCCTTGACATACTGCTTGCGCCGGGCGTAGCCCGCGCCCATCCAGAGGAGGGACAGCTTCACGGACCAGTCTCCCCTGGCGACCGCCGTGCCGAAATTGGAGAAAAACGGCCCAATGCCGAATTTTTCACTCAATGGATTTTCCATACGGGACCTCCCTTTTCTCTTTTTGATGTCCGCTCCCAGGCGCGGCTGCGCCTGAGAGCGGACGATTCAGTTTGCAGGGGAAACCGGACGATCAGCCAAGGGGCGCGGTAACGCCGGCCACCAGATCGTCCAGCGCCGTCTGGACGGAGGCGTCGTCAGTGGCGATGGTACCCTGCGCGATCTGCTCGCCGAAGGACTTGGAGGGATCCCAATACTTGCCGCCCACCTTCTGGATGACGGAGAAGCCGGACTGTGCGCCCAGGGCGGCCTGGGCCACGTTGGCCTTCACGGCGTCGGAGGACTGGGCGTTGATGTTGGAGGGGCCGGCCTCCCGCTGCTCGAAGCGGGCGATCTGGGACTCCTCGTTGGTCAGGAACTCGGCCAGCAGCACGGCCCAGCCGGAGTTCTTGGAGTAGGCGTTGACGCCCATGAGCTTGCAGCCGGCCACGGAACCGCTCTGGACCTCCTTGTCCCCGGCCATGTAGGTGGGCAGCTTGGTGGCGGCGTAGCCGTCGCCGAAGGCCTCGGAGCAGCTGATGGAATCCCAGGTCCCGCTGACGATGGCGCAGACGTTGCCGGCAGCGATCTGGTTGGAGCTGTCGCCGTCGGTCACGGGCAGGAAGGCGGGATGGGAGGCGATCTTCTGCATGGCCTGGACCACCTGGACGCCGGTGACGCCGCTGGGGGAGGTGCCGTTCCAGTCCATGGTGGTGGTGCCGTCCTCATTGCGGCCGGTGGTGAAGCCCGCGCCGTAGAAGAAGCTGGCCAGGTACCAGCCGGAGGCCAGGGTCATGCCCACCTTGCTGCCGGCGGCCTGGGCGGCGTCCAGCAGGGTGTCCCAGCTCTTGGCCTGGTCGGGGGTGATGCGGGTGGAGTCATAGTAGAGGAAATAGCCGTTGTCCGCCGTGGCGGGGAAGGCATACATGGTGCCGTTGTAGGTAGCGGCCTCCACGGAGACGGGGACGTTGGCGGCCTTGATGTCGGCCACGCTCTTGCCGGCATAAGCCTGGATGGGCTGGTCCATGCTGTCGATGCTCAGCAGGGCCCCGGCGTCCACCAGGTCGGCCAGCTGGTCGTCGGCAAAGGCGAACACGTCGGCGGCGGTTTCGATGTCGGTAAGGATGGTGTCCTTGGCGGTGGATTCGGACTCCACGCCCACCCGGATGTCAAAGGTCTGATCGGGATAGGCGGCCTTGAACGCTTCTACGCGCCCGGCCAGCAGGTCCTGGTCCTCCTCGCCGCCCCAGAGGGCCAGGGAGATGGTTTCACCGCTGCCGCTGCTGTCACTACCGGAAGCGGGGGCGTCGGCATCGTTATTGCCGGATTGGGAAGGCGTGCTGCTGTCGTTGGATGGCGTATTCCCGCCGCCGCAGGCCGCGAGGGCCAGCGTCATGACAGCGGCAAGGACAAGTGCAAGGATCTTCTTCAGTTTCATGGGGATGCCTCCTGTTCATATTTTTCCTGTTTCATCGCTGCGCAACTTCGTGCAACGATTCATACTCGCTTAGCGCAACAATTCAGGCAAAACAAGAATACTATGAAAGGCGCTTAATGTCAATAGGCCAAATTCCACGTAATTTTCTCGGCATTTTGGGAACAACGCACAAAAAATGCGCCGCCTGCCCTTCCGGCAAGCAGCGCAACTGTTGCGCAGATCTATTTCGTGGATTCCCGCAGGATCACCTGATACCCCTGGACCTGCCGGGGAACGACCTCCTTGCCCGCCATGGCGTCCAGCAGCAGACGGCAGGCGGCCGTTCCCAGGGCCGCCGCGTCGAACTGTACCGCCGTAACGGTGGGGGCGTTATTTTGCAGGATCTCGCTGTCGTACAGGCTCGCCAGCTTCAGCTGACCGGGGACCGAGATCCCCCGCTGGTGCAGATCCTTCAGCAGCTCAATGGCCAGGTTGTCGTCGCCGCACAGAAGGCATTCCGGCTTTTGCTCCAACGCGGCTTCCAGCGCGTCCACCCGGCTCTCATCGGAGTTTACGTTGGAAAAGACGATCTCCGGCTCCACGGCCAGCCCATATTCCTCCAGCGCCTGCCGGTATCCCTCGAGCCGGTCCATGTTGACCGTGTATGCCTCGCGATTGCCCATATACGCGATATGGCGGATGCCCATTTGCAGCAGCAGCCGGGTCAGCTCCCGGGCCGCTCCCACATGGTCGTGGTCCACCTGGAGCGCGGCGGGGGACCGGAGCCGCCCCATCGCCACGAAGGGCACGCCCCTCTGCCGCACCAGGTCCAGGCACGGGTCGTCCAGCAGCGTCCGGGTGAGGATCACCCCGTCCACCTTATTGGCCGACAGCTGCCGCTCCAGCTGCTCCGTGTTTTCCCCATCGGCGTAGCACAGCAGGATGTCGTATCCCCGCTGGGCCGCCATGCGGCAGATGCCGCCCATGGACTTCCGGAGGAACGGCAGGTCCAGCTGGACGAAGTGGTGGGGGATCACCAGGGCGAGATTATTGGTAGGCCGGCGCTCCAGCTTATTGATGGACCCCGCGGCCTCATAGCCTGCCCGGCGGACATACTCCTCCACCCGTTCCCGGGTTTCCGAACTGATTCGCCCTTTACCGGAGAGCGCCCGGGAGACGGTGGTTTTTGAAACGCCCAGTTCATTGGCGATGGCGGCTGTGGTCAGTTTGGTTTTTGATGACTCCATAGGGGGACCTCCTGCGGATGGATATGAATCACAGGCAGTATTTGCGCGGTTTGTTGCGCAGCCTCAGCATACCGTATCCGCGGCGTTTTGTCAAGGCAAGTATAAGAACCTGTATTCACAGCCCTTGAAGTGCGCTGCATGGCCCCGGGTGCTGTAAAATTCCCCTTGACAATCCGCCTGCGATGACATATGATAGGAGCAAGTGAGAGGGAGTAATCAGCGCCTTCCGGCGCGGCGGCGGCCGTCAATACGGGTAAATCCCGGCCCCGCCTGAAATGATGAGACTTTCGCGGTGCGTTTAGTCGCGCCGCGGAAGTCTCATTTTTTATGCTTCCTCTGAAAAAACGGGCCCCAGGCCCAAAAAGGAGGCACTTTCCCATGGAGATATTCTCCGACCTTTTCTCCAACGTCCTCAACTTCACCTGGCAGCAGGGACTGATGATCGCCATCGGCTGCCTGCTGGTCTACCTGGCGGTGAAGCGGGAGATGGAGCCGTCCCTGCTGCTGCCCATGGGCTTCGGCGCGGTGCTGGTGAACCTGCCTATGGTCAGCACCGAGGCCATTGAGACCCTGTTCAACACCGGCATCGCCAGCGAGCTGTTCCCCCTGCTGCTGTTCATCGGCATCGGGGCCATGATCGACTTTGGCCCGCTGCTGAGCAACCCGAAAATGTTCCTCTTCGGTGCGGCGGCTCAGTTCGGCATTTTCTTCACCCTGGTGGTGGCGGTCATGGCGGGTTTTGACCTGAAGGACGCGGCCTCGGCGGCCATCATCGCCGCCGCCGACGGCCCCACCAGCATTTACGTAGCCAATTACTTCCAGAGCGTCTACCAGGGAGCCATCATGGTGGCGGCTTACTCCTACATGGCCCTGGTGCCTATTATCCAGCCGCCGATCATCCGGGCCATCACCACAAAAAAGGAGCGGATGATCCGCATGGAGTACGCCCCCAGCGCCGTCTCCAAGACCACCCGCATCCTGTTTCCCATTTTTGTTACCGTTATTGCTGGTACCGTGGCGCCCAAGAGCGCGGAGCTCATCGGGTTTCTCATGTTCGGCAACCTCATTCGGGAGTGCGGCGTGCTGGACAGCCTCAGCCAGTCGGCCCAGCATGAGCTGGCCAACCTGATCACCCTGCTGCTGGGGATCAGCGTCAGCTTCAAGATGAGGGCGGAGTGGTTTGTCACATGGCAGACCCTGCTCATTCTGGGCCTGGGCCTGGTGGGCTTCGTGTTTGACACCGTGGGCGGCGTGCTGTTTGCCAAGGTGCTGAACCTGTTTTCCCGGAAGAAGGTCAATCCCATGATCGGCGCGGCGGGCATATCCGCCTTTCCCATGGCCTCCCGCGTAGTCCACAAGATGGGCCAGGAGGAGGACCCCTACAACTTCCTGCTGATGCACGCCGCCGGAGCCAACGTCAGCGGACAGATCGCCTCGGTCATCGCCGGCGGACTGATCATCACGCTGGTAGAAAACGTTCTGTGATAGGAGGAGAAGGCAATGAATACGCAGCTGATTCTAATCTGCCTGGGCATTATGGGCAAGGGGATGCTGGGCATCTTTACGGTTATTCTGGTTATCTGGGGGCTGGTGGCCCTGCTGAACCGGGTGACGGGGAAGCGTGAAGAGCGGTAGCGCTCGAAAAAGGCCCCGGGGCATTTGCCTCCGGGGCTTTGCTGTAAAAGGAAACTGCCGGCCGTCTGCGTTTGCCGGCGGCATATCATCAGCCGTGCTCCACGAGTTTCATTTTCCCGTTCCCTTTCAGCCCAGCATCACATCCAGCGCCAGCATTATCGTAAATCCCGCCGCAAAAAACAGCGTCCCCAGATTGGAATGTTCCCCGGCGGATGCCTCCGGGATCAGTTCCTCCACCACCACATAGAGCATGGCTCCCGCCGCAAAGCTGAGCAGATAGGGGAGCGCGGGGAGAATAAGGCCGGCCATCCAAATGGTCAGCACGGCGGCCAGCGGCTCCACTGCACCGGAGAGGACGCCGTACAGGAAAGCGCGGCCTTTTCCCGCGCCCTCCGACCGGAGGGGCATGGAAATAATCGCGCCCTCCGGGAAGTTCTGTATGGCGATGCCCATGGACAGGGCCAGGGTGCCGGCGGCGGTGATGCCGCTGTCTCCTGCCATCCAGCCTGCCAATACCACGCCCACCGCCATCCCTTCCGGAACATTGTGGAGGGCGACGGCCAGCACCAGCATGGTCGTCCGCTTCAGCTGTGTGCGAGGTCCTTCCGGACGGCTGCTGTTCTGGTGCAGGTGCGGGATGGTCCTGTCCAGTATCAGCAGGAACAGAATGCCCAGCCAGAACCCCACAACCGCAGGGAGGAAGGCCCACTGCCCCATATTCGCCGCCTGCTCCATAGCGGGAACCAGCAGGCTCCAAACGGATGCCGCCACCATGACGCCCGCCGCAAAGCCGGTCAAAGCCCGCTGTACCAGCGGATTCATGCCTTTTTTCATGAAGAAAACACAGCCTGCCCCCAGAGAAGTCCCTAAAAAGGGGAGGAGCAGTTCAGCTAATACATGCCTGGTCATTTTTTACGCTTGCCTCCAAAAAACACAGCAACGCAAGGCTTCCGCCAAGCCGGGCTGTCTATGATGTGAAATTATGTTCCGAAATAAAGCGCTCATACGCTTCTGCTGTCCGCTTGGCATAGATCCGAAAGCCGGCCAGCTGCTGCGCAGCATCATAACGGCTCGTGTGTGCTGGCTGCCTATTGCCATTGGAAATTCTCTTTCCCGGCGGCCGTCTCAAAATGGTATTTCACGATGCCGAGGTCCACATTTGCGTAGAAGCCGGCGCCCGCTTTTGCCCGAACGCGCCCGTTTTCCAGCGTGAAGCTGAACTTCTGCTGATTTACAGCTGTAGGGGCCAGCAGCGCCGCGTCTATTCCCCGCCGGAACCACTCCGGAGCGGCGCCGAAGTCCTTCGCGACGGCTTCCGCCGGCTTTGATTTGTGGGGAACGCCCTGCGTCGCCCCATAGCCCAGGGCGATCACCACGGTCAGCTTTTCCCCGGGAGCAATCTGAAACGCGCCCGGAATCTTTTTATAGGTCAGGGCAACCCAGCAGGTGTTCAGCCCCAGCTGCTGAGCCAGCAGCACAAGCCGTTCCCCATAGAAGCCGCAGCGCTCGTCCAGATCCCGGGACTTTCTCCCAACAAGGGCGATATAGTTTGTCACGCCGGTAAATTTCCCATAATGGGCCATAAAGCTGTCAAAAGCCTTCGGCTCATTGGTGACCAGCTGGAAATGCAAACCGCTTTCCCGATTGACGGCGCTGATTTCTTTCTCCAGCGCGCTTTTTACCTCCGGCTCCAGAGGCTTCGGCAAATAGCTCCTGACGGAGTGACGTGCCTGCATCGCGTTCAAAATATCCATCGTGCTGTCTCCTTTTTGATTGAATGGTTATTCCGCCTCGCCGCTTCGGCCCGGCAGATGTTTCATGATTTCCCCGGCATGGATGAGCATTTGCATCAGCCGGTCCATACTCTCCGTTTCTCTGGTTAAGAACCTGTGGGGGATGCCGGATGGGCGAGGATTTTTCTTGTCAGACAAGGGGACTCAACGCGGTATGGCGGTGAAAAGACCGCCCAGGCGGTTTGCGGCGGTTGTGAATACAGATTCTTAACCATTATACCACTTCTTTTTGTTTATGCCACATCGGGAAAGAAAATCGAGACGGTTTTCAGCTGAAAAATTTCCCCCGGCAGAATCTTTTGCGGAAAAATAAAATTTTCCTCTTGCCATCGGAGAAAAACCGTGCTAAAATAGCTCCAGTTTTGAAATGCGAGGTTTTTGCCATGAAGTCCAGCCTGTTTGCCGCTTACTTCTATTTTACCTTTATCTGCTGCAAGTAGATAAGGGTTGTTTTGCTGCGGAAAAAGGCAGGACGGGAAAGATACATTCCGGGTCTTACAGTAAAGCAACTGTAAGGCCCGGTTTTTATTTGCCAAATTAAATTTTATAGATGAGGAGCGTATATGTCATGATCGTCATTCTGAAAAAGAACGCGGAAAAACAGCAGGTGGAGCTCTTCGACAGCTGGCTTCACAGCATGGGCCTGGAGACCCACAAATCCGTGGGCGCCAACCACACCATCGTAGGCCTGGTGGGCGACACCTCCCAGGTGGACATCGAGAGCATCCTGGCGCTGGACATCGTCGAGACCGTCAAGCGCATCCAGGAGCCCTACAAGAATGCCAACCGGAAATTCCACGAGGAGGACACCGTCATCACCCTCTCCAGCGGTGCAAAGATTGGCGGCGGCCACTTCATGGTGATGGCCGGGCCCTGCTCCGTGGAGACCGAGGAGCAGATCATTTCCGTGGCGGAGAGCGTCAAGGCCGCCGGGGCTCAGGTGCTCCGGGGCGGGGCCTTCAAGCCCCGGACCTCCCCCTACGCCTTCCAGGGCCTCCACGAGGAGGGCATCCGTCTGCTGCTCAAGGCCCGGGAGGCCACCGGTCTGCCCATTGTCACGGAGATCATGGACGCCAAGCACCTGCCCCTTTTCGAGGATATCGACATCATCCAGGTGGGGGCCCGGAACATGCAGAATTTTGAGCTGCTCAAGGAGCTGGGGAAGCTTCGCAAGCCGGTGCTCATCAAGCGGGGCATGGCCAATACTCTGCAGGAGCTGCTCATGAGCGCGGAGTACGTCATGGCGGGAGGCAACGATCAGGTGATCCTCTGCGAGCGGGGCATCCGCACCTTTGAGACCGCCACCCGGAACACCATGGATCTTTCCGTTATCCCGGTGCTCCATCAGCTCAGCCACCTGCCGGTGGTGGTGGACCCCAGTCATGCCACCGGGCGGTGGGAGCTGGTGGCTCCCATGGCCCTGGGGGCCACCGCCTGCGGGGCGGACGGGCTGATTATTGAGGTCCACAACGACCCGGAGCACGCCCTGTGCGATGGCCCCCAGAGCCTCCGGCCGGAGAAATTCGCCGGATTGATGCGGGATGTCCAGGCGATCCGGCCCTATGCAGATCGTTCGTTTACCACCGGGGCGGCGGTCACCGGCTGATTTCTCATCGATCCCCCGGGGGCTTCCCGCCCTCGGGGGCATGTTCTCCGGCCGCCTTAGCTGCCAGCCGCCGCGATCGTTCCCTTCTTCAGCAGCAGTCCCCGCTTCCCGTGCATTACGATTATGCGGTATTGCTTTATGCTTCAGAAAGTAAAGAGATCATTGGATGAATACGCCTGAAGGGATCAACAGAGCAGCGGCGGAGGCATTGAACATTATAGAGTATGTGAATAACGGCGTAATTCCAGATTTTGAAATTTGAAGGGGAACGCAGCATAATGGAAGAATTTTGGAACCAATCATGGGATCATGCTGACATGAACCGGGTAAGTGAATATATTGAGCACATGAAAAGCGCTGAGCCGTTATCAGATTCGATCCTGGACTGCCTAAAAAAGCAGCAGGCAAAAGTCGTATGCGACGCAGGCTGCGGATGCGGCGCTTATTCGCTTAAACTTGCTCTGAATGGTTTCAAGGTTTTCGGGTTCGACATATCGGCCGCAGCAGTTCGCCTGTCAAAGGAATTGCTGTCATCCAGGAACATAGAGCACGGGGATTTCCTCGCCTGCGATATCTTAGCCACAGGCTTTGAGGATAACCAGTTTGACGCGGTCGTCTCCCGGGATGTAATTGACCATATGCCGCTTATGAATGGCATTGCGGCAATTCGGGAGTTGTATCGAATTGTAAAAAAGGGCGGCTCCATTGTTATAACCTTAGATCAATCGGATGCCGAGTACGAAACAGAACCACATATCGTCAATTCTGACGGCGACTACATATTTACGGGCGGCAAATGGAATGGGATGGTTTTTCACCCTTACTCCGAAAACGAAGTATCAAGGCTGGTACAAGTTGGAACTATCGCGGAGCTGGAATCTGCCGCAGATGGATTCCTGGTCGTTATTGTAAAGCAGGAGGACCTGAATGGACGTCTATAAACTGAAGGGGAAATGTGAAAGTGAGGCGTTCCGCGCCTTATTGTACACCTGCTGTGAATATGGAGATATTTTTTCTCTGTGTTACAGCGATGATTTTTCGCCGGAAAAGACGCACCCATTAGAAACTGCTCTTAAGCCCTATCTGATCGCACAGCAAAAGGTCAATCAATGGTTTGGGTATTACAACGTCCCCGGCTGTCCCGCCGCACCACTCCTCACGCAGCACATTTTTCCGGCCGTACCGGAAGCAGTGGATTCCATAGCAAGATATTGCAAGGACATTTACTTTACAAGCGAGCGGGCGGATAACCAGTATAAGAGGCCGCCATTTTTATATAGTGACCTATGCTTCTTCCAAAACAGCAGATTGCTGCTGGGCACCGTATCACACGAGGGAATGGCATACATCTATCCGCCTGACGAAGAATTTCTGATGGATCTGCTGAATGCCGGACGGTGGGTCAAGGCCAGTTCTCCGCCTCCCCAGCAGCTTCTGGCGCCAACTGTGTACGGCGGGATATAAGGCCGTACACAACAAATCTTGACAATCTAACACAGAAAGCAAATTTCATCGGCAGCCGCCCTGTTTTTCTGCATTTTATCATTGACAGATGCAGGTAAACCACGTATGATTTGGTGGAAGCGCGACAACGCCATCACCCGATCATATGGGAGGACCGCCTATGAGCATTTCATTTTACCAGGAGGAGCGGGTATTCCGTCTGGATACCCCCGGCTCCACCTACCTGATTGCCCTTGTGGACGAGCCCGGCTTCCTGGGGCATATGTACTATGGCCGGAGGATTCCGGATGCCGACATGCGCCACCTGCTGCGTCTGGACCCGTCCCAGCCCCCCTTTCCCCTGCGCGCCGACCAGACGTCCTTTCTTGACGAGCTGCCCACGGAGTACTCCGGCTGCGGCCTGGGGGACTACCGGGAGAGCTGTCTGCGCGTGGAGACGGAGGAGGGCTTCCGGGCCTGTAACCTCACCTACCTGTCCCACGCCATCCACGCCGGCAAACCGGCCCTGCCGGGCCTGCCCTCCACCCGGGGCGGCGAGGCGGACTGCTCCACCCTGGAGCTGGTCTGTCAGGACGAGGCCCTGGGGCTGGAGGTCCATCTGTACTACACCGCCTATGAATCCTTGGACGCCGTCTGCCGCAGCGCCCGGATCGTGAACCGGGGAGAGAAACCTGTGACGCTCACCGCCGCCCTCTCCGCCTGCCTGGATATGGACAACCGGGACTTTGACCTCATCACCCTCCACGGCAGCTGGGGCTACGAGCGGATGATCCAGCGTCAGAAGCTGGGCTGGGGGAAGCAGGGCGTATCCTCCAAGCGGGGCATCTCCTCCCACGCGGCGCAGCCCTTCCTGGCCCTGGCGGAGCATGACGCCAACCAGGAGCACGGCCAGGTCTACGCCATGAACCTGGTCTACTCCGGCAACTTCCTGGCCCAGGCGGAGATGACGCAGCAGGAGTACCTGCGGGCGGTCATCGGCATCCACCCTGAGGGCTTCGGCTGGAAGCTGGACCCCGGGGAGAGCTTCCAGACCCCGGAGGCGGTGCTTGTGTACTCCTCCCGCGGCCTGGACGGCATGACCCACACCTTCCACGACCTGTACCGGGACCACCTCATCCGGGAGCCCTGGCGGAACCGCCCCCGGCCCTCCCTGGTAAACAACTGGGAGGCCACCTACTTCGACTTCGATACGGACAAGCTTCTGGACATCGCCCGCACCGCCGCTGCCCGGGGCATCGAGATGCTGGTGCTGGACGACGGCTGGTTCGGCTGCCGGAACACGGACAACAACAGTCTGGGCGACTGGTTCGTCAACGAGAAGAAGCTCCCCGGCGGGTTGAAATATCTGGCGGACGAGATCAATAAGCTGGGAATGAAATTCGGCTTGTGGGTGGAGCCGGAGATGGTGTCCCCCAACTCCGACCTCTACCGGGCCCATCCGGACTACGCCCTCCAGATCCCGGGCCGGAAGCCCATGGAGGCCCGGCACCAGCTGGTGCTGGACATCTCCCGCCCCGAGGTCCGGGAGTGCGTGTACGCCCAGCTGAAAGCGGTGCTGTCCTCCGCCCACATCGAGTACGTAAAATGGGACATGAACCGCACCCTCACCGACGCGGCCAGCTTCTGCCTGGAGGCGGACCGCCAGGGGGAGCTGTTCCACCGCTATGTCCTGGGGGTCTACGAGCTCCAGGAGCGCCTGCTGACGGACTTCCCCGGGCTGCTGCTGGAGAACTGCTGCAGCGGCGGCGGGCGGTTCGACCCGGGGATGCTGTACTACAGCCCCCAGATCTGGACCTCCGACAACACCGACGCCATCGACCGCCTGCGCATTCAGGAGGGCACGGCCCTCATTTACCCGCCGTCCACCATGGGGGCCCACGTGGCCGCCTGCCCCAGCCATACCAACGGCCGGACGACCCCCTTCGCCACCCGGGGGCTGGTGTCCCTGCCGGGGTGCTTCGGCTATGAGCTGGACCTGACCAAGCTGACAGAGGAGGAATTGGACCTGATCCCCGGCCAGCTGGAGAACTACCGCAAATACGGCCCCGTGTTCCACGACGGCGACTACTATCGTCTGGCCTCCTACGGCGAGAACGGCGAGTACGACGCCCTGATGGCCGTCAGCAAGGACAAGAAGACCGCCGTACTGGACTATGTCCACGTCATGAGCCGCCAGCGGCGGCGGAGCGTGCTGCTGCCCCTGCGGGGACTGGATGAGGAGAAGCTCTACCACTCCAGCGAGACCGGCGAGGTCCGCTCCGGCGCGGCGTGGATGTACGGCGGGATGGTCATGCCCTGCATGACCGGAGACTTTACCGGAAAACTGATCGTTTTGGAGGCAGTGCAATGAAGGAATTCAATTACGAACTGACCAAATCCCCGGAATTCTTCCAGGACAACCGGGAAGCGCCCCACTCCGACCACCTCTATTCCCTCTCAGACGGAGGCCCCTCCCGCTTTTCCCTCAGCGGGGACTGGTACTTCCATTACGCGGAGAACTACGCCGGGACCGTGCCGGATTTCTTCGCCGCCGGGGTGGACTGCCGGGGCTGGGACGTGCTCCCCGTTCCCTCCCATCCCCAGCTCCATGGCTATGGACGTCCCCAGTACGTGAACGTCCAATATCCCTGGGACGGCTGCGAGGACGTGAAGCCGGGGCAGGTACCGGAGAAATTCAACCCGGTATCAAGCTATGTAAAGTATTTCACCCTGCCGGAGCGAATGGCGAGAATGCGGATCTTCGTCTCCTTCCAGGGGGCGGAGAGCGGTCTCGCGGTGTGGTGCAACGGCCATTACGTGGGCTACGGGGAGGACGGCTTCACCCCCTCGGAGTTTGAGCTGACGGACTATCTGGTCCCCGGGGAGAACAAGCTGGCCGCCCAGGTGTTCCAATACACCAACGCCAGCTGGATGGAGGACCAGGATTTCTTCCGTTTCTCCGGAATCTTCCGGGACGTGTTCCTGTACGCCGTTCCGGCGGTCCATATCCGGGACATGAAGATCACCACGCCCCTCAGCGGCGATTTCGCCTCCGGCGAGGTCCGGGTGGCCCTGGAAACCCTTGGCGAGGGCCATGCCTCCTTCAGCCTGTACGATGGGAAGCGGCAGATTGCGGGCGCCAGCATCTCCTTCCCGGCGGAGCGGGAGGCCGTCCTGCCGGTGGACTGCCCCAGGCTCTGGAACGCGGAAAAGCCCTTCTTATACGATCTGTCCATCGAGGTTTTTGACGCCTCCGGCAGCCTGACGGAGACGGTATGGGAGACGGTGGGCCTGCGCCGCTTTGAGATCAAAAACGGCATCATGCTCCTCAACGGCAGGCGCATCCGCTTCAACGGGACGAACCGCCACGAGTTCTCCTCCCGCACGGGCCGCTGCGTCACCGAGGCGGAAACCGAGCTGGACATCCGCACCATGAAGCAGAACAACATCAACGCCATCCGCACCAGCCACTACCCCAACCAGAGCTTCTTCTACCGGCTGTGCGACAAGTACGGCATGTACGTCATCGACGAGATGAACCTGGAGTCCCACGGCTGCTGGGAGATGCGGGACCGGAACCTGATTCCCCGGGAGGACCACATCCCCGGGAGCCTCCCCCAGTGGCGGGCGGCGGTGGTGGCCCGGGCGGAGGCCATGCTCCGCCGGGACCGGAACCGGCCCAGCGTGCTCATCTGGTCCTGCGGCAACGAGTCCGCGGGCGGGGACAATATCCTGGCGGCGTCCGACTATTTCCACTCCATGGACACCCGCCCCGTCCACTACGAGAGCCTGCACCAGGACCCGGAGTATGCCAAAACCAGCGACATTTTCAGCAGCATGTACTGGTCCGCCGAGAGCCTCCGCTCGGCGCTGGAGAAGGACTCCTCCCGGCCCGCCATCTCCTGCGAGTACGCCCACGCCATGGGCAGCTCCTTCGGCGGGCAGGACGTGTATATCCGCCTGACGGACGAGGTGCCCTCCTATCAGGGCGGGTTCATCTGGGACTACATTGATCAGGCCGTCACCAGGAAGGACCGCTACGGCCTGTGCTACCAGGGCTGCGGCGGCGACTTTGACGACCGCCCCCACGACGGCAATTTCAGCGGCGACGGCATCGTGGACAGCCTCAACCGCGCCCCCACCCCCAAGATGCAGGAGGTCAAGTACCTCTATCAGAACCTCCAGATCCACATCTCCGACGGAAACGTGGAGATCGTCAACCGCAGCCTCTTCACCGGCAGCGGGGAGTTCGACTGCGTGGTCCGGCTGTACCGGGAGGGCGTTCTGGTATCGGAGGCCCCCCTGGAGACCGCCGTCCCGCCGGAGGAGCGCCGGACCTATCCCCTGCCCCTGTGGCCGGAGGCGCTGGACACGGAGTACGCGGTGATCGTCTCCTTCCGGCTGCGCCGGGATGAGCTCTGGGCGAAGAAGGGCCACGAGGTGGCCTTCGGCCAGTGGTCCGGCGGCAAGCTGCCCTGTCCCGCCCACCCGGACGAGGCTCCGGAGGTCATCGACGGCGCCTGGAACCTGGGCGTCCGGGGGAAGGACTTCCACATTCTCTTCTCCAAGACCATGGGCGGGATGATCTCCTACCGCTATCACGGCCGGGAGATGCTGAAAACCATGCTGGTCCCCAGCTTCTGGCGGGCCCCCACGGACAACGACCGGGGCTGCAAGGCCCCCATCCGGTACGCCCAGTGGAAGCTGGCCAGCCTCTACCCGGTGAACCAGAACCCCGACGGGCTGAAGCCCGGTGAGCAGAGCTGGAGCATCCGGAAGGGGGACAACTGGGTGGAAATGACCTATCTCTACCAGATGCCCACCACCCCCGCGGCCTCCTGCCGTCTGTCCTTCCGGGTGTTTGCCGACGGCACCGTGGAGACAACCCTGTTCTCCGACGCGCCCAAGGTGCTGGGCCCCGCGCCGGAGTTCGGCGTGACGCTGAAAATGGACGCGGACTTCCACCGCCTGCGCTGGTACGGCCCCGGCCCGGAGGCCACCTATTGGGACCGGCAGTCCGGCGGGAAGCTGGGCGTCTGGGAGACCACAGCGGAGGACAGCCTGGCCCCCTACCTGAAACCCCAGGAGTGCGGGAATCACACCGGCGTCCGCTGGGCCGCCGTCACCGACGAGGACGGTCTGGGGCTGCTGTTCGAGGGCGATGAGATGAACTTCTCCGCCCTGCCCTGGACGCCCCACGAGCTGGAAAACGCCGCCCATCCCCACGAGCTGCCCGCCGTCCACTACACGGTGATCCGGGCCTCCGCCATGCAGATGGGCCTGGGCGGGGACGACAGCTGGGGCGCGAAGCCCCGTCCGGAGTACCTGCTGCCGGCGGAGGAGATGACCTTCCGGTTCCGCTTCCGGGGCATCGGTGGTTAATATGGATCGTGGACTTGTGATCGTCAGCTTCGGCACCAGCGTCCCGGAGGCCCGCAGGGCCGTCACGGCGGTGGAGGAGGCGCTGGGACGCTCCGCCTCCGGCTGGGAGACGGTCCGGGCCTTCACCAGCCCCACCATCCGGCGCATTCTCGCCGGGCGGGGGGAGGAGGTCCCCAGTTTGACGGAGGCCCTGGAGCATCTGCGCTCCAGGGGCGTCAGGCGGGCTGCCGTGCAGCCCACCCACCTGCTCTACGGCTTTGAGTACGATAAGCTCCGGGCAGAGGCGGAGGCTCTCTCCGGCGGATTCGACGCCTTGACCGTGGGCCGCCCCCTGCTGGCGGACACGGCGGACCTCCGGCGCTTTGCCGCCGGGCTCAGCGAGGCCTTCCCGCCGGAGGACGGCGGGGCGGTGGTCCTCATGGGCCACGGCACGGAGCACTTTGCCAACGCGGTCTATCCCGCCCTCCAGACCGGGCTCCGGCTGGCGGGCCGGGAGGACATGCTGGTGGGCACCGTGGAGGGCTGGCCCGCCCTAGAGGACGTGGTCCGGCAGCTGGCGGCGGGAGGCCCCCGGCATGTCCGGCTGGTCCCCCTGATGCTGGTGGCCGGGGAGCACGCCCGCAGCGACATGGCGGGCGGCTGGAGGCGCCGCCTGGAGGAGGCGGGCCATACCGTGGAATGCAGCTTCACCGGCCTGGGGGAGCTTCCCTGGGTGCAGGAGATGTACCGGGAGCGCTTGGTAAAGCTGCTGGAGGAATTCTAGGCAATTATAGACGGAAAGGACGCCGCCCCAATTGGGCGGCGTCCTTTTTTGTACTATTTCGCGTACTCGACAACTTTGGTCTCCCGGATGACGTGGACCTTGATCTGTCCGGGATACTCCAGCTCGCTCTCGATCTTCTTGGCCAGGTCCCGGGCCAGGATGACCATCTGGTCCTCGCTGACCTGCTCGGGCCGGACCATGACCCGGACCTCCCGGCCCGCCTGGATGGCGTAGCTCTTCTCCACGCCGGGGTGGGTGCCGGTGATCTCCTCCAGTTTCTCCAGACGCTTGATATAGTTCTCCAGATTCTCCCGCCGGGCGCCGGGACGGGCGGCGCTCACCGCGTCCGCCGCCTGGACCAGGCAGGCCACCAGGGTCTTGCACTCCACGTCGCCGTGGTGGGCCTGGATGGCGTTGAGGATGTCCTCTTTTTCCTTGTACTTCCGGCAGAACTCCACGCCCAGGTTCACATGGGTGCCCTCGTACTCGTGGTCCAGGGCCTTGCCGATGTCGTGGAGCAGGCCCGCCCGCTTGGCGGCATGGACGTCCAGGCCCAGTTCCGAGGCCATGAGGCCCGCGATATGGCTGACCTCGATGGAGTGCTGGAGGACGTTCTGGCCGTAGCTGGTGCGGTAGTGGAGGCGGCCCAGCATCTTCTGGACCTCCGGGTGCAGGCCCCGGACGCCGGTCTCAAAGGCGGCGCGCTCGCCCTCGCTCTTGATGACGGCGTCCACCTCCCGCTTGGCCTTCTCCACCATCTCCTCGATGTGGGTGGGGTGGATACGCCCGTCGGCGATGAGCTTCTCCAGGGCCACCCGGGCCACCTCCCGGCGCACGGGCTCGAAGCAGGAGACGGTGATGGCCTCCGGCGTGTCGTCAATGATGAGGTCTACACCGGTGAGGGTTTCAATGGTCCGGATGTTACGGCCCTCCCGGCCGATGATGCGTCCCTTCATCTCGTCATTGGGCAGGGGAACCACACTGACGGTAATCTCGGACGCGTGGTCGGCGGCGCAGCGCTGGATGGCGGTAGCGACGATCTCCTTGGCTCGCTGGTCGGCCTCCTCCTTGGCGCGTGCTTCGATCTCCTTGATTTTCAGGGCTGTTTCATGGGTGACCTCGCCCTCCACCTGGGAGATCAGGTACTGCTTGGCCTCCTCCACGGTAAAGCCGGAAATGCGCTCCAGCATTTCGGTCTGACTGCGCTTGATGAGGTCGATCTCCTCCTGGGCCTTGTCGGCGGCGGCGTGCTTTGCGGCCAGCGCCTCCTCCTTCTTCTCGATGTTCTCGGTCTTGCGATCCAGATTTTCTTCCTTCTGCTGCAGACGGCGTTCCTGCTTCTGCAGGTCGGCCCGGCGGCTTTTTTCTTCCTTCTCGTACTCGGCGCGGCTTTGCAGAATTTCTTCCTTCGCCTCCAGCAGGGCTTCCCGCTTCTTTCCCTCGGAAGCCTTGATGGCCTCGTTGATGATGCGGCGGGCCTCCTCCTCCGCGCCGGAGATCTCCCGCTCGGCAAATTTCTTGCGGTGGATCTGCCCGGCGATAAAGCAGCCGATACATGCCAGGATCGCGACCACAACAAAGAGAATGACCCAGATGAGGTCAATTCCTAATTGTGGCATGGGATGCTTCTCCTCCTGTTTTTACTTTTTGCTCTATGGAATGGGGGTTTTTGCTTGTCCGGCGGACTGCGCCGGGCCTGGAAATAATCGGCGGATACCCCTTTTTATCCGCCGACAAAAATCCTATTCAATAATACTCGCTCCACCCCCGTTCTGTCAAGCAAAAAGAACACGCCGCGGAAAACAATTTTCCGCGGCGCGCATATTATCCTCCCACGATCCGGCGGGCAAAGGCCGCCCCCCGCTCCGCTACGCCGGGGAGTCTCATCAGGCTTCCCTTCTCGTTGGCGGTCTCCATCATGCAGAAATTGGGCGGCAGATAGAAGCTCTTGTTCATGTTCAGCCCGCTGATCAGCTGCCGGGCCAGCAGGTCGCCTCCGGAGTATCCGGAGACGATGAGGCCGTAGAGCCGCTTGTCGTAGAACCGGCTCTGCCGGAACAGGGCCGTCAGACGGTTGACGAAGGCCGTCAGGTTGGCCGACAGCGCGTCGTTATAGTTGGCACACAGCATCACCAGCGTATCGCACCGGCGTACGGCGGGGAACACCTCCTCCACCATGGGCCCGCCGTAGAAGCACTTCCCCTGCCCGCCGAAGTGGAGGCAGGCGGTGTAGGCGCAGCCGTTGCAGTCCGCCACGGCGCCGTTGAGCAGGCACAGCTCCTGGACCTCCACACTCTCCGGCAGGTTCCGCCGGACCAGTTCCCATAAAGCCAGGGTGTTGCTGGTGGACCGGGAGGAGGCGTGGAGTGCCAGCAGCCGCCCCACCGGCGGCGGTCCCTCCCACGCCAGCAGCCGGCCAATGAGCTCCTCCGCCGCCAGGCGGAAAGCGGACGCCTCGTCGGTGCCGTAGATCTCCGCCTGGACCCGGAAGTTCCGGAGAGACCCGGTGGCCTCCACCAGGGGCCGCCCCAGGAAGGCACACCCGGCCAGATTGGCTGCCAGCACCAGATCCCGGGCCACGCCCTTGGTATAGAGCTCCCCCTCCCCGGTAACCACGATCCCGGCGGTGCAACCCGTCAGCCGTTTGTCCCCCCGGCGGAGGGCGGAGAGCATCCGGTAATAGGCCTCGCTGCATCCGCTCCCGTCCAGCGCCACGGCGAAGAGCACCTTCTCCCCCGCCGCCAGGTCCAGCTCCTCCGGCCCCAGCCAGCGGCAGTCCCGGGGCAGCAGCGGCTCCAGCAGGCGGCGCAGCTTCCCGCTGTAGGGCGGGTTTTCAGGGAAAATAACGACCATCAGCTCAGGTGGACCAGCTGCTCCACGGCCACGGCGCTGACCATGGCCCCGGACTCGGTGCGCAGGCCGTGCTCCCGGCTGACAGCGTCCATAATTTTGCCGCGCAGCTCCGTGGGGACCACGATGAAGATCAGCTCCTTCTCCTCCTGGAGGGTGGTGATGCCGGAGGCCTGGGCGAAGCTCTCGTCCCCCGCCCAGCGGCCCCGGATGATGGTACCCCCGCGGGCCCCCGCCTTCCGGGCGGTGTCCATCACCGCGTCCGTGTAGCCCTGGTTGACGGTGACCAGGATCATACTGGTTTTCTGCTGATTGTCCATGCTTCCGCTCCCCTCGCTTTCCGATTTGGTTTTCAGGTCGATAAAAGCGGCCAGAAGGCTGCTTACAGCGGTCAACGGTATGGAAAAAGCGATGCCCCGGCTGGGGGCCGCCCCCCGCAGCTCGTCGTCCAGCCGCTCCAGCAGCGCGGCGGCGGCGGAGCGGGTGGTCATGCTCAGGATGATGTCCTTCTCCGAGCCCCCCAGGCCCAGGATGTCCAGGATCTCCGACGTGGCGGTGCCCAGGCCCTCAAAGCGGATGTGGGTGAAGACCTGATTCTTCTGGTAGAGCTTCACCAGTTTGCCGCCGCTGCCACGCTCCACGATGGACATGATGAGCGCCAGCTGTTCCGGTTTTTTCATAGATCGTTCTCCCCCGCTCAAAACAATTCGTCCAGAAGGATATAGTACCGGATCTTCTCCCAGTCCGGCTCCAGTCCCAGCGCCTGGAAGAGAAGCTTCCCATCCGGCGCGGCGGCGCCGGTCCTCCGGCACCAGTCCACATAGTTGTGGTGCAGGCTCCGCCAGCACAGGGCCACGTCGCACCATTTGTCTCCGATCCCCGCCCGGCCTAAGTCGATGTACCCGGTCACCCGGCCCTCTTCCACAAAGAGGTTGGGCAGACAGAAATCCCCGTGGGACAGCACCGGCTCCTCCGCCGGACGGTGGGCGTACAGCCATGCCAGCAGCGCCGCCGGGTCCCGGAAGCCCCCCTTCCCGAAGGTCCCCGGTTCCACATTGTTCATATCCACCAGCCCGTTGGCCACGTTGTACCGGGCCGCCTCCAGCTTCTTCTCCAGCCGCTGGTCGCAGGGGCAGCGGGACACGTCCACGCTCCACAGCGCCCGCAGTCCGTCAGCCAGCATGGCACACAGCGTTAGGGGGTCCTCCAGGCAGGACGGGTGGCAGGCCATCCGGCCCCTGCACCGGTCCATCAGCAGGTAGGACATTCCTTCTTCCGTCTCCTGGATGTACAGTTTGGGCACCGGCAGCTTCCCCTGGAGGTAGGTCAGCATGGTGATTTCGTTTTCCGTCTCCGGCCCCCAGGGCTGGATCTTCAGCACCCGGTTCTCATAAAGCCGGATGGACGCGCCGGACATGCCGGTCCGGTCCATCGTATACGCCTGCTCCTCCGTCAAACGGAGGATGTTCTCCGGTAACTCCATTCCGGTCCCCCAATCAATCATAATAGAGGACGCAGTCCTCCACGCGGGCCAGCTCCGCCCGCAGCGCGTCGTCCGCCAGCCGTTTCCGCACCCGGCCCGCCAGGCCCAGCAGCTGGATGGCCACCAGGGGCGTCATGGCCACCAGGGCCACCAGGCCGAAGGCGTCGGTCATCAGGTTGCCTCCCCAGGCCTCGCAGGCCCCCATGGCGAAGGGCAGCAGGAAGGTGGCCGTCATGGGTCCCGAGGCCACGCCGCCGGCGTCGAAGGCCACGCCGGTGAACAGCTGGGGCACAAAGAAGGTCAGCGCCAGGGAGACGGCGTATCCGGGAATGAGGAACCACAGGATGGAGATCCCCGTCAGCACCCGCAGCATGGCGATGCCGATGGAGATAGCCACACCGATACTCATGCCCTGGCGCATGGCGGACTGGGAGATGGAGCCCATGGAGACCTCCTCCACCTGCTTGACCAGCACGTGGACCGCGGGCTCGGCGGCGACGATGAAGTAGCCCATAATCATGCCCACGGGTATGAGCAGGAAGGGCAGCTCGCCGCCTGCGATGGTGGCCCCGATGAGCTCTCCCGCCCCCATGAAGCCCACGTTGACGCCGGTGAGGAACAGCACCAGCCCCACGTATGTATACACCAGTCCGCTGGCGATTTTCAGCAGCTGGGTCCGCTTAAACCGGCGGGTCGCCAGCTGGAACAGCAGAAATACGGCGCAGATGGGCAGGATGGCCCCCGCCACTTCCCTGGCGTAGTGGGGGAAGGCGGCGGCGAACTCCCGGGCGGCGTCCCGGGTGGTGGCGATCTCCGCCAGAACGGGGGGCGTGTAGCTGGCGCTGTCGGGGGCGTAACAGATGCCCAGGATCAGCACCGAGAGGATAGGCCCGATGCTGCACAAGGCCACCAGTCCGAAGCTGTCGTTGGTGGCGTTCTTGTCGTTGCGGACCGAGGCAAGGCCCACGCCCAGGGCCATGATGAAGGGCACCGTGATGGGGCCGGTGGTCACGCCGCCGGAGTCGAAGGACACGGGGATGAAATCGTTGGGCGTGAACAGGATGGCCAGTATGAAGGCTCCCAGGTAAAAGCTCACCAGCAGGCAGGACAGGGGGATCTTCAGCGTCACGCGCAGCAGGGCCACCACCAGGAACAGGCCCACTCCGGCGGCCACGGTGAGGATCAGCACCAGATTGGGGATGGCGGGCACCTGCCCGGCCAGCACCGTCAGGTCCGGTTCCGCCACGGTGATGAGCATCCCCAGCAGGAAGGCCGCCGCCAGGGGGAGGACCATATGTTTCGCCCGGCTCATGGTCACGCCGATGGCGCTGCCCATGGGTGTCATGGACATATCCACCCCCAGGGTGAACATGCCCACCCCCACGATCAGCAGGAAGGAGCCGAACAGGAACAGCACCAGCACCCCGGGCGTCAGGGGCACGATGGTGATGCTCAGCGCCAGGACGATGGCGGTGATGGGCAGCACGGAGGACAGGGATTCCTTGATCTTTTCCATCAGCAGGGGATTGATTCGCACGGGCGGCTCCTTTCCCGCCCCGACTGCCGGGGCGCATGAACTTATTTTATCATATATTTTACAATATTTTTGTCCCATTGTACAGTGCTTCCCGAAAATAATCGCCGCCTCCGGCGGCGAGGGGGGAGTTTTTTCTATTTGCTGCCCCGGGGGCTTCTCGCCCCCGGACTCCTCGCCTACTTTTGCCGCGCGGCAAAAGTAGGCAAAAACGCGCTTAAACCTGGCGGTTTAAGAATCCCTGAATGACGGGGGAGTTTAGTTTTGCGCCCGAGGCACAGTCGGTTTTGTCTAAACCTTACTGCCGTCCGCTTCGCTCCCCTTCTGCGTCTATTTCAACGTGGTTGTCGGTGGCCCCTACCGTTTAGCGGGGCAAACTCCCCGGGGTGCGTTTTTGCTGGATGGTTCCGTTAGACCAAATCCCCGTAGATGGCTCTACCCCTTTGAAAGGGCGTCAGCCGGAGTTGGTCAATTACCAGAGCTTAGAGCCTATCCGTAAATAAGCAACTGTGGTATAATAGCCACCAAAGGCGGTGGAAAAATGGAGAAAAAGAGCTACAAATCATGGACAATATCGGATGCGTTCTGGGAGGCCA
>JAETNP010000029.1 GCA_021768185.1 Oscillospiraceae bacterium
GGCTCATACCCCGCCTCCCGCAGCAGCAGGGCGGCGGGGGGGGGGTGGAACCCGCCGCCCAAGCCCCCCCGGCGCCTGGTTGTTTCCAAAGACAAAAAACCAGGGGCAATACAAATAAAGATGGGGAAAAGCCAGGGTGGGGCCGGGGTCCGACCCCTACCCCACAGTGGGGGGGGACACCCCCCACAGCAGCAACAGCGGGAGGGCGGCCCCCCGGGCCGGGGGCGCCCGCCGGGCCCCCCGGGGGGCCCGCGGCCCGGCGGGCGCCGGGGTGTTCTCCGGCCCGGGGGGACGCTCCCCGCCGCAAATCCCATCAACACCCCATTCCCCCGCCGCGGCGCCGCGGAAACCCCCCCCCCCGACTCTTGCGTTCTATAATCAACCTGTTCTGATGTGCCGGACCCTCCGGCATTATTACTTCTGAATTTTCAATGCGACTCTCGGAAATAGTTTAAACGCAGGGGCATCAGCCCGACTGCGGGATAACTGCGGTAAAGGTAATCACCCCGTCCGCGTAATGATTGGAAATGCGGCCCCTGTGGCGGGTGACGATGGCCTTGGCGGTGGACAGGCCAATGCCGTAGCCGCCGGTGGAACGGGCGCGGGAGGAGTCCGCCCGGTAGAAGCGGTCAAAGTACCGGGAGAGCTGGGCCGTATCCACCCCCGCGCAGGGATTGGAGACGGAAATCCAAATGTTCCGCCCCCGCGCGGATACGGACAGCCGGATGGTTCCCTCCGGGTCGCAGTATTTGACCGCGTTGTCCAGGAGGATGGAGAACAGCCGGAAAAAATTGTCCGGGACGCCCTTTAAGCGGATTCCATCCGCAATCTCCGCGGTCAGCGCCTTTCCGTCCGCCTCGGCCAGCGGCTGAAACGCGTCCACATTCGCCCGGGCGATCTCGCTGACGGAAAACACCTCCGCCGCGTCCTCCCGGACCGTCTCCTCCGTGCGGGCCAGCTCCACCAGATTTTTGATCAGCCGGTCCAGCCGGGTGATCTGCGCTTTCGCGCTCTCCAGCCATTTGTCCTCCCCGTAGGCATCCTCCAGCAGTCCCATATCCGCCGATAAAATGGCCAGCGGCGTTTTCAGCTCGTGGGAGGCGTCGGTGACAAACTGCCGCTGCCGTTCCAGATTGTCAACGAAAGGACGAATGGCACGCTTGGACAGGACCAGCAGCAGAGCGAAAACGATCAGAATGCAGACCAGGAATATAATGGCCATAATGCGCAGCATATTATTGACCGCCTGGAGTTGAAGAAAGGAATCCAGCACGATGATGGTGCTTCCGCCGTTCTCATCGGAGAATATGCCGAAACGGTAGTGGTCGATATATCCGCGCTCTGTTCCGGCATCTATGATCCGGCTGACGGTGTCCACTACCGTCTGGCGGTCCAGGGCGGCGATGTGCTCCAGGTCAACGGATGCGACCTCCTTTTGGGCCGTAAGCTCCACAATGAAATATCTTGTTTCAAAGGCGGTTTCCGGCGTGACCTGAAAATTGAAATCGGAGGGGTCGAAGCGGGAGCCGGGAGGAAGAAAGGACCCTCCGTTCTGATGAAGAATGAAAATGGCCTTGTCCACCCGGTTCGTGGTCGCGCAGTAGTTGCCAATGCCGATGGCGGCGCAGAGGACGGCCATGGTCCCGATCAGGGAAGCCATGGCGATGAGAATAAACTTCCGGCGCAATGAGCGGATCATACCGTCTCCTCCAGCAGATACCCCTGGCCCCGGCGGGCGGTGATGCGGACGTTCCCGCCCACCGCCTCCAGCTTCCGGCGCAGATAAGAGATATAGGCCCAGACGACGTTGATCTCCGCCTCGCTGTCGTAGCCCCAGATATGCTCCATGAACTGCTCCGTGGAAATCAGCCGCCCCGTCTGCCGCATGAGCAGTTCCAGCATCTGAAACTCCTTGCTGCCCAGCCGGATGCAGGAGGAACCGCATTTCAGTTCAAAGGTGGAGCAGTCCAGAGTGACATTTCCGGCGGTCAGGAGCTTCGGCGTGTACTCGCCGCCCCGGCGGGTCAGCGCCCGGACCCTGGCGGTAAATTCCCGGTTGTCGAAGGGTTTTGGTAAGTAGTCGTCCGCCCCGCTGTCCAGGCCCGCCACCCGGTCCTCCACCTGGCTCTTGGCCGTCAGCAGCAGCACCGGCGTGGCGATGTTTTTCTCCCGCAGGGCCTGCAGCGCCTGGATGCCGTCCAGCTTGGGCATCATAATGTCCAGGACGATGCAGTCGTAATTTTCCGCAAGCCCATAGTCCAGCGCGTCCTGCCCGTTGTAGACCACGTCCACGGAGTAGTGCTCCCGCTTGAGCAGGGCCTCCAGCACCATGGTCATTTCGGGCTCGTCGTCCGCAATTAAGATCCGCATGAGGTCTCCCCCTTTCCCGGCGCTTCGATCAGTTCCCGGATGGTTTGCAGGGACAGGTCCGTGGAGGCGATTTCATCCGCGCACCGCTTCAGCTCCCGGACGATCAGCGCCTGATCTTCAATGTCCTGCTTATACTTCAGCTGGTGCTCAATGCTGGCCCAGCAGTCCATGGCGATGGTGCGGAGCTGGACCTCCAGCCAGACCGGATGTTCCGGCGCTTCTTCCAGAAACCGCAGGGGCATGGTGAGGATCATGTGATAGCTGCGGTAGCCGTTGGGCTTCGGATGGCGGATATAATCCTTCTCCCGCAAAATCCTGACGCCGGGAATCCGGCGAATCAGGCCGACCGTCTGGTCAATGTTCTGCACAAAGGGGCAGACCAGGCGCACCCCCGCGGCGTCCCACACATCCCGGAGGGCGCTGTCCGCCGTGACGGGGAGGCCCTGCCGCTCCAGTTTTGCCTTCATGCTCGCGGCGCTTTTGATTCGCGTCTGAAAAGACGCAATGGGGTCCCGCTCTCCCCGGCTGACCTGATACCGCCGGATCATGTGGAGGCAGGAGAGGAACTCCTCGATCACGCCTTCCAAAAGAATCAGGCGGTCTCCATAAAATTCGCATTCCGCGCCGGTAACCCCAAGGGGAAAATCTTCCATGTCAAACTCCCTTCTATAGTCAAAGCAGTTGAAAAGAAGTAAAAGACTTCTTTTCAACTCTGCGGCGTTTCACGCCGCAGGAAGCCGCCAAAGCGGCTTCTGCTGAAGACTTCATAGTCAACACAGCGGTGCATACTGTGCGCCAATGGGCCAGCGGCCCATTGATTGAAAAAGCGCACATGCGCTTTTTCAACTGTGTTGACTATACGGTAAATCCGTATCGGACGGGGCGGTTCCTGCCAGCCAGAGGGTACACCGCAGACCGCCGTCCTCCGCCAGAATAAAAAGCAGCGCCACTTCCCGGGTATCGCGCCTGACGGTAACATGCCCTACGCCGTCCTCGCCGGTCATGGCATCTGTCACGGCCCCCTCGTCAAAGAAAAGCGTCATAGCGCCCTGCACCTCCCGCTGCCGGTCGAATACGGTCAGCAGCAGCTCCCCGCGCCGCGGCAGTCCGGAAACGCTGGCAATCCCGTCGCTGTCCACTTGGCAGTATCCGCCGTCCTCCCCCGTGGAGAAGCAGGCGGCGCTGTCATGGAGCGCGTCTCCGCTTTCCGTCTGAAACAGCGCCGCAACGGAAAGCCCGCCTTCGGCCGCTTCCCCGGGAGGCTCTGTGCCCGTACCGGCACAGCCCGGCAGAAGCAGCAGCGCCAGCAGCACGGCCCCTATTTTCCGAATATGCACCATGGACGCCTCCTTCCGGTTGGTTTCTATGGCCTCAGTATAGAGGCCGAACTCAAAAACAACTTAAAAGATATAGGGCGGAAATCAAATTTTTTGTCCAGGGGAATGGACCGCCCCCGGCACAGGGGCCTTCTCAAAAACCGTCAGGGTGTCTGTGCGCATAGATTGGCCTCCTTGAATCGAATGATGCTTTTAATAGCCTGCTTTTGTTTTGCGGGGAAGTCCGCCGCCGCTGGGCAGCGGCGGCTTCTTTCATAGGGAATCCCGCACCTTTTTCAGCAGGGTATAAAAGATGGTCCGCTCGGTTTCCGTCAGACCGGAGAGGAGCTTCTCCTCCGCCTCGGCCCGGAAGTGCAGGGCGGTGCGCACACACTCGATGCCCGCCGGCGTGAGCCGTACCAGCTTGACCCGCCGGTCCTCCGCATCTCCGAAGCCCTCCGCAAAGCCCTTCTGCTCCAGTCGGGCGATGATCCCTGCTGCCGTGGACTGGGCCACGCGGAGGATCTGCTCCAGCTCCTTCAGGGAGCGCTGCCGGTCGGGGGCCCGGTCCAGCTCCACCAGCGCGTCCAGCTGTGCGATGGTCAGGTTCTGGTGGCGCAAAGCGTTGTTGGCATTTTTCCGCAGCTCGTCATGGATCTGCTTTATCAGCAGTCCGCAGTCCCTTGGTGTATCCATGTGGTATCCCTCCTTGGCAAAACAATAGCGCGCTTTTGAAAATTTGTCAATAGCCTGCTTTTGTTTTTTAACTATCTTTAAAGTTCGTCCGCTATAATGGCGCCATTCTGAACAAAAGGAGGGGACCCCCTTGATTGAAATCGAACATCTGACCAAACGCTATGGAGAGCATCTGGCGGTGTCGGACCTGAGCTTTACTGTGGACAGCGGGCAGATTTACGGCTTCCTGGGGCCGAACGGCGCGGGAAAGTCCACCACCATGAACATCATGACCGGCTGCCTGTCCGCCACGGAGGGCTGCGTCCGCATTGACGGCCACGACATTTTCGAGGAGCCGGACAAGGCCAAGCGCCTCATCGGTTATCTTCCGGAGCAGCCCCCGCTCTACCTGAACGAGACGCCGGAGGAATACCTGCGTTTTGTAGGCGAGGCCAAGGGATTGCGGCGGGCAGACTTGGAGCGGCAGATCGGCGAGGTGATCCGGCAGACCGGAATTGAAGAGGTGGCCCGCCGCCGTATTTCCGCACTGTCCAAAGGCTATAAGCAGCGGGTGGGCATTGCCCAGGCCCTGCTGGGCAGCCCCAAGGTCATTGTCCTGGATGAGCCCACCGTGGGCCTGGACCCCATCCAGATCATTGAAATCCGGGATTTGATCAAAGAGCTGGGCCGGACCCATACCGTGATTTTCAGCTCCCACATTCTCTCCGAGGTGCAGACCATCTGCGACCAGATCATCATGATTGCAAAGGGGAGGCTGGCGGCTTTCGACACCCCGGGAAATCTGGAAAAGCACCTGCTCTCTCCCAATGAGGTGGTCCTGACCGCAGATGCCCGCACAGAGGAAGTACAGGCGCTCTTGGACGGCATAGACCATATTACGGACCTGACCCTGGAGGAGGGGCAAAACGGCTCCGTGACGGCCCGTATCAAAACGGACCTGGGCAATGTCTATGACCTCTCCCGCGCCCTGTTCTCCGCCTTCGCCGCCAGCGGCAAGGTCCTGCTGGAGCTGACCGTGAAAAAAGCCAATCTGGAGGACGTCTTCCTGGAACTGGCGGAAACCGGCGACGGCGGCTTGGAAGCCCTGGCCGATGAATCCGGACATGTGGAAAGCGAGGCGGAGGAGAGATGATTGCCGTATTGAAGCATGAGCTGAAAAGCTATTTCCACACGCTGACCGCCTATGTGTTTGGCGCGTTCCTGCTGGCCGCTGTCGGTATCGGGGCCATGCTGTATAACATCCAGGCGGCGGTAAGCAATTTCGAGTTCGTTCTCAGCTTCAGCAGCCTGATCTTTGTGGTGACCGTCCCCATCCTGACCATGCGGGTCATTGCGGAGGAGCGGAAGCAAAAGACCGATCAGCTGCTGTACTCCCTGCCCATCACCACGACCCAAGTCGTGGTGGGCAAGTACCTGGCACTGCTGACAGTCTACCTGATCCCGCTGTGCATCATTGCGGTCTATCCGCTGATTTTCGCGCAGTTCGGGGATGTGTACCTGCCGGCCTCCTACGGCTCCATTCTGGCGTTTTTCATCATGGGCGCGGCGCTGATCGCCCTGGGGATGTTTATCTCCTCCCTGACCGACAACCAGGGCTTTGCCGCCGGAATCGGGATCGCGGTGATTCTGCTGAACTACTACAGCGTCAGCCTCTCGGAGTACGTCTCCTCTACCGCCCTTGGCTCCGTGGCGGCCCTCTGCGTGATAATCCTGGCGCTGGGAGCGGTCATCAAGCACCTGACCAGAAACGAGAATCTGGCCTATGGCGTCTGCTTTGTTCTGATCGCGGCTATAGCCGCTGTCTGCTTCATGGACAGCACGAAATTCGAGAATCTCCTGCCCGGCATCATGACCAGGCTGTCCCTGTTTGACCTGTTTACCGGCTTTGTCAACGGCGTCTTTGATATGACGTCCATCGTCTACTATGCCAGCGTGATCGTATTCTTCCTGTTCCTGTCCATCCAATCGCTGGAGAAACGGAGGTACAACTGATGAAAAAATGGAACTTCCGGAAACCCGGCGGAACAGGGGACCGGAACGCCTTTCGCGGCGGTTCCTACTCCCTGACCATCACCGCGGTGGTGCTGGCAATCCTGATTGTGGTCAACATCTTCGTCTCCGCTTTACCCACCTCTGTGACCAAGTACGATATCAGCGCCTCCAAGCTCTATTCCATTACCAGCAATACCAAGGTGGTGGTCAATGCCCTGGAGGAGGATGTGACCATCTATTGGGTGGTGCAGTCCGGCCAGGAGAACGAGGTGATCGAGAACCTGCTGGGGAAATACGACAGTCTCTCCGACCATATCCAGGTGGTGAAGAAGAACCCGGACGTTTACCCCGCCTTCGCGGAGCAGTACACGGACGAGACGGTACAAAACAACAGCCTGATCGTAGAGTGCGGGGAACGCAGCCGCTTCATTGGATACGATGACATCTATGTGCAGGAAGCGGATATGTATTCCTACTCCTATAACACATCCTTTGACGGCGAGGGGGCCATCACCTCCGCCATCGACTATGTGGTCAGCGAGGAGCTGCCGCAGATCTACATTCTGGAGGGGCACGGGGAAGCGGACCTTCCGGCTTCTTTCCGGGAGCAGATTGAGAAGGAAAATATGGAAACCCAACCCCTCTCCCTGCTGACGGTGGACGAAATTCCGGAGGATGCGGACTGCGTGATGATCTACGCCCCGGCCAGTGACATTTCCCAGGAGGAAAAAGAACTGCTGGCGGACTATACAGCCCGGGGCGGAAAGCTGTTCGTAGCGGCCGGACCGGTGCAGGACGGCGTTCTGGAAAACCTCTACGGCCTGCTGGCGGACTACGGCGTAGAGGCCAACGAAGGAATCGTTGTGGAAGGAGACCGGGAGCATTATTCCTTCCAGGGTCCCGCGTCCCTGCTGCCGGATATGAACAGCGATACCATAACGGATTCCCTGATCGAAGAAAACTATTACCCAACTATGCCCATCTCCCTTGGCCTGACCGTCACGGGGAACTCCGGCGGAGGAACGGTGACGGAGCTGCTGACCACCTCCGATACCGCCTACAGCAAGCTGGCGGGATACGGCATGACGGACTACGAAAAGGAGGACGGCGATATTGACGGCCCCTTTGCCCTGGCCGTCTCCATTGATACTGCCGGCGAGGGCAAAATCGTCTGGTTTGCCTCGTCCTATTTCCTGGAAGATCTGTATAACGCCACCTCCTCCGGAGCCAATTCCAACCTGGGGATGAACGCGCTGTCCTCTCTGATCGGAGAAACGGAAGCCATGGCGATTCGCAGCAAGTCGCTGAACTACCATTATCTGACCATCAGCGATTCCGCGGCGTCGCTGCTGAAGACCGCCATGATCGGCGTGTTCCCGCTGCTGTATTTGGGCATCGGCGTTTGGGTGGTGCTGAGAAGAAGGAGGCTGCAAAGTGAACCGGTCTAAAAAGCTCTATATTCTTCTGGCGATTCTGGCTGCGGCCTGCATCGCTACTTTTGCGGTCATGCGGATGGAGGAGCGGAAGGAGCAGATCAAAAACAGTGACGAGATCATTCTGGAGCTGCCCAGCGAATCGGTGGAAACCCTCTCCTGGGAGTGCGCCGGGAACTCCTTAGCCTTTCACAAGGATGAAACCTGGCTCTATGACGGGGACGAGAACTTCCCCGTCAGCGAGGAAAAGATCAACGAGCTGCTGGAGCAGTTCCAGGCCTTCGGCGCGGCGTTCATTATTGAGGATGTGGAGGACTACGATCAATACGGCCTGGACGCGCCCGTCTGTACCATCAAGCTGTCCACGGCGGAGCAGACCTATGAGGTCAAGCTGGGTGATTACAGCAAGATGGATTCCCAGCGGTATATCTCCATCGGAGACGGGAACGTCTACCTGGTCAAGCATGACCCGCTGGATGAGTTTGACGCCGTTCTCAGCGATATGATAGACCATGATGAGATCCCGTCCTTTGACCATGTAACCCGAATTCAATTCGCAGGCGCGGAATCTTACAGCATATCTTACGAGGAAGAAAGCTCCGATACCTACTCCGTTGATGACGTCTACTTTACCCTGCGGAACGGCCAGAACCTGCCGCTGGACACTTCCAGGGTAGAAAGCTATCTGCGGAACATTACCAATCTGAATCCTGTCAACTATGTGACGTATGACGCGACCATCGAAGAATTGCAGACATATGGCCTGGACGCGCCCGAATTGACGGTCACTGTGGACTACACCGCCGAGGGGGAAGAAGGAGAAGAAATTACGGATACCTTTGTCCTCTCTGTCAGTCCCGATCCGGAGGATGTAAAGGCTGCGGAAGAAGCGGAGGACGGCGGGCAGGATGCGGAAATCTCCGCGTATATCAGGGTTGGCGAATCGCAGATCGTCTACAAGATTTCCGCCGGCAGCTATAAAAAGCTGGCAGCAGCGTCCTATGACGATCTCCGGCATCCGGAAGTACTATGGGCGGACTTTTCCGATGTCCGGCAGATCGACATTGCGCTGGAAGGAGACAATTACACGCTTACCTCCGAAAAGGATGGCGATGAGCGCGTCTGGCTCTACCGGGAAGAAGAGATTGAGATTTCCGGCCTTCGGGACGGATTGGATTCACTGACCGCAAGTGAGTTTACCAGTGAACGGCCGGCGCAGAAAGAGGAAATCAGCTTGACGGTCCATTTGGACAACGAAAATTTCCCCCAGGTGCAGATCAGGCTGTACCGGTATGACGGAAGCCGCTGCCTCGCGGTGGCGGACGGCGAGAGCGTATCTCTTGTGGAACGTGCCGCCGTAGTTGACCTGATCGAAGCGGTTCATACCATCGTGCTGGATTAGGCCGGCAGAGGTGAGGGCCAACAACATTCCATCGGACTGAACAGGAGGGGAAATTTATGGGTGACTATCGTTCCGAGGCTCCGCCCGCCGGTCGAATCGTTACGCTGAACAGCTTAAAAGATGAACTGTACTCCCTCAATATGCGTCTGCTGCTGGCAATGCAGCACCACAACGAGGAAGCCCAGGAGGAAATTCAGAAGCAAATGGCAGCGGTTCAGGCAGAAATTGAGCGTATGAGTTTCGGCAGCAGACACCAAGACAAAAAGAAACCGGGCGTGTAAATTTGCGCCGCCGGGAAAAAGCAGGGCCGGAGGAGCAATCTCCTCTGACCCTGCTTTTCCGATCGGAATCTCTTTATGCCGTAGTTCATATTCGTCAGACTGCGGATGGACTCCACATTATCAAGATATTCGCCCCTCCCTGCGATATTTACCGCTGGATGCGCCCGGAGCCGTCGCCGCCCGCCAGCTTCTCCACTTCGGCCAGCGTGACCATGTTGTAGTCCCCCTCGACGGAATGCTTCAGCGCCGATGCCGCCACGGCGAATTCCACCGCCGCCTGGGTGGACTTGCCGGTGAGCAGGGAGTAGATCAATCCGCCGCCGAAGCTGTCGCCGCCGCCTACCCGGTCGATGATATGGAGATCATACTTCTTGGAGAAGCAGTATTCGCCGCTCTTTACATCGTAGAGCATGGCGCTCCAGCCGTTGTCAAAAGCGGAGTGGCTCTCCCGCAGGGTGATGGCGACCTTCTCAAAGCCGAACTTGTCCGCAAGCTGCTTGGCCACGCTCTTGTAGCCCTCCCGGTTGATCTCTCCGGCGTAGATGTCGGTGGCCTCGGCCTCGATGCCGAACACATCCTTGGCGTCCTCCTCGTTGGAGACGCACACATCCACGTACTGGCACAGCTCGGTCATAGCCGCCCGGGCCTGTTCGCGGGTCCAGAGCTTCCCGCGGTAGTTCAGATCGCAGGATATCTTGATGCCCCTGGCCTTGGCCGCCTTGCAGGCGTCCCGGCAGATGTCCACCAGATTGGGACCCAGGGCCGGGGTGATGCCGGTGAAGTGGAACCACTCCGCACCCTCAAAAATGGTGTCCCAGTCGAAATCGGAGGGCTGTGCCTCCTGGATGGCGGAATGAGCCCGGTCATAGATGCAGACGGACCCCCGCTGGGAAGCGCCCTTCTCGTTATAGTAGATCCCCACCCGGTCACCGCCCCGGACGATCTTGCTGGTATCCACGCCATAGCGCCGCAGGGAGTTCACCGCCGCCTGACCGATGGCGTGGGCCGGCAGCTTGGTGACAAAGGCCGCATCCAGACCGTAGTTGGCCAGGGAGACCGCCACATTGGCCTCGCCGCCGCCAAAGCTGAACTCCAGGTGGTCCGCCTGGACGAACCGCTCGTAATTGTACGGCTGGAGCCGGACCATCAGCTCGCCGAAAGTAACAACCTTTGCCATTATTTTCTGGCCTCCTTTACGATTTCAACAGACTTTCTGCACAGCTCGGTGATCTCGTCCCACCGCTGGTTCTCAATAAGGTCCGCCGTGACCATGTAGGACCCTCCGCAGGCGGCGATCACAGGACAGGAAATATACTCCGCCAGGTTTTTCAGGGAGATCCCGCCGGTGGGCATGACCCTGAACTGCGGGAAGGGAGCGCTCATGGCCTTGATTTTGGCCAGGCCGCCGGACTGCTCGGCAGGGAAAAACTTCAGCACCTCCAGGCCGAACTTCAGGGCGGCGTGGTAGTCCGTCGGCGTGGTGCAGCCGGGATAGATGGGGATGTTTTTCTCCTGGGCATAGGCCACCAGCTCCGGGTCGAAGCCGGGGGTGACGATAAACTGCCCGCCGGCGGCAATGGTTGCGTCGATGTGCTCCTTCGCCGTAACGGTTCCCGCGCCCACGATCATATCCGGGCAGGCTTCCTTCATCAGGCGGATGGCCCTGTCGGCCCCGGCGGCCCGGAAGGTGACCTCCGCCACCGGTACGCCGCCCGCGCAGAGCGCTTTTGCCAGGGGCGCGGCGTCCCGCTCCGGATTGCTGAGCTTGATGACCGGCACAACGCCGATTTGGGAAATGGCTTCATTCATTGCGTTCATACCAAAGACTCCTTTATTTTATTTCCAGCGCAAAGCCGAAATAGCGCACCGCGTTGTTATAGGAGATGCCCTTGACGATTGTCTCCAGCTTCTTCATGTCCCTGGGATATTCGCCGGCCTCGACCCATCCGCCCAGAAGGCCGCAGAGGATGCGCCGGAAATATTCGTGCCGGGGATAGGACAGGAAGCTGCGGGAATCGGTCAGCATCCCGATAAAGTTGCCCAGCAGGCCCAGATTGGCCAGGGACGTCATCTGCTTGACCATGCCGGCCTTGTTGTCGTTGAACCACCACGCCGAGCCCTGCTGAATTTTGCCTATCGCGGAGGAATCCTGGAAGCAGCCCAGGATGGTGCCGATGGCCTCGTCGTCATTGGGGTTGAGGCTGTAGACGATGGTTTTCGGCAGCGCCCCGCCCTCATTGAGCGCGTTGAGGAAATCCGCCGTCTGGCCGGAGGGCGTGTAATTGCTGATGCAGTCGTAACCGGTATCCGGCCCCAGCTTCCGGTACATTCCGGTATTGTTGTCCCGCTTGCAGCCGTAGTGCAGCTGCATGGCCCAGCCCAGGCGGCTGTATTCCGCGCCGGCAAAGAGCATAAACCCGGTTTTGAATTTCAGCTCCTCCTCCCGGGATACCTGACCGCCGGAGAGGCGCTTCTGGAAAATCGCCTCCAGCTCGCTGTCGGACGCGGGAACGTACATGACGTATTCCAGCGCGTGGTCGCTGACCCGGCAGCCCATGCCGTCAAAGAAGGCCATGCGCTTTTTCAGCGCATCCTTCAATGCGGCGAAGGAGGTGACCTCCATCCCGGCGGCCTCGCCCAGCTTGGCGAGATACGCGGGATAATCCGGTTTCTCCAGGTTCATCGCCTTGTCGGGCCGCCATGCGGGGAGCACCTGCACGTCAAAGGACTTGTCCTCCGCAATGGCCTTGTGCCAGCGCAGGTCGTCCGCCGGGTCGTCCGTGGTACACAGCAGCGTCACGTTGGAGCGGCAGATCAGGTTCCGCGCGCTCATATCCGGCTCCTTGAGCTTGGCGTTGCAGAGGTTCCAGACCTCCTCCGCCGTATCCGCGCCCAGAATGCCGGTATAGCCGAAGTACCGCTGCAATTCCAGATGGCTCCAATGGAAAAGGGGGTTGCCGATGGCCTTGTCCAGCGTTTCGGCCCACTTCTGGAACTTCTCGCGGTCCGGAGCGCCGCCGGTGATGCAGTACTCGTCCACTCCGTTGGCGCGCATCTGCCGCCACTTGTAGTGGTCCCCGCCCAGCCAGACCTGGGTGATGTTCTCAAACTGCCGGTCCTCCGCGATTTCCCGGGGGTTGATATGGCAGTGGTAGTCCAGAATGGGCATCTGCTCGGCGAAGCTGTGGTACAGCTCCCGGGCGGTGTCCGTACACAGCATAAAGTCCTTGTCCATAAACGGTTTCATAGTTGAAGCCTCCTTGATTGCTTTTTGAGGGAATCGCTAAAAGTCGGTGGTCATACGGCGAATCAGACAGCCCTTCACATAAACCCTGTCGTTGACGGGCTTCCCGTTCAGCCGCAGTTTCAGAGAGTCGATTACAATTTTGCACAGCCGGTCCACCCGGCTGTCAACAGAGGACAGCTCCGGGTCACAGCACACAGCCAGCTCGGAGTTGTTGTAGCCAATAATGGCAAGGTCTTTCGGCACGGCGGCGCCCCGGCGCTTGGCGTACTTGAGCACCCCGGCGGCCAGGCCGTCCTCGGTGGCGAATACGGCGTCCGCGTCCAGCTGCGGCATTTCCAGCAGCAGGTCACGGACGGAGTCGATCCGGTTGCGCGTATAGATCACCAGATCTTCCCGCACCGGCACTCCGGCTTCCCGCAGGGCGGCCTCATAGCCGCTGCGCTTCTGGTTGGCGCTGTAGGAATGGGAGTCGCTGAGAAACAGGATTTTCCGCCTGCCGGACCGCAGCAGCTCGGACGCCGCAGAATAGGCGGCCTCGTAGTCGCTGCACAGAGCGCAGAATATGTTCTCCCCTCGGATATAGCCGTTGATAAGGAAAACCGGCACTTGCTTCGCCGCCTCCCGGATATATTCGACCCGCTCGGCATCCGGGTCGTCGTCCGCATAGCTGGACCCGATCACAACCAGCGCGTCAATGCGCTTCTGCAAAATGGTGCGTACCGCAATCCTGCGGTCCTCCCAGGCGTATCCGCTGCAATAGAGAATGCAGTTGTAGCCGTATTCGCGCAGATCCCGTTCGAGACAGGCCACGGCGCGGGCCATATAGTTGTCCGCAACGTCCGGGCAGACCAGTCCGATGGTCTTCATGGAGTTCAGGCCCAGTCCGCGGGCAAAGACGTTGGGGGTATAGTCGTTCTCCTCCATAACTCTGCGGACACGAAGCTTGGTTTTCTCACTGACCAGGGGGCTGTCGTTGATGACGCGGGAAACGGTGGCGATGGATACGCCGGCCAGTTCAGCGATCTCATATATATTCATGGGGAACACCTCGGAAGCTCTTGTAAGCCCTTACAACCTGTTATTATAACAGCTTTTCTCCTTGCTTGGCTATAGAGCATTTCGCCAAGAAATTTTTGATTTTTTTATGCGCAACGCCGAAAGTGGTTTTTTGCACCGCGATTTTCTGAAAGCCTGTTGACAGGTTTCTCCAGGGTTGTGTGGTCGGCGGGGAGGAGCAATTGCGAATAAACTGTAAATATATAGAAAAATTTGTATAATCCCTTGCATATTCAACCGGAACGTGGTATACTATGTCCTGCTAAACGACGGCGCAGTATCCTAGTCAGATCTGCCGTTTCCGAAGAAGGGCCTAAAAATCCTTTAAAGGGCATAGCTGTGAAACCCCTGGTGCCTGCTGCAAACGCCCAGTTTGGGGTGGGTGCTGGGCGGGAAGCGCGGACTCCCCGCGCTTGCGGCCGTAGGGCGTTCCCCAATGGCATGGGGAAGCCGACCCTGCGGTCGTGGAGACCTGTTCTCGTGCTCGGGCGTACTCCCTTTGTGGTAACGCGACCCGTGTACGGCTCAGGTGTAGAAACCTGTATTGCGGTGCTACCCGGCCTTGAGCCGTGAACGCTGTGTGCAGATGTAGCCTGCCTTGCGTGGACATGGCGAATAGGAGAATTACCCTGTCTCTCCCCGGCCAGGGAGGGGCCCGGATCGCTCCTTGAAACCCTGCCTGCAAAAGAGGCTAAGAAGCGGTTTGACTGTGGTGGAAAACACCTAGGCTGTCGTCACTGGGCAGACAAGGGATTGCAGTGCGGACTAAGTGGCAGTCGGGCAGCGCGGTGGGCAACGCCGCGCCGGGACGCCGAAAGGGAAACCGCCCGATCGGCAACGAGGGGTGCGCCCCGGGGAAATCCAGCCCGTACCTAAGCCGTAAGATTTACCTTGTCTGCTGCCGGCGTTTAGTTTTTTCGTGACAGCGGAATGTGCGCCGTCCCGCCCGCTGGGCGGGGCGGCGGTTTTTATGTGCAGAAGGAGAGAAAGAACATGAAAAAAGCGATGAGGAACATAAAAAGAGGAATATCGCTTTTGCTGGCGCTGGTGATGGTGCTGTGCTTGATGGCCTGCGGGAAAAAGTTGGGGACGAACGAAGAGAGCATTGGCACCTTTTATGTGCCGGAGAAGATAGAATATGCACCGGAGCTGGACCGCCTTGACGGTGCCTGTGCCGCAGAGGATTCGGTCTATATGCTGGGGATATTGAAAAACGAGACGGGGGGAGAGGAGCAGATGCTTCGCGTCTCCCTGGAGGACGGTGCGGCGCAGCAGCTGCCGGGGTATCAGCCTGCGGGGAAGAGCGCGACTCCGGTACGGTATTTTTCGGCTGCCACGCTGCGTGCCGGAGCAGATGAAACGCTATGGCAGATGGAGCGGTTGGATGCCGGGACCGTAGATAGAGGAAACGCCCGTTGGGTGCTGCGGCAGCTGGACTTGAATGGAAGCGAAATATTCCGCTTTGAGCGGAAAGAAGAGGAACTGAAAGGTTGGTTGGGCGCTGAGCGGATCCATGAGCTGGCGGCAGATAGAGACGGAGATATTGTAGTCCTCGGAGATGCGGACGTTGCGGTCCTGTCCCGGGAGGGGGAGATGCGGTTTGCTCTGCCGGTGGGAAATGGTGCTTATGAGGCATACTTGGTTGTCTTGGGAGATGGCTGCGTAGGTGTGGCCTACTTTTTCAGCGATGATTCGGCGCCCTGCATCCGGCTTCAGGTCATTGACAAGGATGCCAGAGAATGGGGGAAGACCTTCTTTCTTCCCGGCTGGGGCGGCAGAGTCTATGACGGCAATGAAAACGTCCTGTTTTACTATATGGCGGGTGAGAATTTGTGCGCCGCACAGGCTGATGCCCAGGATGCCGGAGAGGATGAGATGGTCCTGAACTGGGTAGACATGGGGATCGACAGCAACCTGCTCCGGATGGTAGCGCCTATGGATGGGGAACGGATCGCTGTGATGACGGCAAAGCAGCCCTATGCCCCCCGAAGCCAGGTCGTATCTGGCCAGACAGAACTGCTGTGCCTGACGGCTTCGGAGGCTCCTCCGGAGAGGGCGGTGCTGACCTATGCGACTCTAGGGCTGAACAGCGGAGATCGGATGGCTATCCTGCAATTCAATCGGACAAATCCGGACTATCAGATCATTGTCAAGGACTATATGGACTATAGTGTGGATGGCTCCCGAGACGCTGCCATGTTCCGGCTGATAACGGAGGTCGGTGCAGGAAAGATTCCGGATATTCTGGCGATCGAGAATATGCCGGTGGCCCGGTGGGGAAGCGCCGGACTGTTGGAGGACCTGTGGCCTTGGATCGACCGTGACCCGGAAATCTGCCGGGAGGACCTGATGGAGCGGGTAGTCCATGCCATGGAGATGCATGGGAAGCTGTATGACCTGACCGGCTCCTTCCAATTCCGGACGATGGTAGGGGCCCGTGATTTAATTGGTGATCGGATGACCTGGACGCCGGACGATATGCTGGCGGTTTTGGAAAGGATGCCCGAGGGAAGCATAGCGACCCACGAGGGCGGTACTGGGTTCCTGTTGGACATGGTGGGCTTGGATTGGGATCGATTTGTAGATTGGGAGAAGGGCGTGTGTTATTTTGACGGAGACGAGTTCAGGAGAATTTTGGAATTCTGCAAAAACTTTCCTGAGCGGGTCATAGTCAATCAGTGGGACAACCTGCATGAGGGGCGGCAGGCGGTCAGCCCGATTTTTCCTGCGGATTTTCAGTCGGTCCAGATGGCGAAGATGGTTTTGAACGGGGAAATCTCTTATATAGGCTATCCTATCTCTCAAGGAACAGTAGGCAGCAGTTTTGCATCCCTTCGGACGATCTCCATGACCAGCGCGTGCATACACAAGGAGGGGGCTTGGGCGTTTTTACGCACGCTGCTGTTGCCCCAGCCGGATGGTCTTACACAATCCACTGGATTCCCCATTAACAAGGCAGATTTCAACAAAATGGCGCAAAAGGCCATGACGTCGGCGCCTGCTGAAGCTGAAGTGTGGGGTGGGATCGTCGTACAATATAAGCAAGTGACTCAGGAGGAATATCATCAGCTCATGGAGCTGTATGAAGCTGTAGATACATTCTATCGCCGGGATCCCAATTTGCAGGAAATCATTTCCGACATCGCCGGCGCCTACTTCGCCGGGGACAAGACCCTGGACGAGACGGCGGAGCTGATCCAGAACCGGGCGCAGCTGTATGTGAACGAGCAGAAATAAACGCTGCATATCATATTATTTCATCATCATTGAAAGCGAGGAGAATTTTTCTTGGACGCAGACAGTAAAAAGCAGAAGCAGCAAAAGAAGAAGGGGAAGGGGGAGAAATCCTCCGGACGCTGGGCGGTGCAGGTGTTTTTTATCGCCGTGTTCCTGTCGGCGGCGCTGAGCTTTGCCTCCGACCAGGCGCTGAACGGGGCGGGGTTGGCGGTGGCCTTCGCGGTGCTGCTGGCGTTTATCCTGCTGGGCATCGTCTTCGACATTATCGGCGTGGCGGTGACGGCGGCGGATGAAAAGCCCTTCCACTCCATGGCGGCCCGAAAGACCCCCGGGGCCCGGGAGGCGCTGGGCCTCATCCGGAAGGCCGACAAGGTGTCCAGCTTCTGCAACGACGTGGTGGGGGACATCTGCGGCATCATCTCCGGTTCCACCGGCGCGGTGATCGTGGTGCAGATCCAGTCGGCCTTCGGTACGCCGGGCGTTGTGATCTCCCTGGCGGTGACGGCCCTGACCTCCGGTCTGACCATCGGGGGCAAGGCGCTGGGCAAGAGCTTCGCCATCGCCAAGAGCACGGCGGTGCTCCAGCTGGTGGGACGGTTCTTACATCTGTTCAGCCGCAAGAAGAGGTGAAACGATTTTGATTCTGGAGCGTATTTCCACCCCGGCGGACGTGAAGGCGCTGAACGGGGCGGAACTGAAAATCTTGTGTGAGGAGCTGCGCCGGTTCCTGGTGGAGAGTGTGGCCCGCACCGGAGGGCATCTGGCCTCCAACCTGGGGGCCGTGGAGCTGACGGTGGCCCTCCACCGGGTCTATGACACGGAGAAGGACCGGCTGGTGTTCGATGTGGGCCACCAGTGCTATGTCCACAAGCTGCTCACCGGACGGCGGGGGATGTTCGGCAGCCTCCGGCAGCTGGGAGGCCTGTCCGGCTTCCCAAAGCCGGAGGAGAGCGTCCATGACGCCTTTGTGGCCGGACACGCGTCCAACTCCGTGTCCGTGGCCCTTGGCATAGCCCGGGCCAGGACATTGATGGGGGAGGACTACGGCGTGGCGGCCCTCATCGGAGACGGGGCCCTCACCGGCGGGCTGGCCTACGAGGGGCTCAACGACGCCGGGGCCTCCGGGGAGCCCATGGTGGTGATCCTCAACGACAACGGCATGTCCATCGACCCCAATGTGGGCGGCGTGGCGACCCATCTGAGCCGCCTGCGGCTGCGGCCCGGGTACTATCGGTTCAAAAAGAGCTACCGGGCGGTGCTGGAGCATGTCCCCGGCGGGCAGCGGATCTACCGGGTGAACCACCGGATTAAGAGCGGCATCAAGAAGGCTATCTACCCCTGCTCCATGTTTGAGGACATGGGGTTCACCTACCTGGGGCCGGTGGATGGGCACAACGTTGAGCAGCTGTGTACCACCCTGGCCTGGGCCAGGGAGATGGACTGCCCGGTGCTGCTCCATGTGCGCACAGTGAAGGGAAAGGGCTACAAGCCCGCCGAGACCCAGCCGGAACGGAGCCATGGGGTCGCCCCTTTTGACCCGGCCGTGGGGCCGGACCTGGGCCGAAGCATCGACTTCTCCTATATTCTGGGCCATGAGCTGGTGGAGCTGGCGGGGAGGAACCGGCGCATCTGCGCCGTTACCGCCGCCATGGCGGAGGGAACAGGTTTGCAGGAGTTTGCCTCCGCCTGGCCCAAACGCTTTTTTGACGTGGGCATTGCCGAGGGCCACGCCGTGGCCATGTCGGCGGGACTGGCGAAGCAGGGAATGGTCCCGGTGTTTGCCGTATATTCCAGCTTTTTGCAGCGGGGCTTCGACATGCTGCTCCACGATGTGGCGTTGCAGGGGCTTCACGTGGTGCTGGCGGTGGACCGGGCAGGGCTGGTGGGCTCCGACGGACCTACCCATCACGGCTGTCAGGACGTGGGGTACCTCACTCAGATCCCCGGTATGACGGTGCTGTGTCCGGCCTGTTTTGAGGAGCTGAAGGCTATGCTGCGTGCAGCCATTGACATGGAAGGTCCTGTGGCCGTCCGGTATCCCAGAGGCGGCGAGGGGCGGCAGTACCCGGCGTGGAATGGGGAGGGCGCGTCTCTCCTGCGGCCGGGGACGGATGTGACGCTGGCCGCCTATGGGACGCTGACGGACGAGGCCCTTGCGGCGGCGGAGCTGCTGGAGGAAAAGGGCGTCAGCGCCGAGGTGGTCAAGATCCACCGGATCGCGCCTCTGGAGGCGGGGCCGGCAGCGGAATCGGTCCGGCGTACCGGGCGGCTGCTGGTGCTGGAGGACTGCAACGAGAACGGGTCCGTCGGACAGCAGCTGGCTTCGGCGCTGGTTCAGGCGGGAGTCGTGCCCGGGACGTTGATTCTGAAAAATTTGAAGAATGGCTTTGCCCCCCAAGGGACGGTGCCGCAGCTGCGGAAGCTGCTGGGTCTGGACGCCGAGGGCGTGGCGGCGGCGGTACTGGAGATGTTATGATTTTCTATGAAGACGGCGCGGTCGTGATCCGGAACATGACGGACGCGGACGCGGAGGCCCTTGCCGCCGGGGAGACTGCCCAGGGCTGGGGGGATACGGCGGAGAAACACCGGATGCGCCTGCGGGACCAGGCGGCAGGGCGGTGCGTCGCCCTTGCGGCGGAGTACTGCGGGCAGACCGCTGGGTATCTCAGCGTCTACCGCCGGGTGGAGCACGGTCCCTTCGCGGGGAAAGAAATGCCGGAACTGGTGGACTTCGGGGTGCTGGAGAAATTCCGCAGGCATGGAATCGGCGGGAAGCTGATGGACGCGGCGGAGAAGCTGGCGGGGGAGACATCGCCGGTGGTTGGTCTGGGCGTTGGGCTGCACAGCGGATACGGCAGCGCCCAGCGGATGTATGTGCTGCGGGGCTACGTGCCGGACGGCAGCGGCGTATGGTACCGGGACGAGGTATGTCCGCCTTATGGAGACTGCCGGAATGACGACGATCTGGTGCTCTATTTGTCAAAGAAACTGCGATAACAGCGGAGGGAAACGGAATGACCAGCCGCGATGTGCGTCCTTATTGCTTCGGGAGCCGGAACGGAGACTGATGAAATGGTAAAAAAAGACATGCGCCGCAGCGAATGGCGCCGTATCCTCCGGAGGGAGTACGTCAGCCGGGACTGCCGGATGCACGGGCTCAGAGGAAAGGAGAGCCTGCTGGTCATCCGGGAGGTGACCGGACCGCTGACCGTCCGCGACGGGGGCGAGGATGTGCTGATTGCGGAGAAGGATTACGCCTGGGTGCAGATCGCGCTGGAAGGGCTGCCCTTCTGGCTGACCGCCATGTATGACGCCCGAGGGCGGCTGATCCAGATCTATTTTGACATTACCGCAGGCAACCGGTTCGACGATCCGGAAAATCCTACGTTTGTAGATATGTATCTGGACATCGTGGTGAACGGCCGTGGCGAGCTGTTTGTGATGGATCAGGACGAGCTGGATGAGGCTCTGGCGGAGGGGACCATCACCCAGGAGGAATGGGACAAGGCCAGTGCGGCCTGTAGGCGTTTGTATGCGTATCTGAAGGAAAACCGGGAAGCCGTTTTGGAGCTGTGCGGTCGAGTATACCGGGAATTGTGGGAGCAGTTGGCTTCCCAGTGAGAGACAAGGAGAGAGAAATGTTACTGCAAGAATTTGACCCGAACCCGGTGGCGGTCATCAACCCCACCGACATACATCAACCGATTGAGGGGTGTCCCAAGGTGGCGGTGTCCTGCTTCGAGCGGGGGACCTTTTATCGGATAGTGGAGCGGTTGGGCGGTGTGGAGATTGCGCTGACTAAGACAGCAAACCTGACGATCCCGGTCTATCGCGCGGAGTATAAGGGAACAGAAATCGCCCTGTACGAGGCTGATGTAGGTGCGTCGGCCTGTGTGGGGATGTTGGAGGATTTGTTTGCATTCGGGGTGGAGAAGTTGGTGCTGTTCGGGACTTGTGGGGTGCTGGACCGGTCTATTGGAGACTGCGGTATTATTATCCCGACTTCTGCCCTGCGGGATGAGGGAACCAGCTTTCATTATGCGCCGCCTTCGGCTGAGATTGAAGTAAACCCGAAATATCGGGAGGAATTTATAGAGATTTTAGGACAGCACAAATGCTCCTATACGCTGGGTAAGGTCTGGACTACGGACGCTATGTATCGCGAGACGGCGGAGAAAGCGGCGAGACGGAAAGCGCAAGGGTGCGTGTGCGTGGATATGGAGTGCTCGGCGGTGGCCGCGCTGGCGCAGTTCCGGGGGAAAGAGGTGTTCCACTTCTTCCACGCGGCGGATAACTTGGACGGAGAGAGCTGGGACAGAAGGAGTCTCAGCGGAGACGCCAACATCACCGGGAAAGATAAGGCCGCGCTGCTGGCGCTGGAGCTGGCGGCGAGAATCGCTTGAGGAGGACATCAGATGGCTTATCAATGGCTTGACATGGAGCGGTTTCCGCGCAGGGAGCATTTTGAATATTTCAGCAGTCTGGCGTATCCCTATGTGGGGACTACCGCCAATGTGGACATTACGGAGGTCCTGCAAAAAATCAAACGCGAGAAGCTGCCGTTCTTCCTGACGGTCTGTTACTGCGCCGCCCGGGCCGCTAACAGCGTCCCGGAGCTGCGGCAGCGGATCAGGGAGGGGCGGATCGTCGAATATGACCGGTGCCGGGTTTCCCATACCGTGGCGCTGGAGGATGGGACCTTCTGCTACTGCACGCTGGAGAACGAGCCTGATTTTTACGCCTATCTTGACGCGGGCAGGAAGGCCCAGGAGGCGGCGAAGCGGCAGGCCAGCATTGCGGAGGACCCGGAGGAGGCGCTGGAAAAATTCTTTGTGTCATCCCTGCCCTGGCTGAGCTATACGGCGCTGGTCCAGCCTGTTCCCAGTCCGGCGGACAGCAACCCACGCATCACCTTTGGGAAGTACTTCTCCCAAGGGGAGAGAGTCCTGCTGCCGGTGTCCCTGCTGTGCAACCACGCGCTGGTGGACGGACGGCATATCGCGGCTTTTTACCAGGCGATGGACGAGGAGCTGGCGGCTGTCGCCGCCGCAGCGGGGGAGAGAGATGAGTAAGAAAATCAGGCTGGACGTCCTCCTGACGGAGAAGGGCCTCCAGGAGAGCCGCCAGAAGGCCCAGGCTACCATCATGAGCGGGCTGGTCTACGTCAACGGCCAGCGGGTGGACAAGCCCGGCACCGCTGTGGCGGAGGACGCCGCTGTAGAAATTCGGGGGAACACGCTTCGGTATGTCAGCCGGGGCGGCTTGAAGCTGGAAAAGGCCATGGCGGTGTGGCCCATCGAATTGGCGGGCAAGATCTGCATGGACGTGGGCGCGTCCACTGGAGGCTTTACGGACTGTATGCTCCAGAACGGCGCGGCGAAGGTCTACGCGGTGGACGTGGGCTACGGCCAGCTGGCGTGGAGCCTGCGGAGTGATGAGCGGGTGGTGTGCCTGGAGCGGACCAATGCCCGATATCTGGACCATGCGGTCATCCCGGAGGAGCCGGATTTTTCCAGCGTGGATGTGAGCTTTATTTCCCTGAAATTGATCCTCCCCGCCATCGCCGCCGTATTGAAGGACGGGGGCGAGGTGGTCTGTCTGGTGAAGCCCCAGTTTGAGGCGGGAAAGGAGAAGGTGGGCAAAAAGGGCGTGGTCCGTGACCCCGCTGTCCACCGGGAGGTGCTGGAGCATTTCCTGGACCATGCGCAGGAGAGCGGGTTTACGGTTTTGGATCTGAGTTACTCCCCCGTCCGGGGGCCGGAGGGGAATATCGAGTACCTGGGCTGGCTGCGGAAGGGCGCGGGGGAGGAAAAGTCCTTCGACCTAGCCGCGCTGGTGGAGGCGTCCCACGGGGAGCTGGAGCGAAACTGAAAATGCGGAGCAAGGGTTGACGGGAACTCCCGGCGCTGTTTTCCGTGAATTGATTTGACTACTTTATGCGGTCAAATCAATTCACGGAAAATGCGCGCTAAAGCCGCGCGGTTTGGGATTGTTCTGCGGAGAAGATTTTTTTCGGGCGCGGCTTTTGGGGAATTTCGCGCCTGCGGGCGCGACCAGAGGCTCTGCCTCTGGACTCCGCCGCCTTTGAAAAGGCGGGCGAAACTTTTAATGTGCGTTCTGCGGAGCCTTTGATTTATATTGAAGTTAGTGATTCTTTGCGATAATACCAACCACAAGCCTTGTCGGAGGTATATGTGATGAAACGCGTGATATTATGCCCCAACCCCTACCGGGACAAGGGCCTGACGGCGGCGAAGGCGGCGGAGTCGATCCTGAAAAGCGTGGGTTTGACTACGGTCTACTGCCTGCCCTTCCGGCCGGAGGGCGGGGACGGACAATTCGGCGTGCCCCTGCGGCCCCTCCAGCAGGAGCTGCGAAACAGCGACCTGGTGGTCGCCTTCGGCGGGGACGGGACCATCCTGCATCTGGCCCGGGCGGCCTCCATGCGGGGAGTGCCGGTGCTGGGGGTGAACCTGGGGAGCCTGGGGTTCATGTCGGACCTGGAGTCAGGGGAGCTGGAGCTGCTGAAAAATCTGGCCACGGGCCAGTTCCGCCGGGAGAAGCGGATGATGCTGGACGTGTCCGTCTGGCGGGAGGGCCGGACGGTCTACACCGGCAGCGCCCTCAACGACGCGGTGGTCACCAAGGGGGCCATGGCCCGGGTGGTCCGCCTCCAGGTGTCGGCGGGGGAGGACCGACTGGGTATCTTCTCCGGGGACGGCGTGGTGGTAGCCACCCCCACCGGGTCCACGGGATACTCCCTCTCGGCGGGGGGGCCCATCGTGGAGCCTACGGCGCGGAATTTCGTCATCAGCCCCATCTGCGCCCACTCGGTCTTCACCAAATCCTTTGTACTCTCCGCCGCCGGGACGGTGACCGTGGCCCCGGCGGAGCTGAACCGGAAGCAGGTCTATCTCTCGGTGGACGGCGGCAAGGCCTTCGCCCTGCGACAGGGCGATCAGGTGCACATCGGCCGGTCCCGGTACGAGACGGAGCTGCTCCGGCTTACTGATAAAAGCATTTACGACATTCTGCGGACAAAAATGACAGGAGGCATCGGCTATGAAAAATGACCGTCAGCGCCGCATTCTGGAGATCGTGGAGCGGGAGCCCATCGACACCCAGGAGCAGCTGCAGCAGAAGCTCCAGGAGCAGGGAGTCACCTGCACCCAGGCCACCATTTCCCGGGACATCAAGCAGCTCCATCTCATCAAGGAGCCGGTGGGGCAGGGGCGGTACCGCTACACCGTCTCCAGCCAGCGCAACCGGCTGAACGTGGCGGACAAGCTGCGCACCATTTTCCGGGAGAGCATCGTCAGCGTGGATTTCGCCCAGAACATTGTGGTCATTAAGACCATGGCGGGATTGGCCAACGCGGCGGCGGCCGCCCTGGACAGCATGAACGTTCCCGACATGGTGGGAACGCTGGCGGGGGACGACACGGCCCTGCTGGTGATGAAGGACATGGAGGCGGCCAGGGGGTTCTGCGAGGATATCCATGAGATGCTGAAATGATATGGGGCGCGGGAAAGAGGAGAACACACGATGTTGCAGCTGCTGCATATTGAGAATATCGCGGTGATTGAGGAAGCGGATATCACCTTTGACGAGGGGTTCAACGCCCTGACCGGCGAGACCGGCGCCGGAAAGAGCATCGTTATCGACGCCATGGGCGCCGTTCTGGGCCAGCGCACCAGCCGGGATCTGATCCGCACTGGCGCGGCGAAGGCATTCGTCAGCGCCATGTTCTCCGGCGTGCCGCCCCTGCCGACCCTGGAGGAGTGCGGTCTGGAGGCGGAGGACGGGGAGCTGCTGCTCCAGCGGGAGATCTATGCCGACGGCAAGAACGCCTGCCGCGTCAGCGGCAGGCCGGTGACCGTGGCCCAGCTGCGGCGGATCGGCGGCGCGCTGCTGAACATCCACGGCCAGCACGACGGGCAGCAGCTGCTGGATGAGGAGCAGCACGGCGCCTATCTGGACAGCTTCGGCCGGGTGGAGGCGGAGCTGGAGGCGTATGCCGCCTGCTACGAGGCCATGGAGGCTACCCGGAAGAAATTAAAGGCCCTGCAAATGGACGAGGCGGAAAAGGAGCGGCGGATGGACAGCCTCACCTTCCAGATCCAGGAGCTGGAGAAGGCCCAGCTGAAGCCGGGGGAGGAGGAGGCTCTGCTCCAGCGGCGGAACCTGCTGCGCAACAGCGAGAAGTTCATGTCCGCCGTCCAGGGGGCCGTGTGGAGCCTCACCGGCGGCGACGAGGGCGGCGGCGCGGTGTCGGAGCTGCGGGAGGCCGCCGGGGCGGTCTCCGGCGTGAAGAACCTGGACGACCGGTTCGATCAGATCCACGAGCGGCTGGAGAGCCTCTACTCGGAGGCCTACGACGTGGCGGAGACCCTCCGGGATCTCCAGGATTCCTTCGATTTCAGCCCCCGGGAGCTGGACGAGCTGGAGGGCAGGGCAGATCTGCTCTACCGCCTGAAAAAGAAGTACGGCCCCACGGTGGAGGACATGCTGGCCTACCTGGACCGGTGCCGGGAGGAGCTGGACCAGATCGCCTTTGCCGCTGACACCTCCGCTCGGCTGGAGAAGCAGCTGGAGAAGGAGCGGAGCAAGGTGATGAAGGCCGCCCGGGTGCTGTCCGAGGCCCGGAAGGCGGCGGCCAAACGTCTGGAGGAGCGCATCCAGGAGGAGCTGCGGCAGCTGGACATGCCCAAGGTGCGCTTTGCCATCTGCTTTGAGGAGAAGGAGCCCGACGGGCAGGGCATCGACGTGATGCGCTTCCTCATGTCCGCTAACGTGGGAGAGGAGCTGCGGCCCATCAACAAGGTGGCCTCCGGCGGCGAGCTGGCCCGGATCATGCTGGCGCTGAAAAACGTGCTGGCGGAGAACGAGCTCATCGGCACCCTGGTGTTTGACGAGGTGGATACCGGCGTCAGCGGCCGGGCGGCCCAGAAGGTGGCGGAGAAGCTGGCCCAGGTCAGCCGCCGCAAGCAGGTGCTGTGCGTCACCCATCTGCCCCAGCTGGCGGCCATGGCGGATACCCACTTTTCCGTGGAAAAAGGGGAGCGGGAGGGCCGCACCTATACACAGGTGCTCCGGCTGGACCGGGAGCAGCGGAAGGAAGAACTGGCCCGCCTCACCGGCGGACAGCGTCTGACCTCCGCCTTGCTGGCGGGGGCCGAGGAGCTGCTGGACGCGGCGGCGGAGTACAAAAAAGGGCTTTGAGGAGAAAGGATCAAAATGGAAGGCATCGACAGCTTAAAAAAATATCTCCTGACGGTCCATCCGGTGCGGAAGACCGAGGCCCAGAAGAGGGAATTCCGCCAGTGGCTGCTCCGGGAGCTGAAACGGGCGGGGTGGAAGGCCGGGGAGGAGACCTACGGCAAGTGGAACGGCAGCGTCAACGTGGTGGCGGGGGACCCGGAGCGGGCCACAGTTTTCCTCTGCGCCCACTACGACACCGGCTCCCGGATGCTGATACCGAACTTCGTGTCGCCCTCCAACGTGCTGGCGCACATCTGTTACCACCTGCTGGCGGCGCTGGTCCTCTTTGCGGCGGCATTCCTGCTGGCCCTGACGGTCAGCTTTCCGCTGAACCAGCCGGGGCTGATGCTGCCGCTGTTTCTGGTGCTGGCGGTGGCGGGGCTGTGGCTGGCGGCCTACGGTCCGGCCAACCGGAACAACGCCAACGGCAACTCCTCCGGCGTTCTGGCGCTGCTGGCGATTGCCCGGACCGCCGGATTTGACAAGCGGGTTTGCCTGGTGTTTCTGGACAACAATGAGCGGAGCCTCCTGGGGGCCTCGGCCTTCAGGAAGCGGCACGTGGAGAAGGCGTCCCAGTGCCTGTTCGTCAATCTGGACTGCGTGGGAGACGGGGAGGAGCTGCTGCTGATCCCCTCCAAGTACAGCCGGTGGGACAAGGCGCTGCTGGAGGCGCTGGAGGAGTCCTTCCCAGAGGGGGAGGAGCTGCGCCCCCATGTGCTGGCCAAGGGACTGCAGTACTACCCCTCGGACAACAGGAAATTCAAATTCCATGTGACCGTCTGCGCCTGCCGGTATCTGGCGGGACTTGGATACTACATTCCCCATCTGCGGACGAAGAAGGACACGGTCCTCCGGGAGGAGAACATCGCCTGCGTCGCCCGGGGTATGGCCCGGTTTTTACCGGCGTATCTGGACGGCGGGCCATGCTGAAACGGGCCTATGTAGAAATCACCAATGTGTGCAATCTTCAGTGCTCTTTTTGCCCGGGTACCGGGCGGGAGAAGCTGTTTATGACGCCGGAGCGGTTCCGCCTGCTGGCGGAGAAGCTGCGGCGTCATGTAAAATATCTGTACCTCCATGTTATGGGGGAGCCCCTGCTGCACCCGGAGCTGGGGGCGATATTGACCATCGCGGCGGACCTGGGTTTCCGGGTGTGCCTGACCACCAACGGGACGCTGCTGAAGGAGCGCGGCGAGGCTGTCCTGGCGGCGCGGGGAGTCCACAAGGTCAGCGTCTCCCTCCACAGCGCGGAGGGAAACGGCATGGAGGATATGGAGGCGTATCTGGCCTCCGTGTGGGATTTTTCCCGGCGGGCGTCGGAGGCGGGAATTATCTGCGCCCTGCGGCTGTGGAACCTGGGGGGAGCCGAGGCGCGCAACGGGGAGATACTGACCTTCCTGGCGGAGCGCCTGGGCTGCTGGCCCCTGTCGCTGCCCCAGCCCCGGCAGGGGAGCTGGAGCCTGGGGGAGAGGCTCTATCTGGAGCAGGCGGAGCGGTTCGACTGGCCGGATATGGCCGCGCCGGAGACGGGGACCCGATTCTGTCTGGGCCTCCGGGAGCAGGTAGCCGTTTTGTGCGACGGGACGGCGGTGCCCTGCTGCCTGGACCACGAGGGGGACGTCCCCCTGGGGAATCTGCTGGAGCAGAGCCTGGAGGAGATTCTGGACGGCCCCCGGGCCCGGGCGCTGGTCCAGGGATTCTCGGAGGGCAGGCCGTCGGAGGAGCTCTGCCGACGGTGCGGCTTCGCCACAAGATTCGGATGAGGAGGGGCTATGAAAAGAGAAGAGAGACTGCGCGCCATAGCCGCCCCTCTGCTGGCCTGGTACGATGAAAACAAGCGCGATCTGCCCTGGCGGGGGGACCGCCCGGACCCCTACAGGGTATGGGTGTCGGAGATCATGCTCCAGCAGACCCGGGTGGCGGCGGTGATGCCCTACTACCGGGCGTGGATGGAGGAGCTGCCCACGGTGGAGGCCCTGGCGGCGGCGGATGAGGAGCGGCTCATGAAGCTGTGGCAGGGCCTGGGGTACTACAGCCGGGCCCGAAACCTCCAGAGAGCCGCCAGAATGATCATGGAGAAATTCGGCGGGAGATTTCCGGAGACATACCGGGACCTGCTGTCCCTGCCGGGGGTGGGGGACTACACCGCCGGGGCGGTGGCGTCCATTGCCTTTGGGCAGGCGGTGCCCGCGGTGGACGGCAACGTGCTGCGGGTAGCCGCCCGGGTGGCGGACATTCGGGAGGATATTATGGACCCCCGGGTCCGCGCCTCCTTCCGCGCTATGATGGAGGCCGCCATGCCGGCGGACCGGCCGGGGACGTTCAATCAGGCGCTGATGGACCTGGGGGCCATGGTGTGCCTCCCCAACGGTGCGCCGGAGTGCGGGCGCTGCCCTCTGGCAGAACTGTGCGAGGCAAACCGGCTGGGCATTCAGAGCCAGCTCCCCGTGCGCCGGAAAAAGGCGGCCCGGCGGGTGGAGGAGCTGACGGTCTACCTCCTGGTCCGACGGGGCAGGATCGCCCTGCGGCGCAGAGAGGACGCGGGCCTTCTGGCAGGGCTGTGGGAGTTTCCCCATGTATCGGGAATCCTGGAGGATGAAGAGGCGGGGCAGCCCATGGCGGACTGGGGGCTGACGGCCCGGACGTGGCGGAAAAGGCTGGCGGCGAAGCACATTTTTACCCATGTGGAGTGGCACATGGCCGGGTACCTGCTGGAGGCGGAAGGGGAGGGGCCGGACTTCACCTGGGTGGACAGGGCCGGGCTGGAGGCGCTGGCGGTGCCCTCGGCCTTCGGAAAATTCCTGGAAGAAGCCCTGCGGGCGCTGGGAGAGGAGGGAGGCCGGTGATCTGCACCCTCTGTCCCCGCCGCTGCGGGGCCCTGCGGACGGAAAACGCCGGAAACGGTTTCTGCGGGATGCCGGAGCTGCCGGTGGTGGCCCGGGCCATGCTCCACCAGTGGGAAGAACCCTGCGTCAGCGGGACCCGGGGCAGCGGTGCGGTGTTTTTCTCCGGATGCGTGCTGGGGTGCGTGTTCTGCCAGAACGGGAAAATCAGCCGGGAGCGGTTCGGAAAGCCGGTCTCCGCCGCACGGCTGCGGGAGATCTTTGAGGAACTGATCGGCCAGGGAGCGCATAATATCAATCTGGTGAGCCCCACGCCCTATGTCCCCGCCATACTGGAGGCCCTGGAGAAGCCGCTGCCGGTGCCGGTGGTGTGGAACACCGGGGGCTATGAGCGGGTGGAGACCCTGCGGAAGCTGGAGGGGAAGGTCCGGATCTGGCTGCCGGATATGAAATACGCGGACAACGCTCTGGCGAAAGCGTACAGCGGCGCGGCGGACTATTTTGAGACGGCGGCCGCCGCTATCCGGGAGATGCACCGGCAGGCGGGGGACTGGGTAATGGAGGACGGCCTCCTGAAAAGGGGAGTGGTCATCCGCCACCTCCTGCTGCCGGGAGCGCTGGACAACGCCAAGGCGGTGATGGACTGGGTGGCGGAGACCTTCCGGCCCGGGCAGGTGCTGTTCTCCCTCATGTCCCAGTACACGCCCCAGCCGGGGGCGGAGGGCCTGATGGCCCGCCGGGTCACCGGCGGGGAGTACCGCGCCGCGCTGGCCTATATGCGGAACGTGGGCATCCTGGACGGCTACTGCCAGGACTCCTCCTCGGCCAGGAAAGAATACACCCCCGTGTTTGATTTGAGCGGAGTATAATGAAGCGCCCCCGGAGACATCGGTCTCCGGGGGCGCGGCTGTTCAGAGGATCAATGGTTCTGCATAATGACCAGCGCCTTGCATATCTCGGCGCGGGTGATGGGGGAGGCGGGCAGCAGCATACCGTCCCGACCGGTAAGCGCGCCTTTTTCCACCAGAATACGGAAATAGGTCAGGGCATATTCCGGAATCTTATCTGCGTCCGGATAGCTGGAGAGATCCAGAGGCTGGACGGCGGACAGCGTATCGTCCGGCAGGACGGGCTCGGGAGGCTCGGGAGTTTCGGAGGGACTGCCGCCGGACCCGTCCTCAGCAGAGCCGGGGGGAATGGCGGTGGGATCGAAGGGACCGGTCTCCTCAGGTTCGCCGGGCGTATCGCCGGTTTCCTCCGGCAGCTGGGGCGCGGTATCCGACGGCGTCTCCGTCAGACCCAGGGCGCGGCCCAGCATGGCGGCCGCCTGGGCCCGCTCCAGGGGAGCCTGGGGGGCGAAGTGGGTGTCGTCCACACCGTGGACGATGCCCTTGTCATACATGGCGCGGATAGCGGCTCCCGCCCAGGACTCCACGCCTCCAAGATCGGTGAAGACGGTCGTCTGCCCCTCGTAGGCCGCCGTATCCAGCTTCAGATATTTGGCCAGGAGCACCGAGAACTCCGCCCGGGTGAGGCCCCGCTCAGGGTAAGCGTACAGCTGGCCGTCCTCCGCCAGTTCACCGCTGAGGATCTTCTGCTGGTAGAGCTGGCCCATATAGGCCTCCGCCCAGTGGCCCGACAGGTCCATGAAGGGATGGTTGGCTTCCACTGTCACAGGAATGGTGGCACGGACGCTGCCGCGGACGGCGGTGATCGTGCCGGAGCCGGCCTGTCCGGAGGAGGTAAAGAGACCGTGCTCGTCAATGGTTCCCAGCTGGGGGTCCACAGACCAGCTCACGTCCTCCGCAGAGATATCCAGAGGCCGGTGGTTGTAGACGGCGGAGACGGACAGCTGAGCCGTTCCGCCCGCCATGATATTGACGGCAGTGCTTCCTGAGAACAAAATGGACATGGAGCTGGGGGCGTCCACTACCAGTACGTTCCGCTGGGCGGTCCACTGGTCATAGGCGGCGGTGATCGTCGCCGTGACCGCGAAGTCCGGGGCGATAAAGAGGCCGTCCCAGACCTCCCCGGCGGTGGTGTAGAAGTCCACCGGGAGGTTCATGGGATAATAATGGGTGTCCGTCACGTTGGCGGACAGCTTGAGGGAGCGGCCCGTGAGCACCGCGGGGGTGTCCACGGACAGATGTACGCCGCCCGGAATGCCGGTGGCGCTGCCGGGAGCCAGCAGCAGGAGGTGGTTGGTGACCTTCCGCTGGCTCTTGTCGCTGGGGGAATTGAGCAGCTGGGCGGTGGAGGCGTCCGGCGTGGCGGCTACGGCGGTGGTGGAGCCGCCGCCGTCCAGGCACAGGGCCGTGACGCAGCCCAGCTCCGCCATGCGCTGGGCCAGAACGCCCAGGGACGCGCCCATGCTGACGGCATTCTGCCGCCCGTCCAGGGCGTAGAACACGACCTCGCCGTTGGCCTTTACGCCTATGGCGGTGCGGGGAGCGGCGGAGACCTCGAAGTCGTCCTTGGCCACGCCGTTCTCCACCAGGGAATAGTATGCGCCGATGGCCTCAGTGACGCCGTTCCACTTGGGGTCCGGCGTGGTGAAGGATACGGTGACGGTCTCGCCCGGCGTCAGGGCCCGGAGAAACGCCAGCCCCTCCACATAGCCCCCGGCGGAACCGGTGAGCAGCACCTGATTCTCCGCCAGGGTGCGGGTCTGGGCGTCCTCGGCGATCTCGTCCACCCGCAGCAGCAGGCTTCCGCCAATGGAGGCCCGGCCGCCCACAATGGTGGCCAGTACGTTCACGCCGTCGGAGGCCACGGAGGAGCCGGTGGTGTGGTCGTCCCGGTAGTCGTAGGTCAGCATGGTGACCCCGGCGTTCTCCACACGGGGCTTGTTCAGGGAGGCCAGCTTCAGACTGCCGGAGTAGGAGGTGGCCACAATGGACAGCTGGGGAGACCCCATCACCGCGCTGCCGTCGGGATAAAAGCCCACGGCGTAGTACTCCGAGGACCCGGAGAGGATCTCCCCGTCGGAGACGAGGATGCCCAAGGGGTAGCCGGTAGACGTATCATAAAAGTCGCCGTTGATGCCGCCCACCACCCGGTAGCCCATGCTCTCGTACTTCCGGGCCGCGTCGGAGACGGTGGTCCGGCTGCACACCGAGTCTCCGTAGGAGGCCACAGGGCGGACGCCGGTATAGACGCCGAAGTTCTCGGAGGGCAGGCCGGAGGCGTCAAAGCCGTTTTCCGGCGGGTTCTCCGGCTTGCTGTCCTCAATGCCCGGTATCCCGTCAGGGAACAGCCAGGAGAGATCGTCGGAGATGCCGCCGGTGGGGTCAAAGGGCTGGCTGTCAATGGGAAACTGCGGCTGGACGGCAGTGGGCAGATTGCTGCCCACGCCGGGGGTATAAGTAAAATAGTATTCGTGGCGGGGCTTTTCGTAGCCGCTGCTCCAGAAGATGTTTTCGCTGTAGGTCACGCCGTCCTGGAGCGTGGTGTCCCGCAGCCATACGTCGCTTCCGTACGCCGGGGAAGCGGCCCGGGCCTGGGCGGGAAGCAGGGCCAGCGCCAGGACGAGGGCAAGAATCAGGGATGCTGCTCGTTTCATGAAATCTCCTTTTTCCGCTAGGGGTTGATGGTCAACGAGGGTAAGTATACCATATTTGCACACCCTTGTCCACATCCTCTCCAGGGTATTAACGGAAATGTAACATTGCCCGCCCCGCGGGCATAGGATACTGCGGGGCAGGAATCCCGGTGTGTCCTGCGGCGCGTTGTCCGCTGAATTTGCGGCGGGACGCCGTATAAAACCCGCGGCTGCGTGGGAGAATGATAGTGGTCTGGGTCAAGGACGGCTGACGGATGCACAGCGAGTCTGAGGACGGGGAGCGCCATTGGCTTTCAGCCAACGACCGGTCCCGGTCGTGTCCGGCTGCGCGTGCACAGCAAGCCTAAAAGGCAAGGGACCGTCATTGGCTTTCAGCCAACGACCGGTCCCGGTCGTGTCCTCAGAACGATACAGGGAACCGATACAGCCCCACGGTCATCGTGGCGGCCATTACCAGCCAGACGGGAAAGGCGAAGCTGCCTACCCACATAGAATTGGCAGCGCAAAACTATGGACTTACCCGTGATTCTGTGGTATTATTGGAACAGATCCGCACGCTGGATAAGCGCCGTCTGCGGGAAAAAATGGGGCGCGTGGACAAGGAACTGATGGACAGAGTGGACGCGGCCATCGCGGTCAGCTTCGGTCTGCACAGCGAGAGACTCGTATAATCACGGGGACTCAGACGGAAAAAATACAGGCCCGCGGTCAGGGGCATCCTCCTGCGGGCCTGTTTGGACCAATTTACATAGGATAGAGGAAAGCTTATGAAAAAAAGGAAAAGAATCCGCACCGTTTTGTGCATCGTGGCGGCCGCAGTGGGATTGACCGCCTTCGGGGCCCTGGCCGCCGGCGGGGCCGGCTCCCAGAGCGACCCGCTGGTCACCCTCAGCTACCTCACCGACACCTTTACCGGCCAGATCATGGACAAGGTGGACGCCGCCATCGCCCAGCGGAACGCCCAGCTCCTGCGGGAACTGGGGGGAAGCGGCTCCGCCGTCTCCGGCGCGGCTTCCACTTACACTGCTGTGACCCTGGCCGCGGGACAAATCCTCTACGGAGAGGCGGGGTGCGAGGTGCTGCTGCGCTCCGGCTCCGCCAGCTGCGGCGGGACGGCCTCCGCGGGGCTGACGGACGCTACCGCCGGCGGCAGCCTGGGCGGCGGAGGCGCGCTGGAGGCCAACCATCTCTACCTGATGCCGGAGAGCGGCAGCGTCTCCACCTCCGGAGGAGCGGTGCTCCTCGTCCGCGGCGGCTATGCCGTCAGTCCGTAAAGGGGGAGATGCCGATGAAAACCACCCATGAGCTGGAGCAGAAGATCCGTTCCGGCAAGGACCCGTCCCTCCTGGACGGCGGCGACTTTTCCCCGCCGGAGCTGTCGGACTACTTACATACCATCCTGGAGGCCCACGACATGACGGTCATCCAGGCCATCCAGCGCTGCAACCTGGACCGCAGCTACGGCTACCAGCTGTTCAACGGCACCCGGCGGCCCACCCGGAATATCCTGCTGACCCTGGCGATCCAGTTGGGGCTGACGGAGCGGGAGACCCAGCGCCTGCTGAAGCTGGCAGGCAGACCGGTACTCTATGCCCGCAACCGCCGGGACGCCGCCATCCTGTACTGCCTGAGCCACCGCTTGTCCCACGCGGAGACGGAGGAATTGCTCTGCGGATTGGAGGTGGAGCCCCTTGCCGCAGGTGTCTGAGTTCCTGGCCGGATTCCGGCCCGCTCCGGACGGGCTGGTCCTGCCGGAGTCGATCACTGAGCATTACCGGCTGGAGTCCGCCCTGGGACACCGGGAGGACGGCGCCGTTTACCTGCTGCGCCGCCGGGAGGACGGAGCGCCCTTTGTCTTGAAGATAGACGCGGGAGGCGGCCAGGACCTGTTCGAGGCGTTCCGGCTGCTCTCGCGTCTGCCGGACGGGCTCGGGCCGGAACCGGCGGCGTGCTTCCAGGAGGGCGGGGTCAAATATATGATCCGCTCCTATCTCCCCGGCCAGCCGCTGAACGAGGCGTGGGACCCGGGAGAAGACCTGGACCGCTGGCGGGAACTGGGGGAGGCGCTGTGCCGCCTGCTGGCCAGGCTCCACAGTCTGGAGCCGCCCATTATCCACCGGGACATCAAGCCGGAGAACATCATCCTCTCTCCGGATGGGGAGCCCCGGCTGATTGATTTCGGCATCGCCCGCCGCTACAAGCCGGAACAGGACACCGACACGGTCCATATGGGCACCCGGACCACCGCCGCGCCGGAACAGTACGGCTTCGCCCAGTCCGACCCGCGCACGGACCTCTACGCCCTGGGAGTGACCCTGCGGTGGATGCTCACGGGCTCCTACGCCCCCGAGGCCCTGGAAGAGGCGGACTGTCCCGACTGGGTAAAGCGGTTCCTGCGGAAAGCGGCGGCCTTCGACCCGGCGGACAGATTCCCGTCGGCGTCCGCCATGGCGGACGCCCTGCACCGGCACGGTGAAAGGCGAAAACGCTGGAAGCTTCTGGCGCTGTTTCTCTGCCTGGCAGCGGCGTGCGGCCTGGTGATTTTCCGGGCTGCGGAGAACCGGCCGGTGGCGTTCGGCTCCCCTTTGCTGGAGGAGGCCGTCCGGGCGGAGCTGAACCGGCCTCAGGGCGCCGTCACCCGAAAGGACCTGAAGGAGGTCCGGCGGCTGGCGGTGGTCGGGCAGGAGGTGCTGGAGGAGGAACAGAGCTTCCGGTGCAGCCTGTGCGTCTACGTGGATGAGGTGGCGCAGATCGACCAGCCGAAGGGGGATATTTCAGACATTTCCCTCCTGGCGGAGATGCCCAATCTGACCACCCTCTACCTCTGCCGCCAGGAGATCGGCTCCCTTGAAGCGCTGGAGGGCCTGCCCCTGCGGGAGCTGTACCTCATCGACAATCAGGTGGAGGACCTGTCTCCGCTGGAGCGGCTTCCGGAGCTGGAGGTCCTCTATATCGGCAGCAACCCGGCGGAGGACCTTTCCCCCCTGGCGTCGCTGAAAAGGCTGCGGGAGCTGAATCTGGACAGCTGGCTGATGCACGAGCCGGAGAGCTTCGCCCCTCTGGAGGGGCTGCCGGCGGCGGAATTGTCCCTGGGCAACCTGTTCCCCCGGGATGGAAACTGGTCCTTCCTGGGTACCATGGGGAACCTGCATACCCTGTGGCTGTGGGACCCGCCCTGGGCGGCCCTGGCGGCTCTGGAGGACTGCGGGGGGCTGCGCGGCCTCAAGCTGGGAAACTGCCGGGAGCCGGATCTGACGGCGCTTCCGCCCATGCCGAAGCTGCAGTCCCTGGCGCTCTTTAACCGGATGACTTCCATTGAGGGCGTCCAGCAGCAGACGGGGCTGAAATGGCTGAGCCTGTGCAATCAGGACCTCGCGGACCTCTCCCCGGCGGCGGCGTTGCCGGACCTGCAGGAGGTGTACATATATAATGTAACGGTTTCGGACTGGAGCCCCCTGCTGGACGCGCCCCGGCTGGAGCTGGTGAACGTGGACACGGAGGCGGTCCGGGAGGCGGTGGAGGCCGGATGTCCGGACCGCGCCTTCCGGGTCACAGTTTCCTGACTTTTTTACAAAAATATGCAAAAGTGTGCAGGCTTGCACACCAAAACGGGATCGGACTGTGCTACAATGTGGCAAGTACCGGTCCCGGCTTTTTATTTTTCGCCGGGAGGAACCCGAATCCGATTAAAAATTCATTAGGAGGAAAGTGTATGAGAAAACTGACAAAGCTGCTGGCATTGGCGCTGGCAGTGGTCATGCTGCTGCCGGCCACGGCGCTGGCGGCGGACAACAGCGCGAACGACGGCCCCAAGCTGATGATGAACTGGCTGGATTGGGACGAGAACGGGCTGTGCTATGTTCGTGATGAGTGCCTGTCCGGTGAGGACCGCGGTACCGATGTGCTGGGGACCGCCCCCGGTGACGAGCCCTGTGTCATCTTCTTTACCGTCGGGGCGGATGGCAAGCGGACCCCGGTTATCCCCAAGGCCGGTAAGGGTGTCACCATTGAGACTGTTGAGAAGGAAAGTATTGCACCTAACGCTAAGCAGAGCAAATATTATGTGCGTGTATGCTTGGATGACTGGGGTGAATCCGAGGTCACCAGCGGCAAGGCCACGATGAAGGTCGTCGCCCAACTGCCGGATGTGGGCTTCTACACCACGGCTGAGGCTACCGAGGCGAGCTATCTCCGCAACGATCAGCAGCCGATTGACCCCTCCCAACTGACGGACAACACTGTCTATTTCGTCCGCAAGGTATTTGACGACCCTAATCAGCGCCAGATCAAGGAGCTGAAGAAGGGCAGTAACGGCAGCCCCAATATGTATGATCTGGAGAAAGTCAACGACAATGTCTGGAAGATCACCCTCAAAATTCCGGAAGACGGCGGCGCGGGCGTTAACCTGGACATCACCTGGCAGGAGTTTGACGGCAACACCTATAACGAGGAGCGGGGCTGCGACTTTGAGTATCCCCATGGTCCCGAGCTGCAGCTGCAGTGGCTCAGTTGGGACGATGATCCCCAGCCGGGTGGCGAACCCTTCGGCGGCGACTTCCAAGTGGTCCCCGACAGGGTGGAGGAATATCATGTTGCGTTCTACGCATGGGAATCGGAAAGCGAGAAGCCGATTCCTGTGCCGGTTGACCAGCTGAAGGCCGACAAGGGCGTCACCATCACGCCCTTGCTTCCCGGTGACAAGGAGAGATCCCACTACGCTATTGTCTCCGTTGACGACTGGGGTGACTACACCATCTCTTACAACGAGTATTCCATCACGCTGAAGAGCCAGTTGCGGGAGCTTGATCTCTACAGCAAGCCGGAGATCAGCACCGACAATTTCCTGGGCAAACTGCGCTACAATCCTTTGAATCCCAACGATGCCACCTATGTGGGGGCTTGCCTTCCCGAGGGGGACGAGCGTACCTTGGAGAATATGGAGCTGGCTGATTTTGAGAATAGGAGCCAGTATACGCTGGAGCGCTATAGCGATGATTTCTACAAGCTGACCCTGAAATCTGTTGACATTCCTGATGGAGATGTCATGTTCAACGTGACCTGGAAATGGCCCGATGGACACACGGAGACACAGACTTGGGGAGTTTGGTCCGAGCGTTGGCCCGCCCTGCTGGCCGGCGAGTCCGCGCCTGAGATCATCGACAGAGACCATCCCGTAAAGTACAGCGACTGGAAGGACAAGGTCAGTGATAAGCTGACGCTGGCTGCCGGTGAGAGCAAGGATCTTAAGATCTGCTTTACATTCTTCCCGGACACCAGCGACACCTGGACGATGGGCAGGACCAGCGCCTGGGGTCTGCGGGCGAACGACAGCAGGCTGAAGATCACCACAGACGACACGGATTATGCCAAGATGACCCTCAGCTGCGACGTGCCGGGTACCTATACCATCAGTATGCACGGTATATACCCGGATATCAAGGCCATCTACCATGCGGACGGAACAAAGTATACTGCGGAAGAGCTCCGGGCATTCGATGAGAACAATGGCTACGAGCTTACCCGGGACCAGAAGCAGGTGAGGGTCTACAACGAGGAGCACGAGACTGGCGCGCTCTTTGAGGAGGCGTTCCCCGGCGAGAAGATCGAGTTTGAGGTCGTTGACGAAGAGATCCCCTGGTATCCCATCACCGTGACCGTCACCGGCGGGACCGGGACCACGACTCCCTCCACCGCCTTCACCGATGTGAAGACCAGCGACTGGTTTGCCCCCGCCGTGAGCTACGCCAACAGCAAGGGCTACATGAAGGGCAACTCTGATACCACCTTCAATCCCAGCGGCAAAATCAAGGGTTCCGAGTTTGCCCAGATCCTCTACAACAAGGAGGGTAAGCCCGCCGCCGCCGAGGGCGCGGCCTTCCAGGGCGTGACGGACCAGTGGTATGCTCCCGCCATCCTGTGGGCCGCCGGGAAGGGCATCGTCGCCGATACCGGTGATGCCGCCGTGGTTCCCACAGCGGATCTGACCCGCGAGCAGATCGCGCTGATGCTGTACAACTACATGGGCAAGCCCGAGGCCAAGGGCGACCTGACCGCCTTCACCGACGCGGCCAAGGTCAGCGCCTGGGCCAAGGACGCCATGGCGTGGGCCGTAGGCGAGGGTGTCCTCAAGGGCAGCGACAACGCCCTGAATCCCACCGGCACCGCCACCCGTGCGGAGACCGCTCAGATTCTGATGAACTTCTTCAAATAAGCTTTCATTTGCTTTTTCCACTTTCTCATTCCTGTTGCAGGACCTGAGGGGGCGCACCCGTCTACAGTGCGCCCCCTTGGGGCGTTTTGCGGCCTTCCACCACGTAAAATGAACCATTTTTTGGTCGAGATAGCAATAATTTCCAGGCAATTGCCCTGATTCTTTGGTTATGGGAAATATTGAAAAGGCTTTCCGTATGGTGTACTATAAAGGTGGGCATCCTTATGATTAGTGCCTATTAAATCAGATTGGAGAGACGAGAAATGGCTCGACCCAAGAAGACTACCCCGGCCAAGACCCCGGCACCCGCCGCCGTGGAAACGGCTGCGCCGGCAGTGGAGACGGCCGCCCCTAAGCAGACCGCCGCCAAGAAGCCCGACGTGCAGAAGGTAGAGGAAATCTACCTCCAGGCGGGCGGATGCGAGTGGAATGTTTCCGACTGCAAAGATCGCGCCGTCGCCGCCTTTGTGGCGGAAGGCCACAAGGCCTCCAGCGTCAAGAAGCTGGTGATGTACCTCAAGCCCGAGGAGGGCAAGGCGTACTATGTCATTAACGACAGCGAAAACGGAAGCATCGACCTTTAAAAGCAAGGGACGCGCCGCAGAAGATTCTTCTGCGGCGCGTCCCTTTATACATTGCGGGGCAGGGTATCAAAAATACGGATGGGCGTATGGTGCGGGCTCCGGACCGCAGCAGAGGCCGTAGGCGTCGTTGTAATTGGAGGAGGACATGGAGAAGGAATTGGCGATAGTAGTTTCCGGCTTTCCTGCCGCGCGCCAGAGGAACGTTACCACCTGGGCCACGCTGCAGGTGTCGTCAGGGGAGAAGGCGGAGGTGCTGGTTCCGGTGGTGATGCCTTTTTCCACCGCCCAGTTGACGGCGTTATAGTACCAGTCGTTCTGCCGGACGTCGGAGAAGCCGGAGGCGCCTGCTGCGGCAGCATTGCCGGGCAGCAGTGCCAGACAGAACAGCAGGGTCAGCGCCAGGGACAGAAACCGCTTTTTCATAGAAAACTCTCCTCTCTTATTCCATGGTGCTCCCTTCTTGGGAGTGAGCCGTGATTTTGCTTTTTGTACGGCGCTCTGGAGGACCTGGGTGCTCCCTATTTTATCAAAAAACTCCATTTTTTCTACCCCTTAAACCAGGAAGCTTCTGCTATATAGTGCCGGCAGAGGGAACGCCGGTTTTATTTTTTGGGGGAAATTTTCAGACGGTGCTGAATTTTTCTTTTGGGAGGGTATCCAGCACTTTTTCTATCGACTTTGCGGCCAGCCGGGGCGGCCATGGCCGCTCTGCTTTCCCTCGGGTGTAAGTATGAGGCGTGGACAGGGACCAACCAGGGATTGACACTGGGAGGGGAGAAATAGTATAATAAAGAAACAGCGCCGGACGGCTTCGCCCGGCAGTTCAGGGACCAGGCGGCACTTTTATACAGCACCGGAATGGAGAGCGACAATGAAAGAGAAAACTGATTCGCGAGGAAAATGGAGAGGGCTGCCCCTGCTCCTCTCCATCGTATTGGTTTTTTGCGTTTTTGGGACCTTCGTATTCAGCGTTTCCCGGAAGATATCCAGGGAGATGTCCGATTCCGCCATCCAGAATCTGAGCGAGAGTCTGGATCTCATCAAGAGCACCATTGAGGCCATCCTGCGCAGCGAAGCGGAGTTCCAGGTTCTGATTGCTCAGGAGATTGCCCGGACGGGGGACCCGGAGGGTTATATCCGCACATATGAGAAAAATCAGACCATGTCCAAGATGTCGCTGATCCTGGCGGGGGAGACCCAGGGGGTCTCCAATACCGGGGAGCCCTTCACCGAGGAAGGCCTGGATTTCTCCGGGGGCGGCACCGTTATGGGGCTGCCGGTGTCCCAATCCTACGTCAACTACATGGGAACCTGGTCCTATACCATCAAGTGTCCCGTGACCCGGGACGGGCGGGAGATCGGGACGCTCTATGCCGAGTATGTCTATGACGCCATTGACCGCTCCCTGCCGGATGGGTTTTACAACAAGCAGGCATCGCTGTACATCATGGATGCGGAGAGCCAGCGTTTCGTCCTCAAGCCCAAGGGCATGGGGAAGCGGAGCGCCGGGCACCTGAACCTCAGCGACTTTTACCGGGCCAACAGCATTGAAGACCAGGACATCCGGGCGGAGGTGGAGGCCTGCCTGAAGAGCGGGAAGGACATCCTTTTCTACCACGACATCCGCGACATCCAGGCGCTCAACTACATGTGGGCGGTGAATGACGGGACGATTTTCCTGGTGGGCTACGTGCCCGTGGAGTCCATTCAGCAGGAGGGACGGACCGTCAACCAGAACATCGTTATCGTCGTGGCGTCCATGCTGGCGGCCTTCTTCCTGTGCATCGCCCTGTACTACCTGAGCCGGCGGCAGCAGGAAAGGCTTCGCCGGGAGCAGGAGGCGGAGCGGAAGCTCCACAGCCAGCAGCTGGCGGAGGCCCTCCAGGCCGCCCAGATCGCCAGCGAGTCCAAGACCACCTTCCTCTCCAACATGTCCCACGACATCCGCACGCCCATGAACGCGGTCCTGGGCTTTGCGGCGCTGCTGAACAACGAGGCGGAGAACCCCGTCAAGGTCCGGGAGTACACCGGGAAAATCATGGCCTCCGGCCAGCATCTCCTCAGTCTCATCAACGACGTTCTGGACGTGTCCAAGATCGAGAGCGGCAAGGTGGTGCTGAACCTGGAGAAATTTGCCCTCAATGATGTGGTCTCCTCCGTGGACGCCATTATCCAGCCCATGGCCAAAGCCAAGGGACAGAAGTTCCACGTAGAGGTGACGGGCATCCGGCACGAATACCTGGTGGGGGACGAGCTGCGGATCAATCAGATCCTCATCAATCTCCTCTCCAATGCGGTGAAGTACACCCCGGAGGGGGGCAGCATCTGGCTGCGCCTCATCGGACTCAAGCAGCGCTCCAGCCAGTATGAACACATCCGGATCGAGGTGGAGGACAACGGCTACGGCATGACGCCGGAATATCTGGAGAAGATTTTTGACGCCTTCACCCGGGCGGAGAACAGCACCACCAACAAGGTCCAGGGCACCGGCCTGGGCATGGCCATCACCAAGAGCATCGTGGAGCTCATGGGCGGGACCATCGAGGTGTTCAGCGAGGTGGACCGGGGCACCCTTTTCCGGGTGGACCTGGAACTGCGCGTTCTGGAGGGGGCGGTGGACCGCCAATTCTGGGAACAGCACGGCGTTTCCCGGGTCCTGGCGGTGGGCGAGGCCCCGGAGCATCTGGAGAGCGCCCAGGCCGTGATGGAAGAGGCCGGCCTCCGGCTGGATATGGTCTCTTGCTTGGAGGATGCCCTGGAGCAGATCCGGGCCGGGGAGTGTCAGCTGGTCCTGCTGGACTGGGAAGTCTGCGGCCTTCCGGCAGTTCGGACGCTGCGGGAGGCGCTGGGGGACGATGTGCCCATGGTGCTTCTCGCGGAGTATGGCGCGGAAGGCGTGGAGGAGGCCCTGACCCTTCCCCGTACCGGGGTCGTCCCCAAACCCTTCTTCGTTTCCGCCTTCCGGGAGAAGGCGGCGGAGCTGTGGGCGGAGCCCTCCCGTCCGGAGGACGGAGAAGACGGCGATTTGAAGGGAATGCGCTTCCTGGCGGCGGAGGACAACGAGATCAACGCGGAAATATTGGAGGAGCTTCTGGCGGTGGAGGGAGCCTCCTGCGAGGTGGCGGTCAACGGCCTCCTGGCGGTAGAGCGCTTCCAGCGCGCCGAGGTGGGCGAATTCGACGCCATATTGCTGGATGTGCAGATGCCGGTGATGAACGGCCATGAGGCTGCCCGGGCCATCCGCGCCCTGGACCGAGAGGATGCGAAGAGCATTCCCATCATCGCCATGACGGCCAACGCCTTCGCTGAGGATGAGAAGGCCGCCCTGGCTGCCGGCATGGACGCCCACGTACCGAAACCACTGAATATGGACCTTTTGAAGAAGGTCATCCGGCAGCAATGCAGCAGAAGAAAGGAAGAGTCATGAAAAGATGGATTACCGCCTGCCTGGCGGCTTTGACGGTCCTGGCGCTGGCATCCTGCGGCGGCAGCGCGGACCCCAAGAATCTGATAACGCAGGAGAATGAGGAGAAGCGGGTCGTCAACCTCTTCAGCCCCATGGAAAAAAGCAATCCGGAGGCGGAGAACGTGGCCCGGACAGCGGCGGACCTGACGATCGCCATGGCGGAGGAAAAGCTGGGCGTCAGCGTGGACTACTGGACCTATACCGCGGAGGATTATCAGGACCGGACCTATGACGAGGTGGCTCTTGACCGGGCCCGCAACAATATGGACGACCTGTATCTGCTCAATCCGGACATCGTTCTGGCTCTGGGAGCGGAGGGAAAGCTGATGGACCTGTCGGGGCTGGACAGCGTCAAAAACCTGCGGGACATCATCCGCGTGGCCAATACGGTGGACGGCAAGCTGGTGGCCGTCCCCCAGGAGGTGGTGGCCTACGGGCTGTTTGTCAACGTGGACCTGTTCAAGCAGTACGGCCTGGACCTGCCCAACACTCCGGAGGAGTTTTTGGAGTGCTGCCGGGTCTTCAAGGAAAACGGGATCGACACGCCCATCGGCGCCAACCGATGGTGGCTGGAGACCTTTGTCTTCGCCCTGGCTTACGCCGACTTGTACAACGGCGGGAACACGGAGGCGGAGGTCGCCGCCCTCAACAGCGGCGAGGCCAAGTACAGCGACTATATGCGTCCCGGCTTTGAATTTCTCCAGACCCTGATCGACCGGGGGTATATTGACGCGGAAAAGGCCCTGGTCAGCGAGGCCATCGAGGGCGAGGGCGCGGATTTCCTGGCGGGGAAGACCCCCATCGTCATGGCCTATTGGGGGGCGGCGAATACGGAGACCGCCTACGGGAAGACAGATTTTGAGATGCAGGTCATCGGCTTTCCCAGCAGCCGGGGGCAGATGCCGGTGATGCCCATGACCGGCTGGGCCGTGGGCGCGGAGGCGGAACACGCCGAGGACGCCATGCGGGTGATGGACATCATCCTCTCCGACGAGGCGCTCCAGCTCTTTGCCGAGACCAACCGGGTCATCTCCCCCTCCAAGAACGTGAAGGTGGACTGTGTCCCCTCCCTGCGGCCCCTCAATGACCGCATCGAGGAGGGGGTGTACGTCCTGGGATCCAACGCGGGGATGAATGTGGAGCAGTGGGGCAACACCTGCCTCATCGTCCGGGACCTGCTGGGCGGCGCTACGGTGGAGGAGTGCATGGCCTCCTTTGACGCCCTCCAGGACGCGGCGGTACGCCAATAAAAGATCTACAGCCCAGGGGGCGGCTCTTTTGAGCCGCCCCTTTTTTGCCGGCATGTGTGACCTTCGCGGCCCGAACGGTGTTTACAGGGGTGAAGGCCTTCCAACTGGATCGAGAGGGGGATGATGCCGTGGAGGACGAGCGGATCGTGGATCTGTTTCTGGCGCGGGATGAAAACGCCGTCCGCTGTGCCGCCGAGAAATATGGGCTCCGCCTGCGCGCTCTGGCCCTGCGCATCGCGGGAGAGGTGCAGACCGCCGAGGAGTGCGAGAACGACGCGTACCTGGCCGCCTGGAACGCCATCCCGCCTGCCGAGCCCCGGGACTACCTGTACGCCTTTCTGGCGCGGATCGTGCGGAACCTCGCCCTGAACCGCTGCCGGGACCGGGAGCGGCTGAAGCGGGCCGCCTTTGTCTCGGAGCTCAGCCGGGAGATGGAGGAGTGCATCCCCGCGCCGGACGATCTGGAGAGCCGGATGGACGACCTGGCGCTGCGGGAGGCGATCAACGGCTTTTTGGGGACGCTGGGGGAAGAGAAGCGGAACATCTTCCTGCGGCGGTACTGGTATCTGGATCCTGTGGCGGAGATTGCGAAGCGGTTCGGCATCTCGCAGAGCAAGGTCAAGACCACGCTGTTCCGCGTCAGGAAGCAGCTGCGGGAATACTTGGAGAAAGAAGGTTACACACTATGAGAGGCAACGAATTTTTGGATAAAATGGAGCTGATCGATCCCGCCTACATCGAGGCGGCGGACGCCGCGCCGAAGGAGAAGAGAACGGTCTGGACAGGCTGGCGGGCCGTCGTGGCGGCGTGTCTTTGCGTGGTGCTGCTGGCGGGGACCGCGATGGCGGTCAGCGGAGCGGGAACGTGGCTGGTAGGGTTTCTCAGCAGCGAGGAAAACGTTGGTACTGGGTATGAATTGAGCGCCAATATCGGAAGATTCCCAACCTCTGCACTGTCGGAGAATCTTCAGGCGGTCAGCGAAGAGATCATTCGGCAATTTCAGCAGCTTGAAACCGGTGTATACGCTGGGGATTGGGGGCCGGAGTGTTGGGTAAATCGGGACTTTTCGGCGGATGAGGCATGGGAGTTTATCGGGTTGGAATCTATGCAGAAAACGCCCTGGGATCTGGAGGAGTGTTTCGATATGCTGACGATCTGTGGAAGCAGTACCGGGGAGATTGAAAGGATCCTGATCTTTACGGGTTATCAGATGGGAGATATACGCTTACAGGCCGATGCGGAGATTTACACGGAGAATTATACCGGCGAACTACGGAAAACCATGCGTACAATAGGAAGTGACGTCCGTTTTGCGGAGACATTCCTCCCCACACCCAGCGGGAATAGTTGTCAAGTCATATCCTCCAGCGTCAACGAGCTGGGCAGGTTAGACCTGACGGGGTATCTGGTGGAAAACAGCGTGCTCTACCAGCTGCACATATCCTATCAAGAGCCGGACGCCGCCCGGGCGGAGGAGCTGCTCCGCCAGTGGGCGGACATGTTCTGACTCTTGCCAACAGGCAGCGAAAATGGTATAATGCTCCCACAAAGATAAAGGGAGCGTGATCCCATGCCGGTCCTGCCGCAGGAGCATGAACAAAAAAATTATTCCTACACCCAGAGCCGGGAACTGAGCTGGCTCCGGTTCAACCGCCGGGTGCTGGAGGAGGCGGGGGACGAGACGGTGCCCCTGCTGGAGCGGTTGAAGTTCATTTCTATTTTTACCAGCAATCTGGACGAATTCTTCATGGTCCGTGTGGGGAACCTGTTCGACCTGAGCTTGGTGTCCCCGGAGGAGACGGACAACAAGACGGGCCTGACCCCCGCCGGACAGCTGTCGGAAATTTACAGCGTGATCCCCGGGCTCATTGAAATCAAAAACCGCCTGTACGCCGACGTGGCGGCCCTGCTGCGCCGGGAGGGGGTCTGCGACCTGGCCATGGAGGAGCTGTCGGCGGAGGAGCGGAAATTTGTCAGCACCTACTATAAGGCGAAGATCCTGCCGGTGCTGTCCCCCCAGATCGTGGACGCCCGGCACCCCTTCCCCCACCTGGCCAACAAGGCGCTGTATGCGGCGGGGCTGATGCGCAGCCGGAAGGGGACGGCGTCACTGGGCTTCCTGCCGGTCCCGGCGGGACTTCCGGCAATCCTCTCCATGCCGGGGGACCCGGGGCGGTTCATCCGGATGGAGACCATCCTGCTCCACTACGCACCGTCCCTTTTCGGGGAGTACAAGCTGGAGAGCAGCTGCGTTCTGTGCGTCACCCGGAACGCGGATCTGAATCTGGATGCGGAGCTGCTGGAGGAGAGCGGGGAGGACATCCGCAGCCGCATGAGCAAGATCCTCAAAAAGCGGGCCAGCCAGTCCGCCGTGCGTCTGGAACTGTCGAAGAAGATGAGCGGCGAGTTCATGCGCCTGCTGAAGGGCCGTATCGGCCTGGAGAACCGGCAGATCTACGTGGACCAGTCGCCTTTGGATATGCACTATGTTTTCGACCTTTTCAAGACGCTGCCGCCGGAGAAGGCCGGGCCGCTGAGCTTCCCGCCCTACCGTCCCCGGTGGCCGGAGGACCTGGACCGGTCCGCCAGCATTATCGACCAGGTCCGGGTGCGGGACAAGCTGCTGTTCTTCCCCTTTGATGGGGTGGACCCCTTCCTGCAGCTGCTGGAGGAGGCGGCGGCCCGGCCGGACGTGGTTTCCATCCGCATCACCATCTACCGCCTGGCCAGCTCCTCCAAGGTGGCCCACATCCTCTGCAAGGCGGCGGAGAACGGCAAGGAGGTCACGGTGCTCATGGAGCTCCGGGCCCGCTTTGACGAGGCCAACAACATCTCCTGGTCCCGCCTGCTGGAGGATTCCGGGTGCAAGGTGATCTATGGTGTGGAGGAGTACAAGTGCCACAGCAAGATCTGCCTCATCACGCTGCGGAAGGGGGATAGGCTTGGCTACGTCACCCAGATCGGCACCGGGAATTACAACGAGCACACCAACGAGCAGTATACGGACCTGAGCCTCATGACCGCCAACGAGGAGATCGGACAGGACGGCGCGGCTTTCTTCCAGAACATGCTGGTGGGAAACCTGGAGGGGACCTACCGCCATCTGCTGACGGCTCCCGCGGGGATCAAGCCCCGGCTGCTGGAGCTCATCGACCGGGAAATCGCCAAAGGGCCGGAGGGCTATATCTGTGTGAAGGCTAACGCCATGACCGAGCGGGAGGTCATCGACAAACTGGTGGAGGCGTCCCAGGCGGGGGTCCAGGTACAGCTGATCCTGCGGGGCATCTGCTGTATGCGTCCGGGCATTGCCGCCCAGACGGAGAACATCCATGTGACCAGCATCGTGGGCCGGTATCTGGAGCACAGCCGGATCTACCGCTTCGGGCGTGGAAAGGATATACAGCTGTTCATCGCCTCCGCGGACCTCATGACCCGGAATCTGAACCACCGGGTAGAGATTGCCTGTCCGGTGTACGACCCGGAGGTGAAGGAGATGCTCTTAAAGATCCTCCACACTCAGCTGGAGGACAACGTGAAGGCCAGCTCCCTGCTGCCGGACGGCTCCTACTGCCGGAAGGTCAATACGCTGGAGCCCAGCAGCAGCCAGGAGGTCTTTATGGCGGAGACGCTTCACCGTCCCTCTGCCGCTCCGCCGGAGAAGCCGGACGCGCTTCACCGCCTGCTGGGTGGCCTGCGGGGAAGAAGAAAATAAGAAAACGAACGGCCAGGGCGTGGGATGGGTTCCCGACGCCCTGGCCGCATATTCAGGAAAAACGCTCCTTGTCCCGTGCAATCTGCTTGGCGTAGCGCTCCTCTTCGGAGAAGACGCAGCCGCAGTACTTCTGCATGTAGAGCCCCAACTCCCGGGCCGTGGTCTGCCCCTGTCGGAAGCCTGGGCGGAAGTCCCGGTAGAGAAATTCCACGCCGTATCGCTCCGCCAGTTCTTCCGCCGTCCGGCGGATGCCCTCGTGGTCCTGATAGGGGCTGACCAGCAGGGTGGTGGAGAAATGGGAAAAGCCATGCCCGGCGGCGTACCGGGCGGTCTCCTCCAGACGGCAGGTGTAGCAGTGTCCGCACCGGTGGTCCAGATCTCCTGCCACCGCCCGGACGAAGTCCCGCAGACCGTAGTCGTCGCGGACGATCAGCTCCAGACCGATAGACTTGTCATATTCGACCAGCGTGTCCCGCCGGGCTTTGTACTCCTGGTAGGGGTGGATGTTGGGATTGTACCAGAAGCTCACCGGCTCGATGCCCTCACCCCGCAGGGAATCAACGCAGTAGACGCTGCACGGGGCGCAGCAGGTGTGTAACAGCAGTCGTTCCATAGGAAAAACCTCGACTTCTATTTTTATCATAATGCCTCACGCCACAGTGTGATCATACTGTGACGGAAATACGCATTATAACAATGTCTGAATTTCGATCAACTGGCGGATACACGCCGTTTTATCGAAATTGCGGGTTTACAGCCCGTAAGTAAACCGCAGCACGGTTTATTCAGCAGATACTATCATAACACAGCCTGCTGCCATTGTCAAAGCGGCGGCATTGAAGCAGCAGTATGGGGCTGTCAGGCACCAGTCAGCCTGTGGCATCTACTACACCAGCCAATCCACCTATCCACCCCGATATTACCAGCGCATTGCTATCAACCGCACGGTGGACGCCATTGCCAGAGGACAGCGGCGCCTGCTGCTGGTCATGGCAACGGGAACCGGAAAGACCTATACGGCTTTTCAGATCGTTTATCGCCTGCTGAGAAGCGGCTTAAAGCGAAAGGTCCTCTATCTGGCCGACCGCAATATTCTGGTGGACCAGTCCATCGAGCAGGATTTTTCCCCGTTGGAAAAAACCATCCACAAAATCAACTTTGCGAAAGACGATCCCGTCACGATTACCTCTTATGAGGTCTATTTCTCTCTTTATCAGCAGCTCACCGGGGATAACAGCTCCGATGATGCGGAAGCGGCGGAGGATGACACAGTTTCCCGGCTTGCCGCACTCTTTCAGAAGGACTTCTTTGATCTTGTCATTGTGGACGAGTGCCACCGCGGGTCCGCCAAAAAAGACAGCAGCTGGCGCAAGATTCTGGAGTATTTCTCTTCCGCTGCGCAGATTGGCATGACGGCCACCCCCAAGGAAACAAAGTACGTTTCCAATATCGACTACTTTGGGGAAGCGGTCTATACCTACAGCCTCCGGGAAGGGATTGAGGACGGTTTCCTCGCCCCCTTCAAGGTCATCAATGTCACCACGGATATCGGTGAGGGCTGGCGACCCTGTAAGGGACAGCTTGACATCTTTGGCAAAGAGATTCCCGACCGCATTTACACCAACAGCGACTACGACTACAACATTATCATTGAGGATCGTATTCAGCAGGTAGCCGCCGAGATTACCCGGTATTTGAAAAGCACGGACCGGATGGCCAAGACCATTGTGTTCTGCGCCACCGAGGACGCCGCCCTGCGGATGCGGGACGCGCTGGCGAAGCTGAATCCCGACATGATGAAAGAAAACCCGGACTATGTGACGCGCATTACCGGGAGCGACACCGTAGGGAAGAGCAAGCTGAAGTATTTTATCTCCCCGTCCAAAGAGGGCCCCGTCATTGCCACTACTTCCAAGCTGCTCTCCACCGGAGCGGACTGTAAGATGACCAAGCTGATTGTCCTGGACCAGATGATCGGCTCCATGACGGAGTTCAAGCAGATCATCGGACGGGGAACCCGCCTGCGGGAGAAGGATGGCAAGACCCATTTTGTGGTGATGGATTTCCGCAATGTGACCTGGCTGTTTGCCGACCCGGACTGGGACGGTCCCATTGAGCAGGCCCCGGACTTTGACCCCAACGCCGCCCCGCCTGCCGGCAGTCCGATGCCAGACACAGGCACTCCGCCGCCCACCGGCGGCACATACAAGCCTGTTGTAGATGTCAACGGCTGCAAGGTGGAGATCATCCACAAAACGGTGTCCATCTATGACACCAACGGCAAGCTGCTCCGTCAGGAGAGCATCATTGATTACACCAAGGAAAATGTCCGGGGGGGAATACGCTTCCCTGGACAACTTCATCCGGCAGTGGACCGCGGAGGAGAAGAAGGAGAAGATACGGGACCTTCTCCGGGAGCGGGGCATCGACTTGGAGGCCCTCAAGGCGGAGCAAAACATGACCGATGTGGACGATTTTGATTTTATCTGCCACATCGCATTTGACAAAAAGCCCCTGACCCGCCGGGAGCGGGCCAGCAACGTGAAAAAGCGGGACTTTTTGAGCAAGTACAGCGGCGCGGCGCGGGAAGTCCTGGAAACCCTTTTGGACAAGTAGATGAATCTCGGCATCTATGAGCTGGAAAAGGCGGAGATTCTAAAGCTGGACCCTTTCACCAAACTGGGAAAGCCCGCCAAAATCGCCGCCTATTTTGGCGGAAAGGCCGGGTATTTCCAGGCCGTCAAGGAATTGGAAGACGCCCTGTATATAGAAAATGAGGCAGGATAAGCAATGAGCAATCTATCAGGTTTTGTAAAGCGCCTGCGGGACATCATGCGCAATGACGCAGGCATTAACGGCGACGCCCAGCGCATTGAACAGATCACTTGGCTGCTGTTTTTGAAAGTCTACGACACAAAGGAGCAGGACTGGGAGTTTGATGATGAGAACTATCAGTCCATTATCCCGGAGCCCTGCCGCTGGGCAAGCTGGGCTCACGATGATAAGTCCGGCTCCGCTATGACCGGCGAGACGCTTCTGGAGTTCGTCAACAACACCCTGTTCCCAACGCTGAAGCGGCTTCCGGTGAATGCGGACACGTCCGTCAAACAGGCCATCGTGCAGACCACCTTTGCCGACGCCAACAACTATATGAAGGACGGCGTTCTGCTCCGCCAGGTCATCAACGTGATTGACGAGCTGGACCTGAGCGACTATGAGGAAAACCATGCCTTCGGTGAGATTTACGAATCCATTTTGAAGGAACTGCAAAGCGCCGGGTCCGCCGGTGAGTTTTACACACCCCGGGCTGTCACCGACTTTATGGCACAGATGATTCGCCCCCGGATCGGCGAGCGTATGGCGGATTTCGCCTGCGGCACCGGCGGCTTTATTACAAGCTGGCTCAAGGAGCTGCAAAAACAGGTTCAATGCACAGCCGACGCTAAGAAGTACGGGGAATCCATCTATGGCATTGAGAAGAAGCAGTTCCCCTATATGCTGTGTATCACCAATCTGTTGCTGCACGATTTGGACCTGCCCCAGGTATACCATGAAAATTCCCTCCTGCGGGATGTGCTGGACTACACCGAGGAGGACCAGTTCAATGTTATCCTGATGAATCCGCCTTATGGCGGCAGCGAAAAAGCCGACGTGAAGAACCATTTCCCCAACGACCTGGCCAGCAGCGAGACGGCGGATCTGTTTATGTCCGTCATTATGTACCGGCTGGCGAAGGGGGGCCGGGCTGCTGTTATCCTGCCGGACGGCTTTCTGTTTGGCACAGATAACGCAAAGGTGAACATTAAGAAAAAGCTGCTGGGAGAGTTCAATCTGCATACGGTTATCCGTATGCCCGGCAGCGTGTTCTCCCCCTACACCTCCATCACCACCAATATCCTGTTTTTTGACCGCACCGGCCCTACGGAGGAAACCTGGTTTTACCGCCTGGATATGCCGGAGGGGTACAAGCATTTCAGCAAGACCAAGCCTATGAAGCTGGAGCATTTTGCCCCGGCTGTGGAGTGGTGGAATGACCGGCGGGAGCTGGCCGTGGACGGGTTCGACAAGGCAAAAAAATTCACCGCCCGGCAGCTGGCGGAGGAGCTTGGCTACAACCTGGATCAGTGCGGCTATCCCCATGAGGAGGAGGAAATCCTGGCTCCGCTGGACCTGATTCAGCGGTATGAGGAGGAGCGGGCCTCGCTGAATGCCGAGATCGACCGGGTGCTGGCGGAGATCACCACGATTATGAACGGAACGAGGGATACACCTTCGATTATTGATGGAAATCATTCATGGAGTCGTCTTGATGATTTCAACAAGCGTTTCCTCATTGATATGCAGAAGTCTCTTTTGCAGTGGGCCATTCAGGGCAAGCTGGTGGAGCAGCGTTCGGAGGAGGGAACGGCGGAGGAATTGTACCGGCAAATCCAAGAAGAGAAGCGGCGGCTTTGCATTTAAGAGTACAAATTATACTACTGATGGCGTCCGTGTAGTTAGAATTTCTGACTTTAATGAACTCGGTTTTGTGAATGACAAAATTGTACGGCACCCCTATGATGAATCTTTGAGTTCATATGTTTTGGAAGCGAAAAACATTTTGCTATGTATGACAGGTGGGACGGTTGGAAAAAGCCTTTTTGTAACTGAAACAAACGAAAAAATGGTTGTAAATCAACGAGTTGCAACCATTAAAGTGCAAGTAGCTTTGCCGGAGTATGTTTATCAAGTGATTTTAGCCCCTGTCACACAAAAGGTAATACAATACAGTAAGAATTCTACTAACGACAATATTTCAATTGATACAATCAAAGACTTTTTAATTCCGTTTCCGCCCCTCGCCGAGCAAAAGCGCATCGTGGCCAAGCTGGAGGAACTGCTGCCGCTGTGTGAGCGGCTGAAATGATTAGGTGATGCTATAACACAAAACACGGATAATTACCAAACGGTGAACCATCCGTGTTTTTGTTATCAGATCATCCGATAATGCTCCAGCGCTGCCCTGATCGCCCTTTCTTTCTCCGGCGGGCAAGTGGGGACTTTGGCATTTTCCGATTTCGGCAGGTTGTAATTTTCTCCAACCTCCAGCCCACATTTCCGTTTGACCTGAGAGATATACAGGCTGGACACTTTCAGCCCAAACTTTTCCAGCACATACACCTTGATCTCATCATAGGTGGCCTTACTCTCAGCGGCGGTCAAATCCAACTCGTCCAGGCTCAGGTCCACCTCAATATGGTGTTCCGCTTTGAGTTTGGACAAAAGACATACCGTTTCCACATGCCGCGTCCTCGGGAACAAATCCACCGCCGCAGTCTGCGCGGCAGCATATCCCTGTCCAGCAAACCGCTTTACATCCCGGGCCAGCGTCCCCGGGTCGCAGGAGACGTATACCACCCGCTCCGGACCCATTGCCGCGATGATGGGGATCACATCCTCCCCCAGCCCCTTCCGGGGCGGGTCCACCACCACTACTTCTGGCTGCAGCCGCTCCGCTGCAAGCTTCTGGGCCACATCACCTGCATCGCCGCAGAAAAATTCCGCATTGGCGATCCCATTCTCCCGGGCGTTCTCCCGGGCATTTTCCACCGCCTCTGGTACGATTTCCGCGCCGATGACCCGACCGGCATACCTGGCCATGGCCAGCGTGATGGTCCCCGCACCGCAGTACAAGTCCAGCACGGTCTCCCGTCCGGTGAGCCCCGCAAATTCGATCGCCTTCTCATACAGCCGCTCCGCCTGGACCCGGTTGACCTGATAGAAAGCGGGCGCCGACAGCCGGAAGGTGAGACCGCACAGCGTATCGGTCAGCGTGTCCTCCCCCCACAACGTCCGGTAAGCGCCGCCCAGGACCACGTTGGTCCGTTCCTGGTTGACGTTCAGCACAACGCCCACTGTATCCGGGCAGGCGGCGCGGATGCGGCGGACCAGATCCTCCTCGCAGGGAAGCCGGTCCCCGTTGACCACCAGGCAGACCAGCGCCTGTCCATCCCGGTTAGTGCGGACATAAATGTGCCGCAGCAGCCCTCGATGGGTGGTTTCGTCATAGGCGGGCACATCGAAATCCCGCAGATATCCCTCCACCGCCGCCGCAGCGGCGTTGGCCTGGGGAGCCTGGAGACGGCAGTCCAAAGCAGGGATCACCTGATGGCTGCGGGCGCGGAAAAATCCCGCCCGGCCATCGGGACTGATGGGGAACTGGCACTTGTTCCGGTAAGCGTCCACCGTCTCCGCGCCCAGGATCTCCGTCACGGCGATGTCCGCCCCGCCTACCCGGCGCAGGGCGTCCTCCACCCGCTGCCGCTTGGCCTCCAGCTCCTCCTCATAGGAGATGTGCCGGAAGTCGCAGCCGCCGCAGGCAGGAAAGTGGGGGCAGTCCGGCTCCCGCCGGGCCGGGGAGGGCTCCGGTACCGCCTCCACCCGGGCGTAGGCAGTGTTTTTCAGAATTTTCAGGATGCGGACTGAGCAAGTCTCACCTCGGACACCGCCGTGGACAAAAACCACTTGCCCATGAATCCGGGCTACCCCCAGTCCCTCGGCGGTATAGCCGGTGATGACGGCTGTATGCAGTTGATTTTTTGCCAGTTCCGCCATGGATACCTCCCCATGTTTTGGTCAAAAGTTATTTTTTTGCTACTCTGTTTATCAAAATCGTACCCACGATAAAGGCGGCGAAGAACAGGATCATCGCGACCGCAAAAACAGCCATGCGGCCGGTAATGCCGCTCCACAGGACGAAGCCCAGCAGCGCATCCAGCACAAACAAGAACGTGCCTACCGCCCTGCACAGCTTTTTTTCATCGAACTGTGCCCTTTCCTCCTTCGACATCGTGTTGTAGCCCGCAATCAGAAATGCGCCCTTTCCGCTGAAAAGCACTGCGCCTAAAATGGCGAGGATCAGTACGACAGCTATGGGGATCAGAATATCCAGCATATTGACACCTCTCCATCATTTCCATCATTGAGACAGGCGAAACAAACGGCATGGAGATCGGTGCCCGGCTTACGCCTCCCACTTGTCGATGAGCATCTTGATCTGGTCGGCGAAATTGCCCAGGTCGCGGTTGGCGCGGCCCTTGCTGCGGGCAATGACCTCCTGGAGCAGCTTGCCCACGGCCACCAGCCGCTGATAGGGCCCGGAAACCTTCCCGGCAGGTGTGATGACCCTGCGCTCGGGCAGATAACCCCGCTCCAGCATCTGGTTGGCGGCCAGATCATACACCTCCGTATACTGAGGCGCATGGGCGCTGAAGCCCAGCCGGGACAGGGTGTCGGCAAAATAGGGGGCCACTTCCCGGTCGCCGTGGACTACAAAGAAGTGGGTGGGGTGCGTGAAGGACTTGGCCCACTCGATGAGGTGATCCCGGTCGGCGTGGCTGGAGAGGCCCTTGAAGTTTTCGATCTCCGCCAGCACGGCCACCTCTTCGCCGAACAGCTTCACCGTCTGCGCACCGTTGAGCAGAGTGCGTCCCAGGGTGCCCTCCCCTTGGAAGCCCACGAATACAATGGTACACTCCCGCCGCCACAGATTGTATTTCAGATGGTGGCGGATACGCCCCGCGTCGCACATGCCGGAGGCGGAGATGATGACCTTGGGCGTCTTGTCCGCGTTGAGCTGCTTGGACTCCTCCAGGGACTCCGTCAGCCGCAGCCCGGGGAAGGAGAACATATCCACGCCGTCCTTCACCAGCGCCAGGGCCTCCTCATCCAGATAGCCCCGCAGGTCGCCGCAGAAGATGGTAGTGGCCTTGCTGGCCAGAGGGGAGTCGATGTATACCGGGAAGTCCTGGACGGATTTGACCAGGTGCTCCTGCTTGATGCGCCGCAGGAAATAAAGAAGCTCCTGGGTGCGCCCCACAGCGAAGGCGGGAATAATCACATTGCCGCCCCGGCCCAAAGTCTTGTCGATGACCTTGGCCAGCTCCGAGGTGTAGCTCCACACCTCCTGGTGGTTCCGGTCGCCGTAGGTAGACTCCATGACTACGTAGTCCGCCTTCGTGAGCAGAATGGGGTCCCGGATAATGGGCTGGTTGATGTTGCCGATATCCCCGGAGAAGACGATGGTTTTCCGCACACCCCCCTCGTGGAGCTCTAAAGTGATGGAGGCGGAACCCAGCAAGTGGCCCGCGTCGGTGAAGGTGGCAGTGACGCCCTCGCAGATGCCCACCTCCTGGTCATACTCGCAGGTGTGGACGTAGGCCATGGTGCGCATAGCGTCCTCAACGGTGTAAATGGGCTCCACGAAGGGACGGCCCGCACGCTGATTGCGGCGGTTGTCGTACTCCGCGTCGGACATCTGGATGTAGGCGCTGTCCACCAGCATGATCTCCATCAGCCGGGCGGTGAGGCGGGTGGTCCAGATCTGGCCTTTGAAGCCATGCTTGACGAGCATGGGGATACGGCCGGAGTGGTCGATATGGGCATGGGTCACCAGGATGTAGTCGATGGCGTTGGGCTCGAAGGGCAGCTCATGGTTGTCGATTTCGTCCCGCCCCTGCTGCAGGCCGCAGTCGATCAAGATTCGCTTCCCGTTGATTTCCAGGCAGTGGCAGCTGCCGGTCACGCATTGGTCTGCTCCGAAAAAGTGCAGTTTCATGAGAAAGCCCTCCTTATATGTGTATATCATTATTATAGCACACATGGCGAAAAATGACAACAGTGACCTGCGGGATAAAGGAAAAATGAAGCAAAAACGCAGGTATTTTTATAATGGGCCGCACAAGGTGATTTGTGCTCTATGGGACTTGCTTATCCGATTTTTTGGTAAGCAGAGACTTTGATGCTTTTTCTCTCCCCAGGAAAAAGTATCAAAAAGAACTTTAAGTTCGGGACAAAGGTCCATTTATAAAAGTGTATTTCCAAGAGATTGCAAATGGAAAAAGCACGAAAAAGGCGAGGCCGCCTGAAAAGGGGGGCGGCCTCGTCCTTCACTATTGATAATCGCACAGCAGGAACATCGGCTTGATACAGACCACTTCCTCGTACTCCTCCTGCTCCACCTGGACGGAGGAATTCATGGCCTGGAGGTCCTTTTTCAGCACCTCCAGCGCCTCGTCCACCGTCTGGGCCCGGCCCTCCCGGAGAATGCGGATCATCCGCTCCAGCACGACAGGGTGGGCATACTGGCAGGGGACGGGAAACTTCTTCCCCACATATTCCTCCATGGCGGCCCTGGCCGCTTCCCACTCCCGGGCGACGGCCTTCTTGTTATTCCGTGCGGTGGGCAGTACATTTGCTCCGGAGAAAAAGAAAATGGCGGCCAGCCCGAAGAGAAGGAAGTATACCCCGCTCCCGTTTTGATGCAGCCAGCTCCACAGTCCGTAGACCAAAGCGGCGGCCCCCAGCACCACGATGGTCAGCGCCACCCACTTGTAGGCTGGATTGGCCCGGTCAACGGTGCGCTTGGTTTTGGCGGCCCGCGCCAGCCGATTGGAAAGAGAGGGGTTGTCCGCCAGCCTGGCCTTGGCCTTTTCCAGCTCGTCCCAGGCTTTCTGGGCCTGCGGGGACAGCTCCTTCAAATACCGGGCCGCCTCCCGGGCCGCCTTCTCCGCCAGACGGCGCTCCCCCTCCTCGCTGAGCCGGGGGATGTCGGGCCGAACCTGGGCCATGTACTCCAGCAGGCGGTCCACGTCGTCCTCCCGTTTGAAATTGCACTGCTTCTGCTTCCCGTCGTCGTACTCCACCACCAGATAGGGGATGGAGGCGAACATGCCCTTGCCGGTAAAGCCGCCCTTGCTCATAGCCACCCGCTTAAAGACCCGCCGGACGGAGGACAGGGTGACATAGAAGCACCGGTCGATATAGAAGCTGTTGAGGTACAGGGCCTCTTTCCCCACGCCGCAGGGCCCGAAGCGTTTGCAGCCCTTTTTGTCCGCGGCCAGGGCTTCGCTCGCCAGGCCCTCCCGGCTGAGCTGCCTTGGTTTGAAGATCATGGATGCCTCCTGAGTGAAAAGGGCGGAGGGACGAAAAAGCCGCCCCTCCGCCGCTGTTCGTATGGATAGTGTTACTTTTTCAGGGTATCATACCGGGGGCTGACGTTCCGCTTCTTGATGGAGTACAGGAAGATGCCCAGGAACAGAGCCGCCACGGCGATGCCGATGGGGTAGGCCACAACGGTGTTGTAGGACACCAGCTTGCCGTCGGCATAGGTGTTTACCAGTTTGCCCAGGCACTCGGGGGCCAGGATGAAGTATGTAGCGGATACGGCGCTCATGAAGGTGGCGGGAACGGCGGTGAGCCAGTAGTTCTTCTTGTCATAGAAGAGATACATGGACGCGGCCCACAGCACGATCATGGCCAGGGTCTGGTTGGTCCAGCTGAAGTAACGCCAGATGACGGTGTAGTCGATGAACTTCAGGCAGTTGCCGATGCCCAGGAACGCGCCCACGCCCAGCACGGGGATGCAGAGGATCAGGCGGTTCTTGTACTTGCCCTGGTCCAGCTTCAGCCAGTCGGCCAGCACCAGACGGGCGGAACGGAAGGCGGTGTCGCCGGAGGTGATGGGGCAGGCAATGACGCCCAGCATAGCCAGAGCGATGCCGATGCCGCCCATGGTCTTGGCACACACATCGTAAATGGCGGCGGACTGGCCGTTGGCCAGAATGGCCTGGAGGCCGGTGTTGAGCCCGCCGGTGACCTCATACAGGGAGCAGCCGGCGGCGGCCCAGATGAGAGCGATGACGCCCTCGCAGACCATGGCGCCGTAGAAGACGAAGTGGCCCTGACGCTCGCTCTTCATGCAGCGGGCCATCAGGGGAGACTGGGTGGCGTGGAAGCCGGAGATGGCGCCGCAGGCCACGGTGATGAACATGAAGGACCACACCGGGGTTCCGGCGGGGTGCATACTGCGGAAGTTGCTCCAGATTTCCGGAATGGTATACTCGGGCTTGACAAAGATGCCGATGGCCACGCCTACCGCCATGATGATCAGGCAGATGCCGAAGATGGGATAGATCTTGCCGATGATCTTGTCAATGGAGAGGAACGTAGCGATGAAGTAGTACACAAGGATGATAATGAGCCAGAACAGGGTGGTGGCCAGGATGCCCTCTGTGCCGTTCTGCTGGAACAGGGTGACGATCAGGCCCGCGGGACCCACGGCGAACACGGTGCCCACCATCACCAGCAGCACCACGCTGAACACGCGCATGACGTTCTTCATGGCGCCGCCCAGGTAGATGCCGGCAATTTCGGAGATAGACTCGCCGTTGTTGCGCTCACTCATCATGCCGGAGAAGAAGTCGTGGACGCCGCCGGCCAGCAGGGTGCCGAAGGTGATCCACAAAAAGACAATGGGGCCCCACAGAGCGCCCTGGAGCGCGCCGAAGATGGGGCCGAGGCCCGCGATATTCAGCAGCTGAACCAGAAACAGCTTCCACTGGGGGAGCACCACGTAGTCAACGCCGTCGTTGATTTTGACGGCAGGGGTCTCGCGGTCATCAGGGGCGAAGGTGTTCTCCACCACTTTGCCGTAGGTGAAGTATCCGCCGATCAAAAGCGCGAGACAGATGAGAAAACTAACCACAAAAATACCTCCTCACACAAATAGCCGGCCAGTTTTGGTGCAAACGACGAATGAATGCCCCAATTCATCTGGCCGATTTGGCGTTATTATACCACTGGCCGTCTCTGATGTCCAGTATTTTTCTGCCTTGACTCGCTAAACTGTGTGATTTCACAAAAGAAGCCAAAATTTTTCGTCAATTATTCTGTTTCTGCTCCTTGCAAACCGGGAAAATTTGGGGTATAGTGTATTTAGTTAAAATTGTGTCAATATAACCTCGGGAGGAAAATCACAAATGGGACATTTCGATCACGACCATGACCATGGCGAACACGTCCACGAGCACACCCACGTTGACGAGCATGGCCAGCCCTACACCCACACCCACCAGCATACCCACACCGGAGAGCATCACCATGCCCACGGCGGTGAGCAGACCATCGCGGTGCTGCAGTACATGCTGGAGCACAACATCCACCACGCCAAGGAACTCAGTGACATGGCGGCGGAGTTTGACGGCGAGGCCCGCCACCAGCTGCTTCATGCGGTGGAGTCCTTTGACCAGGCCAACGGCTATCTGTCGGCGGCTCTGGAGGAGCTGAAGAAATAAAATTTACCCTTTGGAAAAGGAGTGATTCCCATGTGCCTTTCTACGATTTATAAGAACGAGAAGCAGGAGGACAACATCCTCTGCAAGTTCGTGGCCAGCATCAATGTGGACGGCGACAAGCTGATTTTCGAGGATGTCATGGGCATGAAGACCACCATCACCGGCCGGCTGGTCAGCGCTGACCTGACGGCGGGCAGCGTCATCGTGGCGGCGGAGTGAGCCTATGAGAGAGTACGAGCTCTGCTGCGAGATCTTCAACCAGTGCAGCAACAACCAGATGCGGGACGTGGATTTTCAGGAGGTGTCCGTGGAGGATACCGACGCCTATATCCGCGCCCTGGAGCCCCGGGCGGAGATAGAGCGGGAGGACCTGGCCGACGGCGCGGTGGTGTACCATACCAACACCGCCGGACTGCTGAAACGGTACAGTTTTACGCCCATTTGACCTGATCGTATTTCGCTGTCTGACTTAAATAACGAAAGGAGCAGCTATTATGGGAATGACTGATTTGCAATTCAAGAGTTATCTGAAACAGCTGATCCGCGCGCTTGAAGCAGCGGAAAGTAAAGACACAAAAGAGGCGATCCTGGCAGAAATAGCGAAGTTAAGACAAGACCTGGAAGAAGATTTAAAAGGATAGCGGTAAACAATGTATCCCATGCGGCGGTGCCGCTGAAATTATATTTCACATACGGAGGACGATTATATTATGAGCGTAGCCGACATTTTTGAAGAGAGAGCAGCATTTTCCTTTGAGGTGTTCCCCCCCAAGACGGACGTTGGTATGGAGAAACTGTGCGGCGCGGGCGGCGTGCTGGAGCAGCTGTACACGCTGAATCCTGACTATATCTCCTGCACCTACGGCGCCGGCGGCACCAACGTGGGCAAGAACCTGGAGGTGCTGGACAAGATCCAGAAGGACGGCAAATGCACCCCCGTCACCCACTTCACCTGCATCGGCAACACCCGCGAGGGCATCAAGGAGCAGCTCCAGACCTATCTGGACCACGGCATCAACCACATGCTGGCCCTCCGCGGCGACCTGCCCTTCGGCTGGAAGGGCACCGGCGGCGACCTGCACTACGCCACCGAGCTGGTGAAGTTCGTGCGCAAGGAGTTCGGCGACAAGTTCACCATCGCCGTGGCCGGTTCCCCCGAGGGCCACATCGCCTGCCGCAGCCTGGAAGCGGACATTGGCTTCCTCAAGCAGAAGCAGGACGAGGGCGCGGACTACATCATGACCCAGCTGTGCTGGGACATGGACCAGTTCAAGTACTGGCTGGAGGCCATCCGCAACGCCGGCATCTGGATGCCCGTGGACGTGGGTATCATGCCCATCCTGGACCAGGCCGCCACTATCAACATGGCTCTCAGCCGCAACGGCTGCGTCATGCCCCGTGAGCTGTGCGAGATCATCTCCAAGAACTGGATCTTCCCCAACCCCTTCTCCGTGGGCCTCACCGACGCCAAGGGCAACAACGCCTGCTTCGACGCGGACATCGAGGGCAAGAAGGCCAGCTTCAAGGAGGCGGGCATCGAGTACACCATCAACCAGATCGACGAGTACCGCGCCTGCGGCATTGACGGCATCCACCTGTACGCCCTGAACAAGTACGACGACGTGGCCCGCATTGTCAAGGAGTCCGGCATCGTAGACCTCTAAGCAAAAAAAGAGGACGCCGCGCCGGCGGCGGGGCGTCCCTTTCCCGATTTCCAACGAACAAAAGGAGAGATTCAGCTATGGCCCAAACCATCGCGCTGGCCGGCAAGGGCGGCGTAGGAAAGACGACGATCTGCGGGATGCTTATCGAGTATCTCTGCGAGAAGAAGAACGGCCCCGTTCTGGCCGTGGACGCCGACGCCAACAGCAACCTCAACGAGGTGCTGGGGGTGGAGGTGGAGGAGACCCTGGGCGACATCCGGGAGGACATCGCCCGGGCGGAGATGGCCTCCGAAAATCCTATTCCCGCCGGGATGACCAAGGCGGACTACGCCGAGATGCGCTTTTCCGACGCTCTGACGGAGGCGGATGATTTTGACCTTCTGGTCATGGGCCGCACCCAAGGGAAGGGCTGCTACTGTTTCGTCAATGGCCTTTTGACCTCTCAGGTGGCCAAGTACGCCAAGAACTACCGCTATATCGTGGTGGACAACGAGGCGGGGCTGGAGCATCTGAGCCGGGGCGTGCTGCCTCAGGTGGACACCATTCTGCTGGTGAGCGACTGCTCCCGGCGGGGCGTCCAGGCGGCGGGACGGCTGGCGGAGATGATCGTGGATCTCAAGCTGGGGGCCAAGGAAGTGGGGCTCATCATCAACCGGGCTCCCAACGGAGAGCTGAACCCCGGCGTCCGGGAGGAGATCGACAAGTACGGCATGAAGCTCATCGGCGTCGTCCCCCATGACGATACTGTTTATGAGTATGACGCGGAGGGGAAGCCCTCTGTCACCGTGCCCGGCGACAGTCCGGTTAAACAGGCGGTGCGTAAAATATTCGACAGCCTGACACTCTAAGCCGCCGCTGCGCGGCGGCCCCGGCTTGTTTCTAAATGCAGCTTTTGCCCCTGCCGGGGCGGGCCTTCTTTTCGCCTGTGCGAAAAGAAGCAAAAGCACCCTCAAGGAACTACGTTCCTTGAGAATCCTCCTGAATTACGGGGGAGATTAGTTTCCCTCCGACGGACCGGGTTTGGTTCTACCTGAGTATCTTCGTTGGTGCGCCGGTCTTCTGCGTCTACCCACGGGTTCTAACGGTAGATTTCGCTGCAGCGCCGCTTCTGGGCGGTAGTGCGTCAGCACTACCGCCGGGCCAGTCGTTCGGACGAAGGCCGAATGACGGCCCTGGGTCTGCCACCATCGCCAGAACTTTGGGTGAAACAGGGAAGTCTTTGTTACGCACCCCGGGGAGTTAGCCCCGCTATACGGTAGGGGTTACCGATGACCACGCTGAAATAGACGCAGATGAGGAACGAAGCGGACGGAAGGACGGTAGACAAAACCGGCTGTGCCTTGGGCGCAAAACTAATCAAAAAATGAGGGATTCTTAAACCGCTAGGTTTAAGTGACTTTTTGGGTACTTTTTGTTAAGCCCCAGGTTTTCAGCGCCAAGATCAACGAACTGACGCTGGGGACCGGAGACAAGGCCACCGTCCTGGGCGGCCAGAACGTCTTCAATCTCTACACCTTTGACGCGCCTATCGCCAATCGCCCCAAGATCGGCATCGACGTGTCCGACGACCCCGAGCAGCCCTCCGAGGGCCTGAAGGAATTCTACGCCGGGTGCTCCACCCTGGCCGAGCGGGCCAAGAAGGCCGCCGAGCTGCCCGAGGCGGACTTCGTCTGCATCCGCTTCGATCTGGCCGACCCCAACGGGGCCAACAAGTCCGTTGAGGACTGCGTCGCCGACGCCAAGGCTGTAGCCGAGGCCGTTGACAAGCCCATCGTCGTAGCCGGCTGCAAGAACACCGAGAAGGACGCCGACCTGTTCAGCAAGATCTCCGAGGCCCTCCAGGGCAAGAACATCCTGGTCCTCTCCGCCAAGGAGGAGAACTACAAGGGCGTGGCCGCCGGCGCGGGCATGGCCTACGGCCAGAAGGTGGGCGCCGAGTCCGCCGTGGATATCAACCTGGCCAAGCAGCTCAACGTCCTCATCACCCAGATGGGCGTGGACGGCAAGAACGTAGCTATGAACATCGGCTCCGCCGCCGCCGGCTACGGCTTTGAGTACGTGGTCTCCACCCTGGAGCGCGTCAAGGCCGCCGCCCTGAGCCAGAACGACAACACCCTCCAGATGCCCATCGTCACCCCTGTTGGCGTGGAGACCTGGGGCGTGAAGGAGTCCACCGCTCCCGAGAGTGAGAACCCCGGCTGGGGCTCCGCCGAGGAGCGCGGCATTGACATGGAAGTGGAAACCGCCGCCGCCTGCCTGGCTTACGGCAGCGACGCCGTCATCCTCAAGCACCCGGCTTCCATTCAGACCACTGCGCGGCTGGTTGCCGCTTTGATGTAAGGAGGGCCCGAACCATGGCACTGAAAGGTCTTGACATTTTTAAGCTTACCCCCAAAACCAACTGCAAGGACTGCGGCAACCCCACCTGCATGGCCTTCGCCATGAAGGTTGCTTCCGGTGCGATCCCCATTGAGAAGTGCCCCCACATGTCCGCCGAGGCCCTCTCCACCCTCAGCGAGGCCACCGCGCCCCCGATGAAGAGCTACAAGGTGGGCGATCTGGCCCTGGGCGGCGAGACCGTCCTGAGCCGCCATGAGAAGACCCTGGTCAGCAAGACTCTGTACGCCGTCCAGGTCTGCGACTGCATGGACGAGGCCAAGCAGGACGAGGTCCTCAAGAACATCCCCGCCGTGGACTACGAGCGCATCAGCGAGCGGATGTACGTGGAGATGGTCTACGTCAGCCACAGCGCCGGTAAGGCACCCGCCGACTTCGCCGCCCTGGTCACCAAGGCCAAGGCCCTGGGCCGTCCCCTGGTCCTCAGCTGCACCGACGTGGAGGCCATGAAGGCCGGCGTCGAGGCCGCCGCCGGCTGCGACATCATCGTCAACGGCGCTACCGCCGACAACTATGCCGATATGAGCGCTGTTGCCACTGGGGCGAAGGCCCTGCTGGGCGTCCGCGCCGACAGCCTGGAGGCTCTCCATGAGGTCGTTGAGAAGCTGGAGGCCGCCGGCAACAAGAACCTGATTCTGGAAGTCAGCACCGCCTCCGTGAAGGAAGCCTACGCCGACGCCGTCCAGATCCGCCGCGCCGCCCTGAAGGACGGCGACCGGACCTTCGGTTATCCCTCCATCGTCAACGTGGCCGCCCTGTCCGAGGGCGACGCCCACCTGGAGGCCGCTCTGCTGAGCCTGTTCACCTGCAAGTACGGCTCCATCGTGGTCTGCTCCGAGATGACCTACGCCAAGGCCCTGCCTCTGTACGGCCTGCGCCAGAACATCTTTACCGATCCCCAGAAGCCCATGAAGGTGGCTCCCGGCATCTATCCCATCAACGGCGCGGATGAGAACAGCCCCTGCTGCCTGACCGTGGACTTCGCCCTGACCTACTTCCTGGTGTCCGGCGAGATCGAGCGCAGCAAGATGCCCGTGAACCTGCTGATCACCGACGCCTCCGGTATGTCCGTGCTGACCGCCTGGGCCGCCGGCAAGTTCTCCAGCTCCTCCATCAAGAAGTTTATGGACGAGTTTGACATCAACAACAAGATCAAGTCCCGGGCTCTCATCATCCCCGGCAAGGTGGCCGTCATGAAGGGCGAGATCCAGGACAAGCTGCCCGACTGGAGCGTCATCGTGGGCACCACCGAGGCTGTCCAGCTGGTGAAGTACCTGCGTGACGAGGAGTGGAAGAAGAGCTACGTTGACAAGTCCGCCGCGGCTCCCGCCGCCGGTGAGGCCGCTGCTGCTGAACCTGCTCCCGCTCCCAAGAAGGTCATTCCCGCGCCTCCCATTGTGGTGACTGGCCCCTACATGATCGACGACAAGCCCGTGACCTACAAGGGCCACGATCCCAACGCTCAGACCTTCGTCACCATCGGCGAGCGCATCCACTGCATCTCCCCGGCCATCCGCAAGGCCATGGACAGCTACGACGAGGCTCCCATCCTCAAGCGTGCCGCCGAGCAGATCGCCGCTGGCGCCACCTATCTGGACGTCAACATCGGGCCTGCCGAGTCCAACGGTCCCGAGCTCATGCAGTGGGCGGTCCAGCTGCTCCAGCAGAACTTCAACAACGTGCCTCTGGCGCTGGATACCGCCAACCAGAAGGCCATTGAGGCCGGCATCAAGGTCTATAACCGCACCAACGGCAAGCCCATCGTGAACTCCGCCGACGCCGGCAGCCGTATCAGCAACATCGACCTGGCCGCCGCCAACGACGCCATTGTCATCGCTCTGTGCTCCGCCGACGGCATCGCCAAGGACAACGAGGAGCGGATGATGCACTGCCACAACATGCTGGAGCGGGGCCTGCACCTGGGCATGGAGAGCGACGACCTGTGGTTCGATCCTCTGTTCCTGGTCATCAAGGGCATGCAGGATAAGCAGATGGACGTTCTGAACGCCATCCGCGCTTTCTCCGACGAGGGGCTGAAGTCCACCGGCGGTCTGTCCAACAACTCCAACGGTATGCCCAAGCACATCCGTCCCATCATGGACGCGGCGATGGTGGGCATGGCCATGACCATGGGCCTGACCTCCGCCATTGTGAACCCCTGTGACCAGCGTTTGATGGAGACCATCAAGAGCTGCGACATCATCAAGAACCACAACCTGTACGCGGATTCCTATTTGGAGATCTAATCATAAAACGGGTGAGGGCCCAAGGGCCCTCACCTTTTTTTGCGAATTTTTCCGATAGGCTCTTTTCTGAGAGGGGAAGGTGTGGTATACTAAAAATGATCTGCGGCGCTGTGCGCCGCGGCGGATTCCTATCTATCAGATAAATTCGCGCCTCGCCGGCGCGGGGGCCTTCTTTTCGCGCGAGCGAAAAGAAGCAAAAGGTCGCTTAAGGAACTACGTTCCTTAAGAATCCTCCTTCATTACGGGGGAATTTATTTGCACAACTTGGTTCTCTGTTCTCCCGTTGACGCGCATCAGAACCTGCCGGACTCCTGCGTCTACCCACGGGCCCTTACGTTACTGCTTGCTGCAGCGCCGCTGCTATAACCAGTGCTCGTCCATCGCCAGGAGTGCGTTAGAACGGAGAAGTTCCATTATGCGCCCTCACCAGGCCATCGTGCCGAGTGCCGCGAGGCAACCAGCACCACCGATAGAACTGTGCGCAGAAGTAAGCACCGGCATCGGCATAATGCACTGGAGATAGGCCGGGAATCTAAAGGTCGTAGCGTAACTAATCAAAAAATGAGGGATTCTTAAACCGCAGGTTTAAGCGCGTTTTTGGTTACTTTTGCCGCGGGGCAAAAGTAACCGCAGGGTCCGGGGCTGCGTAAGCCCCGGAGTAGCAAATAGAAATAAGTCCCGTGCCGCGCGAAGCGCGGCAGAGAAAAGAGCTTTCCACTATGATAGAATACATTTCCCACAACGAACCGGAAACCGAAAATATAGGCGAATCCTTTGCCGCCCGGCTGCAGGCCGGGGACGTGGTCGCCTACCGGGGCGGCCTGGGCGCGGGCAAGACCGCGTTCACCCGCGGCCTTGCCAGGGGCCTGGGCTGTGATGGCCGGGTCACCAGCCCCACCTTCACCATTGTCAACGAGTACGAGGGAAAACTCCCCCTCTTCCATTTCGATATATACCGCCTGGGAGACGAGGACGAGCTCTTCGACATCGGCTGGGAGGACTACCTGAACCGGGGCGGCGTGTGTGCCGTGGAGTGGAGTGAGCGCATCACAGGAGCGCTGCCTCCGGAGACCATCACCGTGACCATTTCCCGCTGTCCGGAAAACGAGGACTGGCGCAAGATCACCATCGAGGGGGCGGAAGACAAATGAAGATCCTGGCATTGGAGAGCTCCGCAAAAGCCGCCTCCTGCGCAGTCTTGTGTGACGGCGAGCTTCTGGCCTCCGCCTGGCAGGCCACCGGTCTGACCCACAGCCGCACCCTCCTGCCTATGGTGGAGGACATGCTGCAAAACAGCGAACTGACCATTCAGGACATGGACGCCATCGCCGTGGCGGCTGGTCCTGGCTCCTTCACCGGCCTGCGCATCGGCGCGGCCGCCGTCAAGGGTCTGGCCTGGGCGGCGGAGAAGCCCTGTATTCCCGTTTCCACCCTGGAGGCCATGGCCTGGCCCCTGGCCCACCTGGAGGGGAATATCGTCTGCGCCATGGACGCCCGGCGGCAGCAGATCTATAACGCCGTCTTCCTGGCGAAAGGCGGGGAATTGAAGCGCCTCCGGGAGGACCGTGCGATCTCCCTGGAGGAAGCCGCCGCCGATCTGGCGGAGCTGGACGGTCCCATGACCATCGTGGGCGACGGCGCGGGCCTGTGTTTTGACTTCCTCACGGGTCGGGGAATTAAGTGCCAATTGGCCCCCGTCCACCTGCGCCTGCAAAGCGCCGCAGGCGTGGCCCTGGCGGCAAGTCGCCGCTGGCCGGAGGGCGGGATGTCCCCCCAGGCGCTGACGCCCGTATACCTCCGTCTGAGCCAGGCGGAACGGGAGCGGCTGGCAAAAGGAGAGTCCATTCAATGATCCATAGATGATTCACAACAGAAAAGAAAAGGAGCGCAGCCATGTATAGTGAAAAAGTCCACGTCGTCAACCACCCCCTGCTGTCCCACAAGCTGACCATTCTCCGCGACAAGAACACCTCCACCAAGGATTTCCGGGAGCTGGTCAGCGAGATCGGTATGCTGCTGACCTATGAGGCCACTCGGGACCTGCCCCTGGAAGAGAAGGAAGTGGAGACCCCCATCTGCAAGACCATGGCTCCCACCCTCAAGGGCAAGAAATTTGCCGTGGTGCCCATTCTCCGGGCTGGCCTCGGTTTGGTGGAGGGTGTGCTGCGGATGGTGCCCTCTGCCCGTGTAGGGCATATCGGCATGTACCGCAACGAGGAAACCCTGGAGCCCGTGAAGTATTTCTGCAAGATGCCCAAGGACATCGCGGAGCGGGACGTTCTGATTGTGGACCCCATGCTGGCCACCGGCGGTTCTGCCGCCGCCGCTATCGGGTTTATGAAGGAGTACGGCTGCACCAACATCAAGCTGATGGTCCTCCTGGCCGCTCCGGAGGGCATTGAGCGTCTCCAGAAGGAGTATCCCGAGGTGGACATTTACTGCGGCGCGCTGGATGAGAAGCTCAACGAGCATGGCTATATTGTCCCCGGTCTGGGCGATGCGGGAGACCGGATTTTCGGAACGAAATAATAATTCACAGCAGGCAGAGCCGGGAAGCTGCAAGGCTTCCCGGCTCTGCTTTGGGTACTTGGATGCGTATGTACTGCTTTTTCTCGAGAGAAAAAGCAGCAAAAAGAGCTTTATGTTCGAGACTAAAACTGTTGCGGGTCCTACATTCCTGCCCGGTAACGACTGTTTTTTTAGTTGGAGAATTGGGTTATTTCCATACCCCCTGCAGAAAAAATGAAAATATTCCGCAGATGGCATTGGGACGGGATGGAGCTGCCGGAGCATTTAGGTGACAGCCATGAAGGAATTGAGCGGCGGTGCTATTCCAGGACCATTTCCTTTCTTGGTCCGTGGCCGCCGAAGATATGCCACCGGCCTGGACCCAGCAGATGCGGGAGCTCCCTACGCTCCTTGGCACACAGGACCGGGTCGGTATCCACACTGGTCATCAGGTAGGGTGCGTAGTGGTTATAGCGGGCCTGCTCCTCCGTCAGCTCCCGGATGTTCACCAGAATATCTCCGGTAAAGACCAGCCCCCGCTCCCGCTCCACCAGGACCAGCTCCCCCGGCAGGTGACCGCCCTGCCCCTCCGCCGCCTGGAAAGTCAAATCCCCGAAGCACCAGCTCCCGATCACATCCAAGGGCTTGTTCTGAGGCGCGGAGACGCCGGCGATGACCCGCAGTGTCTCCGGCGCGGCGGTGCGGTAGGAGGTCAGCGCCTTGCAGATGCGGATGTAGGGCGCGTGGAGGGGGTTTCGCTCCCGGAAGCCGCCCCGGCTGGTCCGCTCCATGAGCAGGGAATCCCGGCTCTTCCGGCTCAGGTACACGGTGTCAAAGAGATCCAGCAGGCCGCAGTGGTCCACATCTGCATGAGTGATCAGCGCGGCGCGGGGGGCAGTGTCGAAATCCGGCAGCAACCGGCGGAACAGGTTCAGCATCTCCTCCCGGTAGCAGGCGTAACTGGTATCAATGAAGAGGTACCGGCCCTGATGCCGGAGAATGCAGGTGTTGCTGCCGCAGGGCGGTTCAATAAGGATGAGGTGGAGGTCGCCGCCGTAGTCGTATTCGGTCACCCTGGGCCGGAAAGCGCTGCCCCGGCAGGAGGCCAGAGCCTCACCGAACCCCCGGATATAGTCGAAAGTCTTATGAAAGCTCTCGCCCCGCTCATCCAGCAGGTGCATCACCTGGTTGGCGTCGATCACCAGCTCCATCCGCCCCTCCTCCGGCAGGGCCAGGCGCTGAGCCAGCTCGTTGGCGAAGGAGACATAGAAAATGCTGTTGTCCAGGATACGCTCAGCCTTGTCATAATCCACCACCCGCACCGGGCACAGGAGGGAGGCGGCGTTGAGGAATTGGGAGAACTGTTCCGGCTGCTCCACGAACAGTCCCATTTTGAACTGCTGCCACGCCGTCCCGTTTTCCTGGGAGCTGAGGTAGGAGATGTTGAAATTGTACTGCTCGATCAGCTCCAGCACGGCGGTGACGCTGCCCGGGGTGTCCCGAAGGCGGAACTCCACCAGCAGGACGGCGCCCTCCTCCATGCTGTTCTGGAGGCAGCCGATTTCTTCCAGCCGCTCTGCAGCCTGTTCCAGACGGGCGTGGGAGCCCTCCACCTCGAGAAAGAGTGTGTGGGTGTCAATGGCCTTATTGTAGCTGACCCGGGTAATATTCAGTCCCAAATCCGCAATGATCCGGCTGGCCCTCAGGAAGGCGCCGGCGCGGTCCGGCATAGTGGTGACAAAGGTTTTCTTCATAGCGGCAGTCCCCCTTTTCTATGGGAAATACTATCACATATGACGCCGACGTGCAAGAAAGCGGAACAAAAAATCGGAGAGCACCGAGTTCTGCTGCAGTATCACCGTTTCGGAAACCACAGTTTTAGGGCGTGACAAGTTGTGCAGTACGACAGCTTTTTTGCTTTAGCTGTCGTGCGGCTGAATGGTTGATTATTTCATATCTGCGTTTAATATTTCGTCAAGCACTTTTTCTTCGATGCGGAAATCGTTCAATATCATAGAACGGATTTCTTCATCGCTTTTACCGTGACTACGCAGAATTTGAACAGATTTTTCTACAATGCCCCGCCGCATTTGATCTCTGGTCGTATCACACGGCATCCCGTGCTCTCCTTGCCCGCTTTCCGCCGCTTTGATTAGGCCAACCGTCCCAGCAGTAGCGCACGCCATGACAACAGGGACAGATACCAGCATCTTCAGCATCCGAAACATTGATTTATTCCTCCTTGTTCTGCTGGTTTTCCAGCTCTTTTGAGATAAGGTCTTTAGGGAACCCGTCCCCAGGCGTAAACCGCTTGATGAGTTTCAGGATACCCACCGTTCCGACAGTAGCACACGCCATAACAAGCGCCGCCATGCCAAACATTCTAATCTGTTCCAGAATGAAGGCCATAAAAATAACCCCTTTCAAAATTTATTGTGGATGCCTTGTCAATCTGTGGTTGTTTTTGCATCCTGGCTGTATTATAATAGCCGTATAGCAAAAAGCGCAATCAGCAATATATTTCGATGTGGAAGTTAGTAAACACATATTTATAATTTGTATAGTATTGGGGAAAAAATTATGGGATTAGACGCTCGCATCCGCTACACGAAGATGGTAATCAAGGACACATTTATTGCATTGCTGAAAGAAAAGCCAGTAAACAAGGTCACAGTAAAGGAAATATGTGACCTTGCGGAAATCAATCGTGCAACATTTTATAAATACTATAGCGATCCCTTTGATTTGCTGGATAAAATCGAATTGGAAATGCTGTCCCAACTGCAAAGCAATTTGAAAACCTCGCCGCGCAGTTTTCGGGAGATTTTTATTTTTATCATGGTAAACATTCGTGCGGATAGTGAACGATATCAGACACTTGTTTCCGAAAACGGAGACAGCAAATTCCCCAGGCGCATTTTCTCGATCTGCTATGAGCATATTACCGATGATCTTGGGAAACAATTTCCGGACTTATCTCCAATTCAACAGGAATGGCTGTATTCTTTTTCTGCGCAGGGGTGCTGTGGGATTTTGGAACGGTGGATTAGTGGTGGCATGAGCGAAGGTATAGAGGAAGTAGCCGATTTCGCACAAAAATTGATTGAAGCTACAACAAAGGCAATGGCAAGCAATCATCAATAATCAAAGGGCCAGGTTACTCCTGGCCCTTTGATTTTGGATTGTCGTTGCCAAAGGCAACCACTGGCTATGCCAGTGGGAAAAAAGAGCTTAAAGCGAGGGGAAAAGTAGACAAGAAAAGACCTCCAAGATAAAGTAAAGTCAAGGTTTGCCGACC
>JAETNP010000030.1 GCA_021768185.1 Oscillospiraceae bacterium
GGAGCGCCGTGTGCGGTGAAAGTCGCATGCACGGTGCGAAGCGGGGGAAAATCCGCTCTGACTGCTGTTCTCTTATGAGAGCAGTAAAAGCGGCGGATTACCTATCGCTATAAGAAGGCCGGCGGCCTCATTATCAATAAAATCGATGCTCTGACAAAGAAGCCGCTGGCAGGCGTGAAATTCAAGATCACTTACGCGGACGGGACGAACGTAGATTTGGATGGCGGCAAAATTTCCTCCAACGGTTTGTATACGACAGATACCCAAGGGCAGATCAAGATTTCGGGCATTACTGGTACGGTGATCGTAGAGGAGATCGAGGCACTTCCCGGCTATGTGCTCGACCCCAACGCCAAGAAGCGGACGGTGGTGGTCAATGCCAACGACACTCAGACGCTTACCTTTGAAAACACCCCGGTAGGCGGCGTGGAGATCATCAAGGTAGACGAGAAGGACCGAACCAAGCGGCTGGCCAATGTTACCTTCGAGATCCGACGCATGGATGACGGCCTCGTGGACACCGTCACCACGGATAAGGATGGTCACGTCCTGCTCGATCTGGATGCTGGCGATTACTATGCGGTGGAAACCCAAGCGGCGGATGGGTACAAGCTCGACAACACGCCCACTTACTTCGCGGTGGAGGACGGCAAGCCCACTGTTGTCACCATCACTAACAAGGCTTTCAGCGGTATCCTGATCCATAAGATCGACAGCGCCACCCGGAAGGGGATCTATGGGGTGACCTTTTTGCTCTATGACGCCAACATGAATCCGGTGGATCAGTTCACTACGGATCAGAACGGCTACGCATACGTGGACACCCTGGAGCTGTCCGGAAAGGTGTTCCTGCGGGAGCTCTCCAACAAGGGCTACATCGTGGATGAGCAGCTGAAGACCGTCTATGTGAAGCCCGGCGAGACCACGGAGATCACCTGGGAGAATACCGCCATTACGGCCCAGATCCAGATCACCAAAAAGTCCGCCGATTACAACCCCACCAACGGCCTGCCCGCCGGGACGCTGCTGCAGGGCGCGGTGTTCGAGATCTACGACAAGGCCGGCAATCTGGTGGACACCATCCGCAGCGACAGCCGGGGGCTGGCCGTGTCCAGACCTCTCCCCCTGGAGCGGTACACCATCCGGGAGGTGAAGGCTCCCGCCAATTACGGCGTGAACGAAAATGAGCTCACCGCCTACCTGGAGCATGAAGGGCAGATCGTCCGCTTCGAGGTGACCAATAAGAGCATGATGACCGGCGTGTCCATCACCAAGACCGGCCCCAGCGAGGTCATGGCGGGTCAGCCGGTGCGCTACAACTTCTCCGGCATCGCCAACAGCTCCAATGTCCGGCTGGACAGCTTTTATTGGAGGGATGTGCCGCCTGCCGAGGTGCGGCTGGATACGGTCATCACCGGCACCTACAACTTCCCCGGCGTGTATAAGATCACGTATCGCGTCAACGGCGGCGAGCCCCGGACACTGGCAGATAATCTCAGCACCAGCAAGAACTACACACTGGCCGCTTCCTCTGTTGCCCTTGGCCTCGCCAGCAACGAGCGTGTGACGGAGATCATGTTTGTCTTCGGACAGGCCCCCGCAGGCTTCGCCCAGGTGGAGAAGCCCGCCCTGCTGTGTACCGCCGTATCAAAGATCGCTTCCACGTCCTTTGTGAACGTGGCGGATGTGGGCGGTGTTTACAACGGCACGTGGGTGCAGGCCATTTCCCGCTGGGTGACCAAGGTCTATGGTACGCCCGCCAAGCCCAAGCTGCCCCGCACAGGGTATTGATCCATTCCCCAGGGAGGCCCGCTCCGGCGGGCCTCCCTACATTATAATAAGATTCTATCACGAGAAAGGAGCAGAGTCTATGCTGAAGATCACAGCCATCGGCAACCTGACCAACGATGTGGTGCTGCGTACCGGCGAGAACAGTGACAAACCTTACGCCATCCTGCGTATTGCTTCCGACCGCCGCTACCGCGCCCCCAACGGTGACCGCCTTACCGATTTTATCTCCATCAAGGTTCGGGGCGCTCTGGCGGAGCGTTGCGCGGCCATGGCATACAAGGGCTGCAAGCTGGCCGCTGTAGGAGATTTTGAGACCATTGCCTTTGCGGAAGATCCCCGCCGCCAGCCGGGGTTTCTCATCAAGGCCACGGAGGTGGAGTTTCTGTCTCCCAGGCGGACGGAGGAATCTGCCGCAGCCGTTGACGCCGCAGCCTGATGAAGAATACGGGCATTGCGTACAGCAGCGCAGACCGCACCCCGGTGGTGCTGCCCGAGATGGCCGGACTGCTCCCCCCGCTGTCGGGGGAGCAGCTGGCCGCCCTGGAGGCGGACATCCTCGCCAACGGCTGTTACTCGCCTGTCATCGTCAACGAGGATATGGTCATCATTGACGGCCACAACCGGCAGGCTATCTGCGAAAAACATGATATTCCTTACCAAATGGCGGTGTTCTCGTTCGCGGATATGCTGGAGGCCAAGCAATGGGCGCTGGACACCCAAAAGGGACGCCGCAATCTGGACAAGTGGGAACTGGGCAAGATTGCCCTCCGGCTGAAGCCGGATATTGAAGCAAAGGCAAAGGAAAATATGTCCGCAGGCGGGGAAGGTTTGGCAATATTGCCAAACCTTCCCCCTGTTAATACCCGCAGAGAGCTGGCAAAAGCCGTTGGCCTGGGAGAGCGTACCATGGGCAAGGTCATGCAGATCGATGAACGCGCCCCTGCCGCTGTGAGAGAAGCCCTGGACAGCGGCGACCTGTCCATCAATCAGGGGTACAACATCACCCGGCAGGTACAGGAACTGCCGGAGGAGCGGCGGGAGGAGGCCGCCGCCCAGGCGGTGGAGCTGGAAAAGGCAAAGAAGGAGATCCGGCAGGCGGACGCCGAGTCAGACCGCCGCCATAAGATCGCGGGACTATTCTGCAAAGCCTTCGAACGGGCTGTCCTTCTGACGCCTACGGAAGAAAATGTGCGGATCTGGACGCAATGCACCCGCATGACGCCGGAGGAGATTGCGGACAACGCCAAGGAGGCCCGCGAGCTGGCGGAGGTGTTCGCCTCCATCGCAGGCATCCTGGAAACACTGCTGCCGGGAGGTGTCAGCAATGCCGGGTGAGATATCTGTCCGTCAGTGGCTGGAGAAATTTCACGCCTGCTTGCAAGGCCCCAAGGATTTTTCGGCTCAATTCGAGGGCGATTGGTATGATTCGTTTTTCAGCGACAACAATGAGATGCGCCGCCGTGTTTCACGCTTTGCTGTGTTGGCTGCGGCAATTACAGATCCGTACATATTGGACAATTACTATATTTGGTTCTACGAACACAGCATGCCGTTCTCCGGGAAACCATACGACGACATCCGGTTTGACCCTTTGTCCGGCGAACGGAATGGTCAGTATTTTCTGGTCAGTCTGAATCGTGCAGGGAGGAAAAGATGGTCGCTGTACAGCGAACGGTTTGGTTTTTCCGCGCCGGAATTTGAATGCGGTAATGTGCGCGGCATGGCCAAGTACATAGACGGCATGGGGCGGCAGTTCGCGCAGGGGATAAAGCCCGCGTTTCTTTTGGAGAAGTGGGCGGTGGAGCGGTTTATCACGCGGCAGGACGGTTTTGGTGACAGCGTAGTCTACCGGGCCGGAGAGCATCGCTACCGCTACAGATCTTCCAACAACCCCAAGCTGCGGACCGCCATTGTTGCCTCCGTTTCGGAGGAACTTCCGGGTGGTTTTCCCTTGGATCAGGCAAAGGAATTTCGCGGCCTTCTCGTCTGGTCTCCGGATGGGATGGAGCGAGATGATGTGGAAAAAAGCGCTGCCGCACAAGAGAGACAAATCTCCAAAAAGGAAAGAGAGGTGGAACGATGAGCGGAGAACGGCCTGTACGGACAACAGGGCCTCCCGGCAGGCGGCTCCTGCCGCCGGAAGCGGAGGCGGAGATCCTGGCGCGGCTGTTCGTGCAGATGCACATCAGCTCGGAGGAGATCGTTGAGATCCTGCGCCGGCATGATGTATCCGGCGACATCGACGCCCTCCAGGACGGCTACCGGAAACGGCTGGGCCAGCGTCTTCTGGCCAGCCTCCGGGACGAGAACGGCGGCCGGGAGGTGCTGTCCACCAACGGTGGCGATTACGTGGTGGTGGAGTGCTGCAATGACCGGCGGCAGCTCCAGGCTATCCGCCACCGTATCCAGGGCCAGATGAACGGCCTGGACATGTCTGCGGCCAAGGTGCAGGGGCGTATCCGGGTGCTGGAGCGGTTCATTGCCCGGTTCAGAAAGAAGGAATGAATATGGCAGAAGATCATTTGCACAAGCTAAAGCTGTACAGCCCAATCCAAGTGGACATCATCGACCGGGATATCCCTGGCTCCGCTGTTCCTTTGCAGGCGGTAAGCCATGAGCGGAAAATGGAATATCTGGAGTTGATCATGAGCGCTTTTCAGAAACTCCAATCTCAGGAGGAGGCCCGAAATGCTTTTATGGCTCCCCGGCAGGAGTGGTCGGAGACGCTGGGAGAAAAAATCGTTTCCCTGACACGTTCGGTGGGCATGATCAACGGCAGACCCCATGGAATTTATATTTGCCGGAGCAGCGGGGAATTCGATCCGGAGGAAGTGGAAACGGTGAAAGCCTTCTGCCGGTATCAATGGGAGCAGGGTTGGGGCGAAGGTTACGTCCACTGTCCCCGTCAAGGTTCCGGCCTGGGCCTGTACATCCACTTCTGGCAGGATGACGGCGCGCCTCTGTTGACCAGAGAGCAGTGGGAAGCCGCACGGGACATGGAAAAGAGCAGGGCCACCGTGACAGAAATTACGCCGGAAACTTTCTGGATGCTGCTGGCCCAGGCGAAAGATGTCTGCGGTGAGGACCAGGAAACAACTGCGTACTGGCTGACGGAGCGGCTGCTGGAGATGGGGCCTGAACAGACTTTGAATTTCCACAATATCCTGCACGGGTACATGGAATTGGCGGATCAGTATGGACTGTGGAACGCGGCGATCCTGATGCGGGAGGACGGCTGCCATAGCGACAGCTTTGAGGATTTCCGCAGCTGGCTCATTGCCCAGGGCAGGGATACCTATCTGGCGGCATTGAAAAACCCGGACTCCCTGGCGGATTTTCCTGCTGATACGGACTGCCGGTTTGCAGCCCTGCCATACGTGGGCGACATGGCGTATGACCGGCTGACAGGCCGGATGGCATACGCCGATGTTGACCCGGACGAGCACCGGAAGTTGGTGGCGGAACTGCGGAAGGACATCGTGTACGGCGCGGAGATCGGATACCCCCATGAGTGGTCGGAGATAGCCGCTTATCTCCCCCGCCTGACAGCCCAGCGCCTGACGCCGGAGGAGCTGCGGGCCTGCATCTGCCGGGGGTATATATGGAACCATGATGATCCGGATATCCAGAGAGCGCGGGCGGCGGCTCCGAAAAAGAAGGGCCGCTCCGGTAATAAGAAGGGAGATAAAAGCAGATGAACGGATCGTCTATTGCAGAAATCAATAGAGACACCTTCTGGACGCTGATCGACCAGGCAAGGGAGCAGTGCGGCCAGGACTTGGACGCTTCTGCCCAATGGCTGAAGAATTGCCTGCTCACTATGGAGCCGCAGCAGTCGCAGAATTTTCATGATATTATGCACGCTTACATGGATGCGGCAAATAAATATGGCCTTTGGACTGCCGGTGAGATCATGTGTGAGTACGGCTGTACAGACGACGGCTTCATGGACTTTCGGGCATGGGTCATTGCCCAGGGCAAAGAGGTCTATCTGGCCGCACTGAATGATCCGGATTCTCTGGCGGATGTGCCGGCCTATGGCGGCTGCCAATTTGAATCGCTGCTCTATATTGGGGACATCGCCTACGAGGAGCTGACAGGGCGCAGTGCATACGACGATATTGACAAGGCTGCTTACAAGAAACTGAAAGCAGAGATAAGGCAAAGCATCACGTATGGCGATGGGATCGGTTATCCCTATAGCGGTGCGGACATCCCCGCTTACCTTCCCCGGTTGTGCCGCAAGAATTTTACAGAGGCGGAGATACTTTTTAATTTCAGCCGGCGCCAGATATGGAATTCCACCGCCCCCGAAATCAAAAGGGCCAGGAAGTCTGAGAAAAAGAGCAAAAAAGTTCAACAGAGGAAGGGAGACGCAAGATGAATGACAACATTACGATTGGCGTCGATCACGGCTACGCAGCCATAAAAACCACTCATTTCACCTTCCCCACCGGGCTGGTGGGGTATGACCATGAACCCTACACCCAAAAGGACGTGCTGGAATATGGCGGCAAATTCTACGTGGTGGGCAGCGGCCGTCAGCCGCTCCAGAAAAACAAAACCGCCACGGGAGACTACTACCTCATGACGCTGGCGGCCATTGCTTTGGAGCTGTCCCACCGGGGCGCAGAGACCACAGCCGATGTGCATCTGGCGGCTGGCCTGCCCCTCACCAGCTTCGGGCGGGACAAGAAGAAATTCCGGGAGTATCTGCTCCGGGACGGTCAGCCGGTGTCCTTCCGCTACGGGGGGAACGACTACCGGATCACTATCACGGATGTGTCTCTGTTCCCCCAGGGCTATGCCGCAGTGCTGACGCAGACGGCTCTGCTGGACGAGCCCTCCGTCATTGTGGCGGACATCGGAGGCTGGACGGTGGACCTGATGCGGCTGGACAACCGTATCCCCAACGCCGCCACCTGCCGGAGTCTGGAGCTTGGCATGATCCGCTGTCTGGACGAGGTCGCGGAGCAGATCCGCCGCGCCCTGGGGCTGTCCATGACGGCGGCACAGATCGAGAGCGTTCTGCGAGGCGGAGTCAGCAGCGTGGATGAGAAGGCGAAGCAGATCATCCATCGGGAGGCCGGGGCCTACGTCCGCCGTCTGCTGTCCGCCATCACCGAGAGCGGGCTGGACGTTCGCGCCATGCCCACGATTTTCCTGGGCGGCGGGGCGGCGCTGATGAAACGCCACGTTGGAGCCACAGACGGCCTCTGCCGGCCTCTTATCCTGGACGACGTATGTCTGAACGCCAAAGGGTATGAACGCCTTATAGGGCAGATGTCGGCCCGTGTGAGCCATGGCTGAAAAACGGAGGCTGAACCTCTCGTTTTCCCTGGCCTCGCCCCGTCAGAGGGAGGCGTGGAAACTCCTGCGGGCCATCCCCTCCGGACAGCGGACGGATGCTGTTTGCCGGATGATCCTGGAGCACCGCAGCCAGCAGGAACTGCTGGAAGCTGTGCGCGCCGCTGTCCGGGAGGAGCTGCGCCACGTTCAGATTGTATCACAAATTGAACAGGCAGAGCAGCCGGAAGCCGGGAGCGTCCATGACGATGTTCTCAGCTTTTTGTTTTCTCTGCAAAACGATACGGAGCAGCTATGAATAAATATTATATCTGGGGATTTCCGGGTATCGGGAAATCGAAGCCTGTAAATTCCAGGCTTCGCATTGTTGACGCAGACTGCGAACGATTCAAATTTTCAATTCCGGAGGATATTTTCAACGGATTGCATTCACAGAAAAACGTAATGTGGACACAGCGAAATCCGGCCTACCCCAATAATTATTGGGACTACGTTCGCTCCGTTGACGCGGATATGGTCTTACTCAACTGCCACATCGACCTGTTGAAAGTCTTGGAGGGAGAAAAACTTTTGTTGGTTTACCCTTCCACAGCTCTAAAAGACGAATATCTGCGGAGATACATGCTTCGAGGCGACAACAACGACTATATCCGCTATATGGAAACAGCCTTTGATGAGATCGTGGCAGCCGTCAGGGACAGCCCATACAGAAAGTATGAGATCACAGATCCGCACATTTATTTGCCCAATCTTATAGAACAGGGGACGATCATGGAGCAATTTATCACCAAAAAAGAACTGTCGGACCTCTTAAGGGAGTGCATACAGCTGGGTGTCTATACCCAGGAAGGCCCCGCCGCCGGCAAAACACCGGATGAACTTGCACAGATGCTGTTTGACGGACGCCTTGTGCTGGACATTGCCGGATTGCGGAACGATCTGGCTGGCAAAAAGGAGGCGCTGGAGCGGGAGAACCTGCTGCACGAACGCAGGGGCGGTCTCAGCCATGAGGAACTGAGCGGCAGGATCATGGAAGGGATCGTAAACGGTGCGCTGGGCATACGGCATACGGATGTCGCGCCTTATTCTTTAGGATATGAAGTGACATTCCACTCCACGGGGCGGGACGTTACATACCGCTGGGCGTGTTACTGCCCCCTCCCGAACGTGGCGGAAGATATTACCCACAAAATCGAAAGCGCCATTTCAAAAGTGGATATTTCCGACTTCCTGGCAGGGATCGCTGCGGCGGAGCAAAACAAGATCACGTCTTTTGTCCCGGAAAGCGCCTCGGGACTCCAGCGCCGCGGCCAGTATACCGGACATGTGGCAAACGCCCAGGACGTCCACCGGGGGATCGCTCTGGACGGCATTATCCTGGGACATTTCCAGGGGGATTATGGCAGCATGACGACCGGTACCCAAAATGACACCGTCCGTGCGCTGGTGGCGCTGAAAGGCTTCTGCCTGGACTGCATTCACAAGCTGCCCTCACGGCCCCTTGCCGAATTTGTCATAACCTATCTGAAGGATCATGGCACGGATATTTCCACACCGGAAAAGCTGAATGCCTGGATCAGAAACAACCCGGATAAATGTGCGCTGCCTGAGAATCGTGAGCGGATACGCCCTCCTTCGGCCTCCAGGCGGGCCGTTTCAAGTAAAGAGGATGGGGCAAAAAACCAAAAGCGACAAAAACAGTACGAGCGATAAGGAAGGGAGATGATACTATCTGATCCGCTATTTTGACATGTTCGCGGGGATCGGAGGCTTCCGGGCCGGACTGACCCGCGCGGGCGGCTTCCAGTGCGTCGGCCACTGTGAGATCGACAAATACGCCGACGCCAGCTATCGCGCCATACACGACATTGGAGAGGAGGAAGTTTATTATCCAGACGCCAGAAAAATTGACCCCGGCGACATGCCGGATTTTGATCTCCTGTGCGGAGGATTTCCGTGCCAGGCGTTCAGCCTCAGCGGAAAAAGGAGAGGCTTCGATGATACCCGAGGTACTCTCTTCTTTGAGATTGCCCGTCTGGCTGAAGCCCGACGGCCTGCTTATCTTTGGCTTGAAAACGTGGGAGGACTGCTGTCGCATGACCGCGGCCAGACGTATCGTACCATCCTCTCCACGCTTCATGAGCTGGGGTATGGTCTTGAGTGGGCAGTGCTTAACAGCGCCAATTTCGGTGTCCCCCAATCCCGAAAGCGGGTGTTCCTTATCGGATATCTTGATCCCCGATGCGCCGGAAAAATATTTCCTCTCGCCGGAACAGACGGCAAAGCTCTTATACAGCTCCTCGGAGGACCGCAGGGATCGCGGGTCTACGACCCAGCCGGAGTAGCCTGCACCCAGACTGCCAGTGCTGGCGGCATGGGCGGCAAGACCGGACTATACCTGGTAGATCTGTGCGCGGGCCAGCCGCAGAATACGGAGATCGCCCGCTGCCTCACCGCCCGGTACGGGCAGACAACACTGTCCACCCACCCCAGGGAGCGATCCGGGGTGCTGCTGGTCAAGGAGGCCACCAAGCGCGGTTACAAGGAAGCCCATCCCGGCGACACCGTGGATCTGGGCTATGCCGGAAGCAACACACGCCGGGGCCGTGTGGGGCATGACATCGCCCACACGCTGGAAACCAGCAGCATCCAGGGCGTTGTGGAGCGGGGCGGACGCATCCGTCGGCTTATGCCCAGGGAATGTCTCCGGCTCCAGGGCTTCGATGAGAAGCAGATCGACCGGCTGCTGGCCATCACCTCGGACGCCCAGGCGTACAAGCAGGCCGGAAACTCAGTCACTGTCAATGTTATTGAAGCCATTGGCCGCCGTCTCCGGGAGGTGGACGAGGATCTCCGGAGGGGCGCCGCATGAGCGAGATCGGCATCAAGGACCAGTGCTTTGGCGTAGAAGTGGAGATGACGGGCATCACCCGTGAACAGGCCGCGCAGGCGCTGGCGGAGTATTTCGGGACAACTGCCCGCCATACGGGGGGCGGCTATGATACCTGGACGGTAAGGGATCAGGAAAGGAAAGACTGGAAGCTCATGAGCGACGGCAGCATCAAGGGGGAGTACAAGACCGCGTCCGGCTACCGGAAAACCAATGATTCGGACTACCGTGTGGAAATGGTCACCCCCAAGTTGACCTACGCCGAGCTGCCCAAGTTCCAGGAGTGTGTCCGCCAAGTGCGGAAGGCCGGAGCCAAAGTCAACAGCTCCTGCGGCCTCCATGTCCACGTGGACGCCTCCAACCACAACCGCCAGAGTCTGAAGAACCTTATCGGCATCATGTACTCTAAAGAGGACATCCTCTTCAAAGCCTTGCAGGTAAATGAGGCCAGAGCAAGCCGCTGGTGCCAGAAGGTGCGGGAGCCCATGCTGCTGCAGGCCCGGACGCTGTCCTCGGATGAGACAACGGATCTCACCCAGCTGGAGGACATCTGGTATCAGGGGCAAAACGGCAGCAATGAGCACTATAACTGGACTCGGTACTACGCCTTGAACCTCCACTCTGTCTTCTATCGGGGAACAGTGGAGTGGCGGTGCTTTAACTCCACCCTCCACGCCGGGCGGGCGGCGGCATACGTCAACCTGTGTCTCGCCATCTCCGCCCAGGCCATTGCCCAGCGCAGCACCGTGATGCGAAAAACGCAGAGCGAGAATGAGCTGTTCACCTTCCGGGTGTGGCTGGTACGCCTGGGGCTGAACGGGCAGGAGTTCAAGAATACCCGCGACCACCTATTGGCGAATCTGGAGGGTGACCGCGCATGGAGGTATGACAAGGACAGCTATGCGGCCAATAAAAAGAAGAAAAAACAGGAAACGGAGAGGTAATGTATATGAAAGTCCGCATTGACGGCACGGAACACGAGGGGACTGCCGTGGAGATATTGGATCATCTGCGGATGGCGGCCTTCGATCCCACCGAGTACCCGGATGCCGGAAGCTACCTCCGGCAGCTGCGGGAGAATTTTATCCGGGCTACGGATCTGGAGTGTGTCCTGCCCCCATCCGGTCTGGAGCGGCAGGCGCGGGCAATGTTTGCCCAGCTGGCCAGGGCCGGGGCAATGGAGGTGATCGACGATGGCTGAAGAAAGACTGTACTTCGCCTACGGCAGCAACATCAATCTGGATCAGATGGCGCACCGCTGCCCTGACGCCCAGGTGGTGGGGCCGGTGGTGCTGGAGAATTACAAGTTGCTGTTCCGCGGCAATACCCATGGGAACGGCGTCGCTACCATCAAGCCGCACAAGGGCCGTGAGGTCCATGGTCTGCTGTGGAAGATCACTCCAAAGTGTGAGCAGGCGCTGGATGTCTATGAAGGATTTCCGCGTCTGTATGACAAGCGGGATGTGACGGTGCGCGACCGCAGCGGCAATGAGATCACGGTCATGGCATACGTGATGACAGATTTGTGCAAGGAACCGGCTATGCCCTCCGATCACTATTACAACGGCATCCTGGCGGGCTACCGGCAGAACGGATTGCCGGCGGCCGCGCTGAAAAAGGCGTGGGATCATGTTGTGCGGGAGGTGCATCGGGAGACGGAGCGTATCAACGCCAAATGTGTTGCCTACGTTAAGCGGCAGAAAGGACATGGCCGTCATGAGCGATAAAATCAAAGTCTTGGTCGTCGAACCGATAAAGCCCTGCGAGGTGCGGGAGATCCCCGATACACTGGAGGCCATGCAGCAGATCGTGGGCGGCTGTATTGAGTCCGTTTCTTTTGAGCGGGAAGCTATTATATGCAATGAGAACGGCAAGCTCCTGGATCTGCCGTTCAATCGTCCCCTGCTGGATGAAAGCGGATTGCTGCCGCTGGATATTCTCCAGGGGACGTTTTTTATTACAGGTGTTTCCGGAGAAAGCTTCGTCTCCCTGACGGATGAGCAGATCCAACGGTACAAAAATCTGTATGACAATGTGATGATCGTCACCGCATTGCGGGAGATCCCGCAGGATGATCATTCTGATCAAAAAAAGAAAAGAGGGACACACCATGAGAGATAAGTACATCCTGACCGCCGAGTCGGTCACCGAGGGCCACCCGGACAAGCTGTGCGACGCCATTGCCGACAGCGTCCTGGACGCCTGCCTGAGAAGCGATCCCGCCGCCCGTGTGGCCTGCGAGGCCATGACCACCGCCGGAAAGATCATCGTGGCCGGGGAGATCACCGCCAGGGACCTGCCGGACATCCCCGCTATCGTCTGCCGGACGGTGCATGAAATCGGCTATGACTGCGACTATGAGGTGGAGGTCATCACCCACGACCAGAGCGGAGACATCGCCGGCGCTGTCTCCCAGGACGCCCAGATGGGCGCCGGCGACCAGGGTATCGTGTATGGCTTCGCCTGTTCGGAGACACCTCAGCTTCTGCCCCTGCCTGTGGTGCTGGCCCATCGGCTCACGCTGCTGCTCACCAACGCCCGCAGGACGGGGACCATCCATGGCCTGGGGCCGGACGGCAAGGCGCAGGTGTCTGTGGAGTATGAAGGCGGCGCTCCCAAGCGGATCGCCGCCGTTGTTGTTTCCTGCCAGCACGATGAGGACAAGGATCTGGCGGAACTGCACAGCGAGATCACCCGGAATGTCGTTGTTCCCGCCCTGCGGAGCCTCTACCCAGACCACCGGACGGAGGTGTTCATCAACCCTTCCGGGCGGTTCGTGCTGGGCGGCTTCGAGGCGGATACCGGTCTGACAGGCAGGAAACTGATGGCGGACACTTATGGCGGCCTCGCGCCCCACGGCGGCGGGGCGCTGTCCGGGAAGGACGGGAGCAAGGTGGACCGCAGCGGGGCCTACATGGCCCGGTACATCGCCAAAAACATTGTAGCTGCCGAGTTGGCTGAGAAGTGTACCGTCAGCCTCGCCTACGCCATCGGCAGGGCCGAACCGGTGGCCGTGGATATTGACGCCCATCAGACCGGAAAGTACCCGGAAGCTGTGCTGGAGCAGGCTGTCCGGGCTGTGTTTGACCTGACGCCCGCCGGGATAATCTCCGCCCTAGGGCTGGATCGTCCCATCTTCGCGCAGTTCTGCAACTACGGTCACTTCACCCACCAGGACGCACCCTGGGAACGAACAGACCGGGCCGACGCTTTGGCGGGTGCCTGCGGGAGGTGACCCTGCCAATGGATGATGGGATGGATTATGATGTTCAGACCAAAACAAGTTTCCAGCTCGACTTCGACGGCTCCGGCGAATTCAATATGCTGCTGCTCCCGGATATTCAGAAGCAGTTTGTGCAGCACGTCAAAAAAGTCTATGAGCAGGACGATACCCTGGGCAGCAGCTATATTTCCAGCGATCTGAATTTTCAATTTGATGGCCGCATGGTGCAGCTGGAGTACACCTTTTCCTGTCATGACGAAAACGAGGCTGAAGCGGAGAGCTTTTCCGCCTACTGTGTGCGGGAAGTTCAGAAGGAACTGGAGGGCTTCGGCTGCAAAATCCGGAAAATAGACTGCAAGGCCGGGGAGGCGGATATGTCGTGGCTGGATCAGCTGGAGGATGCGGTATTCGGCCCCAGAAACGCCTCGAAGTCGCAATCAAAGGCGGAGGGCCAATCCGGAAGAACGGCGGCTTCTCATCGGGAGCGATGATGATGGAAGCGCCAAAATTCGTTGCATCCTGCAGCTTCGGGAAGGATTCCCTAGCAACGCTCCTGCTGGCAAAAGAACATGGTGAGCCGCTGGATGAAGCGGTGTACTGTGAGGTGATGTTTGACAAAGACATCTCCGGCGAAGTGCCGGAACACCGGGACTTCATCTACGGCAGGGCCATCCCGGTTCTGGAGAGCATGGGAGTGAAGATCGTTGTCCTCCGCTCGAAAAAGACATACGTGGAATTGTTCACAGGGAGGGTAACGAAGGGGCCAAAGAAGGGTATGATCCGCTCCTTCCCTATCTGCGGCAGGTGTGCTGTTCAGCGCGATTGTAAGATCCGTCCTCTCCAGCGGTACCAGAAAACCCTGCCGCCCGGAACGGTGCAGTATATCGGCATAGCCCAGGACGAGAAGGAACGGCTGCTACGGCTGAAAGGCGGCAGGCAGGTGTCCCTGCTGGAGAAATATGGCTATACGGAACAGGCTGCAAGGGAGCTCTGCGAAGCTGCGGGGCTCCTTTCTCCTGTTTACGCCTTCACCGACCGGGGCGGCTGCTGGTTTTGCCCCAACGCCAAACGCAAGGAACTGCGCCATCTCTACGACCACCACCCGGATCTGTGGGCCAGGATGCTGGAATTGCAGGCCATGCCGGGGAAGGTGTCTGAGAAGTTCAACCGCTCCCAGCGGTTCTCGGATATTGACGCGATGTTCCGGAAGGAGGATGCCGCGCAGGCGGCGTAGCCGGGAATTGTTGGTATCGCTGGGTTTTTGCGGTCCATTCTTGTTGGGTATCATGAATAGCTTTCTTCCCCCCGATAGGGTATCGTTGTGACTAGACCCCATCAAAGAATATCAAGGAGGAAAGCCAATATGGCGAAAATCGAGAGACACCCCGCACCGGAGAAGCTGCTCATGCAGGTCACAAAGGAAGCAATCAACGCATTGGAGCTGGGCGGAGCAGACAGGCTCAGAGATGCCGCTCCCCTGGAGAGAGGCGTGGACCTGATCGTCAAAGCCTGGGGACTGCCCCAGGAGATCCACCAGGCCAGTGTGGACCTGATCCAGAAGGAAAAGGAACTTGTACGCAGCGGGAGCCGTGAGGCGGCCCTGCCCGACGGCGAAATGCTGGAGGCTTATGACGGCGAGATGATCGTCGAGCTGCTCTGGGGCCTGTTCGAGACGGCGGTCAAGTTGGAGAATGCCCAGGAGCGGGCGGAAATGCACAAGCTGGCCATACTCATGGCGGAAAGCCTGAGCCTTGACAGTTGGATCGCACAGTGCGGGCCAGCAGCGGCTGCGGAAAAATGAGAACACGGTACTGTTGACAACTGGGGGGCTGTCCATTCGGACGGCTCCCCTCTCATAATGGAGGTGAACACTGAGTTGGAAAAACGGCTGGAGCGGTACCTGCAATCGGAAGATTTCCAAATGGATATTGGCGCCCTGGTCAATGAGTATCCGTCCCAGGGACTTCCAGCGCCGCCGGAGGAGCGGCTCCGGGAGGAAGCTGCTGCCGACGCCCGTAAATGTCTGGAGACCATAATGATTTGCGAGGCGAAGGGCCACCTTTGGAAAGAAAAAGACGCTGACCCGGAAAACGGGACCAGCACCTTGTTCTGCCGCCGCTGCGGGGCGGAGGAACACCTGCGATGGTAAAGGAGAATGCCATGAATACAAAGTATGAGATCACGGACATCGCCCACGAAAAATATCCCTTTCTCCACCGCATCCGCGCCCTGTGGGATATCGGCAGCGAGGTCGAGACCGGCGACCTGGGCGGTTTCGTGGAGGATACAGTCAATCTGTCCACGTCGGATGATTCATTCTGGATCTTCGGGGATGCCATTGCCGCAGGAAGCGCCATTGTAAATCAGGATGCGCGCCTGTTCGGGAAAGCGGTCGCCTGCGGCTGCGCGTATGTGTCCCAGGGTGCGGAATTGTCCGGCGAGGCGAGACGATTGGGTGCAGCCCACCCCGCAGGCAAGCCGCCCGGAAAGGTAAGGGTGCGCGATGACAATGAGCATTGAGCTGGAAGACACCCTGAAGAAACGACTGGATGAAAACTACACGGCTTTTATAGATTCTCTCCAGAAGAAAACGGTCCCTGAGCTAATTGCCATGGCCCCGGAGATCACCGCCTCCCAGCAGCTCCATGAGGAGCTGCTGGACGCCTGCGATGACGAGGACGCGGAATTTCTGCTCCGGTTTGACGACCCGCTGAAGGTTGTGCGCGGCTATTGGGAGTCTGAGATCGCCGGATACGATCACAGCAGTGAGATGGGCCGCACGCTGTGGCGGATTCGGGAGGATCACCAGGATGAATTTGAGCAGCAGGAGGTCAAGCCTTTCGGCAGGGACGAGATCGCCCTTGACCCTGTTATGGATTTTTCCAAGAGGGAGATCGCTGCAAGTATCGAAATAGGTTTTGATGTCGGGCGGCGTTTTCAGGTGTACCCCAATATAGACGACACCTGTGATCTGTATGCAAAATATGACCCTGTTTCCAAAACCTTTCGGGCTGAGTTGTGCATCAATAGTTATGACGGTGAAACGCAGTGGAATGAGCAGTGGGAGCCTGTGGAGCTTCTGCCCTCTGAGCGGGAAATGATCATTGGCCTGATGGAAGATGCCTGTCAAAGCAAAATGGGGAGATCTCTGCGGGACGCTTGGATGGATCACCATCAGGCTATAAACAAAGAACGGGCTGCACATTTCTTAAAGGAAGCGGGGCATTCTCCTGTCACGCCGGATGATCCTCCAAAGCCCAAGATCCAGCTTGCCTATCCGGGCGAGGACGTTTACTCTGTCCTGCACCGCGCCATCAAGACTCTGAAGGAGGCCGGACAACAGCAGGAAGCGGCGGCAATGGCGTTCCTGGTGTTCAGCGCCAAGAACCCAACGGATGCTTTGGCGGTCCTCTCCGATTATGTGGAAATTGAACCGCCGCAATCTCCAAAAGCAAAAACAGACCAGGAAAGAGGAAAAACACACATGAGCGATAACATTATAAAACAAATCACTGTAGATGACCTGCGGCACATGGGGGCTCAGGAGGGCCTCATCCTCCAGGGCTGCGGCGGCGACCCGCAGGAATGGGTGGACGGGATCAACCAGATGCTCACAGATGCCGGGGTCTTGTTGGATGGGACCCGCTTCGAGAACGTTGTGTCCTTCCAGCACGAGGGCTTGAGCAATCTGTTGTTCCCCTTCGAGGATGCCAAGGTGGATGCGGGCAGGCTCGCTATGTGGCGTCTCCAGACCCACGAGCAATTCGGAGGAATGTGGCTGTCTGATTATGTTCCCAACCGGCTGGGCGGTTTTGTGCAGGAGCAGAGGCCCCAGAGGCCCCGGATGGAGCTTGAAGGCCAGGACGGCAACATTTTTGCCATCCTGGCCAATGCCTCCATGACATTAAGCAAAGCCGGTCAGAGGGAACAGATCGACGAGATGTTCCAGCGGGTGCAGTCCTGCGGCGATTATAACAAGGCGCTGGGCATCATCAGCGAATACGTGGACACAGAACTCTCTGTGCCGCAGCAGTCCAGAGCAAATCATTCTCAAACGAAAGCGAGGGATCAGCATGAGCGATAATCCCCGGTGGAACATCATCCACGGCGACATGCTGAAGGTGCTGGGGGAGTTTTCCCCCGGCACTTTCGACGCCATTATTACCGACCCGCCCTACGCCTCCGGCGGGCGCACCCAGGCGGAGAAGAATAAATCCACCGCCCAGAAGTATTCCAGCATGGGCGGCAGCGCGCCTCCGCCCTTCGACGGCGACGCCAAAGACCAGCGGTCCTGGACGCGCTGGATGGCGGAGTGGCTGGGGGATGCCCGCCGGATCTCCAGACCCGGCGCGCCGGTGTGCGTGTTCATCGACTGGCGGCAGCTCCCCGCCGCCACCGACGCCCTCCAGTGGGCGGGGTGGATCTGGCGCGGCACCGCTGTCTGGGATAAGGGCAACTCACGCCCCCAGAAGGGCCGCTTCCGGCAGCAGGCGGAGTATATCGTCTGGGGCTCCAACGGCGACATGCCCATCTCCCGCCCTGTCCCCTGCCTGCCGGGGGTGTTCAAGTACGGCAATCCCCAGAACCGCATCCATCTGACGGAGAAGCCCCTCCAGCTTATGCGGGACATCGTGAAGATCACAGAGCCGGGCGGCCACATCCTGGACCCCTTCGCCGGTTCCGGCACCACCGTCCTGGCCGCTGTGCTGGAAGGGTTTACCGCTACCGGGATCGAGATGTCCGACGAGTACGCCCGGCTGGCCAGGGGACGGCTCGAGCGAGAGCTGGCGGCATGACCGATTTTGAGACGGCGCTCGATCCCCGCTTCACGATGTATGCCGGGGATATTGCGGCGGATAAAAAGGCGGTGGAAGGTGTTCCCACCGCCATTGATCTAGCGGTCGACCACCTCAAGGATCTGCTGCGGCGGAATGCTTTCGACAGCAACGCCGGGATGTACCACGCCCTGAACAGGATCGGACAGCTGCTGGATATGCGGAAACGGCTGACCGGAGAGCACAAAAATGTGGAATACCTTCTCTTCGACGATGGAGAATCTTCCCTCTATGTGGCCGGCTTTATCGGGGATGCCGCCGGTGTGTTCGATGCCCAGGGCAGGCCGCTGCTTGTCTGTGACGTTGTGGCTGGCAGCATCCGGGAGCAGGAAGTAAAGCGGATGGTCATTCTGAACGCAAGGGGAGAGCCCGTGCTCTCCCAGGAGTGGCTGGATCAGCACGATGCCGTGTTTGTGCAGGATTTTTCAGCAGCGGGTGTGCGATGGGCCAATCATCACCCCGGCTGCACAGTTCGATCCGGCGGCTGCCTGAAGGACTATCATACGGCTCAGAACCGACAGCGCAGGCAGGAAAAAAGGGGGTGCGGCAGATGAAGTATTATCCTATTGATGAGACGGCAGCCCGCCGCGCCAGGGAGATGAACAGCTTCTTCACCTATCGGGAGGGCAGCGCCACCGAGGAGTACCGTCATGAGGTAGACGCAGCTGCCGGGATTGCAGAGCGGCAGAAGCTCCGGGTCGATCCCATCCATCATGAAAAGATCGACTGTCTCCTGGACACCTACGCCCGGAAGCTGGCGGAAAACATCAATAAACGCAATGCCATCGCCGCCCGTGTGCCGTCCGTACTGATCGCCGGGCCTGCCAATTTCCCTGTGCGGAAAAAGGAAAAGCAGAATCAGGCCGATGATGCGGCCATGGAGGAATGGCGGCAGATCCAGGGGCTCCTGGATAAGATCCGCAGTACGGGCCGGGGAGGTATCAGCGCCGACGATCCGGAAGCTGTGGCGAAACTGCGGGCCAAGCTGGGATCCCTGGAGCGGACGCAGGAGCACATGAAGGCCGTCAACGCCTTTTTTCGGAAGCACAATACCCTGGACGGCTGTCCGGATCTGTCCGAGGAAGAGATCGAGAAGCTGAAGGTGAGCATGGCGCGGGACTGGCGTGTGCCGCCCAAGCCTTTCCCTGGCTATATGCTGACCAACAACAATGCCTCGATCCGGCAGGTGAAGGAGCGCATTGCGGAACTCACCCGGCAGGCGGAAACAGAATATGAGGGCTGGCAGTTTGACGGCGGCAGGGCGGCGGTCGACCGGGAGGCCAACCGCTTGCAGGTATTCTTCGATGAGAAGCCTGACGCAGATGTCCGCGCTGTGCTGAAAAGCAGCGGCTTCCGCTGGGCTCCCAGCGCGGGCGCGTGGCAGCGGCAGCTCAACGACAATGCCATCCGGGCGGCAAAGGGTCTGGACTGTCTCCGGCCTCTCCCGGAAGGGCCGCCCTCCGGCTCTGTAAGGCAGAAGCCGCTGTGCAGAAAATCTCAGGAGCGTTGAGAGGGCTTTAGTCGGCAGGATCAGCCAACAGCTTCTCCCGCACACCGATGGTAGAGCGAATCTCGTAACTGCCATGGGCCAGATCAAAGCAGGCCAGTTTTCCATCGGCATCGATGTAGACATAGTGATAGGAGATGGGAGCCTTGTTCTCATCGCACAGGGACTCCAGCAGCGGCTCCAATTCGTAGTCGTCCAGGGTGTGCCTGTCGGAGTAGAGAAAAAGGTCATAGTGTCCCAGAAAGGCGTATCCGGCATTCAGTTTTTTCAGCTTCCTGCGGAAAGGGTCGATGAAACCGGCCGCTGGGAGTGGCTTGATGACGTATGTCTGCCAGGAGTGGTACTCAATGCCGCATTTCGCGCACAGATCCAGCACCCTGTCTGACGGAGCCTGATAGGGCTTGCTCATGGCGATCTCCGTCACCAGGCGCTCGAACGCCTCGCCATTCACGGACATGACTTCGATACCGGACTCCCCATCCGCTGTCTGGAGATCCGGTTTGTCCCGCAGGAGCAGGGTCCCGTACCGCTCACCGTACATCGTCTCCAGTATACATTTTGCGTAGATCTCGTATGGGCTGGTGTGTTTCGACATAGAGCGCCCCCCTATCGTTATTTACTGTGCATTATACCAGAATACAAACGAAGTGTATAGCCTGAATGTAAGGGCAGGGTGTTACATGATGCACCCTGCCCTTTACCGCATGGGTGCATCATGTGACACCCATACAAAGAAAGGGCGTTTCAATGATAATTTCCTTTTTTGAGCAGCGGGCTCCGCTCGCCCTGAATCAAAATTACCTCTCCGCTTGGAAAAAGCCCCGCCAACGGCGGGGCCAAGACCCTCGCCGCCCCGGCGGTGAGGGCGCAAGCATAGCAAAAATGTACATTTTTGCGCTTGCAGGGGGGATCCCCTGTCCCCGTATGCCGCCTGCGGGCGGTTGGAATTTTCTATATCTGCCTTCCTTGCTTTTGTACGGGGTGTCTGATATACTGGTGACCCGGAGGCGATGAGGATGCAAGTTATCGTATTGGGCGGGACGCTCACCGAGGCCGAGCAGGATTCCTACATCCGGCAGGCCGCGAAGGTGTACCCCGTGAGTATCATTGAAAAGCTGTTCCTGCAAGTGCGGGAGGATCGTGTGGATGTCCGCTGTGATCTCCACCAGTTCCGCAGTATGCGGAAGATGGGAGGCTACTGCATCGGCGAGCCTTCCAGCTGGAATCTCGCCAAGCAGGCAGAGCTGCGGGACACTATTCCCAACTCCATAGATTTTTAGGAGGATGACACCATGAAGTCACTTTTCAACCGGGCCAGCGTCCGCTCCTTTGACGGGCGGAAGGTAGAAGCTGAAAAAATAGAATTACTGATGAAGGCCGCCATGGCCGCGCCGTCCGCCTGCAACCAGCAGCCCTGGGAGTTCGTGGTGGTGACGGAACCGGAGATGCTGCGGCGGCTGTCGGAGTGCAGCCCCTACGCCGGATGTCTCCGGCAGGCTCCCCTGGGGATTGCCGTGTGCATGAGGACGGAAGGTCTGCGCGCTCCCGATTACGCCCAGATCGACGCCAGCGCCGCCACGGAGAACATTCTCCTGGAGGCCGTACACCTCGGGCTGGGCGCGGTATGGCTGGGCATCGCCCCTGTACCGGAACGGATGGAGGCGGTACGGCAGGTGCTCGGCGCGCCGGAGACGATCCAGCCCTTCGGACTGGTGGCCTGCGGCTACCCGGACAAGCCGGTGATCCCTGCGAACCGATACGATCCTGCACGGGTTCACTACGAGAGATGGTGATTTGAATACAGGGCATCCGACTCGCAATGATGAGGAATTGTTTGCACGAAGCACCAAGGTGAGTATTGAACGATTATGAATATTTTTACAGAACGGGTTAAAAACCAGCACTATAGCCAGCCAATTCAAGCGAGTTTGCTTAAACACTCTCAAGAATATCGAGTTTTGGCAACATTGCGCTATTTATTTCCTCAAAAATATAACAAAATGGTTGCCGGAGAATCACCAGACTTGCAGGATTTTGAAAATAGTATAGGTGTTGAAGTTACTGCCGCTGTACGAGAAGATGATATGAGAGCAACAAGGGCTTTTTCGCAGTTTTGTCGAGCAAGCAGTAATAGAGAGAGGCAAAAGAATAAAACTCAAATTGAATCAAGTGGCTATTCTATTGTGCCAATTCAAGGTAGTAGATTGGCAATAAGCACTACCGGAACGTCGAATGGTGAAAAAAACTTTTTCCAAAAGAACGTAAGGAAAAAGATTGCGAAGCTACGGCAATACAGAAAAAATTTTAATGTATTGGGGCTTGCAATAGTCTTACTAGAAATTCCAACATTGGAAGCAGAAAGCCACTTCATTGACTGGATTTGCGAGGTGTTTCGAGAGGGTGATGACCTGTTTGACTTTGTTTATGTACTTTCTTCTAGGTTTTGTATTTATTATGATGCTCAGGCAGATCATTTCCAAAAGCAATCGATATCTCGTGAAGAACAAACTTTGCTTTGTACAATAGCAAGGATGACCGCAGAAGGTGAATTAACATTAGATGATCAAGAATGGCAATGAAAACGGTCATCGCTACAGACAGATGATATTTCCTGCTATCGTTGGTGATGATAGTCCATCGTATAGGATGGATAATATGGAGGCCGTCTAACAAGTGATTGGCGCACCGGAGACGATATATCCCTTCTGACCAGTGGCTCGCGGCTACCCGTACGAGCCGGTAGTTCCCGCAAATCGCTATGATTCCGCACGAGTCCACTACAGAAATCGCTAAATAGCAATATATGCAACGAGGCACCTGGTTCTGAATCCCGGTGCCTCGCTTTTTGTCAGGAAGGAGGCGGTATGAGCAAGGCGGATGATAGAGGCAACCATCACCTGCACATAGAACTAACGCCAGCGCAGTACCAGCTGCTGACGGAAAAGGCCAGACAGTGCGGGTTGACCAAGCGGGCGCTCATCCTGCGGCTGCTGGAGGAAAGAGAGCTCCGCTCACGGCCTTCAGAGGAGATCAAATCCTTGCGCACGGAGATTCACCAAATCGGCAATAACATCAACCAGATCGCTCGCCGGGTCAACGCCGGGATCGCCGGAGCCAACGAGGCCAAACGGGCGCTATACCTGCTGGATCAGGTGTATGAGTTGATGTATCGGATTGCGAAAAAATAAACGGCAAATTGTCGATAAATGCTTGCATCTTCCAGTGACATAGAATATAATCTTTTCAAGGGACAACATTTTGAAGTAAAAGAGGCAGATTATGGCGACTCAACCAATCTATCAGTTTTATTCCTGTTTGAGAGATTATCAGCCTGCGATTTGGCGCAGATTCCAAGTTGCTGGCAATATCACGATGGCCAGACTTGGATATATCGTAATGACAATGTATGAAATGCAGGCAAGCCATCTGTTCTGCATTGACTACTATGTTAAAGATGATGTGCTGGGTTATTTACGTGAACAGGGTATCTCCACAGATAATATGGCATGGGATCGCCCGGAAGTCGAGCATTATGAAATTCTAACGGAGGAATCACTGCCGGATACAGCGACAGAACAGACAAAGGATGCTGCTGCGATGACCTTGCGGCGGCTTTCCAGCACACCTGGGCTTCGGCTATGTATGCAATATGACTATGGCGATGGCTGGGAGGTTGAGCTGCATCTGGAAAAGGTTTTCCGAGACGATGCTTTGCCTGGGAAATTGCTCCCCCGTGTTTTAGAGGGTGAAGGATTCGGAATTATTGAAGACTGTGGCGGAGTCGGTGGATTGGAGCGATTGGCGAAAGCGTTTCAAAAGAAAAAGGGCCGAGAATATGAGGAATTTTCAGAATGGCTGGGCCTTAAGGAATTGGACCTGTCATCCTTTGATATCAATGACATGAATTATCGCTTAAAGAAAGTTCCACGGATATATCGGGATGCATACGAACTTGGCCTGCCACCAACAAAACAATCTCTGGCACTTTTAGAACGGAAATATCTGAAATAATATCCAATTTCAGGGTGAACTCGAAGGAGTTCACCCTTGTTTTTTTGAGGTATCCATGGCCATCACAAAAATCCTCGCCCGGAAGGGCCGTTTGGATGTGGGCATCCGATATGTACTCAACGGAGACAAGACGGAGAATCAGATACTCACTGCCCACCTCAACTGCGATCCTGGCCGGGAGTGCCGCCAGATGCTGGACACCAAGCGGGCTGTGGGCAAGGAAGACGGTGTACAGTATTACCACATCATCCAGTCCTTCCAGCCGGGGGAGGTCACACCGGAACAGGCGCTGGAGATCGCCACGGAATTTGCGAAAGAGCATCTGTCGGGATATGAGACCGTGATCGGCGTCCATGTGGACAGGCATCACATCCACGCCCATCTAATCTTCAACTCCGTGAACGCCGATACTGGTGAGAAATATCATAGCAATGCCCGGAGCTACTATCAGCAGATTCGGGCGACATCGGACAGGCTATGCCGCGAGCACGGCCTGTCCGTTATTATGCAGGGCAGTCCTGGCAAGACGGTCAGTTACATCGAATGGCTGCGGCAGTCCAGGGGTCAGCCCACCTTCCGTTCCATGCTGGAGGCCGACCTACGGACGGCTATCGAGGACGCCAATGATTTGGGTCACTTCTTCCTGCTCATGGAGCACATGGGGTATGAGATCAACCACGGGAACCGGCTGGGCTTTCGCCTGCGGGGACAGGAGCGGTTCATGTATCCGGGCCGGAAGAATCCGCTGTTTACCGAGGACGGTATTCAAGCGGCAATCCGGCATGGCCTGGAGGCCATCGAGGCCGAACGCAGACCCGCCATCATTTCCCGGCCACTGTACCAGCCATTCAAAAAGCATCCGAAATATACCGGGATCATGGCGCTGTATGTCCATTATCTCTATGTGCTGGGGAAGATCAGACAGCGGCAGTACCCACCCCGGATGACGCCCCAGCTCCGGCAGGAGGTAATGAAGTCCGAACGCTTCCGGGAACAGTTTGACTTTCTCCGGGAAAACGGCATCGCTACCCAGGGGGACATGACTGCTTTCCAGATCCGCACAGAGAACGCGCTGGCTGATCTGATGAAGCAACGCACGATCCTCAACGTGCGGAAGAAGAAGCGCCGCCCACTGTACGCCGCCCTGGCGGATGTGGATGCTCTGGCTCCAGCCAAGCGGCTCTACGAGGACGGCCTCTCCGGGATGGAGGCAGAATATGCCCGATATGTGGAGGCAGTGACCGTACTGGACAAGTCTGGCATCCCCAGGGAACGGCTTACCAAAGAAAAGGCTGCTCTCTACGAGCAGCTGGCCCAGATCAATCAGGCTATCCGGGCGGAGCGAAAGAAGCTGGCATTATGCCAGGAGATCCAGGATCGGCTGCCCCGGATGGAGCAGTCCATCCGCAGAATCGAAAATAAGGAAGTCGAGGTGACAGAAGATGAACGTAGGAGGCGGTGAAGCCGCTGACCAGCTGGTGCGCATGATGCTCTCCGGCGGTGAGGTAGCCGTCCGGCTCTCCGGTTCGGCCCTCAAAAATCTGCTGGCGCTGACTATGGCGCTGGCGCAGAACCGCAAAACGCTCTCTGGCAAGGTCAACATGGGGAAAATGCTGCGGGAGACGCGGGATCTGCGGCGGTTCCCCATGACGCCGCAGCAGTACAAGAAGTTCCGGAAGCTGGCGCAGAAACACAAGTTGCTGTACTCAGTGATCTGTGACAAGGATGGCCGGGGTAAGGTGCTGGATGTGATCCTGCCGGTGACGGAGCTGGATCGGGCCAATTCCATTTTTGAACGTATCCTCTACACGCTCCCGCCGGAGCAGGAGCGGAAGCCCGAACGGCCTCTCCAGCAGGGACACGAGGTGTTCCGTGAGCGGCAGGCCCCGGAACGGGAGCGAAACGCTCCGGAGCGGAACCAGCCGGTTTCCGGGCCGCAGGAGGGCCGTCCGGCACCCCAGGAGCCCCGGCGGGAGAACCTGCCCCTGGCGGAACGGATCGCCCGACAGGGGGCCTCAGAGCCCCCACAGGAGCAATCGCCAAAAAAAGATTCTCGGTCGGAACGCGGCTCAAACGATACCAGAGCCAGCTCCTCTATGCCCAAAAGGGTCCCCGTTACGAAGACGACGAGTGACCGGCCCTCCGTAGAGGAAAGGCTGAAGGGGTATCGGGCGAGGCTGGACCGGCAGAAAGCCTCTGTTCCGGCCAGGGATAAGGCGAAAGCCAAGCCGAAGGCGAGATGATCCCGGTCACTTCTCCTCGGAGTCTGGGTGCTCCCAATCGATCTGGAACAGATCGTTGGGGGTACAGTTCAGCAGCTGGCAAAGCGTCTCGATCCGTTCCAGCTTGATGGACTGCGTCTCGTTGTTGACCATTTTGTTGAAGTTCTGATAACTCATCCCCAGCTGCTTGTAGAGCCAGTATTTTGAGTGTCCCTGCCGTTGCAGCAGCTCCAGCACATTCAGCCTGACCATATCCTACGCCTCCATTACCTAATGTTTTTATTAGATAATATGAAAATCATCTTCTCAAGGTATAGACGAATACATTAGATAATGGTATAGTCTATGCAAAGGAGGCTGAGAACATGGATGGAAAGATATGCTGTTTCACCGGCCACAGACCGGAAAAGCTGATAATTACGGAGGAACAGATGCGCGAACGGTTGGAATCTGCTGTCGTGCAAGCGGTCTGCGATGGCTTCACAACCTACCTGTCCGGCATGGCAAAAGGGACGGATCTCGTCGCGGCAGAAATCGTTCTGCGCCTGCGGGAGAGCGATCCGCGCCTCAAGCTGGTCTGCGCCATGCCCTTCGAGGGCTTCGGGCATCACTGGCCGGACGGCTGGGCGGAGCGGATGCGGCGTGTGCTGGAGAACGCGGACGGTGTTCACTACGTCAGCAAAACCTATTCTCCCGCTGTTTTCCAGCAAAGGAACCGATGGATGGTCGACCATAGTGAGTGCGTGATCGCCGTATTTACCGGGGTGCGCGGCGGAACGAAAAACACGCTGGACTACGCCAGGAGGAAGGGCGTGGAGTGTATCATCATTGACGGAAAATAAGGATGGGCGGGGGATTCCGATAAAAACGGAGTCCCCCGCCTGCTATTGGAGGTGATGCGTCATTTGAAACAATCGCAATCAAACAGTCTCGTCTTTTACCTGCTCCTTTATATCCCCGTGGTCTGGGCGGCGCTGCTCATCGCCCAGTCCCTGGGAGGAGGACTGCCGGAGATATTATCCAGCCTGACAGCAGCCATGCAGCATCCCTTTCAGATCCGGTGGACGAGCCACAGCCTGCTGTCCATCCTGGTCTGCACCGGGGCATACATTATGGGGATCACTCTCTACCAGTCCAACCAGGGCCGGACACGGGATGGCGAGGAGCACGGCTCCGCCGCCTGGGCCTCGCCCCGGCAGGTCAATGCTTTGTTTGCACAGAAGGAGAACAAGCTGCTGACAAAAAACGTCCGTCTGGGGCTGGACACCCACAAGCATCGCCGGTCGCTGAATGTGCTGGTCATAGGCGGTTCCGGCGCCGGCAAAAGCCGCTCATACGTGAAGCCGAACATCCTGGAGGCCAACACCAACTATGTGATCACGGACCCAAAGTCGGAAGTGCTGCTGGCTACCGGCGGCTGGCTGAAGGAGAATGGCTACGACATCCGGGTGCTGAATCTGGTCAACCTGGAGCAGTCGGACGGCTACAACCCTTTCCGCTACATCCAGGATGAAAAGGATGCTCTCCGGCTGGTGAACAATCTTATCCAAGCCACCACGCCCAAAGAAAGCCGCAGCAACGATCCTTTCTGGGAGAAGGCCGAAACCGCTCTGCTGCAGGCGATCATCCTCATGCTGTTTCAAGAGGCCCCGGAGTATGAGCAGAACTTTTCTATGGTCATGCGGGTATTGGAATACGCCGAGGTGAAGGAGGAGGACGAGGAGTACGTCTCCCCGCTGGATCTGCTGTTTCAGTCCATTGAGCGAGAGAAGCCGGACAGCGTGGCGGTGCGGCAATATCGAGTCTTCAAAATGGCCGCCGGCAAGACCTCAAAGTCTATACTCGTGTCCACTGCCGTCCGGCTGGCCCCCTTCAATCTGCCCCAGGTCAAGGCCATTACGGATCGTGACGATATGGACCTTTATACTTTGGGAGAGAAGAAGTGCGCGCTCTACGCGGTGATCCCGGACAATGACAACAGCTTTAACTTTTTGGTGAGCCTCCTCTACGCGCAGGCGTTCCAGGCGCTCTACTACAGCGCCGATCAGATCCACCACGGGGCGCTGCCCTGTCATGTCCATTTCATCCTGGATGAGTTCGCCGCCATGCCCCTGCCAGGGTTCACCCGTGAGCTGGCAACCATGCGCTCCCGGAACATTTCCGCAAGCACGATCATACAGAATATGGCACAAATCAAGGAACTTTATAAGGATAGTTGGGAGACAATTCCGGGTAATAGCGACACCATTCTGTATCTAGGTGGCAACGAAGCGTCAACCCACGAGTACATCTCCAAAGCCCTCGGAAAGTCCACTATCGACACCCGCACTCACGGCCAGACCAAAGGCAAATCCGGCTCCTACTCCACCAATTTTCAACAAAATGGCCGCGAACTTTTGATGCCCGATGAAGTGCGGATGCTGGACAACCGCTACGCCATCCTGTTCATCCGGGGCGCGAAGCCGGTGATGGATCTGAAGTATGAGCTGACGGAGCATCCCGCCATCCACCACACCGTGGACGGCGGCGGCCCGCCCTACATCCACCACCAGGAGCGTCCTAAAACCTGGCTCTCCGGCGACCCGTTGTTTGTCCCGGATGCCGAGGAATCTACCGAAAACGAAAAGGAGAATCCCGAATATGAAGAAGAATGATCTTCAAACCATCTACACCATCGAACGCCGCGCCAGAAAGATTACCACGTTCCTCGTCTGCGTGATGCTGGCACTGGCCGTCACCGTCTGCCCCGCCTTCGCGGAGGATGATCCCCTCCAGATCGTGGAAAACCTGAGTGAGTTTATTTTCTCTTTGATCCGCGCCGTGGGCCTCATCCTGCTGGGCTTCGGCATCCTCCAGCTGGGCCTGTCCTTCAAGAGCCACGATCCGTCTCAGCGGGCCAACGGTATGCTCACCATCGCCGGCGGCATTGTCATAACTTTTACGAAAGAGATCCTCAACCTGATCACCGGCGGATGAAGCAGACGATTTGCTTCCCCGAGGAGGTGATCTGATTGGGGAGCGGAAATTGGATCGTAGACAACCTGAACTCTTCGCTGGAGACCTGGAACAGCAAGCTGACGGAGATCTGGACATTACTCTCCACCCGTCCGGAGGACTTCAAAGGCGGCGGTGTCTGGGATGTGATCGTGAACATCAACGATGGGCTGAAGGCCATTGCTTACGCCCTGTTGGTGTTGTTTTTCGTGATGGGGGTGGTGAAGGTCTGCGGCAGCTTTACGGAGCTGAAAAAGCCGGAAATGGCTTTCAAATGCTTTGTCCGGTTCATACTGGCCCAGGCGGCAGTGTCTCACGGGATGGAATTGATGACCGCCCTGTTCAGCGTGGCCCAGGGCGCGGTGACGACCATTATGGACACCTCCGGCCTGACGGCAATGTCTGCCACCACACTGCCAAGCGAGATGGTGACGATCATTGAGGATGTGGGATTTCTTGAGAGCATCCCCCTGTGGGCGGTGACGCTGCTGGGGTCGCTGTTCATTTGGGTGCTGTCGCTGGTGATGATTTTAACGGTGTATTCCCGCTTTTTCAAGCTCTACATGGCAACCGCTATCGCGCCCATCCCCCTCTCCAGCTTCGCAGGACAGCCCTCCAGCAGTATCGGCGTCGCCTTTCTGAAAAGCTACGCCGCCATCTGTCTGGAGGGCTGTGTCATCGTATTGGCCTGTGTGATCTTCTCCGCTTTCGCCTCCGCGCCGCCTGCTGTAGCCGACCAGTCCCTGGCGGCGGCGACCATTGTCTGGAACTACGTGGGAGAGGTCGTGTTCAACATGCTGGTACTGGTAGGGGCAATCAAGATGAGCGACCGGCTCATCCGGGAGCTGCTGGGGCTAGGGTAACGATCATCAGAGACCATCGGTGCGGATAGCATACTCACCGGCGGCTCTGGCCTGCCGGACACGGTAGGCCAGCAGCTCCGCCGTTGCCCGTTCCTCCCGCCAGTCCTCCAGTAGATCCCATAGGCGGCGAAGCAGCGTCACTACCCAGGACAGCGCAGCGAGGCCAATCAGGGCGAAAAAGATGCCGTCCGCCAGGGCGGTATTGGCCCGATACCAGTCCAGAAAGGCCGTGAGCATCAGCACAGCGTATAGCATGGGGATGCCCAGCCGGAGTTTGAGAGCCAGACGGAACAGGATCGGCAGTAAAAACAGGACTGCACCTAACATCAAAAACATCATTGCCACGACCTCCTATTGATTGGTTTGTGGCATCGTACCATAGGCGGACAGACTTTGCAACGGTCTGTCTGCCTATTCTTCAAATAGAATTGAGGTGATTCACCATCGAAGTCCGCATCAACAAAGAAGTCCGCAACTACCAGGAGAGCCTGTTTTTCGGACTCTCCCTGCGGCAATTCATTTTCGCCCTGCTGGCCGTCATCGTGGCGGTGGGCGTGTACTTCGGGCTCCGGGCCGTGATGGGCGAGGGGGACATCGGCTGGCTGTGTGTGCTGGCGGCGTTCCCCTTCGCCCTGGGCGGCTTTTTCACTTACAACGGCATGACCTTTGAGCAGTTTATCCTCGCTGTTCTCCGTTCGGAATTTCTCTATCCCCGGAAGTTGGTGTTCCGCTCGGAGAATCTGTACGCAAAAGCCCTGGAACATTCTTCGGTAAAGGAGGCGCTGCGGCTTGATTAAAACATTGCAGAGCACGCTGAAGCAGGACAAGGAGGGCTTCGCTGTGCCGAAGTCTGTCCAGGACGCCATCCCCATTCGCCGTATCTGGCCGGATGGGATCTTTCAATTCGGGAGCAAGTTCTCCAAGACTATCCGCTTCTCGGACATCAACTATGCGATTGCTTCCAAAGAGGACAAGACCTCCATGTTCCTGGGATACTCCGAACTGCTCAACTCCCTGGACACCGGTTCCACCACCAAGATCACCATCAACAACAAGCGGCTCAACCGGCAGAATTTTGAGCAGGAGATCCTCATCCCCCGCCGGGACGACTATCTGGACGGCTACCGGGCGGAGTACAACGCCATGCTCATGGATAAGGTGACCGACTCCTCCAACAGCGTGGTGCAGGAAAGGTATGTCACACTCTCCGTCCATCGAAAGAACGTAGAGGAGGCCCGCAGCTTCTTCGACCGGGTGACGGCGGATGTGACCACCCGCCTCAGCCAGCTGGACGCCCATAGCGAGGAACTGGACGCGGTGGAGCGCCTGCGGGTGCTGCACGACTTCTACCGCACTGGCGAGGAAACAGAGTACCGGCTGGATCTGCGGGAGGCCATGCGGAAAGGCCATTCCTTCAAGGACGCGGTCTGCCCAGACAGCCTGGAGTTCCGGAAGGATTACTTCGTCATGGGCGGCAAATATGGCCGGGTGCTGTTCCTGAAGGAGTACGCCAGCTATATCAAGGACAGCATGATCAACGAGCTGACGGCCCTCAACCGCACCATGATGCTGTCCATTGATGTGATCCCTGTCCCCACAGACGAGGCGGTCCGGGAGATGCAGAATCGGCTGCTGGGCGTGGAAACCAACGTTACCAACTGGCAGCGCAGGCAGAACAGCAACAACAATTTCTCTGCTGTCGTTCCATACGATCTGGAGCAGCAGCGGAAGGAGACGCGGGAGATGCTGGACGATCTCACCACCCGCGACCAGCGGATGATGTTTGCAGTGGTGACGCTGGTGCATCTGGCGGATAGCAAGGAGGAGTTGGACAGCGATACGGAAACTTTGCAGTCTACCGCCCGGAAGCACCTGTGCCAGCTGGCGACGCTGAACTGGCAGCAGGCGGACGGGCTGGTGACCGCCCTGCCCCTGGGTCTGCGGCGGATCGACGCCCTGCGGACGCTGACCACCGAGGCGTTGGCGGTGCTGATGCCCTTCAAGGCCCAGGAGATCCGAGATCAGGGCGGCGTGTACTATGGACAGAACGTCATCAGCAAGAACCTCATCATCGCCAACCGGAAGGAACTGCTCAACGGCAACGGATTCGTCCTGGGCGTGTCCGGTTCCGGCAAATCCTTCACCGCCAAGGAGGAGATCGCGGCTATCGTCCTGTCCACGGAGGATGATGTGATCGTCATAGATCCCGAGTCGGAATACAGGCCGCTCATCGAGGGCTTGGGCGGCGAGGTCATCGACATTTCCGCCACCTCCCGCACCCACATCAACACCATGGACATGGAGCAGGGTTACGGTGACGGGGAGAATCCGGTGGTGCTGAAATCGGAGTTCCTGCTGTCCCTTTGCGAGCAGCTGGTGGGTTCCGGGAAGCTGTCCGCCAAGGAGAAATCCATTATTGACCGCTGCACCGCCAACGTCTACCGGGACTACATCCGGGAGGGCTATCAGGGCAGCGTCCCCACCCTCCAGGACTTCTACGCCGAGCTGCTGCGTCAGTCCGAGCCGGAGGCGCGGGATGTGGCGCTGGCAATCGAGTTGTTCACCGAAGGCAGCCTCAACACCTTTGCCAAGCACACCAATGTGGACGCCAACTCCCGGATCGTATGCTATGACATCCGCGATCTGGGCAAACAGCTCCTGCCGGTGGGGATGCTGGTGGTGCTGGACAGCGTGTTCAACCGCATCATCCGCAACCGGCAGATGGGCAGGAGCACCTGGATCTATATTGATGAGATCTATTGTGCAGCGACACGTTGCTGCGTACAAACTCCAAGTGGGTCACAGCCTATAAGGAGGTAAAGACAGCGGGGAAAACTCAGTTTTCCCTAACTGATATTCCGAGAAGTGGAATGAAGG
>JAETNP010000031.1 GCA_021768185.1 Oscillospiraceae bacterium
TTCAAAATCTTTTTTCGTACCCGACCCCGCGGGGCCTCTCGCTCGAAAGCTTAGCTATCTTACCACAGCTTCCAGAGTTTGTCAACCCCTTTTTTCACTTTTCGCAAAACTTTTTTCAAAGCCCTGCTTCAGGTCCGCCCCTCGGCGACAGCTCGCTTAATATACCAGATTCTACCCCGCTTGTCAAGTACTTTTTTCATTTTTTCTTTCTTTTTTTACAAATTTCTTTTCTGCGGCAAAATTCGCCCTGTCTGCCTGTCTCCACACCGCACAAATTGCACTATTTTCCGCATAATACAGGATTTACAATGCTGCTGTTTTCTGTATACTTTATTATAATAGGCATAGTTCCCTCGCGGCGGATACAGTCCGCCTTCTGAAAGGAGGTTCTCTTTTGCGCTTCACCAAAATGAACGGCGCCGGAAACGACTTCATCATCCTCAACAACCTGGAGGAGCATATCCCCCACGATCAGTTCCCCGCCACCGCCCGCACCCTCTGCCACCGACACCTCTCCATTGGGGCCGACGGCCTCATGGTGGTGGAAGCCCCTCTCCAAGGCGGCGACTACCGGATGCTCTTTTACAACTCCGACGGCTCCCAGGGCGAGATGTGCGGCAACGGCGCCCGCTGCATCTGCCGCTACGGCTATGAAACCGGCCTGGCCGGCGAGACCCAGACAGTGGAATCCCCCTCCGGCCTGGTCACTGGGACCCGCATTGACCGCCGCAATTACCGCATCCGCCTCACGGACCCCACCGTCATCGACCTGGACCGCCCGGCGGAGGCTCTGGGCCAGACCTACCCCTGCTCCTATATCGAATTAGGAAACCCCGGCCTGCCCCACGCCGTCGTCCCCTTCCCCGGCCTGAGCGAACGGACCATGGACGATCTGCGGGAGCTGGGCAAAGCTCTCCGCTGGCACCCCGCCTTTCCCAAAGGAGCCAACGTCAATTTTTACGAGATCACCTCACCCAACCATATCACGGAGCTGACCTACGAGCGGGGCGTAGAGGATTTCACCTACGCCTGCGGCACCGGCACCGGTTCCACGGTCCTGGCCCTGACCCTTCTGGGCAAAGTCAGCGGCGAGGACGTAGCCGTCACCGTTCCCGGCGGCAAGCTGCGGGTCACGGTTGACCGGGAAGGGGACCAGATCAGGAATCTCTGGCTCACGGGTCCCACCAATATTGTCTGTGAAGGCGAGGTCCGCGACGAGGACCTGCACATATAATATGTAATCTGTTTTAGGAGGAACAAACAATGAGTGCTGAACTCAACAAGAAATCCATCGCAAAGAACTACGCTTTTCTCGGCGTCATGCTGGCGGCCATGATCCTGGGCTGCATCGTTGGCTGGGTCTTCCCCGCCGTCCGGGACGCAGACGGCAGCGTGATCTCCGGCTCCGGCGCAACGGTCATCAAGCCCTTGGGCACTGTGTTCATCAACATGATGTTCTGCATCGTGGTGCCCCTGGTGTTCGCGTCCATCTCCAGCGCCGTGGCCAACATGCAGAGTCGGAAGCGGGCCGGAAAGATCATGGGCGTCACCGTGGCGACCTTTGTGGTCACCGGAGCCATCGCCGCCGTCATCATGTACGTCCTCATGCGCATCTTCCCGCCGGTCCTGACCCCCTGGAGCGAGATCCCCACGGAGGAGATGGGTGAGTACGCCACCATGAGCGAGCTGCTGGTAAACTTCTTCACCTCCAGCGACTTTGTGGGTCTGCTGAGCCGCCGGGCCATGCTGCCCCTGATCGTCTTCTCCCTTCTCTTCGGCTTCGCGGTGAACCTCAACGGCGGCCAGAGCACCCCGGTAGGCCGTTTCCTGGAGGACCTGACCAATGTGATGCTGAAATTCGTGAAGATCGTGACCTACTACGCCCCCATTGCCTTCTTCGCCATCTTCGCCGACCTGGTAGCCACCTACGGCTCCGAAGTCATCACCAACTATGGCCGCGCCATGCTGGTCTACTACCCCTTGTGCTTCGTCTATATCGTCACCGCCTGGCCCCTCTTCGCCTGGTTTGGCGGCGGCAGGCACGGCGTTAAGACCATGTTCCAGCACATCGCCAAGCCCGCCATCGTCTCCCTTGGCACCTGCTCCTCCGTGGCGACCATCCCCACCAATATGGAGGAAGCCTCCGACACCGGCATCTCCAAGGATGTCAGCGACATGGTCCTGCCCCTGGGCGCGACGATGCACATGGACGGGTCCTGCTTCTCCTGCGTGCTGAAGATTGCCTTTGTCATGGGCGTGTTCGGGGTCCCCTTCGAGGGCATTGGGATGCTCATCAAGGTAGTTCTGGTTGCCGTTCTCTCCTCCGTAGGCATGAGCGGCGTTCCCGGCGGAGGCTACATCGGCGAATATATCATCTGTTCCATCTTCTTCCCCAACCAGATGGAGATGGCCTTCCCCATTCTGGTTGCCATCGGCAATCTGGTAGATCCTCCGGCTACCATGATCAATGCCGCCGGCGACTATGTGGTGTCCTATATCGTCTCCCGTTTCGTAGACGGCAAGGACTGGCTGGAGAAGGCCCTCAGCAGAAAGGCTGGATAACTTTTACTCCACAAAAAGATGAAGTCCATCTCTCGGGATGGACTTCATCTTTTCACACACAAATTTAACATCAATAATATCATTTTGCATTCTTAAATGAGCGGCGCTTGTCATATAATTTTGATATCAAAATAATGTGAGGTTGCTATGGCAAACTACTACACTCCCTTTTCCCTCCGGGTATCGGAAGATCTGCTGGCAAAGATCAAGGTAATTGCCGTCCGGAACAAGCGCTCCGCCAACAAAGAGATCGAGTACGCGCTGGAGCAGTATGTCAAAGCCTTCGAGGAGCGGCATGAGGAGATCATGATCGACGGGGACGCTTTATAGGGCCGGAGGGTTCAATGCAGATCAAAGAAGCCGTTGTCCGCCGCTTTCAGGAGCTTTGCCGGGAGCGCGGAATCAAGTACAACGAACTGGCGACCCTGTCGGGCGTGACCCCCTCCACGGTATACAGCATGATGGACGAGCGCCGCCGGGATGTCTCCATGGTAACGGTCAAAAAGCTCTGCGACGGACTGGACGTCTCCATCCCGGAATTTTTCACAGCGCCCATCTTTGCAGAATTGGAACAGGAAATTTATTGACCTGCCGCCCCCGCCCTTCCGCCCAAACACGAAAACAAGGAGGACATCCCATGAAATCAACAGGCATCGTGCGCCGGATCGACGAGCTTGGCCGGATCGTTCTGCCCGCCGAGCTGCGCCGCACCTTGAACATAGGAGAGCGGGAGACCATGGAGATTTTCGTGGATGGCTCCTCCATCGTCCTGAAAAAGTACAGCCCCGCCTGCATTTTCTGCGACAGCGGCCGGGACGTATCCATCTTCAAGGGCAAGAACGTCTGTGCCCGCTGTCTGCGGCAGCTGCGGGAGGAATCCTGAAGCCTTCCCCACAGCAAAAGCCGTTCCCCCGGCGCACCGCACCGGGGGAACGGCTTTTTTACTTTTCCACGGCCTCCAATATGTACAGCCGGCTCCCGAAGTCCCCCATCACCCGGGTATCTCCATCGAACCCGGTCCCGGAGAACCCCTGTTTCAGCCACACGCCCGCCTTCATGAGCAGGCCGCCGAAAGCGGTCATCTCCTCCCGTTCTCCCGGCAGGCGCACCAGCTTTTCCGCCGCCGCCTCCGTCAGGGACCCGGGCCGGACCCGCACCGGCGAGACCATGTTCACCAGCGAGCCGAAGGCCGCCAGTTCCGTCCCCACCGGCCGGACGGACAGCCGGTAGACGTCCCCGGACGCCAACCCCCGCGCCAGCAGCCGCAGCCCGGGCGCGTTAGGCTGGTTCTCCTGCTGGAACAGCAAGGTCAGCGCCGTGCTGTAATCTCCGGACACCGTCATCATCTGCCACAGCCCGTCCTTCCCGCCCCGCAGGCGGTAGAGCTTCCCAAATTGCAAAGTCCCCCGATATTTTTTATAAAAAGCGATCTGGCCCGCCACTCTGGTCCGCTCCTTCTCCGGCAGGCTGCACAAGTCCAGCTCATACCCCAGCAGTCCGAAGGCCGCCGTCTGGAACCGGCTGTCCAGCGGCGTCTCCCGCAGGGTCTGATGGTTGGGGCTGGCGCTCACATGGGCCCCCATCACCGACTGCGGATATCCAAAGCTGGCGTTGTACTGTATCCGGCACCGGCACAGCGCGTCGGTGTTGTCCGACAGCCATACCTGGGGCATATAGCACAGCATTCCCAGGTCCGTCCTGTTCCCTCCGCTGGCGCAGGCCTCAAAGAGTATCTTGGGGAACCGCTTCCCCAGCTCTCCCAGCACCCGATATAATCCCAGGATATACCGATGCCGCACCTCTCCCTGCCGCTCCGGCGGCAGGACGACGGACCAGGTATCCGTCATCACCCGGTTCATGTCCCACTTGACGTAGGCCGGCTTTGCCTCCTCAAACACCCCGGACAGCACCCGGATCAGGTGCTCCTGCACCTCCGTCCGGCCCAGGTCGAGGATATACTGGTTCCGTCCCACCGCCTGTCCGGGCCGTCCCAGAATCCAATCCGGGTGGGCCCTGTAAAGTCTGCTGTCCTCGCTGACCATTTCCGGCTCCACCCAGAGCCCGAACCCAATACCCAGCGCCCGGACCCGGTCCGCCAGACCGCCCAGCCCGTCCGGCAGCTTCCGCCGGTTGGCCATATCCCAGTCCCCCAGGGACCGCCTGTCGTTGTCTCTCTTTCCGAACCATCCGTCGTCCAGCACGAACAGCTCCGCCCCCAGCTCTTTGCCCTGCCGGGCCAGCCGCAGGAGGTCCTTCTGGGTAAACCGGAAATAGAAGCTCTCCCAGCTGTTGACCAGCACCGGCCTTGGCCTCCGCTTCCACCACCCCCGGACCACATGCTCCCGGATAAATGCGTGGAGGTTCCCGCTCATCTCCGCCAACCCGCAGCCATAGGTCATAGCCGCCTCCGGCGCGGTAAAACTCTCCCCCGGCTCCAGCCGCCAGGAGAATCCCTCCGGCTGAATCCCTTGGAGAAAGCGAAGCTTCCCATAGGCGTTTCCGCAGGCGCAGGCGAAGTGGTCCCCGCTGTAGAGCAGATGGAACCCCCAGCAGTCCCCATAGACCTCGTCCGCCCCTCTGTCCTGCAGCATCACGAAGGGATTGGCCCGGTTGGAGGAGCATCCGGTCCTGCTCCCGCTGACAATGGTTCCCGGACCGCACTCCGTCTGCGTGGGCTCAAACTCCCTGGCCCAGGCCCCGTTAAAGGTGGTGAGCACATAGTCCTGCTCCAAAAAATCCACCTGATTGCTCATCAGCCGCAGCACCGTCACCGGCTTCTCCCCCAGATTGACCAGCCGCGCGGACCGTGTGATCACATCGCACCCGTCAAACGTAGTATACAGGACCTCCAGCCGCAGCCCGCCCCGTTTCTCCAGCAGCGACACCCGCAGCGTCCGGCACTTTCCCGCCTCATCATAGGCCGACGGCAGTCCCTCCAGCGCCGGCTTTTTCTCCAGCACCTCCGCGCTCTCAAACCGGAAGTCCGTCAGCGTATCCCCCTCCGCACTGCGGACAGTCACCATGCTCTCTCTCAGGTCCCCCAGCCCGGGCCCGGATGTCTCCAGCGCCATATCCTCCAGGCAGACGCCGTCCAGTCCGGCCCCATTTCCTGGAAAATGCCGCACCTGCGGCACCAGTGCCTCCCAGCCGCCGGAGAGGTCCAGTCTCCCGCCATAATAGAGATGCTGTAAAAATCCCTGTTCCGTCACTCGGAAGCAGTATGTACTCCGCCGGGTCTCCAGCAGGAAAAAGTCCTTCAGCACTTGAATCATATGCCCCGCCTCCTTTTCCCCTATTTTATCACCCCGCCCTCCCTCTGACAAGGGGGACCGGCGGCGCGCCCTGTCGAAAACTCCCGAAAATATTCCGGTGATTTTTTCGAAAAAAGCCTTGCCAACCTGCCCCCGTCGTGGTATAATACAGATAACTTGATAAAGGAAGGAAGTGATATCGGACATGATCAAGCCCTTCACCGGCGTCGATATTGACGACATGATTTTCGGTGAGCGCGATACCTCCACCAGCGAGCGGTAAACCTTGTACCCGGCAAAAAAAGAACGGAAAGGCCACGCTTGAGAAGCGTGGGTTTTTTATTTTTATGTGCCAGATCGTGTTCACCCCGTTCTTTTTCTTGAAAGAAAAAGAACCAAAAAGAACTTTAAGTTCGAGACTAAACCCAATGCTATTCTCAGATTTCTGCCCGGTAACGATACTGCAATTTTATTCAGGAATAGCACCAGAAACGAACAGAAGCCCCGGTTTTCGGAATGCAATCCATTCCAGAAAACCGGGGCCTACTTTTTCTAAAGAAAAAGTAGGCAAAAAGAATTTGGGCGGCGCGTGCGCCGCCGGGACCGGTCATTGGGCGAAGCCCAATGACGGTCCCTGGAGCCTAAACCCATTGCTATTCCTGCATCCCCGCACGGTAATGGACCCCGGCATCCAATTGAAGGCGCGCGCTGCCTACAGAATGAACCCCCCGTCCACCGTCAGCACCTGCCCGGTGATAAAATCCGCGTCCTCCCGGAGCAGGAACGCCACAGCTCTTGCCACGTCCTCCGGCGACCCCAGCCGTCCGGCGGGGGTCTGGTCCACGAGGGACGCTACCGTCTCCTCCCCCAGCCCCTTCACCATGTCGGTCTCAATGACCCCCGGCGCCACGCAGTTGACCCGGATGTGGGAAGGCGCCAGCTCCATGGCCAGCGACCGCGTCAGCCCGATCACCGCCGCCTTGGACGCCGCGTAGGCCACCTCGCAGGAGGCCCCCCGCAGTCCCCAGATGGAGGAAATGTTCACGATTCCCCCCGCCTTCTCATGGAGCATATGGGGCAGCACCGCCTGGATCGTATGGAACGCCCCATCGGCGTGAACGGCGAACATCCGCCGCCACAGCTCCTCCGGCGTATCCTGAAAGAGGTCGTTCTGGGCGATCCCGGCATTGTTCACCAGCGCCGTCACCGGCCCGAAGGCCGCCTCCACCTGCCTCACGGCCGCGGTGACCGCCTCCCGGTCCGCCACGTCGGCCTGGACCGCCAGCGCCTCGCATCCCTGCTCCCGCAGCTCCGCCGCCAGCGCCTCCGCCTGCTCCCGGGAACGCAGGTAGTTGATCCCCACAGCGTACCCCTCCGCCGCCAGCCGGCGGACGACAGCCCGCCCGATTCCCCGGCTCCCGCCGGTAACAAATGCCGTTTTACCCATCATGCTCCTCCTTGCCCGTACCTGTTTCTCCTATAGTAAACGTCCCGCCCCCATCTGTCAAGAGCGCCTGCGTCCCTATAAACGTCTCCTCCTTGGCTCCCCCTTCGGGGGAGCCGTTTTCAAAAAATTTTTCAAATTTTTTTGAAATTTATCGAACCAGGCGGCAGCTTGCATGCACTTTATAAAAAAGAGACATGCCCGAGAGCTCCTGCAAAGGAAAAGGAGGATCACACTATGAAAAGACCATCTTTCCGCGTTTTATCCCTTCTTCTCGCGTTAGTCCTGAGTTTTTCCCTCTGTCCCGCCGCGCTGGCGGATCTGGACCCCAGCGACTACTCCGATTTGAAGGAGGACTACTGGGCCTATGACAGCATTATGTACTGCTCGGAGTGGGAGATCGTCAAGGGGTATGACGATGGGAAGTTTTACCCCGAAAACCCTGTCTCCGGCGTGGAATTTGTCACCATGGTCACCCGGACTTTTTATGCAGACGAGGTTGCCGCCGCCCAGGCCGAAAAGCCCGCAGACGCCCCCTGGTACTGGGCTAATACCAAGGTCGCGGAAGACAAGTTCCTGACCACTGGCATGACCATTACCGACAGTGCCATGAACCGCTACGACATGGCGAACGTTGCCAAGAACGTTCTCGGCACGATCAACAAGGGTTTTCTCCCTGACAGCGGCGTACACTGGGGCTTAGATCCACGGCTGGACAACGTTCCCAGCCAGGTCAAGGACTGGGACAGCGTTCCCAAGAACCGCACCGTCGCTATCAAGACCTGCTATGCCACCGGAGTGATTACCGGCATGTCCGACGGCATGTTCCACGGGGAAAAGGGCATGACCCGCGCCCAGGCGTGCGTGGTGATCACCCGGATGCTCAACGTCATCAATGGCGAAACGCCCGGCGTCCCCTCCGAGCCCCAGCAGCCCGCCCAGCCGGAGACCCCCTCCCAGCCCGAACCCCCGCAGCAGACCGGCTCCGGCCTCCTTGCCAACGGCCAGCCCGCCACCGTGGAGAACGTGCAGGCCATCCTGGCGGAGATTGAGGCGGAATATCCCACCGGAACCAGCTGGGGAACCAGCAGCACCCCTAATACAAACTACTACGCTGATGGCCCTATTAGTGGTGTTGACAGCACACGAGATGTCAGCAAAGCTGTAAGCAAATTTGGTTCCACAAGTCACAGATACGCTTGCGGTGGCTGGATGTGCATGGTGTCTGAACGTATCTTCGGCAAAACTGGCGCTCCGGCCCGTGAAATCACCGACATCACAAAAGCCCGCCCTGGCGACATCGTAGTCTGCATGAACGCCAAAAGAAATGGCATCAGCCATGTTGGCATTTTCCTCCAATACGTGCCGGCAAATACGCCATTCCCCGATGGATGCACAAGTGCTAAACCTGGGTTCGTCACTTGTGACGGAAATCTAAACTCTAACTCCGGCGGCACAGTCACCTGGCAGCACCCCAACTATATGTGGGGCGGACTCAGCGACCTCGGAACTGCCTACCACATCCTCACCCGCTACCCCGACTGACAGAACGATCCCCCGCCCGGCAGAACCGGGCGGGGGTTTTTGTTTATTGCATTATTCCTCCAGCGCCCAGAGATGCCTGTCCCTCCGGAAACCGAGGCATACCAGCACCCCCGCCGCCGCGATGATCAGGAACACCAGCGCCGCGCCGCTGCCCTTTCCTTCTCCCAGCAGCCGAACCAACAGCGCATCTCCCGTCAGTCCCGCCATAAGCGGCTCGCAGACGCTGTCCACCAGCCAGCCTCCCAGCAGGTACCCCACGGGAATAGTAAAGAATTGCAGCGTATTCCGGGCGGCGTACACTCTCCCCTGGAGCTCCACCGGGATATGCAGCCGCAGCAGCGCCTCCAGATTTGTGCCCATCACCGGGATAAACACCCATCCCAGCACGGCCCCGAAGCACCATACCCCCGGGCTTCTGCCAAGGGCCAGCAGCAGATTCTCCGTACTCATGGAGAACAGCAGACTGTCGCAGATGACCCGCACCCGGCTTTTGGGCGCGGGCAGGAGCGTGACCATCACGCTCCCCGCCAGATTGGCGATCCCGGTAAACGTCTGCACGACCCCCAGCGCCGTCTCCCCGCCGCCAGAGCGGGAGAGGACCATAGGTGCCAGCGCCGCGTTGTAAACGCTGGCGACAAGATTGATAGCCGCCAGAAACAGGATGATGTCCAGTATCCCCCTGTTCCGCCGCAGCCACTGTACCCCTTCCCAGGCGGAGCGCAGCACATTGGCCCGCTCCCCCTGTCCGCCGCCCTCCGGGAAACGGATGATAAAGAGGATGCTCCCCACCGCCGCCCCGCAGGTAATAAGGTCGATAGCAATGACCGCCTCCAGCCCCGCCAGGGTCAGCACGGCGGTGGCCAGCGCCGGAGACAGCAATGTCGTCAGAGAGCTTGAGAGGGACCGCAGTCCTCCCACCCGCTGCACCTGCTCCTTGGGCGTCAGCAACGTCACCGCCAATTCGGAAGCCGGCTGCTGCAAGGTGTTCATCAGCCCGTTGAGCGCGTTGACGCCGTACAGATGCCAGACCTCCAGCTGTCCCGTTCTCAGCAGAACCAGCACCGCCGCCGTAGACGCCGCCGCGAATAAGTCGCAGAAGATCAGCGTCTTCCGCTTGTCCCACCGGTCCACCAGGCTCCCGGCGAAGATGCTCAGCAGCACATAGGGCGCGTAGGACGCGACGGCCAGCCCCGCCGTGGTCAGCGCGGAGCCCTCCTGCTGGTAGGACCAGATCACCAATGCGAACCCGGTCATGGCGCTTCCCAGGGCGGAAAGGGCCTGGGTACTCCAGAGGATCAGAAAATATTTCAATCCCCTCAGGTCAAATAGTTTACTTTTCATATCAGACTTTGCTCCTTTTTTGCACATTTTCCATCCGTTGCAAAACTGCAAAGCCTGTCCGAACGTTACGCGATTGTCATCAAGATTTCGTCAGCTCCATGCCGTCCTGTTCGGATCAGACCTTGCATGGAGCGAAGCCAATGCAGAGAGGCACTTGTTTCACCCGCCTTTCAAGTTTCCTGCGCAGAATGCGCCCACTCAAATACCGCCTGTGCGGTATTTTTCGGCACCACCGCCTGCAATTCCTCCAGTGACGCCTCTTTAATAGCCTTCAAGCTCTTAAAATGCTTCAGCAGCGCCGTCCGCCGGACCTCTCCCACGCCGGGGATGCTGTCCAGCGCAGAGCCCCGCACGGATTTCCCATGGCTCTCCCGGTTAAAGGTAATCGCGAACCGGTGTGTCTCCTCCTGAATGCGCCCGATGAGGGAAAACACCACCTGCGTCCCCTGGATGCCGATCTCCCTGCCCTCCGGCGTCACCAGGGCCCGTGTGCGGTGCCGGTCATCCTTCACCATGCCAAAAATAGGAATCGCCAGTCCGAACCGCTCCGTGACCCTTCGGGCCACCTTGGCGTGCTGCTCGCCGCCGTCGATAAGCATCACGTCCGGCAGAGGCATAAATTTTTTATCCTTCTCCATATAATGGGTGAGCCGCCTTGTGAGGACCTCCTCCATGGACTTGTAATCGTCCGGGTGTCCCTCCACCTCTTTGATACGGAACCGCCGGTACCGGTCTTTGGCGGGCCGGGAGCCATGGAACACCACCATGGACGCCACGATATCGTCCGCCCCGGTGTTGGAGATGTCGTAGCTCTCCATCCACTCCGGGGTTTCCGCCAGTCCCAGCAGCTTCCCCAGCAGCTCCAGGGTCTTGTCCGCCCGCTCCTGACTGCTGGTCTGCCGCTCCGCTTCTTCCCGGGCGTTGGTCTCCGCCATTTGCAGCACCTGGGCCCGCTCCCCCCGCTGGGGGACCCGCAGCGTCACCTTATGCCCAACCTTTTCCGTCAGAAGCTGTTCCAGCACCTCCTGGTCCTCGATGCCCTCCGGCAGGCAGATCTCCCTGGGCAGCACGGACCGCCCTCCATAGTATTGCAGCAGCAGCGCGGACAAGATCTCCGCCCTGTCGTCCAGCGCGGAGGCGTCGAACAGCTCCGCCTCCCGGCCCGTGAGCTGTCCCTCCTCGTAGTGGAGCACCGCATAGCAGCACTTGGCCCCCAGATAGAGCCCCCACACGTCCGTATCGGCGCAGACTCCGGCCAGAACCTTCTGCCGCTTACTGAGGACCTTGATGGCGGCGATCCGGTCCCGAAGCGCCGCGGCCTCCTCGAATTGGAGCTCCTCCGCCGCCTTCTGCATCTCCTCCTCCAACCGGCTTGTCACCAGCCGAACCTTTCCCTCCAGCAGCTGCACCGCCAGATCGATCCGCCGGTTATACTCCTCCGCCGTCAGTTCCGCCCGGCAGAAGCCGTCGCACCTGCCCATGTGGTGGTTGAGGCAGGGCCGCTCCTTCCCGATGTCCCGGGGGAAAGTCTTATTGCAGGTGGGCAGGTGCAGCGCCGCCTTCACCGCGTCCAGGGCGGAGCGGGTCTCCTGCCGCATCCCATAGGGGCCGAAGTACCGGGCCCCGTCGTCGGATACCCGGCTGACGATGGAGAATTTCGGATACGCCTCCCGGCTGAGCCGGACGAAAGGATACCCCTTGTCATCCTTGAGGAGGATGTTGTACCGGGGCATGTACTGCTTGATAAGCGCGTTCTCCAGCACCAGCGCCTCGAACTCGCTGCCCACGATGATGGTATCGAAGGTATCCACCAGCCCCACCATGGTGTGGGTTTTCAGGTTGTGGCCCCGGCCGGCCTGAAAATACTGGCTCACCCGATTTTTCAGCTTCTTGGCCTTGCCCACATAGATGACCTCGCCGTCCTTCCCGTGCATCAGGTACACCCCGGGGGCCAGGGGCAGACTGTTGGCTTTTTCCAGCAGTTCTTCTTTCGTCATCGCATATCCTCTCTGCGGCCCTGCGGGCCGCCGCTGCCTGTTTCTCGTCGATGGCCCGGGGGCTTCTCGCCCCCGGACTCCTCGGGTACTTTTTGTGTGAACAAAAAGTACCCAAAAAATCACTTAAACCTAGCGGTTTAAGAATCCCTCATTTTTTGATTAGTTTTGCGCCCAAGGCACAGTCGGTTTTGTCTACCGTATTACCATCCGCTTCGTTTCCCTCCAGCGTCTGTTTCAGCATTCTTATCGGTAGCCCCTACCGTTTAGCGGGGCGAACTCCCCGGGGTGCGTTTTTGCTGGATGGTTCCGTTAGACCAAATCCCCGTAGATGACTCTACCCCTTTGAAAGGGCGGCAGCCGGAGTTGGTCAACTACCAGAGCTTAGATTAGATGCCCGAAGGACCGCTAGTTCACGTGGCACCGCAATTCTTCATTTCCACCGAACCATCGCAAGCCCCTCGCCGAGGTCCCTTGCCGTCAGGTGGGACCGAGAAGGGATTCTTAAACCGTAGGTTTAAGTGGCTTTTTGCCTTCTTTTTGTCCACACAAAAAGAAGGCGAGGAGTCCGGGGGCGGAGCCCCCGGGCTATCGACGAGAACCGGCTCCCGTGCGGCCCGAAGGGCCGCAAAGGGCTCTGCCCGAAAAGGCAGAAAAAGACTGCTTCGTCACCGAAACAGTCTTTCATCCGCTGTGTATTGGGTCTATTCGCCGAATTCGCCGGAGCGAACCAGCTCGGCCAGAGCTTCCACGGCTTCCTTCTCATCGGAGCCGTCGGCGATCAGGGTAATGGTAGTACCCTTCACAATGCCCAGGGAGAGCACGCCCAGCAGGCTCTTAGCATTCACCCGGCGCTCGTCCTTCTCAACCCAAATTCCGCTTTTGAACTCGTTGGCCTTGCGGATGAAGTAGGTGGCAGGTCTCGCGTGCAGACCAACCTCGTTGTTAATGGTGACTTCCTGAGTATACATAGACCTTTATCTCCTCTTCAATCTCAATCTGCATATACTGCATCACAGGCGTAGGATATAGCTATATGTTAACAAATTTATTTTCCCTCGTCAACGGCACATTCCACAAAATTGTCTGCCAACAGGGTACCTTTGCGCACCGTTTTGTGGGAATTTTTACGAAAATGGCATTCCATCTTTTCTGATTCGCCATCTTTTTCCACCTCATGGAAAGTATCTCCAGCAGCGGGAGGACTTATCCCTCCACTCCCCATTTTATGCGTCGCGGCCGGGGATGTGCGCCGCTCAAGTCCGCTCACCCTCCCGGACCGGACTGAGCAGCAGTTCGCCTCCCACGCGCCGCACCGACAGCCCCGGACACTGCCGCCGCAGGCCCTCCGCCAGCGCGCCCAGAGCCTCCTGCCGTCCCCTGTGTCCGGCCATGCACTCCGCCAGCGCCGGGTCCAGTCCAGGGACCCGCACGGAAACCAGCACCATGCCCCCGCTCTCTGTCTCAAAGCAGGGCGACAGCGCCAGCAGCGCCTCCGGCACACCTTCCGCCCGCAGATCTTCCGGCGCCAGCTCCTGCCGGAGGATACGCCGGTACAGGGCCTCCCGGATGTTGGGGTACTGTACCGCCGCGATTGCTGTTCCGTCCGCCGCCAACGGCGGCGGAAAGCGCACTGTGATAAATCCGGGTCCTCCCAGCGCTGGGTGCGCCATAAGCTCCGCCAAAGCATCCGCCGCCGTCCCCAGCGCCTCAATCCCCTCCCGGCTCAGCTCCAGGGCTTTTTCTTCCGTCTCTCCGGCATCCACAGCCCCCTTGCCGCCCGCTCCAAAAGCCTGAGTACACCAGAGGACCGCCGCTGCCGCCGCCAGCAGCCCGGCGGCCAGAAAAAAGAAATGCATCATCTATCCCTCCATTGTTATCTTTAAGAATATATTATAGTATTCTTTCAGATAATTTGCAAGAGGGAATGTTGTCTGTAAGATAACTGTGGAGGGAGCTGATAGAAATGAGCGCAGACATGCGGGCGCTGGGCGAGTCCATCCGGGCAGCCCGGATGCGGAAGGGCCTGACCCAGGAGGCCCTTGCTGAGATGCTGGACATCACCCCTATCCACTTGAAGAATATGGAGAGCTCCCGCAGGAACCCGTCGGTGCCGCTGCTGTTCGCGCTGATGGAAATCCTGGACCTCTCAGTGGACGCTCTGGTCTTCCCGGAGCGGCAGAAGGGCGGCGTGCTTCACACCAACGGCCTGTCGGAGGCCGAAGCGGAAGCGCTGTCCCGTCTGGTGGATGTGATGCGGCAGGAAAACAGAAACCGGGATTGACCGCACGGACCGTCATCCCGGTTCCTCCTTCTGTTTGTTACGCACTCTCTTGCAAAACGGCGGTCAATCAACTATAATATGGCAGGAAACCCGAGGAAAGGAACGAAAGATCATGAATGAAATCATCCTCCTCAAGCTGGGCGAGGTGGTCCTCAAGGGGCTGAACCGCCGAGCGTTTGAGGACAAGCTCAACGCCAATATCCGCCGCCGTCTTCAGCACTACGGCAGCTATCATGTCTACTCCAAACAGAGCACCATCTACGTGGAGCCCCAGAGCGAGGACTGCGACCTGGACGGCGCCTACGCCGCCTGCAAACAGGTATTCGGCATCATTGCCGCCACTCGGGCCCGCTCCTGCCCCAAGGACAAGGATGCCATCTTCCACTGCGCCCAGAACTACCTGGACGCGGAGCTCCGCGCCGCCAGGACCTTCAAGGTAGAGACCAAGCGGGCGGACAAGAACTTCCCCATGAACAGCATGGAGATCAGTCAATACGTAGGCGGCCTCCTCCACGACGCCTACCCCCATTTAAAGGTAGACGTCCACACGCCGGAGCTGTGCGTCCATGTAGAGGTCCGCGAGAAAGCGGCCTACGTCCACGGACCCAGCCAGCCCGGGGCCGGCGGCCTGCCCATCGGCATGGGGGGCACGGCGGTGAGCCTGCTCAGCGGCGGCATAGACAGCCCGGTGTCCTCCTATATGATTGCCAAGCGGGGCGTCCAACTGGAGCTGGTTCATTTCTTTTCCCCGCCCTATACCTCTCAGATGGCGCTGGACAAGGTGATCCGCCTGGCCCGGGAGCTGACCCCCTGGTGCGGCCGGATGAAGCTGCATATTGTTCCTTTCACCGAGATCCAGGAGGCCATCCGCCGCGCCTGTCCGGAGGATCATTTCACGCTCATCATGCGGCGGTTCATGATGCGTCTGGCCCAGGCCGTGGCCCGGCGCACAGGGGCCAGGGCTTTGGTCACCGGGGAGAGCCTTGGGCAGGTGGCCAGCCAGACCATGGACGCGCTGGCGGTATCCGACCAGGTGTGTGAGCTGCCGGTCCTGCGGCCCGTCATCGGCATGGACAAGCAGGAGATTATTGCTATTTCCCGGAAAATCGGTACTTTTGACACCTCTATTCTGCCCTACGAGGATTGCTGTACGGTCTTCACCCCCCGGCACCCCAAGACCCATCCTCATTTAGATGAGGTGCTGGAATATGAGAAGGCACTGGATATTGAAGGTTTGATCGAACGGGCTCTGGCAGGAGTCGATAGAAGGACCATCTCCATGGGAGATTGATCTGCCGCCCTGCGGGCGGCGGGGAAGCCGTTTCTCATCGACAGCCCGGGACCTGCGCGGCCCCGGACTCCGCGCCTACTTTTGCCCCGCGGCAAAAGTAGGCAAAAACGCGCTTAAACCTGGCGGTTTAAGAATCCCTCATTTATTGATTAGTTTTGCGCCCAAGGCACAGTCGGTTTGGTCTACCGTACTACTGTCCGCTTCGTTCCCCTTCTGCGTCTATTTTAGCGTGCTAGTCGGCGGCCCCTACCGTCTGGCGGGGCTAACTCCCCGGGGTGCGTGATGGGGGCTTCCCCGTTTTGCCGGAGGTTCCGGCGATGGACGAGCACTGGTTATAGAAGCGGCGCTGCAGCGAAATCTACCGTTAGACCCCGTGGGTAGACGCAGAAGTCCGGCGCACCAACGAAGAGACTGGGGCAGAATCAAACCCGGTTCGTCGGAGGGAAACTAATCTCCCCCGTAATTCAGGAAGGTTCTTAGGAAACGTAGTTTCCTAAGCGACCTTTTGTTACTTTTCCCTCGCGGGAAAAGTAAGCCCCCGTCCCCGCCCCGGCGAGGGGCGAATCTATCTATCAGATAGGAAGCGGACGCGGCCCGCAGGGCCGCAGAAAGGAACTGTTTATGATTGCCGAACTGATTGCCGTGGGAACCGAACTCCTGCTGGGCAATATCGCCAATACCGACGCTCAGATGATCTCCGAAAAGCTCAGCGCCCTGGGCATCACCGTCCACCACCACACGGTGGTGGGCGACAACCCCCAGCGCCTGGCCCAGGCGCTGGAGACCGCCCGCACCCGGGCGGACATCATCATCACCACCGGGGGCCTGGGGCCCACCTACGACGACCTGACCAAGCAGACTATCTGCAAAACCTTCGGAAGAGAATTAGAGCTCCACGAGGATATCCTGGAAGAGATCCGCACATGGTTCCAAACCAAGCTGGGCCGCGAGATGCCGGAGAACAACGTCCAGCAGGCCCTCCTGCCGGTGGGCTGCACGGTATTCGACAACCCGGTAGGCACCGCCCCTGGCTGCGCCTTCGAGGAAAACGGCGTCCATGTGCTGATGCTGCCGGGCCCGCCCTTCGAGTGCCGCTACATGTTTGAGCACCGGGCATCCCAATACCTGGAGCGCCTGACCGACGGCGTGATCGTCAGCCACGAAATCAAAATCTTCGGCATGGGCGAGAGCTCCGTGGAAGAAGCCCTGCGGGAGCCCATGGAACATCTGACCAACCCCACCCTGGCCCCTTACGCCAAGCTCAACGAGTGCATGGTCCGTGCCACCGCCAAGGCGGAGACCCGGGAAGCCGCCGAGGCCCTTCTGTCCCCCCTGGTCAGCCAGGTCTGCGAGACCCTGGGGGACGTGGTCTACGGCGTGGACGTGGAGAGCCTGGAGGCGGTGGCCTCCGACCTTCTGCGGAAGCAGAACCTGACCCTCTCCGCCGCCGAGAGCTGCACCGGCGGGCTGATTGCCAAGCGCATCACCGACCTGCCCGGCGCGTCCGCGATTTTCCGCGGCGGCGTGGTCAGCTATACCAACGCCGTCAAAGCCCACGTCCTGGGCGTACCGGAGGAACTTCTGGAGCAGTACGGCGCGGTGTCCGAACCAGTGGCCCGCTCCATGGCGGAGTGCTGTCGCAAACTCTGCGGCAGCGACCTTGCGGTATCCGTTACCGGCGTAGCGGGCCCGGACCAGGACGACCGGGGCAACGAGGTAGGTACCGTCTACATCGCCCTGGCCTCGGAGGAGGGCACCATCTGCAAAAAACTCTCCTGCGGCAAGGGCCGGGGCCGCGACCGTGTGCGCACCGCCGCCGCCAGCCACGTCTTCGATCTGCTCCGCCGCCACCTCTCCGGCCTGCCCCTATAAAGCATGAAAAAACATGCCGTCTGTGTCAAATCCAGCACAGACGGCATGTTTTTATCCAACAATGGCTTCCGCCATTTCCTCTGCGGACACGCGGTAAACTGCTCCGTCCGCTCCCAGCCTTTCCAGCGCCTCTCTCACGGCATCCCGCTCATAGCGGCAACCCGCCAGCGCGTTCCCGAAGGCCTCCCCGTCCAGCGTGGAGAAGAAATCCCCGGACACCGCCGCCTGCCGGATGACGCCCCGCTTCACCTCCAGCCGGAATCGCATGGTGCCGCCGGAGAACCGGCCCACCCGCTCAATATTGAAGGCAGGTCCCTGTCCATAGGTGCTCTCCCAGGAAGCAAACCGCTCCTCCCCCAGCGCTCGGATGCGCTCGTCGTCCTCCGACGTAATGGCGTAAACCGTCCCCTCCGGCCCCAGAATATGTTCGACTACCTTGGCTTTAAAAGCCTCCGCGTCCATAGGAACCGGCAGATGCCAGGCGATGTTGGTCACCCGCTCCCGGACGGAGGGGATGCTCTTGGACTGGATCTTGTAGCGGTCCACGGTGGTCGCCGCGGTCATCTGATCCAGGTCCGTGTCAAAGAGGAGGGAACCGTGGTGGACCACCCGTCCTCCCAGCCGGTACTGCGCATTCCCGGAAATCTTCTTTCCCTCAATGGTCAGATCGTTCCGTCCGTTAAAGGAAGCCTCCACGCCCAGCTCCGCCAGCGCGTCAATGACGGGGGCAATGTACCGCTGGAACTGGATGTCCTCCTCCCGGGCGTTCTCGATGAAGGTAAACTGCCACCCGCCCATGTCGGTGTAGATGGTTCCCCCGCCGCTCATACGCCGGACGATCCGGATGCCGTGTTCGCCGGCATAAGCCCGGTCCACTTCCTCCAAAACATTCTGGTACCGTCCCACCATCAGCGTGGGCGTCGTGCGCCAGAAGAGGAACACCGTGTCCTCCAGCGGCTTTTCCACCGTGAAATAGTACTCCGCGCCGAAGTTGTAGCACACGTCGGCGGACCCGGTCTCAATGTAAATCATGTACGCCCTCCAACGCCTCCCAGGCCTTATAAGAGCTTCTTGCCAGCGGCGCGGAGGCCACATACCGGAACCCCTTGTCCAGCGCCATCTTCTTATACCGGGCAAAATCCTCCGGCGAGGCGTACCGGGCCAGGGGATAGTGCTCCGGTGTAGGCTGCAGATACTGCCCAATGGTCAGGATATCGCACCCCACGGCCAGCACGTCGTCCATCAGCTCCCCGATCTGCTCCTCCGTCTCGCCCAATCCCACCATAAATCCGGTCTTGGTCAGCAGCGTAGGATCCTTCTCCTTGCAGTAGCGCAGCACCGCCAGACTTCTCTCATAGTCCGCCTGGGGCCTTACGGCCTTTTGCAGCGCCCGCACCGTCTCCACGTTGTGGTTGAGCACCTCCGGGTGGGCCTCGATCACCACGTCCAGCGCGGCGGTATTCATCTGCATATCGGAGATCAGCGTCTCCACCGTCACTCCCGGGCAGTTCGCCCGGATGGCCCGGACGGTCCGTGCAAACTGCTCCGCCCCTCCGTCGGGCAGGTCGTCCCGGGTGGGGCAGGTCAGCACCACATGGCGCAGCCCCAGCTTTTTGGCGGCGGCGGCCACGTTTTCCGGCTCATCGGGGTCCGGCGGCAGGGGATGGCCGGGGGTCACGTTGCAGAAGCGGCAGTTGCGGGTACACTGACTGCCCAGGATCATAAAGGTGGCGGTATGCTTGCGGTAGCACTCCCCCAGGTTGGGGCAGTTGGCCTCCTTGCACACGGTGTTCAGCTTCAGCTCGCCCAGCAGCTGGGCCACCTCGGCCACCGCCTCCTGGTTGTACCGCACCCGCAGCCATTCCGGTTTTCTCTCCATACCCCTCACTCCGTTTCCAGGATCGCCACCGGAGCGCCGGGGGCCACCTGATCCCCCTCCTCCCACAGCTGCTTTTTCAGCACGCCGGACTCCGTAGCCTCGATCTGGTTGACCACCTTGTCCGTCTCGACCTCATAGAGGGGCTCTCCGGCCTCCACCGGGTCTCCCTCCTCCTTCAGCCACGCGCACAGCACGCCGCTGGTCATCTCAGGCCGCAGTTTAGGCATTGCAAGTTTTTTTTCCATTTTGTTTTCTCCTCAATCACATTTCTCAAAATAGTATAATAAAGATATCTCAGTATTTTTGCCAATCGTTCAAATCCCGAGGGCTGTTTCCACTGCATCGGCTGCTCACATCAGCAGCTCCAGCAGCTCCGGCCCCCGCTCTCCGGCCAGCGTCTCACATATCTCCGCAAACCCCTCCGGGCACAGCCGGGCCCCGTTCAGCAGCCGGGCCGCCAAGGTCCCGTCCACCGCCGGACATTCCACCGCCGCGTCCGCGACGATCCCCTGCTTGGCCGAGTAGGCCGCCCGGAAGGGCGCACCGGCAAAGCTGCCGCACTTCTCATAGGTAAAGGCGGGCGTCCGGCCCCAGGTCCACTCCCAGCTCCGGTACTTCTCGTCCCGCAGGCGGCACACCTCCCGGATCTGCTCCGCCGTCAGCTCCCGCCGGTCCCCGGCATCCGGGACCATCCGCTCCAGCAGCCGCCGCCGGAATTCCTCCACCGTCATATCCTCCGCCAAATGAGGGCGTATATTGGTCACCGTACAGATGGCGGACTGGGTACCCTTGGTTTGTACGCAGTCGTTCTTCCCCCGGACGGAGATTTCCTCCAGCGCTCCCAGATCCGCATCGAACAGCAGCGTTCCATGGTGCAGCAGCCGTCCTCCCGCCGAGCGCTGGGCGCTTCCGGAAATTTTTTCCTCCCCGATGGCAATATCGCTGGTCCGGTTCTTCCGGGCGGGGACGCCGATGTCATTCAGCGCCTCCAGCACAGGCGCAAGGCTTCGGTCATAGTCCACGCCCCCCTCCTGTCGGGTCATGCAGGAGTAGTTGAGGTTACCCAGATCGTGGTACACCGCTCCGCCCCCGGAGATCCGCCGAAGCACCGGAATTCCCATCCGCCAGAGCCTCGCCGGCCGGACTTCCCGGCAGATGTTCTGATAACTCCCCACCACCATGCAGGGGGTGCTGCGCCAGAGCAGGAAGACATCCTCCTCCCGGACCCGGGTAAAGATGAATTCCTCAAATGCCAGATTGTAGTAAGGGTCCGTCGAATGGCTGTCAAAGGTGATCATACCGCGCACCTCCATGGGAATAGCTACAGTATACGGCCCGGGGCAAAAAAAGTCAACACCAGGACCAGTCTGGTGCTGACCGCTATATCGTTTCCTCCCTTTGTCCACCGTGCCTCCATCGTTTATGTCATGCAGCGGTTATGATGTCAAACACGCCAGTGCGTCAAGCGCTTGCACTTCAATAGTAAATCAGTCATCAAGGGTACTTTAGAAAATTTATCTTGACTTTTCAGCCTTATGTCTGCTATATTCTAAATGCAACGTGTAGCGTCACCGCGTAAGTCCGGTTGATTGCTGCACGTTGTTTTTATTTTCCCAAAAATCAATACCAGAAAGCGCGCGGCCCGAAGGCATAAGTCCAGCTCTTCCCGCCGGGTGCTTTCTCATGCCTGGAGAAGGAAACTATTTATGGAACAAAAAGCAAATTCTTTCTTGGAAACAGAACGGCTGGGCAGGCTGATAACGAAATATGCCGTTCCCTGCGTCATCTCCCTGCTGGTAGCCGCACTCTACAACATCGTAGACCAGATATTCATTGCCAACGCCGACTATCTTGGCTCCTACGGCAACGCCGCCAATACGGTAGTCTTCCCGCTGACGGTGGTGGCACTGTCCATCGCGGTGATGATCGGAGACGGGTGCTGCGCTTTCGTCAGTATCAGCCTGGGGGCGGGGAATAAGGAGGCCGCCCACAAGAGCATCGGCAGCGCGGTCCTGCTGTGCGTCATCTCCGGTCTGGTTTTGACCGCTCTCTATCTGGTCTTTCAGGAACCGATCCTGACCCTGTTCGGCGGTCGGGTCAACGAGGAAACCTTTCACCATGCCAAGGAATACTTCTTCTGGATCACACTTGGAGTCCCATTCTATATGTTTGGGCAGGCCCTCAACCCGATTATCCGCTCCGACGGCAGTCCGAAGTTCGCTATGGCTTCCACGCTGGCGGGGGCGCTGGCAAACATCATTCTGGACCCCATTTTTATCTTTGTTTTCCGATGGGGCATGATGGGCGCGGCGGTTGCCACCGTGCTGGGACAAATTCTCACAGCAATTTTGGCAATCTGGTATCTGTGCCACATGAAGGCCGTCCGGCTGGAGCGGGGAAGTTTTCGGCTTCACGGCCATCTGGCGAAGAAATACCTGCCCCTGGGCATTTGCAGTTTTCTGTCCCAGATCTCCCTGGTCATGGCAATGGCGGCGATTCAAAACATGACACTGAAATACAGCGCCATTGATCCCATCTTTGGGCAGGCGCAGTACACCCAGATCCCCATGGCAGTGCTGGGAATCGTAATGAAATTTTTCCAGATCGTCATTTCCATCTCCGTAGGGCTTGCGGCGGGATGCATCCCGGTGGTGGGCTACAACATCGGGGCGGGCCGCAAGGATCGGGCCAAGTCTTTGTTTACCCGCCTGCTGGCGGCAGAGGCCATTGTCGGGGCAGCGGCGCTGCTGATTGTGGAATTGTTTCCCCATCAGCTCATCGGAATTTTTGGCGCGGCCAATGAAAGCGTGTATTATACAGAGTATGCGGTAAAGTGCTTCCGCGTTTATCTCTGCATGATGGTGCTGGCTACGGTGAACAAGGGCACGTTCATCTATCTGCAATCTCTGGGCAGGGCCTTCGCATCCACCGCCATCTCCATGGTACGGGAGGTACTGTTTGGCGTGGGGTTCGCCCTGCTGCTTCCCCTGTGGTTCGGATTGGATGGAGTCCTATACTCCATGCCGGTTTCCGATCTGCTGACATTTGTGATTTGCGTAATTGTCATACGATATACCTACAAGACTTTAAGCAATACCGCGCAAAAGTGATGCACCGGGATCCGCCCCGACCAATGAAAAAACGCTTTTAAATCAAATGGACCGGCCCTTCCCTCATGAATGCCGATCTTCTCCGACTTCGTCCGTTTCGCCGCCTGCCGGTCCGGACGGATGCTGAACGTCCACGATGCTGCACAGGACGCGGGGGCCTCAGCCCGGACTGTGAGGATTGGCAGGCAGACTTTCCCTGTTTTTCCGCTTGTCTGCGAAATTGATTTATGTTATTATAGGAAAAAGAGCGGGAACTGCAAAACATCCCCCATTACTTACCGTGAGGGTGGCTTCGCTATATCAGGAAATTTTATCCAGTCTTCCACATTATTGCATCTTGAAAAATATGTTGCCTATACCGGTAAAATAGATCCCGTTATTTGCATTATACAATGCCCAATGGACAAAATGTATTGACTGGTCAAAAAACAACAGGAGATGCAGGTTATGGAGATCAAATCCGAAGCAAAGCTGACGACATTTGAAGCAATTTGCATGATTGTAGGAAACAGTATCGGAACAGGGATCATTGCGGTGCCCTATCTGGCCACAAAGAACAGCCTACTGGACGTGGTATGGATGGTAGCGCTGGCCTATATCGTCAATGTGATCCTGCATCTGATCATTGCCGAGCTCTCTTATAACAACGGCGGCGTGCAGCTGGTCAAAAGCTTTGAGGGCGAATTGTTCCATGGCGCGGCAAAGAAAGCGTTCAGCTGGGTCGTATTCGTGGTATATGGTCTGGCCATCATGGTTGGAGTCAGCGGAAACATCAACGGCGGCGCTCAGATATTTACAAACTGGTTTGGAATGCCTATGTGGACAGCCCAGCTTGTTTATTATGTGATTGCGGGATGTGTGGTGTTCATGGGGATGAAAGCGGTGGGCATTGCACAAAAATATGCCGTCATCCTTCTTCTCGGTATTGTAGCTGCCATGACGGCGGGAACATTCATCCACCCGATCAATACGCTCTATACCGCGGAATTTCACGGGAACAATCTGCTGGCGCTTTACAGTATGGTCGTGTTTGCGACTTCGGCCAATCAGGCGGTCATCCAAGTGGTAAAAGGACTGGATGGAAATCCACACAAGATCAGAAAAGCTATCTTTATAGGCTTCGGCCTATCCTCGGTACTCGTACTGATCGTGACAACAACGGTATTGCTTGGAACGAGAGGAGAGATCACCAAGGAGCTCGCCTATATGCAGCTTGGCGAAAGCATCGGGAAATGGGCGGTCGTTCTGGCCGGGATCTTCTCTCTGCTTGCGCTGCTGACCACATTCTGGTCAAATACATTGGCTCTGCGCGACGTGGTGCATGAGCAGATCAACCTTGGCAACCGCGTCAGCTGGCTGATTGCCACCGTGCCGTGTATCCTGTTTGCGATTTTTGGGGTAAGCAGCTTTATTATTCTGACACGGATCATGAGCGGCGTCGTGATCCTGGTGAGCATCATGCTTGTGCTCACCTACGGGAAGTCGAGAAGAAAGGCCGGCGCGAGTCCGATCTGCGGCGTGATCGGAACCGTGCCCTTTCAGGTGCTGATGGTCCTGTCAACAATCGTGTCCGCTGTGGGCTCCCTCGTCCCGTTGAGCTAGGAGGTTGTCATGTATTACTCGGATACATTCAAACAGGCAGATGATGAGACCTTTATCATGCGCATACCGAAAGACGAGGATTTTAGAATTTTACAGCTGACAGATCTGCACCTTGGGTTTGGCCTTTTGTCAAAGGGCAGGGACAAGCTTGCGCTGGAGGCGGTAAGGAAGATCATAGAAATATCAAAACCCCATTTGATCGTTCTTACCGGCGATTCCATATTCCCGTTTTTACCGAGGGCGGGAACTTTGAACAACCGGAAACAGGCCCAAAAGCTGATGGAATTTCTGGACGGCTTTGAAATACCTTATACGCTGGTTTTTGGCAACCATGATTGTGAACTGTTCTCGACTTGCGGCAAAGAAGAATTAGCGGAATTATACAAGCAGGGGAGATATTGTATTTTTACGGAGGGCAGGAAGGATCTGACTGGCGTTGGAAATTTCCTGATAGAATTGGTTGACGATTCCGGAAAAGTGCTCCTCCCGCTGGTCATGCTGGATTCCAATATGTACGGCGAAGGCGGCTGGTTTTTCAGCGGCTTTGACCGGATACGTGATGATCAGGTCGATTGGTGTACGCAGCGCCTTAACGCACTGAAGCGGGAATATCCGGACATAAAAGCTATGGCATTTTTCCATATGCCCCTTCGCGAGTTTAAAGAGGCCTATGAAAAGATGAAGCTGGGTGATAAAAATGTCCTCTACCGGCATGGAAGCATTGCCGAGAAAGGCGAGTATTTCGGGATCTCCAAGTTTAAGAGCACATTTTTCGACAGGGCAGCAGAGAACGGCGTCATCAAGTGGATTTTCTGCGGGCATGATCATTTAAATACGCTGTCTCTTGTATACAAGGGAATTCAAATGACCTACGGGATGTCCGTTGATTACCTTGGTTATAAAAATATCAAGAACAGCTATATTCAGAGAGGAGGCACACTGATTACAAGAGGAGCGGACGGGAACGTGGATATTACGATGGTGCCGATTGGAGCGGTGGTGTCAACGCGGGTCAGAGGGGTATCACGCCGGTGATCTGCCGCCGCTCTTTGAAACCAACGCTCCTGCCCAATCTCTGGGTAATGCAGGAGTGCCGTCTGGAGAATATTGCGGAATATGTCCCGGGTGACTGAGAGGGAGTGCCGTTGGGCACTCCCTCTCAGTCCATATTGTTATTTCCGAATTTTAAATTCGGAAATAACATATTTGATTTAAGCCGTTTTGCTCGCCGCCGTAAACGGCGGCAACCGCGAAACATGGCGTATATTACTTCCGACCTTTCGATTCGGAAGTAATATATTATTTGGTATGTACGCATCCCCGCCGCGCCTCGAACTGCTTCAGATTAGAAACATACAATCGTTACCGGGCGGAAATTCAAGAACAGCAGCAGCTGCAGTCTCAAACTTAAAGCTCTTTTTGATACTTTTTCTCTCGAGAAAAAGTATCAGTGCAGGGAGTTTCGGTACTCGTTGGCGCTCATCCCCACCAGCTTCTTGAACGTCCGGGCGAAGTGGGCGGTGTCCGTATAGCCGACGGCCTCGCTGATCTCCCAGATCTTCAGGCTGGGATCGGCCAGCATGATCTTTGCCTTGCTGATGCGGATGGCATTGAGGATATCATAAAAGCTCTTCCCCTGATACCGGTTGAGCAGCTTGGACAGATGCCACTGGGAGACGTAGCAGCAGTCCGCCACGGTCTGGAGCCCCAGCTTCTGCTGGTAGTTTTTCTCCATGTACTCCAGCGCCTGGTTGACAATAAAACTGCCCGCGTGCTGGGCCGGCTCGTCCTCCGCCGCTTCGGCGGTCTCTCCCATCTTGTCCAGCTGCTCCACCATGGCCTGCAGCGCTTCCTTGATCTCGTCCATTTTGGAGGGCTTCAGCAAAAACCGGGTCACCCCCAGCCGGATGGCCTCCTGGGCGTAGGTGAAATCCCGATAGCCCGTCAGGATCGCCACCTGCAGATCCGGGAATTCGCTGCGCAGGCCGGCGACCATGGTAAGGCCGTCCTTCCCCGGCATCCGAATGTCGGTAAAGAGGATCTGGGGCCGAAGGCTTCTGATGAGGGCGGCGCCCTCATCCGCGTCGCCGGCGACGCCGACTACGCTGCAGTTGTAGTCCGCCCAGCGGACCACCCGCCGCAGCCCCTCGACGATCCTGCTCTCGTCGTCAATCAACACCACGCGGTACATCCTGTCACGCCTCCTTCTGCTAGTTGCGCCGGATCGCGGCCTCCACCGCTTCTCTTGCCGTCATCTGACCCGTAACCACCTTGGGGATATTGGTAAACAACTCGCTTTTCGCCTCGCCGGAGATAGCGTCCTGCACCGCGCCGGCAAGGCCGGTAATGTGGACGTTGGCGTCCGCGGCGGACTGCTGGATGGTGCTCAGGCCGGAGGTCTCCGTCCCGTTGACCAGAGCGGTGCCCTCCGTCGTCACAAAGGTTCCCAGGACCTCTTCGGAGGTCATATGGAAGACGAATTCCACGGCGGCCTCCTGCTTGGCCGGGTCCTCCCAGGCCTTGCGGGTGATGAAGTACCCCATGGAGATGCCGCCGACGGTGTCGGAGGCGGGCCGCCGTCCCTTCCCCGGCACATAGGCCACCACGTAGTCCCCGATCCTGCCGGCATAGTTCTTGGTAAAGTAGCCCAGCTTCCAGGAGCCGTCAATGAGAAAGGCCGCCTCGCCCCCGCCGAACATGGCTACGGTCTCCGCGTCGGTGGCCGTCAGGGTGTTGTCCGGAAAGAACCCCGCCTCGTAGAGGGCCTTGATGTCCTCCAGGGCGGCGATCCACTTCCGGGAAGCCGCGCTGTCCACCAGAACGCCCGCCTCGTCCACCTCGGGAATCTCCAGATGATCGGCGAGAGAGCCGTTGTTCATCACAGCAAACTCAAACCAGTAGTGGGGAATCTCAAACAGGGAGCAGGCAATGGGGGTGTATCCCGCCTCCTTGATTTTTCCACAGTCCTCCAGGAAGGCGTCCCAGGTGTAATCCGGCCCGGGTATGCGGACCCCGCAGGCGTTCAGCACCCGCCGGTTGACGAACAGGGTCTCCCAGTAGCCGGAGGAGGGGACTGCGTAGTGCTTCCCGTCGGAGGCCGCCGCCATCATGGACTCCTTCATGTTGGTGGCGTAGTCGGGATATACCTCCCGGATCTCCTCGATGGACACCACCTTGCCTGCGTTGATGAAAGGCTCCGCGTCCACATTGGTGAAGTAAAACAGCACATCCGGCTCCGAGCCGGTCATGAAATCAGTCAGCACACGGCTTTTCCACTCCTCGTTGGAGACGGCGGAGTTATCGTTGACGGTATTGCCGGTGGCGGCTTCGTAGGCGGCCACTGCCGTCTCATAGTTCCTGCGGTTTCCGTCGTCCACGCCGTAGGACGTCACTACGTTCAGCGTGACGCGCTCCTCTCCGCCGTCTGCAGCCACAGGCGTTTTCTCCTGCCCGCAGGCGGTCAGACACAGGCAGGCCGCCAACAGCAGCGCCGCTATCCTCTTCATGGCATTTCTCCTTCCATGCGGTCATCCGGCGGGAAAATCGATCCTGGCCAGGATGGTGCCATTTTCGGTCTCCCCAACCTCCAGAGAGGCCTCGTCTCCATAAATCAGCTTCAGCCGCTGGTGGACGTTGCGCAGGCCCACGCCGCTCTCCAGCTCCCCGGCGTCTCCGGACAGCAGGGCGCGGATTCTCTCCCGGTCCTCCTCATCCATATCGCCGTCATGCTCCACCTCCAGGAGCATCCGCTCCCCCCGGCGGCAGGCCCGCACCCAGAGATTCCCGCCGTGGCGGGCGGTGATGTCGTGCTCCACCGCATTCTCCACAATGGGCTGCAAAATCAGCCGGGGCACCGCCTGATCCAAAATGGTCTCGTCGATTTCCTTATAGACGCGGAAGCCCTCCCCCAGGCGCTCCCGGATAATATAAAGGTAGGCGTCCACATATCCCATCTCTTCCCGCAGGGGGATCTGCGTCCTGCCGCCCCGGTCCAGTGCGGCGTCCAGCATGGTGGACAGGGCCTCGATCATGGCGCTGACCTGCTCGTTGTCCGCCATCCGTGCTTCCCAGTTGATGATCTCCAGGGTGTTGTTGAGGAAATGGGGATTGATCTGGGATTGCAGCGCTTTGATCTGTGCCCGCTGGGTAGCCTGCTGCTCCAGACGGGCCCGCTCAAACTGGTTCTGCAGCTCCATGGACATGCCGTTGAAGTGGGTGTAGAGCTTCTCAAATTCAGCATTGGGCGGCGGGCTGTCGATCTGATAGCCCCACCGGCCGGACTGAACGAGCCGGTTGGCCTGGGCCAGGATCTGGATGGGGGCGCTCACATGGCGGGTGAACAGGGCAATCACCACCGCCAGCAGGGGAAGGATCAGAACCGCCGCCGCCAGCACCACCCAGGGCAGCCAGGGATTGTCCTTCCACAGATGGTACTCCTCCATCCCGACAGTCACCGAGAAGCTGTGGCCGTCGATGGTGGAGAAATACGTCAGGGAATGGGCGGGGTCCTCCTCCGGAGGTTCCAGTCTTAGCTCCCGGGCATCCAGCAGGAAGCTGCAATCGTCGATATCCACCTGGACGCCGCCGGCCGTGCCCAGCTCCGCCAGAGGCTTGAACACCTGCTCCGTGTCAAACATCATCACCACAGTGGCGTAGGAGGTGAAGCTGCTGTCCAGCAGATTCCGGGCCATATACAGCTCCCCGTCCAGCAGCAGGAAGCGGGTCTCCGTATCTACCTCCCGCATGACCTCCAGAATGTCATCCGTATGCTCCCGGAACACCAGGGCCACCTCATAGCCGGCGGTGTTGCTGCATAGGGCGTAGGCTTGGGGGAGCGCCTCATCCCAAAAGTTAATGAACGCGGCCTTGTACTTTTCATCCAGGGAAAAGCGGTGGGTCAGATAGTCGTTGACAGCGCGGTACAGGGCGACGCCCACCCCCTCCTGCATATACGAGCGGTAGGAGCTGCGCACTGCACCGTCGTAGGATACCATTTTGGAGTCATTCATGGCGTCTTCCAGGCGCATCTGCACCTGTTCCATCGCGTTTTCCGCGGCAGTTTCGATCTCCTGCCGGACAGACTGCTGGTAGCTGTGCCCCAGCAGGAGACCGGCCAGCACGACAATGGTCACAATGGGCGCCAGCCAGCAGATTACGATGGTGGTCAGCAGCCCCGCCTTTAGGGATATCTTCCCGCGCCGCATCCAGTCCACACCCTTTCTGTTGCACGTCCATCATACCATACCGGAGCAAAAAAGGGAACCGGTAAAAACGAAATATCACCATATACCGATTTTTCCAGTTCATGTTTTGTCGGTATTCCGGGGCCCGCACAGCTTTTGTCAGCAAGCCGCTGTCTGCATCTCGTATACTTTGCCCCGGCTGCCGCGTTCAGACTTGCTAAAGCATATCCGCAGCGGCCACACTTGCCTTTCCCGACCAGCCATGTATTGCAGCATTTCCGGCCATTTTAGAACGCGGTATATTGAGGCAGCCTGCGCTGAACAGCCCGCCAGAGCGCAAAAGGGATGCTGTTGTCGGGGAAATTTCCGATACTGAGTTGGCCCGGCGGTTCGAGACAATGTAACTGCCATCCCTTACGTTTTTTTCGCAGCCCCGGCCTTTTCAACCCATTCTGCCGCCCGGCGAGTGAAGGTCTTTCTGGAAATACCCAGCTGCTTTCCCGCCTCCGTGGCGGAGACATACCCGTTCCACCAGTCCTCCGCCAGCTCGTCGAAGCCCTCCGGCATGGGAATCCGCTCCGGCCCGAACCGGACGCCGCGCTTCTTCGCCTCGGCGATCCCCTCCGCCTGCCGCTGGCGGAGAAATTCCCGCTCGGTCTGGGCCACATAGCTGAGCAGCTGGAGCACGATGTCCGCCACCAGCGTACCGGTCAGGTCCCGGCCCTCCCTCGTGTCCAGCAGCGGCATGTCCAGTACCACGATGGCCGCCCGCTTGGTTTTTGTGACGAACGCCCACTGTTCCAGGATCTCGTCATAATTCCGGCCAAGGCGGTCGATGCTTTTGACCACCAGGATATCTCCTGGTCGAAGCGCCTGTGCAAGGCTCTGATACAGTGGGCGGTCGAAATTTTTCCCGGATTGTTTCTCTATCGTAATACGCTCTTCCGCCACGCCGAAACCTCTCAGAGCCGCCAGCTGGCGGTCCTCTTTTTGATTCCGGGTGGAGACGCGGGCGTAGCCGTACATGGTACCTGCCATTCCTGCACTCCTCTCTATCTTTATATGGAATGGAAGTATTATACCGGTAAATCTGCATCTGTGGATCATGTGAAACTAAAAAAGAGAAGAAAAAAAGTGCATAAAAAAGTGCATGAAAGCGGATGCTTTCATGCGCTCTGTGCTATTTTTAGACAACAACGCCCGGCCAAGTTGTATACAACCTGTCCATTACAAGGAGGGAGGGGGAGCTGTGGCGGAAAACCGCAAGGACCGCTCCGATGAAGGCAGTCAGATTCAGTATACCGTCTTCAAGCTCCGGCTCCATCCTTCGCCGGAACAGGCGGAGCTGATGGACAAAACCTTTGCCTGCTGCCGGTATCTGTGGAACACTTCCGAGCCCCCGGCACCTTCGGTTATCCCCAGTTCAAGACAAAAAACCCGGGAAGGATTCCTTTACCGTCTACTGTCGGGAGCACCGCACGGGGTCGTCCATCCGTCTGACGGGCGGCGGGCTCCAGCTGCCCAAGCTGGGAGTGGTCGAGGCGGTCCTCCGCCGCAGCCCCCAGTTTAAATGGACGCTGGTCTCCGTGACGGTCAGCAAGTCCAGATCCGGGAAGTATGACGCTTCTGTCGTTTTCAAGCACCCCGTAAGGCAGGCGGAACCGGCCCAGCCGGACCAGGAACGGACGCTGGGGCTGAGCCAATGTCATTAAGTTAAGCCCCAGACAAGCACGCGCGGCACCTTCGGGCTTGTTCGGCAACGTGGAGGTCATTAAGTTAAGGGAAGAAAAGCAAGGCCGCGCCAATAATGGCGCGGCCTTGCTTTTTCTATCGTTTTCTTTCCAAAAGTCAGCTTTTACCGTACTTTCTTCCCTCGTTTTACGCCGCAACGCGGTATGTAAAACCAACAAACCACTTTGCCCGGACATTGCGCTCATCCGCACGTCCCGGCCTGATGGGTTCCAAATACCGCCCGGTTTCTTCCATCAGCGTTTTTCCATCCTTTTCCGGGTTTTTGTAATATTCCCGGCAGAGATAAACAGCAATTTTGAAATTTACCAGATATGAGTAAATATTTTCGGCCTTTTGCTTTACGACAACGGCTCCGGCAATTCGAGAACAAAAGTTATACATGGTCAGGGTCGCATATATTTTCTGCTGGACAAAATTATTCGATTTTCCGTGAAGATTGATAAGCCTCAGTGTATATTTGAGTTCGCGAAATGAAGTCTCAATTCCCCACGCTTGCGGAATTCCATTGGATACGGAGACGGAAAGCCCAATCCGCTATACCTTTTTGGCGGTTTTTGTGCTTTTAGCTTTCTTTTTGGACAAATATGTATCCTTTTCTCTTATTGTCTTTCGTTTGTGTATTGGTTATTACAAACGAAATCTCTCTATCCAGTTCCACCATAGGGAGTTTGCCAACTTCCCGCATCGCGGAGTTATCCCGCTTGACCCGGCATAGAAAATCTGTGTTGGGCGTATGTAGGAAATGCGCGAAAAGATTATACGATTCATATCCTCTATCACAGATAACCTGATTCTTACCGTATTAACCGCCGTCCTGGTTCCCTCGCTCGGGTTTCCGACAAGGCGATTGACTGGGAAAGGCATATTGAATACCTCAAGTCTTTTGTACGCCGCAAGGTGGCGCATGTCTTCCAGATCATCAAATGTCAGTTTGGATACAGAAAAACCGTGTACCGCGGACTCCGGAAGAATGAGGATCGTTTATACGCGATGTGTGCCTGCGCCAATTTATATGCGCTTGCCAGGGCTGGAAGGAATTTCTCTCCTGCTTGGTAAAGGGGGTACTGCGCCCTTTTACAGGGTCCGGTGGAGCTTATCAGTAAAAATCGTTCCAGCAGCTTCCTACTTGCTCGGACTATTCTGTCCTGCGCGCAGCACATTGCTTGAAATTGGTGGTTTATTCAGAGATTCCCCGTTATTTAATTGCGTTGGATTTTCCGACGGCGGTTTATCCAGCGATGGCGGCAAAGAAACAGGCTGTTCGTGGATGATGTACTCGTTGCTGCTGAACTTGCCGCCCTCGTCCGTGGTCTGGTGGCTCTCGATGTACCCGGCCCGCTCCAATTCATTGACAGCGGTACGACTCCGTCTTTGCGTGAAACGGTAGAGATGATGCTTCGAGTCAACCATCTTACGTTGAATGCGGGGTGGGGAGAGCGTCCGGCGGCGGAGAGGGAGATGTCCGAATTGATCCGCCTTTATCCAACGCCGCCGGGCTGGGTACCGCAGACGTCACTGGAGGAAGGACTGCGAGATCTGTGCCGAGACGGATAAAGGCGGGGAACGGGCAGGTAAGCGACCCTGCCCAATCTGAACAAACTGTTGTCAGCTGTTCGGATTGGGTAGGGTTAATCTTTGCCCGCAGCCCTTGTAGTTCAAGGGCTGCAGGCTTTTAACTTCGGATAATATATGCCGCCGGTCAAGAGCAGACAGGGCAAAATAGGCGTACAAAACGTACAAATTGTGGAATTCACAACACCGATTTGAGTGCAGCAGAATTGTTTGGGCTCATAGAGAAAATCTATTGACAGACCAACTTTTTAAGTCCTATAATAGATACATACTCCCATAAGGAGAAAAACGGCTCCGGCACAATTATGTTGAGGTGAAAAGAGATGAAAAGCATTCGCAAAAAAATTACAGTATGCTTGATGGCAACCGTCCTGATCGCATTGATCGCGGTGGGGGCGGCCAGCAGCGCCCTGAGCTACCGGAGCACTGTCGCCACCGTAAGCCAGATGATGAGTGAAACGGCGGTGCTGGCGGCGCAGCGTATTGAGCAGGAGTTGACCGCCTATAAGAATGTGGCCATGGACACCGGCTGCATCCCGCAGCTGTCTGACGATGATGTATCGCAGGAGGAAAAGCGCGCCATCATTGACGAGCGCGTGGCCATGCACGGCTTCCAGCGCGGCAACATCATCGGCGCCGACGGCATCAGCATTTTCGACGGCAAGGACTACTCAGACCGGGAATATGTAAGGCAGTCCATGCAGGGCAATGTCTATGTTTCCGAGCCGCTGATCAGTAAGATCACGGGGGATCTATCCATCATGGTGGCCGCCCCCCTCTACGCAGGCGGGAGCCGCGGGGCCGATATCGTGGGCGTGGTCTATTTTGTGCCCCCGGAGACCTTCCTGAATGATATCGTCTCCTCCATCCAAATCGGAGACAACTGCCGGGCCTACATGATCAACAAGTCCGGCGACACCATTGCCGATATCACACTGGACACCATCACTACTCAGAACATTGAGCGGGAGGCGCAGAGCGACCCCTCCCTGAAAAGCCGGGCCGCTCTCCATGCGGCCATGCGTCAGGGTCAAAACGGCTTTGGCTCCATCCACGCCGATGACGGCCCCCGTTTCCTGGCCTACGCCCCCGTGGGCGGCACCGACGGCTGGAGCCTGGCTGTGGCTGCGCCCAAATCCAACTATCTGGCAGATACATATTTTGGCATCCTCATCAGTCTGCTGGTGGTTGTGGTGTCCATTCTGGCGTCCATTGTGGTGGCCGTGAAGCTGTCCAGCAACATCAGCGTTCCCATGCGGGCCTGCGCACAGCGGATGAAGCAGTTGGTGGAGGGCGATTTGAAATCCCCCGCCCCCGAGGCCACCGGCCAGGACGAAACGGCGGAGTTGATCCGCTCCACCGCAGCTATGGTGACGGGCCTGAATATCATTATCAATGATATTGACTATCTGCTGGGCGAGATGGCCAACAAGAATTTTGATATCCAGTCTCCCCACCGTGACGCCTATGTAGGAGGCTTCCAGAGCATTCTGCTGTCTATGCGCACGCTGAAAATGGAGCTGAGCGGCACCATGCGGCAGATCAACTCCGCCGCCGGGCAGGTCTCCTCCGCCAGCAATCAGGTGTCCAACGGAGCCCAGATGCTGAGCCAGGGCTCAATGGAGCAGGCCAGTTCCATTGAGGAACTGGCGGCCACCATAAACGACATCTCCGCCAGTGCGGCAAAGACCTCGTCCGCCGCGGAGGAGGCAGGCCGGTTTGTGGGTTTGGCCGGTGCTCAGCTTGGCACCAGCGTGGAACACGTCAAGGAGCTGAACGCCGCCATGGAGCGCATATCCAGTTCCTCGGAAGAGATTTCCAAAATTATCGCGGCTATTGAGAATATCGCGTTCCAGACCAATATTCTGGCACTGAATGCAGCCGTGGAGGCCGCACGCGCAGGTTCCGCCGGGAAAGGCTTTGCGGTGTGGCCGACGAGGTCCGCAATCTGGCCTCCAAGTCCGATGAGGCCGCTAAGGCCACCAAGGAGCTGATTGAGAGCTCCATCGCGTCCGTCTCAGAGGGCAGCCATGCGGTGAACCTGGTTACCGAATCTCTGGAGCGGACCAGTGAGCTGGCGGGCAATGTATCTGTTCAGATGAATGTGGTAGTGGAGGCCGTAGAGAGCCAGACCACCGCCCTGGCCCAAGTCACCGAAGGTATTGATCAGATCTCCTCAGTAGTGCAGACCAACAGTGCTACCGCCGAGGAGAGCGCTGCTGCCAGCGAGGAGTTGTCAGCCGAGGCAAGCAGCTTGAAACAATTGGTGGATGGATTTACTCTGGCTTCTGATTGACCGGGTGCATCTGTCTATCAGCGCAAAACAGAGATCCGCCGAAATCTTACGATTTCGGCGGATTTTCTTTGCTTTCTAACCTTTCAGACCGGGTTGGATTTAGCGGGTTTGGGGCGAGCCCGCGCGGCGGCCCACACGGGGATAGATTCGGATAGGACAGGGCAGCACCGGATGAGATTTTCTTGTCCAGTGCTGCCCTGCTGCGGAATATTTTTTGCTGCCATCGCCTGGCTGATGACTGCGCCGATGGCAGCCTTCACTCGGCGGCTGCAATTTGACAATAGTTTTTTCCCGGCCAAACGATTAGAATGAGACCATCACATTTATGGAGGGCTCAACATGAATCGTCAAATTTCACAGTCCCACATCGCCGCTTTTACGCAGTTCCTCCGCCAGGAAGAACGCGCCCCCGCCACCGTCGAGAAATATCTGCGGGACGTCCGGGCCTTCGTCTCCTGGCTGGACGGCAGGCTTGTCACGAAGCAGCTGGCCGCTGAATGGAAGACCCATCTCCTGTCCCAGGGGCTCTTGCCCGCCACCGTCAATGGAAAGGTCTCCGCCGTCAACGGCCTGTTCCGCTTTTTGGGCTGGGAGGACTGCCGGGTGAAATTTCTCAAACTCCAGCGCCGCGCCTTCCGGGACGCCTCCCGTGATCTGACCAGAAGCGATTTTGAGCGGCTGCGGTTGGCGGCGTCCGGAAAACTGGCGCTTCTGCTGGAGGCCATCTGCGCCACCGGCATCCGCGTCTCCGAAGTGCGGTATATCACCGTAGAGGCCGCACAGGCCGGGCGGGCGGACGTCTCCCTCAAGGGCAAAATCCGGACCATCCTGCTCCCCGGCAAGCTCTGCCGGAAGCTGCTCAAGTTCGCCAGGCAGCAAAAAATCGCCTCCGGTGAGGTATTCCTCGCCAAAGACGGAAACAGCCTCTCGCGCCACCAGATCTGGCGGGAGATGAAGACTTTATGCAAAAAAGCGGGAGTAGAGGCATCCAAGGTTTTCCCTCACAACCTGCGGCACCTGTTTGCCGTCACCTTTTATAAAACGACCCGCGATATTGTAAAACTGGCGGACCTGCTGGGACACAGCTCCATCAACACCACAAGGATCTATCTCCTGACCACCGGCACAGAGCATGTCCGGCAGCTGGAAATGCTGGGACTGGTCAGCTGATACTTTTTCTTGAAAGAAAAAGTACCAAAAAGAACTTTCATGCGAGCCTAACCCCCGTTGCTATACCTGGATTTCCGCCCGGTGACGGAAGTATGCTCTTAATTGAAGCACAGTATGAATTAAACAGAATTTACAATCTGTTTTTTAAGGTGGGGGACCTTTTCCACCCCACCCTTATCATAGCACGTTCTTACCAGGAATTGCAAGTACTTTACAAAAAATAGACGCACAAATACAGGCCGCCGAATTGTACATTTTGCGACCGTGAATTTCTGCATCCATTTGCGCCTGTCTGAGATAAGATGGGCGCAAATTTTGTTCTACTGTTCTTTATATCGCCCTCCTTTTCAGATAAATAACAGCAAAATGTAAATTCTGTTGCAGAAAGGACTGGGCGCACAATGGCGGAGTATCACTCGAGGAAGAAACTGGACCTGACCGGACAGCGGTTTGGAAAATTGACCGTGCTGGCCCCGGCGGAAAACGTCGGGAGCCGGACCGCGTGGCTCTGCCGCTGCGACTGCGGGCAGGAGACCGTGGTCATCACCCAGCGCCTCCGGGACGGTCACCGGACCTCCTGCGGCTGCGACAAGGAAAACTTTGGAGAGCCGCCCTGCGCCATTGGCCGGGCCAGCCTGACCTACATCGACGGCACCTGCGTGGAGATGCTCCGCGCCAAGACCATCCGCAAGAACAATACCAGCGGCGTCCCCGGCGTGGAGTGGTGGGTCCGGAAGGAGCGCTGGCGCGCTACCATCTGCTTCAAAGGAAAGCGGCACTATCTGGGCAGCTACAGCCGGTTTGAGGACGCGGTGAAGGCCCGAAAAGAGGCAGAAGCCCGCTTTCACGACAGCTTCGTCCGGGAATACGACCAGATGACCCAGGAGAGCGGAAGAGCAGTTTGATATGCGTATGCCCGCCGGCCCGCAAGCCATGTGGGAACGGCTGACATAAATTTCCCCAGGCAAATATGGAAGGAAGGAGGACCCCACGGGTGGCGGGGCGCGGACGGGCGAACCCGTCCGGACGGACCGCGCTTGGCACATTGGGCGCGGGGACCGTAAGACACGGACAAGACGGTCCGCATAACAATTGAATGCGACAACCAATGAATTTGGGCAAACCGCAAACAATTTTTTTCGCGAAGACTATTTGGCAAAACATGGGAAACCGTGTGACGCAAAGCCTGAGGCTGGGGGCCTACTATGGTTCCTGCGTAAGCCTGCCTATGGCGGGGACCCGCGGGACGGACGGGAGCGCAGCGCGCTCCCTGGAAGGTCTATGCTCGTTCGGCTGCAACCGGCAAACCAGTGGAAACGCTGGGACAGCAAAGCCAGAGGCTGTGGCACTTACTAAGGGCTCCCGCACGAGCCCAGCCGCAAAGCGGCGGGTCGTGTGGGAAAGAGGAGGAGCAAGAGAGCGAAACGCAGTTTTCGCCGCAAGGCGGAAACGGAGTGGAGCGGACTTTGCTCCGACGAGTGCTATGCTCGTTCGGCTACCGGATACTTTGCATCCGAACAATTATGCAAAGAAAGGAAGAATTGATTGCATGAAGATTTTCAAGACCCTGCGCAAACGCGGACTCGCCCTGTTCCTTGTCCTGACGATGTGCGCAAGTCTTCTGCCTGCCAACGCCCTCGCGGCGGAGGTAGAGGAAGCGACTCATATCTGCAATGAAGACGGCTGGACCTGCGTGGAAGAGTCTAAACTGACTTGCGGATATGAGTATGAGCATACCCACGATGAAACCTGCGGGCTGACCGAGGACGGAAGTCCGGCCTGCGGACTGGTCGAGCATACCCACGAGGACGCCTGCTATGAGTCCGTCTGGACCCATACGAAGCCCAGTGAGAATGTCGAGCTGTTCCTGCGGGCTGCGAAGGACCTCCCCCAGGAGGTCGCGGCGGAGGACGAAGCCGTCATCGCCCGGGCCAGAAGCGCCTATGACGCGCTGACCGAGGCGGAGAAGGCCAACGCCTCCGTTGAGAAGGTCCTGCCCGCCCTGACCGCCGCCGAGGCGGCGCTGGAGGCGCTCATGGCCGAGGAGGCCGCGAAGGCGGAAGCAGAAGCCGCCCGTGCGGAGGCCATTGAGGCTTTCACCGGCGCGGTAGAAACGCTCCCCGAGGAGATCACGGCGGAGGCTGAGGCCGCCGTTGCCGGGGCCAGAAGCGCCTATGACGCTCTGGACGAGGCGGCGAAGGCCGAGGAGTCCGTGGTGAACGCCCTGGCGAAGCTAGAGGCCGCTGAGGCTGTCCTGGCGGAGATCAAGGCTGCTGCCGAGGCGGAAGCGGAGGCGGCTGCGGCGCTGGAGGAGGCCGTTCAGGCTTTCCTGGCGGCGGTAGCGGCCATCCCGGAGGAGATCACTGTAGAGAACGCGGAGGAAGTCTCCGAGTACCTCTACGGCGAGTGCGCGGTCCTCTATGAGACCCTGCTGGGGACCGAGGCCGAGGAGCTTCCCGAGGTCCAGGCCGCTGCCGAGGCCATGGGTGTCGCCATGGTCCAGGCCGACGATCTGCTGGGGCTTCTGGCCGCAGGCTTTGCGGCCGGGGAGACCGTCACAATCACTGTGCTGGTTGCGACAGAATATGGGAAGCCTCCTACGGTAACACCGATAACTGGCACAGCAACGCTAGGGCCTGATGGCGTAGGAAGGGTCTCGTATACTCCAGAACTTCCGACAGACGGCATGTGGAGCACCGTACCAGCTCCAGAGTATGTTACTGCGGCCAACGAGGGAGATATTTATATCTTCCTTGCTGGTACTTATAAGGGCAAGGGAAATCATAAGTACGGTACGGCGCATTGCACTCAGTGTCAAGAGTCACTAGATGCTGAAAACCATGTCTGGTGGACGAATGCCGCCAACGAAAGAGTTTGCCTGTGCTGCGGCGGAACAGAACATACTGTGTCCGTTAAGGTAACGTATGAGGCTAACTTGCCAGCCGGCGCCACCCTGACAAACTGGGATAGCAATTCTCAGACGTATACCATTTCGAACGTACCACGCGAGATTGGTTCTTTTGTGCCGGCAAATCCCGACTGTGGTGCCGGTTATACGTTCCTTGGTTGGTATACCGCGCCCACAGGTGGAACGGAGGTCACTCCCGCAACGTTTGTGATTTCCCGGGATACGGTGTTCTATGCACAGTGGCGCAAGGACAATTTGACCTACACGGTGAATTACCTGAACGAAGAGGGCGGCGCAGCTCTGCACGATGCAAAGACTGAGGCTGCTCAGTTCGGGAGCGAGATCACCAGTGCGAGTGAAGTGATTGTGATTGACGGTTATGTCTTTGACCATGCCAGCGTACCCACGCTGACCATCGGCACGGACGAGACCAAGAACGTAATCAACCTGTACTATGCCGCCGACAATGACCCCGATAAGGGCGACGACGGCATCCCCGACAAGTACCAGAAGACTCTGACCTACAAGGTCGAGAACGGCACCTGGTCTGACGGAGCGGCCGCGAATATCTCCGTGGTTGTGACGCTGCAGGAGAAGAACG
>JAETNP010000032.1 GCA_021768185.1 Oscillospiraceae bacterium
TTCTCCCCATGCACTCGATGCTGCAATCCGTTTTGCTCTTGACCAGGTTTCCGCCGATGATTGTGCCGCTTGGTTTCGTTGTGCTGGTTATTGTTTATTTTGAGAATTGCTCTAGTTTACGCCCGAGGCACAGTCAGATTTGTCTACCGTACTGCCGTCCGCTTCGTTCCTTTTCTGCGTCTATTTCAGCGTGGTTGTCGGTGGCCCCTACCGTGTAGCGGGGCTAACTCCCCGGGGTGCGTGAATGGAAACTTCTTTGTTCTATCGCACTTCTGGCGATGGTGGCAGACTGGTTATAGAAGCGGCGCCGCAGCAAGCACTCCCGTTAGAATCCGTGGGTAGACGCAGAAGTCCGGCGCACCAACGAAGAGACTGGGGTAGAACCAAACCCGGTACCGTCGGAGGGAAACTAATCACCCCCGTAATCAGGAGGATTCTCAAGGAACGTAGTTCCTTGAGCGACCTTTTGATACTTTTCCCTCGCGGGAAAAGTATGCCCCGCCGCCGGCGAGGCGGCAAAAGCTGCTATTTAGAACCAAGCGGAGGCGGCCCCGCAGGGGCCGCAGATCACTCCTGCTCCCCGATGGAATCCTTCACCGTAACAGTGACCTTCCTCTCGTAGCAGGAGAACACATCCTCCAGCCGCTTCTTATCGGGAGCCTTGGTAACAAGGCTCACCACCGGCACAATCACCAGTCCCGCAATCATACAGAACGCCCCCGCGTTGATTGGAGACTGAAGCAAAGCAGGCAGACTCCCCTTCACCGGGGAAATCACCGCCAGCATAAAGACGGTAGAGAAAATAAAACTGACCCAGCAGGCCGCCTTGGTAGTCCGCTTCCAATACAGCCCATACAGGAAAGGAGCCAGAAACGCCCCCGCCAGCGCGCCCCAGCTGACGCCCATCAGCTGGGCAATAAAAGTAACGCTGGACTTGTACTGAATAAGCGCCAGCACCACGGAGATGGCAATAAACACCACCACCAGGCCCCGCATCCACTTGACCTGCCGCTTCTCGTCCATATCCTTAATCATATTACCCTTAATAAAGTCTAATGTCAAGGTGGAGCTGGAGGCCAGCACCAGAGAGGACAGCGTGGACATGGAGGCCGACAGCACCAGAATGACCACTATTGCAATGAGGATCGCCGGCAGGCCGGACAGCATGGTGGGAATGACAGAGTCATACCCGTTGGCGGCAATGTCGATCTTATCCGAGAACAGCCGCCCAAAACCGCCCAGGAAATAGCATCCCCCCGCTACCACCAGAGCGAAAGCGGTAGAAATAACTGTTCCCTTGCTGATGGCTGCCTCGCTCTTGATGGCATAGAACTTCTGCACCATCTGGGGCAGGCCCCAGGTACCCAGGCTGGTGAGGATCACCACGCCCAGCAGGTTCACCGGGTCCGGTCCAAAGAAGGAAGCATACACGCCGGGGACAGTGCTGTCTCCCTGCACCTGGGCCAGCTTCTCCAGAGAGGCCAAAAAGCCCCCCTGACTGTTCAGCACCGCCAGGATCACCGCCGCGATGCCCACCAGCATGATGATGCCCTGAATAAAGTCGTTGATGGCGGTGGCCATATACCCTCCGGCAATGACGTAGATGCCGGTGAGAATGGCCATGATGATGATGCAGACCGAGTAGTCGATGTCGAAGGCCATGCCGAACAGGCGGCTCAGGCCGTTATACAGCGACGCGGTGTAGGGAATCAGGAAAATGAAGATGATGGCGGAGGCCGCCAGCTTCAGCGCCTTGCTGTCGAACCGCTTACCGAAGAACTCCGGCATGGTGGCGCTGTCCAGATGCTGGGTCATGACCCTGGTCCGGCGGCCCAGCACCACCCAGGCCAGCAGGGAGCCGATAAAGGCGTTGCCCAGCCCCGCCCAGGTGGCGGCGATCCCGTACCTCCACCCGAACTGTCCCGCGTAGCCCACGAAAACCACGGCTGAGAAATAGCTGGTGCCGTAGGCGAAAGCCGTAAGCCAGGGCCCCACGCTCCGCCCGCCCAGGACGAAGCCGTTGACGTCGGTGGCATGGCGGCGGCAGTAGAGGCCGATGCCAATCATAACGCCGAAGAAGATGACCAGAAGCGCAAGTTTAATGGCAAGATCCATAAGTTTGTCTCACTCTCTCTTTCAAATTTTAACGAGTGATCTGGGCTTCCACCAGACGGCCATGGCAGTATTTCTCCCGCAGGGCCGGTTTCTCGATCTTTCCGGTGGGGTTCCGGGGCACTTTGTCGAAGATGACTTTCCGGGGCCGCTTGTACCGGGGCAGCTCCCGGCAGAACTCGTTGATCTCCGCCTCGGTGCAGGAAACACCCTCCTTGACCTCGATGATGGCCGCCGCGATCTCTCCCAGCCGGGGCTCCGGCAGGCCGATCACCGCCACGTCCTTGATCTTGTCGTACTTCCGCAGGAAGTCCTCGATCTGGACCGGGTAGATGTTCTCGCCGCCGGAGATGACCACGTCCTTCTTCCGGTCCACCAGGAAGATGAATCCGTCCTCGTCCATCCGGGCCATGTCGCCGGTATAGAGCCACCCGTCCTTGAGAATCTCGTCGGTGGCCTCCGGATTCTTGTAGTAGCACAGCATCACGCCGGGGCCCTTGACGGCCAGCTCGCCGATCTCCCCCTGGGGCACCTCGTTCCACTGCTCGTCCACGATCTTGGTCTCCCAGTGGTAGCCCGGCACGCCGATGGCCCCCACCTTGTGGATGTTCTCCACGCCCAGGTGGACGCAGCCGGGACCAATGGACTCGCTGAGGCCATAGTTGGTGTCGTACTGGTGGTGGGGGAAGACCTGCTTCCAGCGCTTGATAAGGCTGGGGGGCACCGGCTGGGCACCAATGTGCATCAGCCGCCACTGGTCCAGCAGGTAGTTGTCCAGCTTCACCTTCCCGGAGTCGATGGCGTCCAGCAGGTCCTGGGCCCAGGGCACCAGCAGCCAGACGATGGTGCATTTCTCCTCCGTGACCGCCCGGAGGATCCACTCCGGCTTCACGCCCCGCAGCAGCACCGCCCGGCTGCCGGAGATCAGGCTGCCGAACCAGTGCATCTTCGCCCCCGTGTGGTACAGCGGCGGGATGCACAGGAACACATCGTCCCTGGTCTGCCCGTGGTGATGCTGTTCTGTCTCGCAGGAGGACACCAGGGCCCGGTGGTTATGTAGGATGGCCTTGGGGAATCCGGTGGTGCCGGAGGAGAAGTAGATGGCGGCGTAGTCCGTCTCCTCCAATGCCACCGGCGGCGCGCTGGAGGAGCAGAAGCCCATCAGCTTCAGGCAGTCCTCCGTATACGCGGGCTTGTCCCGGCCCACGAAGAACATCATCTTTACCTGGGGCAGCTGGTCCTGGATGGCGTCCATCCGCCCGATGAATTCCACCCCGAAGACCAGGACCTCCACGTCCGCCAGCTCCAGGCAGTACTTGATCTCGTCGGCGGAGTACCGGAAGTTCAGGGGCACCGCGATGCACCCCGCCTTCAGGATGCCGAAGTACACCGGCAGCCACTCCAGGCAGTTCATCATGAGGATGCCCACCTTGGTCCCCCGCTCCATGCCCCTGCTGAGGAGCAGGTTGGCGAAGCGGTTGGCCCGGCGGTCAAAATCCCGCCAGCTCAGCGCACGGCGGTAGGGCGCGTCCGGCTGGGCGCTCTCGATGAGGCTGGCTTCCCGCCAGGTGACGGCGCTGTCCCGCTCCTCCGTAGGGCTCAGCTCCACCAGGGCTGTCTCTGACCCGTAGAGACGGGCGTTGCGTTCCAGAAAGTCCGTAATGACCATATCGTTCCTCCAAAACCAATTCTCTATTGTACCGGAGCCTTCAGAGGCTCCCGGTCTTTCCAAAGGCACGGACTTTACTTTATCACTTTTAATAGCTAAAGTCAACAGGAAATGACAGCTTTTTTCACAAAAAAGGCGGCCCCGCGACAGTGGGACCGCCTTTCCGCAGTTATTTCCATCACATCGGGACGAATCACACCCCGGCGTCCCGGCAGATGATCTCCGGCGAGAGCACCTGTAAGGTCTTATACCGCAGGAAGTCCTCCTCCGCGCCCCCCGCGGCCACCAGCAGCAGGGGACGATACAGCGGCGACTGGGCCGCCTGGCACAGCTTGCCGGTCACATAAGGGACGCCCGGCGTCTCCGTCTGCCGCAGCAGGAGCCGATCCCCATCCAGGATCAACTTGATGAGGCGCACGCAGGGGGTCTCCAGGAAGTCCAGCCGGATATAGAATACCGGCCGCTCCTCCTCGTCGTGGGTGAACCGGCCCAGAGCCGCCATCCGGAAGACGTTCCCCCGGAAATTGAGTTCCGTGACCTCCGGACGGCCCAGGCCCACGGGGAAGCGGTACAGCGCGTCCCGCTCCCGGTAGATGAGCTCCGGCACGCCTCCCTTGACGCTGACCGCCACGGAGTCAAATCCGGCGGAGTAGTTATTGTACAGCGCTTGGAGGGCCAGGGGCAGCAGGCCCACGGAGGCCGCCCGTTCGTCCTGGGCGCGGAAGCACCGGTTCAGGAAGCTCTGGGACTGATAGTCCAGGGGCTCAGGTTCCCGGCGGTAGGCGGAGAGGCTGCGGACGGTCTCCGCCAGGGCGGCCTGGGCGCTCTCGTCCTCGGGAAGCTCCCCAGGGAACTGCCCGCCGAAGTAGCGGCTGACAATCTCAAAATACCGGCTCTCCTGGAAGTCCGTGTCCGCCCCGGCGTGGCTCACCACCAGGATGCCGCTGTCCCGGAAGCCCAGCACGTTCTGACCCAGCATCCCGTTGAAAAGGAAGGTGTCCTCCCGGCGGCCCACCCAGATCTGGTAGCCGTAGTCGAAATCCCCGATCTCCTCAGGCGTTTTGGCGTGGGCCGTAGTGGCAGCGGCGATATAGTCCCGGGACAGAAGCCGCTCCCCCTGCCACAGCCCGCCGTCCATCACCAGCTGGCCCAGCTTTGCCAGGTCCTCCGGCTTGATATACAGGCCCCACCCACCCTTTTCGATGCCCTTGGGGCAGGTCTCCCAGTGGAAATCCGTGATGCCCATGGGGCCAAAGAGGCGCTCCCGCAGGAAGTCCGACAGGCTTTTCCCGGCGGCCCGGCGGACGATAGCGGAGAGCATGTAGGTGTTCAGGCTGCTGTAAGCGAACTCCGTGCCCGGCTCGCCCTTGAGGGCGTCCCCCAGAAAGCGGCGGACCCAGTCCGTTTCCGTCAGGGCTTCCGCCTCAGTGAACAAGACGCCGGAGCGCATGGTGAGCAGGTCCTCCACCGTCATGCCCTTGAGCTTGCGGTGGAGGGCGGTGCTCCCCGGCTCCTCAAAGAAGTCCGCCGCCTGGTCCTTGACAGACAGCGTGCCGTCGTCGATCAGTAGGCCAACAGCCAGGGACACCACGCTCTTGCAGGCGGAGAAGGTATACTTGGCAGTCCGCAGGTCCTGGGAGCCGTAGGCCGCTTCGCAGACGACGCGGCCGTTCCGCAGGATCATGACGGTCTGGGCGTACAGCTCCCGGTCCCGGCCCAGCTCTTCCAAAAACGACTGGATGTGCCGGGAGGATATCCCCTGGCTCTCCGGCGTGGCCCGGGGAAAGGGCTGCTGGATATTTCCCGGAGGAATAGGGGGCTTTTCCGCCTCCGGGGGCAGGAAGGGCTCGGTGGGTGTACGGACGTCCAGGATGCGGGTCAGCAGCTGAAAGGTGCGGCTGGCGGTGGTGAGGTTCATAGCGTGGTCCTCCTTGGCTGGCGTTATAATTGTGCCAACTATACCATGGAGAAACTGCCAAATCAACAGGATTTTGTGAACGGCGTTAATTTTCCAGAGCGAAGGTCACCTTCCAGTCCCCGTCCAGCAGATAACCGCCGATGGTGAATTCTCCGGCGAGGGTGCAGCCGGACAGCTCCTCGGAAGAAATGTCGTAGATATGCTCATCGTACTTCGTCCCGTCCTCATCTCGGAAGGAGAGGCTCACCGGACAGGGGACCTCTCCGCCCTCCGGCGTCAGGAGCTTCACCTGTCCATGATCATCCGGCCCGGTGCCGTCATACCGGACCTGCAAATGGAACTGCTCCCCCACAAACCCGGCGGCGGAGATGGAGACGCCCTCCGTTACCCGCAATTCCCAGCCGCCGGGTTGAAGCACCAGCGCCTCGCCGCCGGAGGTCCAGCCGTTGTAAGTTTTGAAGCCTTCCCCGCTGCCGCCGAGGATGTAGCGCGTGGTATCGGCGGGGAAGAGGGGAACGCTGCTCCAATGCGGGCGGAGGGCGACGATTTGTCCCTTCGCCTGTCCCACCAGCAGCTGCCGGGCGGAGAAGGTAAATTTTTTGTTGGAAAAGTCAACCGCCCCTCCCTCGCCGTCCTTTGCCTTGATGGTAATCAGGTATCCATAGCTCTCGCTGAATGCGTCGTACCCCAGCGGCTCACAGCCGCATGTCAGTAAATTTGCGCCGAAGGGCGCGCTGATCCGGTAGCTGTCGTAGAAGTCCGCCCCCTGCTCCAGCCGGCTCCTGCCTTCATCGTCCGTCAGCGTGATGTAGGCGGTAAACACGCCGTTCTCCACCGTGGCAGACTGTACAGTCATGGTGATTCCCTGGTCCGTATCGCTGAGCCGGACGGGCTGCAAGCTCTGGAGGACAACGGCAGGAAGCTCGTGCAGCGCAACGCCGCTGGCCGCCGCCGTAGCCCCCAGCGCCAGGACCAATACCGCAGCCGCCGCGACGGCTGCCGGACGAAACCTCATACCCCGCCGGGGGCGGCGCAGCTTCGTCCCGATGCGCTCCCTGGCCTCCGGGGAGAGGACCAAGGCCTCCATGGCCTGTCTATAGTGTGATCTCATCGCTCAATACCTCCTTCAGCATAGCCCGAGCCCGCTGCATCCTGGTCTGTACCGCCGTCAGGCGCAGGCCCAGGATGTCCGCGATCTCCCCCTGGCTGTAGCCCTCGTAGTAGTACAGATGCACCGGGGCCCGGTACTTTTCGGGAAGGGACAGCACCGCCTCCAACACCGCCCGGCTGTCCCCGTCGGGGATGTCCGCCGCCGCCTCCAAAGGCAGGCTGGCCCACCGCTTCAGGAACCGGAACCGGTTCTTGCAGGCGTTGGCGGTACAGGCCAGCAGCCACGCCTTCTCCTTCCCCGGCTCCAGCTCTGTGCGCCCCTCGGCCAGACGGCAGAATACGCTCTGGCATACGTCCTCCGCGTCGGCGGCGTGGCGGGTGAAGCTGTAGGCGAAGCGGTATACGTCGTCCCCATACAGGGCGAACAGTTCGGACAGCCGGACGGCAGTCATAGCGTCACTTCCTTTGTGGTGATTTGAGGCCTCGCCTATATAACACCCGGGGAGGCAGAATTATCACACCGGCAAAAAATTTATGGAAAAAGAAGCGGCAGAGGAGGCTCCCCCTCTGCCGCCCGCCCTATCCTTCTCAGCCGCCCAGCAAATTCAGCAGCGCGTCCACATCCTCCGGCGCGGTGTGCCAGGCGGTGACGAAGCGGATGCAGGTGCGTCCCGCGTCCATTTTCCGCTCCACCTCGAATTCCACGTTCTTTCCCAGCTCCTCCACCGCGCCGTCCGGCAGGATGGGGAATACCTGGTTGCTCTCCGCCGGGGCCAGCAATTGGATACCCAGCGCCCGCAGACCTTCCGCCAGCCGTTTCGCCTGGTTGTTGGCGTGGGCAGCCAGCTCCAGATACAATCCATCTTTCAGGATGGCCTCAAACTGCACCCCCAGCAGCCGCCCCTTGGCCAGCATGGCCCCCTGCTGCTTCATGCAGTTGCGGAACCCGGGCCGGAGGGCGGGATTGACGATCACCAGCGCTTCCCCAAAGAGCAGGCCGTTCTTGGTGCCGCCGATGGTAAAGGCATCGCAGCATTCGCCGTAGTCTGCAAAGGAGGTCCCGCCCGCATCCATAGCGCTGCCCAGCCGCGCCCCGTCGCAGTACAGGTACAGCCCCAGCTCATCGCAGCACCTGCGCAGTGCCGCCAGTTCCTGCCGGGTATAAACCGTGCCCAGCTCCGTGGTGTTGGAGATGTAGGCCAGACGGGGGACAACAGTGTGCTCATTCACCGGTCCCTCCGCTGCGGCGCGCAGGAGCTCCGGCGTCAGCTTCCCGTCCGGGGCGGGCAGATGGATGACCTTGTGGCCGTCCTGCTCCACGGCCCCGGCCTCATGGACGCAGATGTGCCCGCCGGCGACGGCGACCACCGCCTCAAAGGGCCGCAGGAACGCGCCGATGGCCGTCTTGTTCACCTGGGTGCCGCCCATGAGGAAGTGAACGGCGGCCTCCGGCAGGCCGCACAGGTCCCGGATGGTCTCCGCCGCCCGCGAGCAGTAAGCGTCCGTGCCGTAGCCCGCCGTCAGCTCCATATTGGTCCGGCACAGGGCCTCCAGCACCGCCGGATGGGCCCCCGCTCCGTAGTCGTTCCGGAAATAAAGCATTCTTTGCTCCTCCTTTTACATATTACTGATGGTTTTATCCGCAGTATAGCAGGGTTGCCGCGGATATGCAACCGTGGCAAAAGGCGGAGAGCGCGAATCCGCCCTCCGCCTCTTGTGGAAAATGCCTACCGGCCCCGGTGTTTCTGTTTGCGCTTCTCCCGGCGCAGCTGGAGGCGGCGGTCCTGTTCCGCCTCCCGGACCTCCCGGGAGAGGACGCGGCGCTCCTCCTTGTTCTGCTCCCGCTGAAGCTGGAGGGCCTGCTGGGCCTTGGTGCCGATGCCGGACGGCTGCGTCTGACGGCGGGCCTCGCGCTGAGCCCGTTTGGGATTGATCTCCCGGTCTGTCTCCGGGCCGGAGGCCAAGGCGGGCGAGAATGTCAGATGGTCATAGCGGTCCAGGATATAGGCGTAGACCTCAAAATCCCGGGGTTCCGCGCCGAATACCACCCGGCAGGCCTCGTACCGGCCTTCCCTCTCCCGCTCGAACAGCCCTATCCAGAAGGGCGGGTCGAACAATACCGTCAGCTTTGCTTTGGCAGTTTCCATAGATCGGTTCCTCCTTTAATTTGACGCAAGGAACGGACGACCAAAGGAGGAAGGTTACTGACAGCGCCGGCGCTGCTCCCGGACTACCAACCGGGATGTGTTTTTATCCCTGCCGGGGGTATTTTACCAAAAAGCCGGAAAAGCGTCAAGGTTCCTAAAGAACCGATTTCTTGTCAACAGCCCAGGGATTGTCCACCCCGGACCCGTTTTTCGCCCGCGCAAAAACAGGCAAAAGCGTGCCGGAACCATATGGTGTCAGCGGACACCCAGAGCCCGCCCGATGGTATCTGAATCGGATTCCGCCAATTCCCAATCACAGCAGCCGGCCCGGAGGCAAATGCCTCCGGGCCGGAATTTTCTGAAAGTCTACCAGTAAACCGCATGAATTGCAGACACGATCGGACGTTTGCGGTCTATAAGCAGAAAGGTTCCCGCGTGGGCCGGCCTTCTCAGAAGGGCGGCGAGGCTTACCGTGCCACGGCAGCCAGCTTCCGCCGCCCGGCATGGGGCTGGGTCAGCCGCCGGTAGCAGTAGAAGTAGGCAGGCACCAGGAACACGTCCGCCAGGAGCCACGCCATAGGGGAGGCGAAGCAGGCCGCCGTGAATCCGAACACCGGCACCAGGCAGGAGATCCCCGCCCGGGCGGCCATCTCCAGCACACCGGCCAGAGTGGCCAGCGGGGAGAAGCCCATGCCCTGGATCAGGAAGCGGAAGATGTTGACCAGGGCCAGCAGGAAGTAGCAGGAGGCCGTAATCAGCAGGTTCTGCCGGGCCAGAGGCAGCAGCTCAGCGCTGCCCTCATCCAGGAACAGCATGGTCAGCGGATTGGAAAACAGCAGCAGGACCACCAGCGCAATGCCGGAGTATATCGCGCCCAGCGTCACGCAGGCCCGCACGCCCTGATGCAGGCGCTCCCACTTGGCCGCGCCCACGTTCTGCCCGCCGTAGGTGGCCATGGTGCAGCCCATGGCGTCAAAGGGACAGCACAGGAACATGGAGACCTTGCTGGCGGCGGTCACGGCGGTCACATAGACCGTACCCAGCCCGTTGACGGCGGTCTGCAGCATGACGCTGCCGATGGCGGTAATGGAGTACTGCAGCCCCATGGGCAGGCCCATCAGGCACAGCTCCCCCAGACGGCTGCGGTTCGGGATCCAGTCCTCCCGGTCCATTTTCAGAATAGGATACCCCCGCACCAGGCGGATGAGGCATCCCACTCCCGCCAGCGCCTGGGACAGGACGGTAGCCAGTGCCGCGCCGAACACGTCCATCCGGAACGTCAGGATAAATACCACATCCAGCACGATGTTCACCAGGGACGCCGCTACCAGCCAGATCACCGGCGTGCGGCTGTCGCCCAGAGAGCGGAGCACGCCCGCGCAGAAGTTGTAGAGCACGTAGGCGGGCAGACCGATAAAGATGGTCTGAATATAGACATACGCCCGCTGATAGATGTCCGCCGGTGTATTCATGGCGGTAAGGATCCCGTCGCAGCAGAGGGCCATAGCCGCCGTCAGCGCCGCTCCGATGACAACGGACAGCCACACGCCGCCGGTCACATACCGGCGCAGCTCCTGGTTATTGCCCGCACCGAACTGCTGGGCCACCGGAATGGCAAATCCGGCGCATATGCCGCAGCAGAAGCCAACCACCAGGAAGTTGATGGAACCGGTGGAACCAACCGCCGCCAGCGCCGCGCCTCCCAGCGTTTTTCCCACAATGGCGGTATCCACCACACTGTACAGTTGTTGGAACAGGTACCCAAACAGGACCGGAATACCAAAGCTGAGGATCTGGGGCATAGGACGGCCCTTTGTCAGGTCTTTTGTCATTGTGAATCACCTCACAGAAAGAAATTGCTGTACGTTTTTCCCCCGCTTCCAGCAGAGGCATCCTCTGGAAGCTTACGCTGATTATAGTTGATTTTCCCAAAAAAGCAAGCGTCATTTTGTGCAACATTCCAAGACGCGAAAGGATACGCCTTGTGCAAAGTGATACTTAAGTCCGGAAATTTCCGGTCGAAAGAGGAAGTCGCAGCAAAGCCCGAAAGCCTTGCTGTGACTGGGTTATGGCAATCCTGATATTTTTAGTCGAATACAAATATCTCCTCAATGGGGGCCCCCACCGCCCTGGAGATGTCCACCGCCAGCTTCAGGGATGGATTGTACTGAGCCTTCTCCAGCCGCATGATAGTCTCCCGCCGCACCCCTACCAGCTCCGCCAGCTCTCCCTGGGTCAGCCCCTTGAGGACGCGGTAGGTTTTCAGGTTGCAAGTAAAGCCGTCCATCACTCCTCCTCTTCCAGGTCCAGCGCATCGTCATGGTCATAGCGGTAGAGCAGGTATTCGCTGAGAAACAGCGTCAGCGCCAGTGTCAGCGCAATGCCTGTCATCAATATGGGCAGCGCCAGCTCTGACGACGCTCCACTATGGCCGCCGGTAATGACCAGCAAAAGGAAAATAATGATAAAGCCCGTCCGATACGCTTTCAGTTCCGCCTTAGCGGCGTTTTCCCTGAACCGCTCGTCCATCAAAATATTGGACATCTTCCCCTCAAAGAAGAACCCCAAAAAGCCGAAGAAAGCAAAGAAGCCGAAGGGAAAATAGAGGCCATAAACAGGATAGGTGTAAAACCCCGCCAGCCCCGCAAGGCCCAGAACGCCCAGCAATCCCAGCTTAGGATTCAGCTTTCGGGTTCGGTTAGTAACCGCGATCTGCCTGCGCTGGGCGAGGATGCCGCCAAGGAGCAGCGCAAACAAGCAGAGTACATACGCCGCATCCAGCGCCAGCGCCAGCAGCATAGGAATATCCGTGGGCCGGAAGGCATAAGAATCCATGGGATAGACAAGCCTGCCGCCGTTGTACGTCAGATCGTACCACACCGCCGCCCCTGTCAGCGCCGCGCAAGCCGCGCCGCCCAGCACCGGCGGCAGCCACCGGGGACTCCTGGAAGCAGATTTCTTTTGATCGTTCATGATAGATTCCTCCTAAAATGCAGAAGTGATTTATTTGTCACTTGTTGAGATAAATATATCACTCCCATTTCCATTTGTCAAGAGGGAATATGACAAATATATCTCTTTTTTTGCAGCCTCGTCCCCGTGCGCTCCGCCGCCTGTTTCGACAGCGTTCGACAAAGAAGGCCGCCGGTGCTGTCAAATCCCTCCGGAATTTGTGGAAAACCGGCGTTTTCGCCCTTGACGGGAGTCCTGACAATGTGTATGATATATGGTTGTAGGATTTTGTCCATTTATAGAAGACACAGGATCACGGCCTCCCGGTCGGAAAGGGTACGCAGAATAGCATGATACGACTGACAGATGTAGTAAAGGAATACCCCAACGGCACCCACGCGCTCAACGGGCTTTCCATGGAGATTCAGGACGGAGAGTTCGTGTTCATGGTGGGGCCCTCGGGCAGCGGGAAATCCACGGTCATCAAGCTGCTCATCGGGGAGATCGAGCCCACCGAGGGCCGGGTGATGGTGAACGGCTTCTCCCTGCGGAATATCAAAGAGTGGCAGATCCCCCATCTGCGCCGGACGGTAGGCGTTATTTTTCAGGATTTCCGGCTGATCGAGCACAAATCCGTCTATGATAATATGGTGTTCGCCATGCGGGCGGTGGGCGCGGGCCCCAGGGAGATCAAAAAGCGCATCCCCTACTGCCTGAACCTGGTGGGCCTGGAGAACAAGGGCCGCCGCCTGCCCTCGGAGCTGTCCGGCGGCGAGCAGCAGCGTGTGGCCATTGCCCGTGCCCTGCTGAACAACCCCAGCACCATCATCGCCGACGAGCCCACCGGCAACCTGGACCCCGCCCGCTCTCTGGAGATCATGCGTCTTCTGGAGCGCATCAACGCTCTGGGGACTACGGTGCTGGTGGTGACCCACGAGAAGGATCTGGTCAACCGCTTCGACAAGCGCGTGGTCATGCTGGAGCGGGGCCGGGTGGTCAGCGACGGCCATGGGTACTACGGGAGGAAGGCACTGTGAACAAGCACAATTTTTTCTATTTCATCAAAGAGGGCGCAGTCAACATGTTCAGCCACGGCTTCATGTCCTTTGCGGCCGTAGGCATCACCGTGGCCTGCCTTCTCATTATGGGCACCTTCACCCTGGTGGCGGTGAACGCCAACGCCATGCTGGAGGACCTGGAGAGCCAGAACCAGATGCTGGCTTTCGTGGACAAATCCCTGTCGGAGGACGAGGCCCGGGCCATGGAGCAGACCATCCTGGCCGTGGACAACGTGGCCAAGGCCACCTTTATTTCCAATGAGGAGGCCGCCGCCGCCTTCCGGGGCCGGTACGAGGATGACGAGCTGTTTCAGGGCCTGCCGGACGACAACTTCCGCCACCGCTACGCCATCGACCTGAAGGACATCGGGTATATGCGCCAGACCAAGGAGGCGCTGGAAGCGGTGCCCGGCATCGGCAAGGGCAACGTCAGCGCCTACGAGGACGAGGCGGCGGGGTTCATCACCATCCGCAACGTAGCCGGCGTGGTGTGCGTGGTGCTGATCGCGGTGCTGTTTCTGGTGTCGGTGTTCATCATCGCCAACACCATCAAGCTGACCACCTTTGACCGCCGGGACGAGATCGCCATCATGAAGATGGTGGGCGCCACCAACGGCTTCATCCGCTGGCCCTTCGTGTACGAGGGCTTCCTGCTGGGCCTGTTCTCGGCGGTGATCGGCTTTTTCCTCCAGTGGGGCCTCTACGAGGCGGTGGCCCGTTCGGTAGCCAGCAACGACACCATCAACCTCATCACGGTGGTCCCCTTCGAGGACATGTGGACCTATGTAGCCGTCATCTTCGCCGGAGCCGGAATGCTCATCGGCGTAGGCGGCAGTCTCAGCGCCATAAGGAAGTTTTTGCAGGTTTGATACAAAACGGGCGGGAACCTTACGGAGATGTAAGGTTCCCGCCCGTTTTGTAAGGTAAAGCGATGGAACGGCGTACGCCCTCGGAGTATAATACCCCCATCACCTATGCAAGGAGGCTTTTTCTGTGAAAAAAGGCAAGACCGTTCTTCTCATCGTTGGTGCGCTGGTGCTGATCCTGGGGGTGGGGATCTGTTCCATGGGGCTTCTTTTCCAGTCCACGACAAACAACGCGGAGAGCCTGTACAGTCAGATCGACAACGAAAAGATCGCGCCCATCACGCCCCATGGAGGGATGAACTACCGCTATACGCTCCCAGCCTACACCGAGAGCGGTGCGGGCAAGAATCTGGAGCTGGATACCTCCCGCGAACTGAAGGACGGCGCTTACATTCTTGTCCGTGTAGCGCCCCTCCGGGGCGTTATCTCCTGGGAGGAGGTCACCTTTGACCAGCTCCCCTCCCCTGTCCAGATACACTACTCCAAGTAGAAGGAGCGGCAGACATGCTCTAGGCGCCCTGCCCGGATACCCATCCGGACAGGGCGCCTTCTTATCGTTCTTTCCCGCCGGTCACTGCCGGATGACCGTCCCCGTCTTCCCGGCGATGCCGTCCCTTGCCTTCTCCAGCAGGGTAATAAGGGCCTCCCTGCCCTTCTTGGACTCGGCGAACTTCACCGCCGCCTCCACCTTGGGCAGCATGGAGCCGGGGGCGAACTGTCCCTCGGCGGCGTATTGCCGCGCCTCCTCCGGCGTCATGGCGTCCAGCCACCGCTCGTTCTCCTTGCGGAAGTTGACGGCCACCTTTTCCACGGCGGTGAGAATAATGAGCATATCGGCGTTCAGCTGCTCGGCCAGCAGCTCGGAGGCGAAATCCTTGTCAATGACCGCCGCCGCGCCCTTGAGGTGGTTCTTCTCCGTCCTGTAAACGGGAATGCCGCCCCCACCGCAGCAAATGACCAGATGCCCGTCCTCGGTGAGCGCCCGGATAGCCCCGGCCTCAATGATATGCTTGGGCTTGGGGGAAGCCACATACCGCCGCCATCCCCGGCCCGCGTCCTCCTTGACGGGATTGCCGGTGGATTCATGGTACGCCCTGGCCTCCGCCTCGGTCATGAACTTGCCGATGGGCTTGGTAGGGTTCTCAAAGGCCGGGTCCGCCGGGTCCACCTCCACCTGGGTGACGATGGAGCACACGGGCATATTGTTGATGCCCCGGTCCAGCAGCTCCTCCCGGAAGGCGTTCTGCAAGTCGTACCCGATATACGCCTGGCTCATGGCCCCACAGACGGAAAGCGGCGTATATCCCTGACTGGGGTCCTCCTTCTGGAGGGCGGACATGGCGTTGTTGATGATGCCCACCTGAGGGCCGTTGCCGTGGGCCACGACCACCTGGTTGCCGTCCTCGATGAGGTCCACAATGGCCCGGGCGGTGATCTTCACCGCAGCCGCCTGCTCGGGGAGCGTGCTGCCCAAGGCGTTGCCGCCCAGGGCGATGACAATGCGTTTACTCATGGTTCATTCCTCGTTCTTCTCAATATTTCATTGTTCTGTATCAATTATTATTTTTTTACATGCACGGCAATAATATGCTGCCACAGCCGCAGGAGCCAATAAATAATACTTTGCAAGAACAATACTGTTTGGGCTTTTTGCCCATTTTGTACCGCCCCTTGTTTCCTCGTCTTCCGGAATCCATTGCAGTAAATTTTCTGCTTCTATCCGTCCTGCGGCCATACCATCTCCACAATATGGACAATTCATTTAATCGTCCTCCTGATTCAGAAAGGGAGTACCCCGGTACTCCCTTTCTGTTTGTCCGGATGGCTTAAAATTCCTTCCGCTTCTCCCCGCGCTTCTCCAGATCCCGCAGCGCGGCCACGGGGTCCTTGACCTTGCTCAGGAAGATCATGGCGGCGATGATATAGGGCTTGAAGGATGCCTCCTTATACAGCGGCTCAATGTACCGGTCGAACACGGAATTGTCCACCTCGCCCGCTTCGCAGCTCAGCCCGGAGATGTCGGCGGGCAGGCAGTGCATGTACAGCGCCTTGCCGTCCTTGGTGAGCTTCATCATCTCCTCGGTGCAGGACCAGTCCTTGTGCTCGGCGTTCTGGGCCAGCAGCTCCTTCTCCAGGGCGTCGATGCCGGCCTTGTCGCCCTCCCGGTAGAGCTGTGTGCGCTTCTCCATGGCCTTGAAGGGAGCCCAGGACTTGGGATACACGATGTCGGCGTCCTTGAATGCCTCCTCCATGGAGTTGACCTTCTTGAAGGAGCCGCCGGAGGCCTCAGCGTTCTTGGCGGCGATCTCCTCCACCTCGGGCAGGATCTCGTATCCCTCGGGGTGGGCCAGGACGACGTCCATGCCGAACCGGGTAAAGAGCCCGATGATGCCCTGGGGTACGCTCAGGGGCTTGCCGTAGCTGGGAGAGTAGGCCCAGGTCATAGCCACCTTCTTGCCCTTCAGGTTCTCCACGCCGCCCATCTCATGGATGACGTGCAGCAGGTCGGCCATCGCCTGGGTGGGGTGGTCCACGTCGCACTGGAGGTTCACCAGGGTAGGCCGCTGCTCCAGAATGCCCTTCTCGTAGCCCTCGTCCAGAGCGTCCATGAAGGTCTTCTGATACTTGTGGCCCTCTTCAATGAACATGTCGTCCCGGATGCCGATGACGTCGGCCATGAAGGAAACCATGTTGGCGGTCTCCCGGACGGTCTCGCCGTGGGCGATCTGGCTGGTCTTCTCGTCCAGGTCCTTGATGTCCAGGCCCAGCAGGTTGCAGGCGGAGGCAAAGGAGAACCTGGTCCTGGTGGAGTTGTCCCGGAAGATGGAGATGCCCAGACCAGAGTCGAAGATCTTGGTGGAGATGTTGCGCTCTCTCAGGTCACGCAGGGCGTCGGCCACGGTGAAGATAGCGTCCAGCTCGTCGCCGGTCTTGTCCCAGGTCCAGTAGAAGTCGTTTTTGTACATGTTGTTGATATGCAGCTTCTCCAGATGCTGGACCAGATTTTCTGTCTTGCTCATGGTTATATTCTCCTTATTTTATCAATTTATTCTGCCGCATTTTGCGCGGCAAGGAAAATAGCTTCTGTACGATGCGCCGCCTTACTGAATCTCGTTGTTGGTCAGGCTCTGGCGGAACTGGGTCACGTCGGCGGACTTGTTCTCCTCCTTGTAGAGGCCCGGCACAGCGGCATACAGCGCAGCGCAGGTGACCAGATCCTGCTTCCAGGTGATCTCATTGGGCGCGTGGGCCTGGCTCTCGGCCCCGGGACCGAAGCCCACGCAGGGGATCCCGTACCGGCCCTGAATAGACACGCCGTTAGTGGAGAAGGTCCACTTGTCGGTGAGGGGCCGCTCCCGCAGGTGCATGGCGTCCAGCTTGGGGTCGGCGTCCTTGTGTCCGATGCGCTTATCGCCCCACAGCGCGTGGTGAGCGTCGATGAGCGCCTGGACATGAGCGGCGGTCTCCTTGTTGATCCAGGTGGGGAAGAAGCACTCCGTCTCATAGACCGTGCCCGTCCAGGCGGGGCGGTCGTACATGTACATGCTGACCTTCACGTCCTCGCCGTACTTCTTCACGGCGGGCAGGTCCTCGATCTCCTTGAGGCAGCTGTCCCAGGTCTCCCCGGCGGTCATGCGGCGGTCGATGGAAATGGCGCAGCTGTCGGCCACAGCACAGCGGCTGGGGGATGTATAGAAGATCTGGGAAACGGTGCAGGTGCCCCGGCCCAGGAAGCGGGCGTCCTCCCAGTGCTCGGGGTTGTACTTGGGATTGAGACGCTTCACCAGCCCCTTGATCTCGGTGCCGTCTGCGTCGTCGTTCTCGTTCAGCGCCCGGACGTCCTGGAGGATGTCCGCCATCTTGTAAATGGCGTTGTCCCCCCGCTCGGGAGCGGAACCGTGGCAGGAGACGCCCTTCACGTCCACCCGGATCTCCATGCGGCCCCGGTGGCCCCGGTAGATGCCGCCGTCAGTGGGCTCGGTGGAGATGACGAACTCGATCTGCTTCTGGGCCTCCTCCTTGCTGGGGAAGTACTTGTTGACGATGTACTGCCAGCACATGCCGTCGCAGTCCTCCTCCTGGACGGAGCCCACTACCATGATCTTGTAGCCCTTGGGGATCAGGTCCAGATCCTTCATGATCTTGGCGCCGTACACGGCGGAGGCCATGCCGCCCTCCTGGTCGGAGCCGCCGCGGCCATAGATGATGTCGTCGGTCTCATAGCCCTTGTAGGGGTCGGCCTCCCAGTTGTTGATGTTCCCAATGCCCACGGTGTCGATGTGGGAGTCGATGGCGATGATCTTGTCGCCGTCGCCCATCCAGCCGATGACGTTGCCCAGGCCGTCAATCTCCACCTTGTCGAAGCCCAGCTTTTCCATCTCGGCCTTGATGCACATGACCACTTCCTTCTCCTCGCAGCTCTCGCTGGGGTGGGAGATCATGTCCCGCAGGAACCGGCTCATGTCCGCCTGGTAGCCCTGAGCAGCTTTTTTGATCGCTTCAAAGTCCATAATAGATTCCTCCATCAAAATATTTTTCCGGTGGGTATTTGCTTCTCTACCTCCTATCATAGCACAGAAAACGCCGTTGTCAAACAAAATTTTTGAAAACCTAAAAAATTTTTTGAAAACCTCTTGCAATCTGTTGGGAATGCTGGTATGATGGTATCAGGTGGAGGAGGTGAAATTGGATTGGATGCAAAACGTCTGGAAATGCTCAAGCAGATCGCACAGGCGCTGGCGGCGCAGTTCGGACCCAGCTGTGAGGTAGTGATCCACGACCTGGCGGCCAAGGACCCGGAGCGCTCCATTGTCTACATCGTCAACGGCCACGTGACCGGGCGCAGGGTGGGAGACGGCCCGTCCACCGTGGTGATGGAACAGATCCTCCACGCCCAGGAAAACCCCACGGACCATCTGGGCTACCTGACCCGCACGCCGGATGGGAAGATTCTGAAATCCTCCACCGTCTACATCCGGGACAGCCGGGGGCGGGTGACGGCCATCCTCTCCATCAACTACGACATCTCCTCCCTCCTGATGGTAGAAAACGCCATCGGCGGACTGATCCACACCACTGAAGAGGAGTCCCGAGGCCAGGAGGAGCGGATCACCGTGCTGAACGTCAGCGACCTGCTGGACGACCTTATCGAGCAGAGCGTAGCCCTTGTAGGCAAGCCGGTAGCCCTGATGAATAAGGACGATAAGGTCCGGGCCATCCGGTTTTTAAATGAGCACGGCGCGTTCCTGATCACCAAATCCGGCGACAAGGTTGCCAAATACTTCGGAATTTCCAAGTACACACTTTACTCTTATATTGACCTGAAACAGGAGGAAAAACGACATGAGCAAAATTGACCTCACGATCAACAAGGAAGTTCTGCAGAAGAATATCCAGAAGGCCCGGGAGAACAACGTCATCATCCCCACCTTTCACCAGATGCAGAACCCGGAAACCATCCCCGCACCCATTCAGGAGAAGCTGAAAACCGTTGGCCTGTGGGACGTGAACCCCCTGAACCTGTTCCGCATTACCTGGAAGAACGAGGCCAAGGAAACCGGCGGCCTGTTCCAGGCCGTGCCCAACTATGTCGAGATCCCCTCCAAGCTCTCCGGCGTTCCCTGCCGGATCATCGCCATGGCGGGCAAGTGGTTCCCCACCGGATGCCACAAGGTGGGCGCTTCCTTCGGCTGCCTGGCTCCCCGGCTGGTCACCGGTCAGTTTGACGCCACCTGGCATAAGGCCGTGTGGCCCTCCACCGGCAACTACTGCCGGGGCGGCGCGTTCAACTCCAAGCTGCTGGCCTGCGAGAGCGTTGCCATCCTCCCCGCCGAGATGAGCCAGGAGCGGTTCAACTGGCTGAAATCTATCGCCGGCGAGGTCATCGCCACCCCGGGCTGCGAGTCCAACGTGAAAGAGATCTTCGACAAGACCTGGGAGCTGCGGGCCGACCCCCAGTATATGATCTTCAACCAGTTCGAGGAGATGGGCAACCCCCTGTGGCACTACAACGTCACGGGCTACGCCCTCCAGGACCTGTATGAGGCCGTAAAACGGCCCGGCGACCGGTTTGCCGCCGCCGCCTTCACCAGCGGCTCCGCCGGGACCATGAGTGCCGGCGACTACCTCAAGGAGCAGTATCCCGGCCTGAAGCTGGCCGTGGGCGAGGCTCTCCAGTGCCCCACCATCCTGAATAACGGCTTCGGCGGCCACCGGATCGAGGGCATCGGCGACAAGCACATTCCCTGGATTCACAATGTCAAGAACACCGATATGGCTATCGCCATTGACGATGAGGACAGCCAGCGGCTGCTGCGCCTGTTCAATACCCCCGACGGCCACGCCTACCTGAAAAATCAGCTGGGCCTGGAGGATGACCTGATCGAGAAACTGAGCTGGCTGGGCATCAGCGGCATCGCCAATATACTGTGCTGCATCAAGATGGCCAAGTACTACGAGCTCACCGAGCACGATGTGGTGGGGACTGTTCTCACCGACTCCGCGGCCATGTACCAGAGCCGGATCACCGAGCTGGACGAGATGCACGGGGCCTACAACGCCACCGAGGCGGCTATCGACCACAACCTCCACATTCTGGGGCTCAAGACGGACAACATGCTGGAGCTCACCTACCAGGAGCGCAAGCGGGTCCATAACCTCAAGTACTACACCTGGGTAGAGCAGCAGGCAAGAGACGTCCATGAACTCAACGCCCTGTGGTATGACCAGGAGGGCACCTGGGACGCCGTCCACCAGCAGGCGGCTGAGCTGGATGAACTCATCAACGAGTTCAACGAGGCAACCGGACTGCTGAAAAATCTGTAAAATGGAGCAAAGTGATAAAATATTTTGCGCACTTCTCCGTATGCTGATTGCTCGCATTAAATCCGCAATTGAGGAAAAGGACCCGGAAAAGTCTAAGGAATTGATGCGGGAGATTCTGACAGATCTGCAAACTACTTTGGAAGATTGAACCATTGAGGGCGGGGCCTCCGGCCCCGCCCTCTTTTCTATTCATCTTCATCGTCTCCGTCTTCCAGATACATCTCCTCCGCGTCCTGCTGCGCTCTGATGAGAATCATCTGCGCTTCTGCGTATTTCTGCTTTTGCAGCGCATTGATTGCATCCGTTACTCCATTGAACAGCCGGGTATAGTATTTGGGTAAGTTGTCCATATTTATTTCCTTTCTTTGTGCTACATTATTGTTGTACAAATATATAATGCATTATTTTGGTACAAATTGCAATACACTATTTCTACAATATGTATTGCGAGGCGTGCTATGAAACCATTCAAAATACCAAATAATCTACCTAAAACTCCAACTTCAACCAACAAAAGCATCAGGTTCCCGAATGAAATCATCGACCAAGTAGAGGAAGCAATTCGGGGGACAACCTGCAACTTTTCACAGTTCGTCATTGAGGCAACCCGGGTTGCATTGGAAAATTTGAAGGAAGCGGAATCTGAAGATCAGGAACAATAGTCGGTAAAGTCCTTCCGCGAGCACCACGGGGAGTTTGCCCCGCCAGACGGTAGGGGGTTCCGATGACCACGCTGAAATAGACGCTGAAGGGGAACGAAGCGGACGGCAGTAAGGTTTAGACCAAACTGACTGTGCCTCGGGCGCAAAACTAATCAAAAAATGAGGGATTCTTAAACCGCCAGGTTTAAGCGCGTTTTTGGTTCCTTTTGTCGCGGGACAAAAGGAACCGCGGGGTTCGGGGCCGCGCAGGCCCCGGGGTTACGTAAAGAAAAAAGCAGCGGCGGCCCGCAAGGCCGCAGAAGAAAGAGGTATCTATGAAAAACGTCAAACACGCCAAATGCGTAAAATGCGGAAAAATCTATGAAGCAACCCCCAATCTGACCAACTGCTCCTGCGGGGGCATTTTAGACATCATCTATGATTATGATTACATCAAGGCAAATCTGACAAAAGCGGACCTGGCCTCCCGCCGGGATAATTCGATGTGGCGCTACCGGGAGCTCCTCCCGGTGGAGGAGGCCACCGAAGCCCCTCCCCTCCGGGTAGGCTGGAGCCCCCTCTATGAGGCAAAAGCCCTCGCCGCCCAGCTGGGCATTAAGAAGCTCTGGGTGAAGGATGATGGATTGAATCCTACCGCCTCCCTGAAAGATAGGGCCAGCTCCATGGCGGTGGCAAAGGCCATGGAGGCGGGCGCGAAGGTGATCGCCTGCTCCTCCACCGGCAACGCCGCCTCCTCCCTGGCGGGCAACGCCGCCGCGGCGGGGCTGAAAACCTATATCTTTGTGCCCAGCAGAGCGCCTAAGGGCAAGGTGGCCCAGCTGATGACCTTCGGGGCAACCGTGATCTCCGTCCAGGGGAGCTACGAGGAGACCTTTGAACTGAGCAAGCAGGCCATAGAAAAATGGGGCTGGTACAACCGGAACGCGGCCATCAACCCCTACCTCTCCGAAGGGAAGAAAACCGTGGGGCTGGAAATCATGGAGCAGCTGAATTGGGAGGTACCCGATTATATCGCCATTTCCGTGGGCGACGGCTGCACCATCGCCGGACTGTGGAAGGGCTTGAAGGACCTGTACGCTATCGGGTTCATTGATAAGCTGCCCAGGCTGATCTCCGCCCAGGCGGAGGGCTGCTGCCCGCTGAACCGGGCTATCGAAACCGGGGAGGACTGGCGGCCTATGGAGGAGAACACACTGGCGGACTCCATCGCTGTGGGCGTGCCCCGGAACGCGGACAAGGCATTGATGGCCATCCGGGAATCCAACGGGCTGGTGGTGAATGTGTCCGATGAGGAGATCATGGCGGCGCAGAAGCTGCTGGGACGGACCTGCGGCGTGTTCGGCGAGCCTGCGGGCGTCACCGGCGCGGCGGGGCTGAAAAAGCTCTGCGAGCAGGGAAAGATTCCGTCAGATGCAGCCGTAGTCTCTGTGGTGACGGGCAACGGGCTCAAGGACGTTGCCAACGCCATTGCCGCCTGCGGAGAACCGATCTCCATTCCCAGTGATATGGAGCTGCTGCTGAAGGCGTTTGCGGACAACGGGATCGTTGTGGAGTGAATACATAAAAGAGCCCGGTTTCGAGAAAATTCTCGAAACCGGGCTCTTTTTTACATAATCGCTTTTGCGGTCTCCACGGCGCGGCGGTAGTAGAAATCCGCTTCGATCTCCTCACGGGTGGTTTCCGGGTCGTTGACGAGGTCTTCCAGAAACTCCACGCACTCATTGAGAACGGCCAGCTTGATGTCCTGGATATACTGCTCCCAATCAGGCTTGCATTCCAGATGTTCATAGTGTGCGCGGACAAAGGTCGATCGCAGGTCCGCATCCATATAGAACGGGAAGGCGTTGGGCTCGGGCTTCTCCGAACCGTGGGCAATGAGGCGGGCAATATCCAGGGCGTAGGGCATGAGGCCGCCGAAGGCCCAGTCGATCATATAGACTCTGCCCTTCCGCAGGATGCCGTTGCATTGCAGGAAATCGCCGCTGCACAGAGTTCGGGGGCAGTCCCTTTGCCGGGACAGGAAGATGTCATACGCCTTTGCCAACTCCGGGCAGTCCCGCAGGCATCCGGCGCGGCGGTTGATACGCTCCCAGTACCGTTGGAAGCGGCCGTCTTCGATAGGGCTGTTCCAGTAGGCGTTCTGAATTTGAGAGAGGGTCTGCGCGCTGGCGAGGGCCATTTCCCGGTCAAACCGCCGCAGGTCCGGGCCGTCGATGTGCTCCATCAGCAGCCAAAGCGCCCCCTCACACTCTACGCTGCCGAAGTACTCCGGCACGGCGAAGCCCCTGCCTTGCAGGAAGCCGCGGTAGAGCATGACTTCTTTGCTGTTGGACTTTTTCAGCACGCAGGCGCTGCCATCAGCCGTGAGCTTATAGACGTTATACTTGCGTTTGTAATCGCCGTCGTCGTCGCAGAAGCGTTCTACCTCCGGGGAGCCGCTATAGTGCAGCAGCTCCCCGGCTAGTTTGGCGGCGGGAACATCTTCAATAGAGGTCGGCTCTAAATACATGCTGCTTAGCCCCGCATGGCGGCCTCGGACTGTTCCAGCTGTGCGATGAGGGCCCGCAGCTTCTCCGCCTGGTCCCGCTGGTTCTGGACGATGTGCTCCGGGGCCTTGGAGGTGAACGCCTCGTTATTCAGCTTGGCCTCAATGCCCTTCAAGTGGCCCTCGGCCTTGGCCTTCTCCTTGGCGATGCGCTCCAGCTCCTGCTGGATGTCCACCAGCTCGGCAAGAGGCATGAAAGCCCGGGCGGCGTGGGTGATGACCTCCACCATGCCCTTTGCGGCGGGAGCGGCGTCCGTGACATGGACCTCGCTGGCTCCGGCCAGGCGCTGGAAGAAGGGCGCGCCGGCGGTAAAGGTCTCCCGGCGGTCCGTGACCACGGTAAGCTGGACCTTCCGGCCGGGGGCCACGTTCATCTCCGCGCGGCGGGTCCGGATGGCGCGGATCAGGTCCATGATCTCCTCCATTGCCGTCTCCTCGGCGGGATAGGAGAATTTCTCCTCGCAGACAGGCCACGCGGTCTTCATCAGGAACTCGCTCTCCTCGCCGGGGACGTGGGGCAGAGCCTGGTAGATCTCCTCGGTGATGAAGGGCATGAAGGGGTGCAGCAGCTTCAGGAGCTGGATGAGGACGTAGCAGAGGACGTTCTGGGCGTTTTCCGCGCCCTCGCCCTGCATACGGGATTTGGTCAGCTCGATATACCAGTCGCAGTAGGTGTCCCAGATGAAGTCGTACACCTTGGCGGATGCCACGCCCAGCTCGTAGGCGTCCAGGTTCTCGGTGACCTCCTTGACGAGGGTGTTCAGCTTGGAGAGGACCCACTTATCCTCCAGCTCCAGCTTCTCGGGCAGCTTCACCTCGTCGATGGTCAGGTTCATGAGGACGAACCGGCTGGCGTTCCAGATCTTATTGGCGAAGTTGCGCATGGCCTCGCACTTCTCCACATAGAAGCGCATGTCGTTGCCGGGGCTGTTGCCCGTGATGAGGTTGAAGCGCAGGGCGTCCGCGCCGTACTTGTCGGCGATCTCCAGGGGGTCGATGCCGTTGCCCAGGGACTTGGACATCTTCCGGCCCTTGTCGTCACGGACCAGACCGTGGATAAGGACCTTCTCGAAGGGGTATTTCTTCATCTGCTCGCAGCCGGAGAAGATCATCCGGGCCACCCAGAAAAAGATGATGTCATAGCCGGTGACCAGCACGGAAGTAGGGTAGAAATAGTCCAGCTCCGGGGTCTTATCCGGCCAGCCCAGGGTGGAGAAGGGCCACAGGGCGGAGCTGAACCAGGTGTCCAGCACGTCTGGGTCCCGCTCGATATGGGCGCTGCCGCACTTGGCGCAGTGAGTGGGATCGGTGCGGTCCACGGTGATGTGGCCGCAGTCCGCGCAGGTCCAGGCGGGGATCTGGTGGCCCCACCAGAGCTGGCGGGAGATGCACCAGTCATGGACGTTCTCCATCCAGTTGGTGTAGGTCTTGGAGAAGCGCTCGGGGATGAATTTTACCTCGCCCTCGTTGACCACGCGCAGGGCCTCCTTGGCCAGAGGCTCCATCTTGACGAACCACTGGGCGGAAATCAGGGGCTCCACATCATTGCCGCAGCGGTAGCAGGTGCCCACGTTGTGGCTGTAATCCTCGGTTTTTACCAGATATCCCTGCTCCTCCAAGTCCTTCACCAGAGCCTTCCGGCACTCGTAGCGGTCCATGCCGTTGTAGGGGCCGCCGTTTTCGTTGATTTTTCCGTTGTCGTCGATGACGCGGATGGTCTCCAGGTTGTGGCGCAGGCCCACCTCGAAGTCGTTGGGGTCGTGGGCGGGGGTCATTTTCACCGCGCCGGTGCCGAAGCCCAGCTCCACGTACTCGTCCGCTACGATGGGAATCTCCCGGTTCATGATGGGCAGGATGCAGGTCTTGCCTACCAAATGCTTGAAACGCTCGTCCTCGGGGTTCACCGCTACGCCGGTATCGCCCATCATGGTCTCGGGACGGGTGGTGGCTACCACCAGGTCGCCGCTGCCGTCCGCCAGGGGGTAGCGGATATACCACAGGTGGCCCGGCTTGTCCACGTACTCCACCTCCGCGTCGGAGAGGGCGGTGACGCAGTGGGGACACCAGTTGATGATCCGGCTGCCCTTATAGATGAGGCCCTTGTCGTAAAGCTCGCAGAAGGTCTCCCGGACGGCCTTGGAGCAGCCCTCGTCCATGGTGAAGCGGGCGCGGTCCCAGTCGCAGGAGGCGCCCAGCTTCTGCTGCTGCTGGACGATGCGGTTGCCGTACTTGTTCTTCCAGTCCCAGACACGCTCCAGGAACTTCTCCCGGCCCAGGTCGTAGCGGGTCAGGCCCTCGTTCTTGCGCAGCTCCTCCTCCACCTTGATCTGAGTGGCGATGCCGGCGTGGTCCGTGCCGGGCATCCAGAGGGCCTCATAGCCCTGCATCCGCTTGTAGCGGGTGAGGATGTCCTGGAGGGTACAGTCCATGGCGTGGCCCATGTGGAGCTGGCCGGTTACGTTGGGAGGCGGCATGACGATGGAGAAGGGCTTCTTCTCCGGGTTGGGGGCGGCCTTGAAGCAGCCGGCGTCCAGCCACATTTGGTAGATTTTCCCCTCCGCCTCCTGGGGTTCGTAGGTCTTCGGTAATTCTTTTCTCATGGTAGTCTCCTTATTCTCTCAGTTCAATTAGTGTTTGATAAATTTTTCGTCGGATTCCGGGATGCCCGCCGTATCCGTGACATAGCGCTCCGCCCGCATGTGCAGGCCGTATTTCTCACGCAGGCGGGCAATGGTGTCCATCATCGGCGAGGCGTGGTGCAGGTCGATGGCGTGCTGGTCCCGCCAGATGTCGATGAGCAGGACGGTCTCGGGATCATTGGCCGGGTAAAAATAGGCATAGCGCTCGTTGCCCTCCTCCCCACGAATCAGGTCCGCCGTGCCGCCGGACTCCATCTCCTCCGCGAAGCGGCGGGCCGCGCCATTCTGCCCGGTGTAATACAAATTCATGACGATACTCATAATGTTACCCCTGCTTCCCGATTTTTTCCTGTAGATAAGGTACAAACTTCTCCGGTTCTCCAACAGTCAGGTCTTTCTTTTGCAGCAGGAGCGCCTTTTCCGCGCCGTAGACCAACAGCCAGAGACAGTCTTCTGCAAAAATGGCGGTCATATCGCCGTAAGGGATTGTTTCCGTTTCCTTTCCGGCGGAGACGGAGAGGCCCGTCTCGTCAAAACGCAGCTCCGTCCGGTTCTCCGGCAGGCTCCAATCGACGCTTCGCCGCTGCTCCAGCAGGCAGGCCGCCTCCTTCCGGCAGGAAGCCGGGGACGCGGCCGGCTTCCTCTCCCGGACCAGACAGAATTCCAGGAGGCCGGAGAGAACCGCAAAGATCCCGGTACCGATCAGCACCGGCGTCCTGGGCTCCGTCAGGCCGGGAACCAGAACGAAGATCCCCAGGGCGATCAGGAGCACACCGTAGACGCGGTACCGCGTCCGCCGCTTCTCCCTCCCCGGCCCCTTTGCCGCATAGGCGTTGAGCTTGTCCGTGAGCGCCCACATACCCGGTACGGCCTCACGGCTGCGGGCCTCCAGGCGCTGGGTGAGGAGTCGGACCGTTTCCCCGTCCAGGGCGGGATCGTCATAGGCGCTTATATGAAACACAAACTCCATGTCCGTCCCCCTTACCGGATGTTCTGCACTGTCAGACCGGTCTTCCGGCTGATGAACTCCCGGAAGGCCATGGCCGTGCCCTTGGTGAAGCCGTCCTTGCGGTAGATCTGGCCCAGGCTGCGGTCAAGGTAGAACAGGAAATACTCCGGCGTCTCGCAGATCATCCGGATCTGGTCATAGGTAAAGCGGCTGTCGGCGGCCTTGCTGACAGTGGTGTAGTCCTCGGGGCCGAAGGAGGCGGTGACCTCCCGGGCGTCCGGCAGAAGATGTTTTGCGCGGAACCTCCCGTTCAGCCGGTCCTCCCAGAAGATAATGACCAGCAGGAACAGCGCCAGAGCCCCGTTGAGCCACCACCGGCTGTCCCCTACCCGGATGGATATCCAGGCGAAAAAGACGTTCAGCGCAACAATCAGCAGTCCCAATGTGCGGACCATCCGATTGCGGTTTCTCCGCACGGTTTTCCTGGCCCCCCTGGACAGGGCGGACAATTCTTTACTGCCGATCACAGTCTGGTTGACAAATTCCATTCGATCACCTCCAATAAAAACCGCCCTGAGCCGCACGGCTCAGGGCGAATACAATCATCCGCGGTACCACCTGAATTCCCCCGGACAGGCCGGGGACACTCTGCCTCTGTAACGGGAGAACCCGCCGTCCCTTACCCCGTTTCCGGTTCAGGGGCGGAGCTCCGGGACGACCTTCCGCGCCGCCGGGGAACGCCTCGCACCAGAACGGCGTCTCTCTTTGCCCCGGGAGGAGCGCGTACTCCTTCCCTTCTCTGCCTTTTTCTGATATAGTATAGCCAAGGGCGGAGGATTTGTCAAGTGTCGGATGAAAAAGGCTGGAACTTAACGACCGAAAGGATCAAATCAAGATGATTTATCGTATAGACGAACTGTCGGAAAACCCAATAAACCCTATCACCCATCGTGTGTATGACAGCACATGGATCATTCTGATGCTTACCGACAGTCAGGATTATCAAAAAATGTGCGGAAGCCGCAATGGCTGTGCTTACACCATAAAAATCAGTACTGCAAAATGTGAGGCGTGGAAAATGGCAGTCTGCGACTGCATGGGGTTTTGCACTGCAAACCATCAGAACTTGATTTTGGTCATGACGGAGGCAGACCTCAGCGCGGCCAAAAGCCATTACATAGGGCACCGTTATAACGAGCCGTTCCTCCGGGAAGGTGAGCCGTCTGTACTGGTCCACAGCACACCGGCGTCCTGTTGGGAACAAATTAAACGCGAGGGAATGCTCAAGAGCTGGAATTTATTGAAGGCGGAGAAAACGATTACAGAGGAGCATCCCATTGGAACACAGCTTGGAGATCCCGCGGATTTCAGCGGTTATATTATGTTTGGCGGCGGCGTTACCGGAGAGATCATAGTAAGCTCAAAGCAACATGGGAAAATCGTGATGGACGTCAATGCGGAATATACGACGGGCGCAAGGCTCTATTTTGACGCAGAACGGATGGCCAGGGACGGACTGCTCATTCGGGACGGCTGTCACCTCAAGGTGAAGGATACATTACCACTTACACCTTACTTGATCTGGGCGGCAGCCTGGGACACGGTTGGACTCACAGGTCCAGTATCTGTCCCACGGATCTTCGCAGAACAGTCTGACAAGCAGTTTCAAGCGGTTTTGAGACAATACCGGCAGAGAGCAGACGGACAAAATATATAAAAAGATGCCGCCGGCTTACGTGCGGCCGGCGGCATGGTCATCGGAGAACTCAGCGCTTGTTCTGGTTGCTCTGGTTCTGGTTGTTGTTCTGGTTCTGATTGTTCTGATTCTGGTTGTTGTTCTGGTTCCGGTTCTGATTGTTGTTCTGATTGCTCATAGCCGCGAAACCTCCTTTCCAAAAACGGTACAACGCTATTCTTTCCCAGCCATTCCCTCCTTATACACCACATCCTGCGAATAAAGGAAATATTTCGGAAGAAAATAGAAGTATCCCATTTTGAAAAGGAGTACTTCTATGGAACTGAAAGACAGCGTGACAAAAGAAAACCTTCTGCGCGCCTTCGCCGGAGAGAGCCAGGCCCGTAACCGCTACACCTTCGCCGCCGACGCCTGCCAGGAGAAAAAATTGCAGGTCCTGGAGCAGATCTTCACTTACACCGCCGGGCAGGAAAAGGAACACGCGGAGATTTTTTACAACCATCTCAAGCAGGGCGGCTGTGAGAACATCACCATTACCGCCAACTACCCCATTGATCTGCCGGACCAGCCCCTCCAGCTGCTGGAGCTGGCACGGCAGCATGAGATGGATGAGTTTGGGGACATCTACCCCGCCTTTGCTGAGAAAGCACAGGAGGAGGGGTTCCCGGAGATCGCCCGCCATTTCCGGCAGATCGCCGAGATCGAAAAGGTCCACGCGGAGCGGTTCGAGCGGTTTGCTAAATTTCTCAAAGATAACAAGCTGTTTGTCAGCGATGTGGAGACCGGGTGGATGTGTCTCAACTGCGGGCATGTGCTTACCGGGAAGCAGGCCCCCGCAAAGTGTCCTGTTTGTTCTCACGATCAGGGGTATTTTATCCGACTGGAGCTGTCGCCTTACGAGAGATGACCCTGCCGGGCGGCGCATGCGCCGCCGGACCGGTCGTTTAGACGCCGCAGGCGGCTAAATGACGGTCCCCGGGGCAGTTTCGACGAGAGCCGTTTCTCTTCGCTGCCCCGGGACCTGCGCGGCCCCGGACTCCGCGCCTACTTTTGCCCCGCGGCAAAAGTAGGCAAAAACGCGCTTAAACCTGGCGGTTTAAGAATCCCTGAATTACGGGGGAGTTTAGTTTTGCGCCCGAGGCACAGTCTGTTTGGTCTAAACTTACTGCCGTCCGCTTCGCTCCTCTCCAGCGTCTATTTTAGCGTGGTAGTCGGCAACCCCTACCGTCTGGCGGGGCTAACTCCCCGGGGTGCGCGACAAAGACTTCTCCGTTTTGCCAGAGGTTCTGGCGATGGACGAGCACTGGTTATAGAAGCGGCGCAGCAGTAAGCATTGTCGTAAGGACTCGTGGGTAGACGCT
>JAETNP010000033.1 GCA_021768185.1 Oscillospiraceae bacterium
CTCCCCATGCACTCGATGCTGCAATCCGTTTTGCTCTTGACCAGGTTTCCGCCGATGATTGTGCCGCTTGGTTTCGTTGTGCTGGTTATTGTTTATTTTGAGAATTGCTCTAGAACGGAAAATTATATTCCCCAATACCGAAAAAGGAATATCTTAGCATGGGGAAGGGTAGTCAATAGAAAAGAGCATGGATTTAATATTCTCTTGTTAGACAGTGATGAGCTTTATGGTGAATGGCTGATTATGCAGAATAAAAATAATCTAAGTCTGTTTTCGCCAGGGAAAGAGAGAAAAGAACCGTTTGCTTTTAAACTTGATGAACTGCAAAAAGAAATTACCTCTATTGATGTTACGCATAGCTATAGATCAGAATTCACAGCTTTTGATAAACGTTCTTTTATTGAATTAATTCAGCAACTTATATTCTTCTGCTAAGATTTAGTTGAGTGGACTAAAAATTATTTTGGTGCTTATTCGATGTACATGAAAACTTGAAATACAGTAAGCCCTCATTTTGGGGGAAATTTATGGAAACAGTTACTCTGCAAGAACTTCAGAAAATATCGTTTTTGTAGCACAGATGCAGCTCAGAAATTCCCACCACCGTTCCGTTTCCGGCTTCGCCGAAAACTGCACTCTGGTGGGAATTTCTTCGCTTTCCACCGCGACTCGCTCCGCTGGACTCGCGGTGGAGAGGACGGGGAGGCGGAGAACGCCGGAAAATCGGTTTTGACCGCTTATTGCAAACCCATATAATCCGAACCTTTTTCCGATAGGAGCGGGGTTCGGATTATTGATTTTTTTGACCGTTACGAAAGTATCTATTTCCGAAACGAGGTGGATCGGAAACCGACATCTGAACCGAGAGGGCCAGAAAAACACATCTTTTGAACGCAAAAAGGATGCGTGTTTACTGGTTCTTCATGCCATTCTTGTTCCGCAGTGCGGCATCTTCCTTCTTTTCGGCCCTAAGATATCCTCTGTCGCCATGAACACTTTCTTCTTCGACGATGAGCGGCCCCGCAGAGGCCGCTCATCACCCCTCCTCGCCAATGGAGAATTTTTTGTGTGACTTCCAGAAACCCCCTTGACAAAGGCACTGAAGGAGCGTAGTGTTAGCGAGAACAAACATCATATACATAGGGAGATGGTCCGAGCTATGAAGGATCAAAAAGAACCAATGACCCTGGACAAACTGACCGTGGGAGGCTCCTGTATCATTGAGCAGGTGGGCAACCAGCGGGGAGCGGTGAAGCGCCGCCTCATCGACATGGGGCTCACCCCCGGTACCACGGTGGAGCTTATAAAAATGGCCCCCTTCGGGGACCCCATGGAAGTGCGCCTGCGGGGCTATGAGCTGAGCCTGCGGAAAGAGGACGCCGCACAGATCAAAATCAGCACAGAGAGCGTACGGGAAAAAGAAAATGCCGCCGTATCGGAGAGCGCCTATCACCTGGGCGCCTCCTGCCACGGGGACTGCGCCCACTGTCAAATGGGCGGCGACCATCTTTCAGGCTGCACCGGCCCCAAGGACCTGGAGGCCATGCACCGGGCCCACCGGCACGAGCAGGAGCACCACCCCAGCACCTATGATCCCCACGCCCACGACCAGCGGCCCTGGAAGGTCGCCCTGGTGGGCAACCCCAACTGCGGGAAGACCACCCTGTTCAACGCCCTTACAGGCTCCAATCAGTACGTGGGCAACTGGCCCGGCGTGACGGTGGAGAAGAAGGAGGGCGAGGCTAAGCTGGGAGACGTGCAGTTCACCGTGGTGGACCTGCCGGGGATCTACTCCCTGTCTCCCTACTCCATGGAGGAGCTGGTGGCCCGGAAGTTTATCATCGAGGAGCGGCCGGACGCCATTATCGACATCGTGGACGCCACCAACCTGGAGCGGAACCTGTATCTCACCATGCAGCTGCTGGAGCTGGAACGGCCCGTGGTGCTGGCGGTGAACTTTATGGACGAGGTGGAGAAGAAGGGAGACGTCATCGACTGCGGACGGCTGGCCGCCAGCTTGGGCGTGCCGGTAGTGCCCATCTCCGCCCGGGACAACGTGAACATCGACAAGCTGGTCCAGGAGGCTCATAAGCAGATGCACACGGGGCTCACGGTGGAGCCGGACGACCTGTACGACGACTTTACCCACGCCATCCATCACCGCATCAGCGAGCTCATCCACGACCGGGCCTATGAGAAGGGCATCCCCGCCCACTGGGCCTCTATCAAGCTCCTCAGCGGCGACGAGGAGGTGGCCAAGGACCTGGGCCTGGACCAGGGGACCCTGGACAAGATCGACGCCATCGCCAGAGAGTATGAGGCCGCCAGCCCCCTGGGAGACCGGGAGACCCTGCTGGCAGACAGCCGGTACCGCTTTGTAGAGCGGGTGGTCCGCTCCTCGGTGCGGAAAAAGAGCCGGGAGGGGGAACGGACCGTCACCGAGCGGATCGACGCCGTGGCGACCCACCGGATCTGGGCTATCCCGGTGTTCCTGGGCATGATGCTGGTGGTGTTTTTGGTGACCTTCAGCGGGCCGGGGGCCTGGATGTCCGACGGCATCGCCTGGTTCGTGGAGGAAGTGCTGTGCCCCGGGGTGTCCGGGTGGCTGGCGGCGCTCCACGCGCCGGAGTGGCTCAGCGGCCTGCTGGTGGACGGGCTTATCTCCGGCGTGGGCGGGGTGCTGACCTTCCTGCCCATGATCGCGCTGCTGTTTTTGTTCCTCTCCATGCTGGAAGACAGCGGGTACATGGCCCGGGCCGCCTTCGTCATGGACCGGACCCTGCGGCACTTCGGACTGAGCGGAAAGGCGTTCATCCCTATGCTCATGGGCTTCGGATGCACGGTGCCCGCCGTCATGGGCGCCAGGACCATGGAGAACGAGAAGGACCGGCGGATGACCATATTGCTGGTGCCCTTTATGTCCTGCGGGGCGCGGCTGCCCATCTACGGGCTGATGACCGCCGCCTTCTTCCCGAAATACGCGGGGCTGGTGGTCTTCGGGCTGTATCTGCTGGGGCCGGTGATGGCTATCATCTCCGGGCTGATCCTGAAGCGCAGCGTCTTCCAGGGTGAGCCCGCGCCCTTCCTGCTGGAGCTGCCCCCTTACCGGATGCCCACCTTGCAGAACATCTGGCTCCACGTGTGGGAGCGGGTACGGGACTTCCTCACCCGGGCGGGCACCATTATCGCCGCCATGAGCGTGGCGGTGTGGTTCCTGCAGAACTTCGGGCCCAACCTCCGCATGGTGGAGGACACGGCGGACAGCATCCTGGCTCTGGTGGGCGGATTCATCGCGCCGGTGTTTGCGCCTATGGGCTTCGGGGTATGGCAGGCGGCGGTGGCGCTGCTGACCGGGCTGATCGCCAAGGAGGCGGTGGTCAGCTCCATGAGCCTGTTCTATGGATTTTCTCTGACGGACTACGCCGCCGCGGGAGCGGCAATGGCGGCTACGTTCTCCCCCGCCGCGGCGCTGGCGTTTCTGACGTTCTGCGCGCTGTATACGCCCTGCGTGGCGGCTATCGCCACCATCCGGCGGGAGATGAACAGCCTCAGCTGGACGGCGCTGGCGCTGGTCTGGCAGCTGGGCGTGGCCTGGCTGGCGGCGTTTGTGGTGTATCGGATCGCGGTCGTTTTATTATAGTACATCAGGGCATTTTATGGAAAACCGGAGGGGCGCAGCTTTCGCTGCGCCCCTCCGGAATCTTACGCAAAGGCCCCTCATTACTCGTTTTCCGTCCCCGGCTGGGGGAGGAACAGCCGGGACACCACAGCGGCAATCCCCTTGATGGTTCCCTGTGTGGTGTTGATGCACAGATCGTAGTGGATATGGTCCCCCCACTTCTGGCCGGTACAGTACTCGTAGTACTCCGCCCGGCTGCGGTTGACGGCGTTGATGCGGCGCTCCAGCTCCCGGTCCGTCAGGTCCTCCTTCTCGTAGCCCTTCTCCCGGCAGCGGCGCATCTTGCTGGGCATATCCGCGTACACGAAGATGCGGAAGGGGTTCTCCTCCTGTAAGATGTAGTCCGCGCAGCGGCCAACGATGACGCAGTCCGACTTGGCCGCCATCTCCCGCAGGATGCTGCACTGTTCCCGGTAGATGCTGCAGCTCTGCTCCAGATGGGGGTCCGGCATCATCCGGAAGCTGCGGCCGATATGGATGGGGAAGGAGGAGATGGGCCGGTGGCCGATGACCTGCTGCACGTATTTCTCGGACAGCTCCGTACGCTTGGCGATCTCCTGCACGATCTCCTGGTCGTAGTAGGCGCAGCCCAGGTTTTCCGACAGACGCCGCCCGAACTCCCTGCCGCCGCTGCCGAATTCACGGCTGATGGTAATGATCCTGTTCATCCTTTGACCTCCTTTTCGCTCCGCTGTGTGCCGCCCTTTCTGATATCTCTATCATACCAATTTTGGCGGCGGGTTGCAAGTGTTTCCGCGGGAAAGAAGGAAATTTCTCCGGCTTATTGGAGCGCCAGGCAGGCCAGATGAATCAGCATACACAGCGCCATTCCCACGGCGGTGGGCAGGAGGACGGCCAGCGCCGTCCACTTGGCGCTGCGGGTCTCCTTCCAGATGGTGAAGCAGGTGGTCCCGCAGGGGAAGTGAAACAGGGTAAATACCAGAACGCACACCGCCGTGGCGGCAGTCCACCCGTGGGCCGCCAGGAGCCCGTGGAGCTCCGCCAGCCCGCTGTAGTCCGTCAGGGAACCGGCGGAGAGGTATCCCATCAGCATACAGGGCACCACGATCTCATTGGCAGGGAAGCCCAGCAGGAAGGCCAGCAGGATGAATCCGTCCAGCCCCATCAGCGCCCCCAGGGGCTGGAGAAATCCCGCCAGCCGGACCAGGATGCTCTCGCCCCCCAGGGTGACGTTGGCGGCGATCCAGATGAGCAGGCCCGCCGGGGCCGCCACCATGACCGCCCGGCCCAGGACAAACAGCGTCCGGTCCAGAATGGAGCGCACCAGCACCTGCCCCACCTGGGGAGCCCGGTAGGGCGGCAACTCCAGGGAGAAGGAGGAGGGCTCCCCCTTCAGAAACGTCCCCGCCAGGAACCGGCTGGCCCACAATGTCATGGCCACCGCCAGCACGATGCACCCCATGAGCAGCGCCGCCGAGGCCAGGGAGTCCCACAGCCCGCTGCCGGTGACGAAGAACATGGCAATCAGCGCCGTCAGGGTGGGCAGGCGGCCGTTGCAGGGGATGAAGGCGTTGGTGAGAATGGCAATGAGCCGCTCCCGGGGGCTCTGGATGATCCGGCAGCCCATGACCCCGCAGGCGTTGCACCCCAGGCCCATGCACATGGTCAGGCTCTGCCGCCCGTGGGCCCCCGCCTTCCGGAAGAAGTGGTCCAGGTTGAAGGCCACCCGGGGCAGATACCCCGCGTCCTCCAGCAGGGTGAACAGGGGAAAGAAAATCGCCATGGGCGGCAGCATCACGGACACCACCCAGGCCACCGTCCGGTACACCCCGTCCACCAGCGCGCCCTCCAGCCACCAGGGGGCCCCCAGGGCCTGAAACACCCCGCGCAGGGGCTCCTGGAGCCCGAAGAGCCACCGGGACAGCAGCTCCGAGGGCACGTTGGCTCCCACCATGGTCAGCCACAGCACCCCCGCCAGGAGCAGCAGCATCACCGGCACCCCCGCCTTTCCGGCCAGGACCCGGTCCAGGGCCCGGTCCCGCCGGACGGAGGCGTCAGCGTCCGCCTTCACCGCCGACTCCATGATGACGGAGGCCCGGGACATGGCCGCCAGGGTCCGGCACTCCTGGCAGTCCCCGCACACATGGGCCATGAGGGTGGACTCCGGCTTGGGAGCGGACCGGAGGGCGGCGTCCTCCAGAGCCTGCTTCACTTGGTCCAGCCCCCGGCCTCCCCGGGCGGCCGCGCCCACCACGGGGCACCCCAGTTCCCGCTCCAGCACCGGCAGGTCCACCGCAATGTGCTTTTTCTCCGCCTCGTCCAGCAGGTTGACGCACAGCACCACCGGCCAGGATACCTCCAGAATCTGCAGGACCAGGGCCAGATTCCGCTCCAGGCAGGTGGCGTCCGCCACCACCAATGTCACGTCCGCCTCGCCGGAGAGCAGATAGTCACGGGTGACCTCCTCCTCGGCGGAGGCGGGGTGGAGCGAGTAGGCGCCGGGCAGGTCTACCAGAATATAGCGCCTTTCGTGATATGTATATGCACCGCGGGCGGTTTCCACCGTCTTGCCCGGCCAGTTGCCGGTGTGCTGGCGCAGGTTGGTCAGGGCGTTGAACACCGTGGATTTGCCCACGTTAGGATTGCCCACCAGAGCGACCACCGTTTCCGTCCCTGCTGCTGCAGCCATTTGCATCCCCTCCTTTTCTTGACATCCCCAATGTATGCGCCGGGGAGCGGAGAGGTGCTTGGGGCTGTTTTATAAGCCGTTTTGCTCGCCGCTGTAAACGGCGGCAACCGCAAAACATGGCATATATTACTTCCGACCTTTCGGTTCGGAAGTAATAAAAAGAATTCGTGACAAATGCCCCGGGCCATGATACAATAAAGGTCAACAGCACCGAGCGCTTACGCTGGTTTCATGGTTTTCCAAAAATCCTTGAAGAAATTATTAAAATTTTATGAATTTATTTCTCTGCTCCCCATTGCTTTTATGGGAAAACCTGTTATACTATCTTATTGTCTGCGATTATGTCCACTGAATACCGTTTTTCCGGTATGAAGTGTTTCGGCCTGGGTAAACTGTACCTGGTAACCTGTTGAACAGGTCCAAAGGCCATATATTAACAAAGAGGTGCAAATCTTTGACCAAGTATATTGTCGAGGGCGGACGGCCCTTGTTCGGAGAGATCCCTATCAGCGGCGCGAAAAATGCCGCCGTTGCCATTATCCCCGCCGCGCTGATGGTCAGCGGCCCCTGCCGGATCGAGAACATGCCCCAGATCAGCGATGTGACCCTGCTGCTGGGGGTTTTGCAGGATCTGGGCGCAAAGGTGCGTTATGTAAACCCCCATACCGTAGAAATCGACAGCAGCCAGCTTCGCAACGGACGGGTTCCTTACGAATCCGCCCGCCGCTGCCGTGCTTCTTATTACATGCTGGGAGCTTTGCTGGGCCGGTTCGGCCTGGCGGACGTGTCCCTGCCCGGCGGGTGCGACTTCGGCAGCACCCGGCCCATTGACCAGCACCTGAAGGGATTCCGCGCCCTGGGGGCCCATGTGGACACCCAGAGCGGCTTTGTCACGGCCCAGGCCAGAGGCGGACGGGTCCATGGGGCCAACATCTTCTTCGATAAGGTCTCCGTGGGAGCCACCATCAACATCATGCTGGCCGCCGCCATGGCCGACGGCATGACGGTCATTGAGAACGCCGCCAAGGAGCCCCATATCGTGGATGTGGCCAACTTCCTCAACTCCATGGGGGCCAACATCATGGGGGCGGGCACCGACGTCATCAAGGTCCGGGGGGTCAGCCGCCTCCGGGGCGGCAGCTACTCCATTATTCCCGATCAGATCGAGGCGGGCACTTATATGGCCGCCGTGGCGGCCTGCGGCGGGGAAGTAAAGATCTGCAATATCATTCCCAAGCACATGGACTGCATTTCCGCCAAGATGGCGGAGATGGGCGTGGAGATCCATGAGGTGGACGACAGTCTGCTGGTCAGCCGCATCGGGCCTTTGACCCGCGCCAATATCAAGACTATGCCTTACCCCGGCTTCCCCACCGATATGCAGCCCCAGGTGGCCGCCGCCCTGTGTCTGGCCAGGGGCACCAGCATCATTACAGACAGCGTGTGGAACACCCGCTTCCGGTATACCGACGAGTTCAAGCGTATGGGGGCCCAGATCCAGGTGGACGGCAATCTGGCCATCATTGAAGGGGTGGAGCGTCTGACGGGGGCTCAGCTGGAGGCCTGCGACCTGCGGGCGGGGGCGGCCATGCTCATTGCGGCCCTGGCGGCCCACGGCATCAGCGAGATCACCAACGTGCAGTACATTGAGCGGGGCTACGAGGACGTTATCGGCAAGATCCGCGGCGTGGGCGGACGCATCCGCGCAGTGGAGGTCCCGGAGGAGGAACTGCTGGTCAGCAGTGCAAGTTGATTTTTTCCATCCTCGAAAACGATCGTTTTCGAGGATGATTTATTGTGTCCTGGTTCTCTGCCGCCGCTGCGCGGCGGCACGGGGCTTTCTTCTTCAATCGGCCCGGGGGCTTCTCGCCCCCGGACTCCTCGCCTACTTTTCGCGCCCGCGAAAAGTAGGCAAAAGCGGGCTTAAACCTACGGTTTAAGAATCCCTTCTCGGTCCCGCCTGTTCGGCAGGGACCTCGGCGAGGGGTTTGCGAGGGTTCGGTGGAAGTGAAGAGTTGCGGTGCCACGTGAACCACAGGTCCTTCGGGCATCTAATCTAGTGGACTGGTACTTGAAGTACTCCGCCTGCCGGCCTTTCAAAGGGGTACCCCCTGCAAGGGGGATTTGTTCTAACGGAACAATCTGCAACCTTGCACCCCGGGGAGTTAGCCCCGCTAGACGGTAGGGGCCACCGATAAGAATGCTGAAATAGACGCTGACGAGGAACGAAGCGGACGGCAGTAAGGTTTAGACAAGACCGACTATGCCTCGGGCGCAACAAAATAACCCCCGTAATTCAGGAGGATTCTTAAGGAACGTAGTTCCTTAAGTGACTTTTTGCCTACTTTTTGTTCACACAAAAAGTAGGTCCGGGGTCCGGGGCTGGAAAGCCCCGGGGTCACGAAAAGAAAAAAGCGGACGCGGCCCCGCAGGGGCCGCAGATTGAATAAAAATAGAGGTATCTATGACCACTATCCGCACCCTTGCCAGCGGCTCCTCCGGCAATGCCGCCCTCCTCTCCCGGGGAGAAACCCACCTGCTCATCGACATGGGCATCTCCTGCCGGAGGATCTGCCAGTCCCTGGCCGCCCTGAACTTGACGCCGGAGTCTCTCAGCGGCATCCTTATCACCCATGAACATACCGACCACATCGGCGGACTGGCTACCTACATCAAGAAATACCATACCCCCATCTGCTGTACTCACGCCGTATCCCGGCAGCTGGCCTACCGGCTGGCGGGAGTCGAGCCGCTTCTGCGGCCTATGGAACTGGGAGAATCTGTCATGTTCGGCGAGGTGGAAGCCGAGATCCTGCCCACCAGCCATGACTGCCCGGGCAGCGCCGCCTGGCATTTTATCACCCCGGAGGGCCGGGTGGGATATCTCACTGATACCGGGTACATCATGGAGGAAACCGGAGAGCGGCTGCTGGGGGCGGATCTGCTGGTGCTGGAGAGCAACCACGACGTGGAGATGCTCCGTGCCGGCCCCTACCCCTACGCATTAAAAAAGCGGATCCTGGGGGAACAGGGCCACCTGAGCAATGACGCCGCCGCCGAATACGCCGTCAAGGCCGCCCGGGCGGGGACCTGCGCCATCCTCCTGGCCCATCTGAGCGACGAGAACAACACGCCGGAGCTGGCTCTGCTGACGGTGGGACAGGCCCTTGAGGCGGCGGACCTCTCCCCTTCCCTGGCCGCCGCCCCCCAGAACGGGATGAGCGAAGCATACGTACTGGAGGCCGCAGGATGCAGCGTGTAATGGTCATCTGTGTGGGCAAGCTGAAGGAGCGTTTCTACATCGACGCCTCGGCGGAATATGTCAAGCGCTTGAGCCGATACTGCAGGCTGGAGCTGGTGGAGCTGCCGGAGCAGCGTCTGCCCGAGTCCCCTTCTCCGGCAGAGATCGCCCGCGCCCTGGCCCGGGAGGCAGAGGCCATCCGCGCCAAGCTGCCGCCCGCATCCAGCCTGGCGGCGATGTGCATCGAGGGAAAGCTGCACTCCAGCGAGGATCTGGCCCGGCTGCTGAGGGATGCCGCGTCCGGCGGAGAGAAGTGCCTGGCCTTTGTCATTGGAAGCTCCTTCGGACTGGACGAGGAGCTGAAAAAGGAGGCCTGGGTGCGCCTGAGCATGTCCCCCATGACCTTCCCCCATCATCTGGCCCGGGTGATGCTGCTGGAACAGATCTACCGGGGCTTTCAGATCAATGAGGGCGGGAAGTATCACAAATAAGCCCAGCCGGAAACCCTGTGCGGGTTTCCGGCTTTTTTGCTGCTGCGTTGACTTTTTTCCATGGATATGCTACTCTTTATGATAGGAAAGTTCAGCCGGTCCGCCCAGGAGCGGCTGCATGATAAGGAGGTAATACTATGCGCGGTATACCGTCGCTGATCACAGACATCCGCAAGAAGGTATTCACGGAGATCGCCCGAATGGCCTACGAGGGCGGAGACTACAGCAGGGCGGAGGACTTGCCCTATGTCATCGTCCCCGGGGACAAGGCCCTCCACCGGGAGTCCATCTTCCTGGAGCGGGCCATCGCCGGCGAGCGGGTGCGGCTGGCCATGGGCCTGTCCATCCGGCCCATCCAGACCCGGACCCTGATGACCGAGGGCATGGACCAGGCGGCCATTGCCGAGCAGTACTACGAGCCCCCGCTTATCAACATCATCCCCTACGCCTGCCACGCCTGTCCTCCCAAACAGTACAAGGTCACCCAGTTCTGCCAGAACTGCCTGGCGGCCTCCTGCCAGAAGGTGTGCCCCAAGGGCGCTATCTCCTTCGTCAACGGCAAGAGTCAGATCGACCCGGACAAGTGCATCAAATGCGGCAAGTGCGCCAAGGCGTGCCCCTACAACGCCATCATCTACATGGAGCGGCCCTGCATGGCGGCCTGCGGCATGGATGCCATCGAAATGGACGACAACGGCAAGGCGGTCATCAATCAGGACAAATGCGTGGCCTGCGGCCAGTGCCTGGTGAGCTGCCCCTTCGGCGCCATCGTGGACAAGGGCCAGATCTTCCAGGTGGTCCGCGCTATTATGGAGAAGGAGAAGGTGGTTGCCATCGTGGCTCCCGCCTTTATCGGACAGTTCGGCAAGGAGTCCACCCCGGAGAAGTTCACCACCGCTATGAAAATGCTGGGCTTTGACCGGGTGGTGGAGGTGGCCGTGGGCGCGGACATGTGTACCATCGAGGAGGCGGAGGACTTCCTCATGAAGGTGCCCGCGGAGCAGGACTTCATGGCCACCTCCTGCTGCCCCGCCTGGCACGCCATGGTGGAGAAGCTGTTCCCCGCCCAGTTTGAGAACGTCTCCATGACCCTGACCCCCATGGTCTTCACCGCCCGTCTGGTGAAGAAGGAGGACCCGGGGTGCAAGGTGGTCTTCGTGGGCCCCTGCGCTGCCAAAAAGCTGGAGGCCATCCGCTCCAACATCCGCTCCGACGTGGACTTCGTGCTGACCTTCGAGGAGCTCCAGGGCATGTTTGAGGCCAAGGGCGTGGACTTCGCCTCCATTCCTGAGGGCGAGTCCATGCGGGAGGGCACGGCGGCAGGCCGGGGCTTCGCGGTATCCGGCGGCGTGGCCCAGGCGGTGGCCGACGTGATCCACCGCACCGACCCCAACCTGGAGGTCAAGACCGCCAAGGCCGAGGGCCTGCGGGAGTGCCGGAAGCTGATGACCCTGGCCCGGGCCGGAAAATATAACGGCTATCTGCTGGAGGGCATGGCCTGCCCCGGCGGCTGCGTGGCGGGCGCGGGGACCCTGCTGCCCGTGGAGCTGGCCGCCACGGTGGTGGGCCGCTACCAGAACGAGGCCGACCAGAACAGCCCCCTGGAAAGCCCCTACCGCAGCAAGGGCCGGGATCTGGACTGATCGCTCTTTTCAAGAAAAAACATCCAACGGCGGCACCCATAGACCGGGAGGACGGCTTATGAAAACGCAGACGGATAACAGACGGATAACAGCGCCGGAGGACTGGCTGCGCCGCATACCGCTGGTGTTGGCGGGACTGCTGCTGGTTTTCGCCCTGATTGCCCAGCCGGACCGGTCCCTGCTGGCCGGCTTCTGGGAAATTCAGATCAACGAGACGGGCCTTATCACCGACCCCATGGTCACCGGCGGCGTAGGGGCGGGGCTGCTGAACGCGGCGGTGGTGCTGCTGCTGAGCACCCTGCTGATCCGGCGGATGAAGCTGCCCTTCACCGGGGCGGCCCTCGCCTGCCTCTTCCTCATGGCGGGCTTCTCCTTGCTGGGGAAGAACATGCTGAACATCGCCCCCATTGTGGCGGGCGGATGGCTGTACTCCCGGTACAGGGGGGACGGCTTTGCCAAGTACATCTACCTGACGCTCTACGGCACCTGTCTGGCCCCGATGGTCAGCTTTCTGCTGGTGCGGGTGCGGCCAGGCTTCCGGTGGCTGGCCATGGCGGCCTGCGGACTGGTAATCGGCTTTCTGCTGCCCGCCATCGCCCGGTTCACCACCCGCATCCACCAGGGCTACAACCTCTACAACGTGGGCTTTGCCGCCGGCATCCTGGGGCTGGGCATCGCCAGCATCCTGAAGGGCTTCGGGGTGGAGTTCGCCGCCGGGGACGGCTGGAGCGATGAGGGCCACGGACTGCTGTGCGTGCTGGTGTCCGCGGTGCTGCTGTTGCTGCTGGCAGGCGGGATTGCGGCGGGCTGCAGGAGCTGGGACGCCTACCGGCGGGTCCTGCGCCACTCGGGCCGCGCCGTGGCGGACTTCGTCCTGCTGGACGGACCGGGGCTGGCCATGGTGAACATGGCCCTGACGGGGGCCATCGGCTTCGCTTACCTGCTGGCCCTGTACCCCTGGGGAGTGCGGCTCAACGGACCGCTGGTGTGCTGCATTTTTGCCATGACCGGCTTCGGGGCTTTCGGCAAGCACCCCAAGAATGTGCTGCCGGTGATGAGCGGGGCGGTCCTGGCGGCACTGCTGCTGGTGGCGGTGCCCATCACCTCTCCCGGCGTGCTGCTGGCCACCCTGCTGTGTACCTGTCTGGCCCCCGTCGCGGGACAGTTCGGGTGGGGCTGGGGGCTGGCCGCCGGATTTATCCACATGACCATCGTGCAGAATACCAGTATTCTCCACGGTGGGATGAACCTATACAACAACGGCTTCGCGGCGGGACTGGTGTGCATTCTGCTCATTCCCATCATCAAGTCCATCTCGCCGGAGCCGGAGGAGGACTGACCACGATATGAAAAAACGCATGTACCGCGCCCGCCGCCGGATGAACCGCGTGCTCTCCGAGCTGAGCCACGCCATGCTGATGGTGGGCGGACAGGAGATCGACCTGCGCCTGACCCGTGAGGCGGCGGGGCTGCGCCTGCGCCTGGAGGGGGATTTCCAGCCGGAGCACCAGGAGGAGATGGAGCGCATGGCGAAGCTCCTCCAGCCTCTGGTCCGGGACCCGGCGCTGGTGGAGACCTACGGCGAGCTGACCGGGGAGGACCAGTACACCGACCAGGGCGAGATCGCCCTGGTGGGCCAGATGCTGGACGAATCCAAGGTGGTGGTGGAGCCCGGGCGGGTAAGGATGAATCTCTATCTCGCGTACTGACCAATAAATAAGCTGAAACCGCGCATACTACCCAGGCAGAGAAGGGAGTGTGCGCGGTGATTGATTCTATATGGACGCGGACGGCCCGTCTGCCCCGCTTCAAGGGGCTGGAGGGCGATCTGAAAACCGATGTGCTGGTGATCGGCGGCGGGATCACGGGCCTGCTGTGCGCCTGGATGCTGAAGCAGGCCGGGGTGGACTGCGCCCTGGTGGAAGCGGAGCGCATCTGCGGCGGGACCACCGGAGGGACCACCGGGAAGATTACCGCCCAGCACGGACTGGTCTATCGGAAGCTGATCCGGGAATTCGGGACGGAGGCTGCCGGGCTCTACCGGCAGGCCCAGGAGGCGGCCCTGGAGCGGTACCGGGCACTGTGCCGGGAGATCGACTGCGATTTTGAGGAGCGGGACAGCTTCGTCTACTCCCTGTCCGACTGCCGGAAGCTGGAGGAGGAGCTGGAGGCTTTGTCGCAGATCGGCGCGCCCGCCGTTTCGGTCCGTGAACTGCCGGCCCTGCCCTTCCCCGTGGCCGGAGCGGTGCGGTATCCCCGGCAGGCACAATTTCATCCGCTGAAATTTCTAGCCGCCCTGTCGAAGGGATTGCCTGTTTATGAATACACCCGGGTTTTGGAATGGAAGCCCGGGAGCGTCCGCACGGACAGCGGGACCATCCGGGCGGAGAAGATGATTGCCGCCACCCATTTCCCGTTTATCACCAACCACGGGGCATATTTTCTCAAGCTGTATCAGTCCCGCTCCTACGTGATTGCGCTGGAAAACGCTGCGGATGTGGGCGGAATGTACCTGGACGAGGAGAAGACGGGGCTGTCCCTGCGCAATGGGTCAGGCTTTCTGCTGCTGGGCGGCGGCGGCCACCGGACCGGAAAGAAGGGCGGCGGCTGGCAGGCGCCGGAGGAGGCCGCCCGGCAGTACTATCCCGATGCCAGGATTCTCTGCCGCTGGGCGGCGCAGGGCTGCATGTCGCTGGACGGGATGCCCTACGTGGGCCGGTACGGCGGGAACACGCCGGGGCTGTACGCCGCCTCCGGGTTCAGCAAATGGGGCATGACCGGAGCCATGGCGGCGGCGGCGCTGCTGACGGACCTCGTGCTGGGCCGTGAGGACCGCTATGAGGCTTTGTTTGACCCGGCCCGGAACATCCTGCGGCCCCAGCTGGCGGTGAATGCGCTGGAAGCCGTCGTCAATCTGCTGACGCCCACCGCGCCCCGGTGTCCCCACATGGGCTGCGCCTTAAAATATAATCCCCAGGAGCACTCCTGGGACTGTCCCTGCCACGGCTCCCGCTTCGCGGAGGACGGCAGGGTGCTGGATGGTCCGGCCAACGGAAACAAAAAAATGCACTAAGGCTTTTTCACGAGAGGAAAAGCACCCGAACGAGCCGGGGCGGCCTTTGAAAAGGCCGGCGAAACTTTTATTGGGCGCTTTACTCAGCCCTTGATGCGCATTTTTAAGCGAAGAATCGTATAAGACGGAGAGCGTCCTTTTGGGCCGCTCTCCGTCTTTGCGGCAAAGGGAAGTAATATGTGCCATGTTTTTCGGTCGCCGCCGTTTACGGTGGCGACCGAAAAACGGCTCAAATCAAATAATACCTGCGGGAGCGGCCCCGCTGGGAAAACCCTCAAGGCGGATATGACAGCGGCCGTCCGGGCCGCACTTTGATTCTTTTCATCGGGGAGAGATCAAGTATCACCTTTGCGCTTACATATTCCGTGGGAAAACTCCAGTCAAAAGGGGAATGCAGTCCCAAAACCATGGGATGCAGCATACTGTGGTAATGAGCGGCAGCGCTCAAATACAAACGAAAGTGAGTTCTTGATTTATGGGTATCATCAGCTCAAGCAAATCCACCGGCGGCACGACCGCAATCCCCTGCCAGGGCACATTTCATGTGACGCTCGGCATCACCGCCGCCCCGGATATTGTGAGTAACCCAACCGATATTGTGCTGATTCTGGACCGCTCCGGCAGTATGGAGGGCCAGCCTCTGGCGGACCTGAAAACGGGCGTCAACACATTTATTGACATTATCGCCGGCGCCACCGGAGGGGCGCCGGACCAGATTGGATCAGGAAGCCATATCGGGATCGTCAGCTTTGCGGGGACGGCCACCCAGGATACCGGCCTCATTACCTCGGTAACCGAGCTGAAGGCGGCGGCGGGCGCGCTGGTGGCCGACGGATTTACCAACCATGCAGACGCCTTTACCAAGGCGACCGAGCTGCTGAGTACGTCCACCAACCACCGCGTCATGGTCATGTTCACCGACGGCGTGACCACCGCCGGGCCGGATCCCTCTCCCGTCGCGGCGGCGGCAAGAGCAATGGGCATCACCATCTATGTGATCGGTCTGCAGGGCGACACCGGGCTGGACGAGGACGCCCTGCGGGACTGGGCCTCAGACCCCGACATCACCCATGTCGCGATCGCCCCCGACAGCGGCGACCTGGACGAAATATTTGCCGATTTGGCGGCGAATATCACCATTCCCGGCGCCACCAATATCGTGATCAACGAGGCGCTGAACCCCGATTTCGTGATCACGGGCGATCCTCTCCCCACCAAAGGGACGATCTCCCTGCTGACCGGCACCTCCTTCCGCTGGTCTATCGACTCCCTCGGCTCCTCCAGCACAGAGAGCGCCACCGTCACTTTCCCCGTCCAGCACATTGCCGGAACCACCGGGACCAAGAATGTGGACGCGTCCCTGACCTACACCGATACCGAGGGCAACGCGGTCTCCTTTGATAACCCCCAGGTCTTTGTCAATTGCGAGCCAACCTTCCCGGCGGACAGCTGTCCGGAGCCTGTGAATGTGGTGGTCGAGGGATGCGAGGACACTGTGGAGTTTGACGCGGGAGACCTGATCCTGGAGGACACCGGACGGATCTTGCAGCTGGACGTCAATCTGCTGAACGTGTGTCCCGGCCGGCGCGTGGCTCTGGCCGTGGTTCTGACCGAGCTGGAGGGCAATCGCACCGTGCCCCGCGGCATGAAGGTCTTCACCATTCCCGCCCACAACCGGCCTTCCTGCTCGGACGTGCTGGTCACCTGTATCCGCTTCATCCTGCCGGATGACGGGAACGGACTGTGCGCCCGCCGGGAGCTCCAGGCCAAATTTATGGCGCACTATATCGACAACAACTTCTCCTGCTGCGCCGCTCCGCCGGCGGTTTCGCGGCGTTAAAACACAATCAGCGTCTGAAAGAGGGCGGGGTTACCCGCCCTCTCATTGGAAAGGGGGCAACACGCCATGCCAATTCAGACGTGCCGTCCGTCAGCCTGCCGCGGTCCATGGGCAGAGCTATGCTGTCATATCGGTCTGGAATGCTCCCGGGCCGTCTGTCACGCAGATGCCCGCGGCTGCTGCCTGGCTCTGTCGCCGGGCGCTGTCACAGCGGACGCCGCCCTTTGCGAGGGAGCGCGGACATCTCATATCACCCTTCCCGCTTGTACAGAATATGTGATGGAGCAGCTCGACCTGCCGGTGGCGCCCTTCTGCCGGACGGCGGACGACCCGCTCCCCTGTATTTATACCACCACCACGAAACGGGCCAGCGCCTGCGCCGTCCGCGCCGGAGAGATCGTTACCTATCAGATCAGATTCACGAATCACTCCTCCATACAGCTGGATATGGTGTGTATCTGCGACGATATTTCGGAGGGAGTGATCCCAAGCTCCATCCGTCCGGCTCCCGGGCCGGGGGAGACGCTGAAGACGGGAATCGCCATGGGAAAACTTGGCCCCGGTCAATCGGCGGTCTTGACATACGATGTGGCCGCGTCTTTTGCCGGCAGCCAGCCCATGGCCAGCCGGGCTTGGGCCCAATATCGCTGTACGGATCACTGCGGGTACACCCACTGGGGGACCAGCGGCTGCCGCAGCTGTGCGGTTTTCCGGCTCCCGGACTGGCGTCCGGTCTGCCGTTGTGTGTGGAGGCAGTTTTCGATCCGTGACTTCAGCCGGCTTCGATATTTCTATGTCTATCACAGGGGTGTGGACTGCTTCAAAAACTCATGCGGCTGCAATCTGGTCATTAAATTCGGCATTGCCGTCAAATATATCGACTGTCATGGGGAAAAAAGAGGCAGATTTTTTGAGGACAGCGTACAGATCACAGACCTTGCAGCAGACTTTGATCCGTCTGAATTCAGAATACGCTTTACCGACCCGACATGCGAGGCGGACGACCTAGGCCTTATTACCGCCAGGTTCAGAGTCACGATAAGCCCCGACTGACGGGCGGAAACCGAGACCTGATTTTTTCAGGTGCCCGGAAAAATCGCTGAAACCAGACGGGGAAGCAGCCTTCCCGTCCGGCAAATTCCTTGAACCGGCGGGCGCCGTCCGCAAGGGGATCTGCAATGTCTCTCGACTTGTCCGGCGAGATGTGCTATACTGAGAAAAATACGCCGGCTGAGGACCGGCTTATGTGTCCGCAGACTTGCGGCAGCTCGGGGAGTAAAATTGGAAGACAGGAGGCTGCAGGGAGATCATGCTGAAGGAAAACTTCAATCATCCGCCGGATCTGAAGGACGTCCGCGTAACGGACGGGTTCTGGCATGTCATACAGGAGACGGTGCGCAGGGAGGTCCTTCCTTATCAGTGGCGGGCCCTGAACGACCAGGTGGAGGGCGCGGAGCCCAGCTGGTGCATACACAATTTCAAGGCGGCGGCCCGGCGTATGGCGGCCAAACGGCAGGAAGGCGCGGCCTGGCGTGAGCCTGCGTATGTCTTTCAGGGGTTCCAGGTCCTTCCGGAGGACCCGGCCCGGCCGGAGCCGGACCGGTTCTATGGCTTCGTGTTCCAGGACACGGACCTCTACAAGTGGATCGAGGCCGCGGCGTACTCCCTGCTCCAGCACCCGGACCCCCAGCTGGAGCGGACGGTGGGCGAGGCCGTGGAGCTCATCTGCGCCGCCCAGGACGACAGCGGCTATCTGGACACCTATTACCTCCTCGGCGGCATGGACCGGCGCTTCACCAACCTGCGGGACCACCACGAGCTGTACTGCCTGGGCCATTTGATCGAAGCCGCGGCGGCCTGGCGGCAGGCCACGGGCAGGGACGACCTTTTACGCGCCGCCTGCCGCTTCGCGGACTGCGCCGCGGAGGAATTTGGCATGGAGGCCGGGAAGCGCCGGGGCTATCCGGGCCATGAAATCGCGGAGATGGCGCTGGCGCGGCTGTACGAGGTCACCGGAGAGAGGAAATATCTGGACCTTTGCCGGTTCTTCCTGGACCAGCGGGGCACGCAGCCCTTCTATTTCGACGAGGAGGCCCGCCTCCGGGACCGGCTGGACGGCAAGCCCCATAAGCCCAATGGGGACCCGATGCGCTACGCCTACCAGCAGGCCCATCTGCCGGTGCGGGAGCAGCGGGAGGCGGTGGGCCACGCGGTCAGGGCGGGATATCTCTGCTCCGGTATGGCGGACGCGGCGCGGCTGACGGAGGACGAGACGCTCTATACCGCCTGCCGGCGGCTGTGGGACAGCATTGTGCAGGAAAAGCTCTATATCACCGGCGGCGTGGGCGGCACGGTCCACGGGGAGGCCTTCTCCTATCCCTTTGACCTGCCCAACGACGCCGCCTACTCGGAGACCTGCGCGGCTGTCGCTCTGGTCTTCTTCGCCCGGCGGATGCTGGAGATTGCGCCCCGGGCGGAGTACGCCGATGTGATGGAGCTGGCGCTGTACAATACGGTCCTGGCGGGAATGTCCCTGGATGGAAAGAGCTTTTTCTACGTCAATCCCCTGGAGACCAATCCGGCCGCCTGCCGGCGGGACAAGCGGTTGGAACACGTGGAGCCGGTGCGGCAGAAATGGTTCGGCTGCGCCTGCTGCCCGCCCAACATCGCCCGGCTGGCTTGTTCTGTGGCGGCATATGCCTGGACGGAGAAGCAGGATACCCTGTGGACCCACCTGTATATCGGCGGCGAGGTGACGAAAAAAACAGAGACGGGCGTCCTGCGGCTGGTTATGGAGAGCGGCTTCCCTTGGGAGGGCCGCGCGAGGATGACCGTGCATACGGACGCTCCGGCGGCCTGCACCCTGGCCTTCCGGCTGCCCGGCTGGTGCAGGTCCCCCGGTATTGCTTATCCCGCAGAGATCAGCCGGACGGACCGGGAGGGGTACTGCTGCCTGACCGGCCTCTGGCGGGAGGGGGACGAGGTCGCACTGGACTTTCCTATGGAGATCCGGATGCGTGCGGCGGACCGCCGCGTCCGGGAGGACGTTGGCAAGGCCGCCTTTACCCGGGGCCCCGTCACCTACTGCATGGAGGAGGCGGACAATGGCCCGGACCTGCATCTGCTCCTTGCGGACGCACGGCGGCTGAACGAGGCCGAAGCCGTGCCGGCTGAGATCTGCGGGCAGAAAATGACGGCGCTGGAGGTCCCGGGCCTGCGGGAGGAAAGAGAAGACGGCCCGCTGTATACGGATTACGCGCCCGGAAAAACCCGCCCGGTCACGCTGCGGCTGATTCCTTACTACGCGTGGGCCAACCGGGGAGAGGGCGAGATGCGGGTATGGGTGCGCGTGCGGGAATAGGAGGTAAAACATGGCGAGCGAATATCTGAAGAAAAAATATCAGGACGTCAAACCGGACGCCCCTGTGGAACTGACCAAAGCGGAGAAGCGGAAAAACTGGTGGTACTACCACAAGTGGCATGTGGGCGCTGTGGTGCTCCTGGCAGCGGTTATTGTCAGCATTGTCTGGCCCATCGTCAACCGGGTGACGCCGGATGTCCAGGTGGCCTATGTGGGGGAGATGCCCCTGCCGGAGGACGCCGCCGCCGCGCTGGAGGAGGCCCTTGCCGGGCTGACGGAGGACCTGAACGGAGACGGCAAGGTGCTGGTGGAGCTGCGGCAGTACGTCTCCGCCGGACTGGATGAGAGCGCCCTGGCGGCGGCGGGGTCGCCGGTGACCGACGCCACGGGGCAGATGACGTCCAATGCCCTCATGACTTCGGATGGGGCTTCCCAGATCGCGACCATGGTGTCGCTGCTGGCCGATGTGGGAGACCAGGAGAGCTTTTTGTTTTTGCTGGAGGACCCGGCGGCGTTCCAGCAGGAGTTCCACACCCTTTGCCGCCTGGACGGCTCCCTGCCGGAGGAGGGCGACGATTCCGTGGAGAACTCCGTACTGGCCTGGGACGAGTGCCCGGTGCTGGCGGGGCTGGACCTGGGCGATTACAGCTACGATCTCTTCGGCGGGACGATCTCCGGAGACAGCAACGTGCTGTACTCCCGGCTGTTCATCGGCCGCCGGGGGTTCTGGAGAGAGGATGAGGACCCCGCCCTCCAGGCGGGCTTCACCGCCCTGTGGGAAAAGCTGACGGAAGGAGCGGCCTCATAAGCCTCACCGCCGCGCGGTCCGCATGTTAGCGGTTTGCCCCCATATATATGTATGGGGGTGTGGATATGAAAAAGGGCAACGAGATCTTCTACCAGACGATGCTCCTGACCGGCGCGAACTTCCTTCTGCGGCTGGCCGGCATGAGCTTCCAGGTCTACCTTTCCGGACGAATCGGCGCGGCGGGGATCGGTCTTTTGCAGCTGGTCCTCTCCGTCGCTGCTCTGTCCTTCACCGTGGGGTCGGCGGGCATACGCACCTGCGCCACCTACCTCTCCGCCGGGGAGCTGGGCCGGGGAAAGGCCGGCGATCTCTCCGGCGTCCTGGCCGGCTGCTGTCAGTACAGCCTCCTTTTCGGCGGCGCGGCGGCTGCTGCTCTGTGGTGCGCCGCGCCCTGGCTGTGTGCGGTGTGGATCGGCGACCAGGCTGCCGCCGCCGCGCTGCGGCTGTTTGCGCTGTTCCTGCCGGTCAAATGCCTCCACGGCGTTATGACCGGCTATTTTACCGCCGTGAAGCGGGTGGGCAGCACTGTGGCCGTGGCTTTCCTGGAGCAGGGGTGCTCTATGGCCGTTACCTTCCTCCTGCTCGCCCGGTGGGCGGGCGCAGACTCCGGGCAGGCCGCTCTTGCCGTGGCGGCGGGCAGCTGCGCGGCTGACGCGCTGGGCTTTTTGGCGCTGCTGGTCATGCAGAGGATAACCGCCGGAAGGAGGACCCGCGGACGGCCGCCCTATGGCCGCATCCTGCAGGTGGCCCTGCCCCTGGCGGTAGCCGACACGCTGCGCTCCGGACTGAACACCATCGAGGACCTGATCATCCCCCGGCAGCTGGCGCTGTTTGCCGGCACCGTGAACGCGATGGCGGACTACGGCATGATCAAAGGCATGGTGTTTCCGGTGCTGATGTTCCCTGCGGCGGTCCTGTTCTCCCTGGCGGAACTGCTGGTGCCGGAGTTCTCCCGGTGCGCCGCCCGGGGCAGCCGGGAGCGGGTGCGGTATCTGGCCAAAAAGGGCCTGCGGGCGGCGATGCTGTTCGGCCTGTGTGCGGGCGGGATGCTGTTTGCCCTGGCGGACGAGCTGGGGGATCTGCTCTACCAGAACCGGCAGGTGAGCGGTCTCTTGCGGCTGTATGCCCCCTTTGTGCCTATGCTCTATGTGGACGCTCTGGTGGACGCTATGTGCAAGGGGTTGGGACAGCAGAACGCCAACGCGCGGTACAACACCCTGACGTCTTTCCTGGACGTGGTGTTTTTATGGGTCCTGCTGCCCAGGCTGGGGCTGGGCGGGTACTACGTCAGCTTCGCCGCGTCCCACCTGGTCAATTTCGCGCTGAGCCTGCGGCGGCTGGTGCGGGTGTCGGGCATCCGGCTGACCATAGGGAAACCGGCGCTGGCCGCGGCCTGTACGGCGGCCGCCGCCTGCATAGCCGCGCGGGCGGACGGCGGGCTCCTTGTCGGCGGATGTTATTTGCTGCTGCTGGGCGGGTTGTGGTATCTGTGCAGGATTGCAGGCGGGGAGGACTTCCGGTGGCTGAGGAAGCTGATCGGATAGACGCGGCGCCGTGACCGCGGAGCTCGCGCCGCACTTCATGACATCCAGGGCGCATTTCACGGCAAAGGCCTTGAATTGGTGTTCTCTGATTGATAAGCTGGGGGAAAGAGCGCTTGGTCCGTCCGGAATCCGCAGATGGATGCAAGCAATACAGATCAGGGAGGAACAACCTATGACGCCTGTTTCCAGCATAAGCGCCGGTGCTGTTTTGGCAGCGGCCGGAAAGACGCTTGGAGTACCCGAGGTTCAAAATGCCGAAGAGGCGGTCCGGTCCCCGAAGCCGGCGGCGGATGAGTACGTCCCGGAGGAAAAGCGGGAGCCGTCCGGCCTCTACTGGATGGGCAGGGACGAGGACGGCCAGCCCAGGATCTATTTCGACGACCCCGAACGGGCGGCGGATAACCCGGAGAGGACGGACGGCGAAAAAGACGAGGTCTGGGTTGGCAATACCGACAGGGTGGACCGTGAGATCGAAAAACTGAAAAGGGAGCGGCAGGAGCTGGAACAGCGGCTTGGCACAGAGACGGACGAGGCCAGGATCAAGTCCCTGGAACGGCAGCTGGCCCAGGTGGAGCGGGAGCTGAAGCAAAAGGACAACGATACATACCGGCGTCAGCATACCCAGATCACCAAACGTTCTTAAGTTTCTGAAGAGCGGCGGTTTTGAGAAATCAATGCCGCCGCTCTTCCCTGCTTTTTGACGGCGGACGGTTTGGGCTGCATCCATCGCAGGAAAATCTTAAGAAATTCCATAGAAAAAACGGAGGAAAAACATAAATTATCCTGCTATAATGGCAAGGAAAGCTTTTTGGGGCGGGCTGCAAAAAGGGCCTATGGCATCAGAACAGGGGGCGGCTGTATGAGTATCCACATCCTGGTAGCGGACGACGAAAAGGAACTGGCCGACGTGCTGGAGCTTTATCTTGTGAGCGACGGCTGCACAGTCCATAAATGCTATACCGGCGCGGAAGCTCTGGAGTGCATCGCGCATACGGACCTGGACCTGGCCATTCTGGATGTGATGCTCCCGGACGCGGACGGCTTTCAAATTTGCAGGAAAATCCGGGAGAAGTTCTATTATCCCATTATCATGCTCACCGCCAGGGCGGCGGACGGGGATAAAATCATGGGGCTGACCATCGGGGCCGACGACTACATCACAAAGCCCTTTAATCCCCTGGAGGTCACAGCCAGGGTAAAGACCCAGCTGCGGCGGTATATGCGCTACAACAATTCCGCCAAAAGGCAGGACGAGCCGGTGCGTGAATACGATATCCGCGGGCTCACCATCAATATGGACAACCGCAGGTGCTCCCTGTTCGGAAGAGAACTGCAGCTGACGCCCATCGAGTTTTCCATCCTCTGGTACCTCTGCGAACACCAGGGCGTCGTCGTCCCCTCCGAGGAGTTATTTGAGGCGGTGTGGGGGGAGAAGTTCCTGCAAAGCAGCAACACCGTCATGGCCCACATCGGGCGGCTGCGGGAGAAGATGGACGAGCCCGCCAGAAGCCCCAGGTTCATCAAAACGGTATGGGGGGTTGGCTATACCATTGAAAAATAAAGAGGATTTCCGGCAGCTCCGCATTAAAATCTTTCTCCGGACCATCGGGGTGCTGGCTGCCGCCGCCGCTGTGATCTATTTCACATATTCCATCCTGCTGCGCGGCAGCTTTGCCAACGGGATGGTCATGCTGTTTCAAAATATCCTGGGTATGCAATATGACGCCGCGCTCCGGCTGTATGAACGGATTTTTCGCAGCCATATGGACGCCATCCTTCTGCTGTCCTTTCTGCTGGTGTCCGCCGGGCTGTTCTGGCTGTTCCTCCGCTGGCTCACGGGGTATTTTGAAAACGTCAGCCGGGGTATGGACGCCCTGCTTCAGGACGCGCCCGGGGAAATTTCCCTGCCCCCGGAGCTGCTTCCTATCGAGCGGAAAATCAATCTGGCGAAGCGCGCCATGGACCGGCAGAAAAGCGATATGCTCCTGGCCGAGCAGCGGAAAAACGATCTGGTCATGTACCTGGCCCACGACCTGAAAACGCCCCTGGCCTCTTCCATCAGCTATCTGAATCTGCTGCGGGATGAGAAGCAGCTCTCCGAGGAGCTGCGGGAACGGTATCTCGCCATCTCCCTGTCCAAGGCGGAAAGACTGGAGGAGCTGATCAACGAGTTCCTGGAAATTGCACGATACAGCTTGTCCAGCATCACGCTGCAGTACAGTGAGATCAATCTGACCCGCCTGCTGGAGCAGCTCGTGTATGAGTTCCAGCCGGTCCTGAACAAAAAGAATCTGACCTGCCGCCTGGAGGCCGCGGACGACATCACGCTGCAGTGCGACGGGGACAAGATGCAGCGGGTATTTGACAACCTTTTGCGCAACGCGGCGCTCTACAGCTGCAGCGGGAGCGAGATCGTCATCGCGGCGGAGCGCGGCGCGGACTGCGTGACGCTGAAATTTTCCAACCGGGGCGCAGCGATCCCCAAGGAAAAGCTGGAGCGGATCTTTGAGCAGTTTTACCGCTTGGACGCGGGGCGCAGCTCCAGCGGGGCCGGGCTGGGCCTCGCCGTCGCCAGGCAGATCGTCACGCTCCATAAGGGGACGATCTCGGCGGAAAGCGAGGACGGCCTGACGGTCTTTACGGTGGCGCTCCCTATTTTATGATCTTTGGAGGAAATCATCGCATGGAACTTGTGAAGCTGACCCGCGATAATCTGGAGCAGGAGCACATCTGCTGTGCTATCTCGAACAACAAGGACGTGCAGGTCATGTCCAAAAAGAATTGGCTGAAGGAGCGGCTGGACGAGGGACTTGTCTTCTTAAAGGGCAATGTTCGGGGAAAATGCTTTATTGAGTATATTCCCGCCGAATATGCCTGGGCGCCCGTCGAGGCGGAGGGGTTTGTGTATATCAACTGCCTGTGGGTGTCCGGGCAGCTCAAGGGACACGGATATGCGAACCTCCTGCTCAATGCCTGTATCGAGGACAGCAGGGCGAAGGGGAAGGCGGGGCTTGTGATCCTGTCCTCCGAAAAGAAAATGGGCTTTCTTGCCGACCCAGGATATATGCGGCATAGGGGATTCGTGACGGCGGACAGCCTGGAGTCCCGTTTCGAGCTGCTGTACCTGCCTTTCGGGGCAGGCGCGGAGCGGCCCCGGTTCCGGAAGACGGTGCGGGATCACGGGGATATGCCGAAGGGATTTGTGCTGTATTACACAGATCAGTGCCCGTTTACGGCGAAGTACGTGCCGCTGCTGGAGAATATGGCGAAGGAGCGGAACGCCGTCTTTCAGGCTGTCCATATCCGGAGCCGGGAAGAGGCGCAGAACGCGCCCTCGCCTTTTACGGCCTTTTCGCTTTTCTATGACGGGCAGCTGGTGACCCATGAGATCCTGTCGGAAAAGAAGTTTGACAAAATCCTGGCGAGTAAAGGATTGTAGGGAAATCGTAAGAAAATCCGCAGGAAAAAAGAGGCTTCCTGTGAGAGGGAACGCGGAAACGGCGCTCCTGCTTTTGGTACAATGACTGTGCCAGGGCGGGAGCGCCGTTGGTTTTATCGCCGGTAAAACAATATGCGCGGCAGGCGTATACCGGCAGGAAAGGAGTTTTCATATGGAATTGCTGATCGACCACGTTTCCAAGCGGTTCAAGGACAAGACCGCGGTCAATGACATCAGCCTGAAGCTGACGCCGGGGGTCTGGGGCCTGCTGGGGGCCAACGGGGCAGGTAAGACCACCTTGATGCGGATGATTGCCGGAATCATGCCGCCCTCCTCCGGACAGGTGATGTACGGCGGCGTCCCCATCCAGACGCTGGGAGAACAGTACCGGAACGTCCTCGGTTATCTGCCCCAGGAGTTCGGCTTTTACCAGGAGTTCACGGTCCAGGACTACCTGGCCTATGCCGCCGCGCTGAAAGGGCTTCCGGAGCGGCGGAGCCGGGAGAAGATCCGGGAGCTGCTGGAGCGGGTCTCCCTGCTGGATGTCCGCGGCAAGAAGATCGCCAGGCTCTCCGGCGGCATGAAGCGCCGGGTGGGCATCGCCCAGGCGCTGCTGAACGACCCGGCGGTTCTGATCCTGGATGAGCCCACCGGGGGGCTGGATCCCGGGGAGCGGGTGCGCTTCCGGAATCTGCTGTCGGAGTTTGCCCACGGCCGGATCGTCCTGATCTCTACCCACATCGTCCCCGATGTGGAATACATTGCCGCCTGCCACGCGATCATCAGGGACGGCAGGCTGCTGGCCACCGGGACAACGGAGGATCTGGTCGGGCTGGCGGAGGGCAAGGTGTGGAACTGCACAATCCCGGCGGACGCCGTGCCGGAATATGAGGACAGGTTCCGGATCGTCGGCGTGCGGAACGAGTGCGGAGGGAGCGTCTCCATCCGCTATCTGGCGGATCAGCCCTGCAATGGCAGCTCTGCCGCCGCCCCCCGCCTGGAGGATCTGTATTTATGGCTGTCCCCCCAGGGCGGGGAAGAAAGTGAAGGGAGGGAGCAGTAAATGAGGATTTTGCATTTGGAATTGAAGCGGGTCATGAAATCCAGGCTTACCTGGGTCCTGCTGGCGCTGGCGCTGGCGTTCTCCATCCTGCTGGCCTGGCTGCCGGTCACCTACTGTTACAGCAATGATACGGACGAGGCGGGAAATGAGGTCCGTTTGACCGGGCTGGCGTCGGTCGCCTACGAAAAGAAGCGGCAGGCGGACGCCGCCGGCGTTGTTGCGCCGGAGCGGGTGCGGGAGGCCGTCGAGACCTACCAGGCCTGCCTGACGGCATACGGTGTGACGGAATCTTACAACCTGCCGGAGGGGGTCTATGAGCGGGAGATCCTGCCCATCGCGCCGCTGCTCCACGGCGTCAAGGAGGCCTTTGCCGACCCGGACACCGGCATGGCCCCGTCCATTATGGAGATCGACCCGGCGCGGCTCGACGATTACTATTCCATCTGCGAGGCCCGGATCGTCTCTCTCATGGAGACGGAACAGCCGGACAGCCCGGCGGCCCAGCACAGAGCTGCGGAAATGTACCGGCAGGTGGAGAAGCCCTTCGAGGTCTATCCGGGTATGAACTCCGCCATTATGGACTACCAGAATATCATGGGGTTTCTGGTGCTGCTGTTCTGTGTGGTGATCGCCGCGCCGGCGTTCTCCGCCGGTTACCAGTCCGGCGCGGATGATATCCTGCGCTGTACCCGGCACGGCAGGGCTGAACTGGGATCGGCAAAGGTGCTGGCCGCTCTTCTCGTCAGCGGAGCCGCGTTTTTGATCTGTGCCGCCGCATATCTTTTGACGGCAAACAGTCTGTTTGGATGGGAATGTACGGAGACCTCTATTCAAATGATGTACTCTATTGTGACCCTGGCGGACATGAACATTGGGGAGCTGCAGCGCCTTTTTGCCGCCGCCGGCCTGCTCTCGGTGCTGGCGTCCGTGAGCTTTACGCTGTTTCTCTCCGCCAAGTGCAGAACCGCTGCGGCGTCTCTGGCCTCCGGACTGGTGTTCTGCATCGCGCCGACCGTGGTCTCCATGACGGCGCCGGAAACGCTGTCTGCGTGGCTGTGCAGCATTCTCCCCGCCAGCAGCACCAGCATCCAAGCCAGCGTTCTCTATGCTGTGACCGACTTCCAGTTCTTGAACTTGGGCGGGCTGGCGGTCTGGACGCCCTATGCCATGATTGGGGCCTGTGCTATTGAGATTCCGCTGTTTGCGTTCCTGGCGGTTCGCTCGTATTGCAGGCATACTGCTCCGGGAGGCTGAAAGCTTATGTGCCGGTGATAACGATTCTCTTGAAATTTGAACGCCTGTCAGGTATAATAAGGGCATATTGGACAAAGGGAATAAAATATAAAAATCGGGAGGATCATGATGAATAAGAACATGCGGCCTGCGGAAATGCAACGGATCAATACCCCGGCCCTGGCAGAGGCCTTTATTGCGGAACAGGTGGAGGCGGTCCGGGCCCAGGTGGGGGATAAGAAAGTGCTGCTGGCCCTCTCCGGCGGCGTGGACTCCTCGGTGGTGGCGGCGCTGCTCATTAAGGCCATTGGAAAGCAGCTGGTCTGCGTCCATGTGAATCACGGGCTCATGCGCAAGGGCGAGAGCGAGCAGGTGATCGAGGTGTTCCGGGACCAGATGGACGCGAACCTTATCTATGTGGACGCTGCGGACCGCTTTTTGGACCTGCTGGCCGGGGTGGATGAGCCGGAGCGGAAACGGAAGATCATCGGCGGCGAGTTTATTAAAGTGTTCGATGAAGAGGCCCGGAAGCTGGAGGGCATCTCCTTCCTGGCCCAGGGGACCATTTATCCGGACATTCTGGAGAGCGACGGGGTGAAGGCCCACCACAACGTAGGCGGACTGCCGGAAGAGATGGAATTTGAGCTGGTGGAGCCCCTGCGGCTGCTGTTTAAGGATGAAGTCCGGGAGGTCGGTCGGGCGCTGGGCCTGCCGGAGAGCATGGTGGAACGCCAGCCCTTCCCCGGCCCGGGACTGGGAGTGCGCTGCTTGGGCGCCATTACCCGGGACCGGCTGGCCGCGCTGCGGGAGTCGGATGCGATCCTGCGGGAGGAAATCGCGGCAGCAGGACTGAAGATCTGGCAGTTCTTTACCGTGGTGCCGGATTTCCGCTCCACCGGCGTGCGGGATGGAAAGCGAGCCTTCGACTGGCCGGTCATTATCCGAGCTGTCAATACCGTGGACGCGATAACCGCTACCGTGCCGGAGATCCCCTGGGAAGTGCTGGAAAAGGTCACCAGTCGTATCCTGGCAGAGGTGCCCGGAGTGTGCCGCGTGCTGTATGATCTGACGCCGAAGCCGGTGGGCACAATTGAGTGGGAATGACCGTCAAAACGGCGCAAACCCGCATGAATACAGGGTTTTTGACCTGTCACTTTGCCTTGTGATACTGGATTGATACTATTCATTTCAACCCGGTTACACAAGAGAATGATTGCAAAGGGCAAGCGAACCGCCCTGCTGAACGACAAATTCAGCAGGGCGGTTTTGCTTGCCCTATTTTTCTTTTCTCCAGGGTACATAGTATTTCGATTCTTTCCCGTCATCGCAGGTACTCGGCCAGTTGATTTTCCATTCAAAGTATTCCTCCCTGGTAATCTCCCCGGCGTGTAGCTCCTGCTGGCGCAAGAGCCATTCCCGCATGAAATCATCAACGAGGCCATAGTTGAAGTAAATACCCACGGGAGGTTGAGCGGGCCAATCGTCCGTGTCATTGTAGCGGACGGCGGTATCATCGGAGGCCCCTATCTTGCCGGGGTTGCGGACGAGCTGAAACAGACGGATAGAGCCGGGGCTGTCCTCGTCCAGCCAGAAGAACGTCCGCATGAAGTCCTCGGCACAGCCGGGTCGAAGGGTATAGAAGTTCTGACACTCTACCCGCAGGGCCTGGGCAATCTTGTCCAGCAGTTCCCTCTTGGGCACACGGTAATTCGTTTCGTACTGGGCGATACGGTTATCCGCTCCCTTTTCCTCAAAGCCGATAGCCAGCCCCAATTCCTTTTGCGTCATACCTCGAAATGTGCGGATTTTCTTGATTTTTTCTCCTACTGTCATATGTTCCACCGCCTTTGAAAATAGTATAGCGCAAATAAGCGAAATATGCAAGAAGAAAATTAACAAAATTGCGAA